>CACKRO010000035.1 GCA_902602695.1 uncultured Alphaproteobacteria bacterium | reverse complement strand
ATCTAATTTCATTAATTACCCCAAGAATATACAATACCTGGTTGAGGCTCAAAAATGTTACCTATATTAACACCAGGTAAATGTGCCATTGCTTGAAACTCTGATGCAATAGCAACATAGTCTTTTGTTTCTGAAATAACAGCAGGTTTGCAAGCAATTTCATCTCTAACTATAGCAAACCCTTTTTTAGTTCCCGTAATAAAAGTGTAAAATCCATCTAAGTCACTTAAAGCACTTTCTAGTGTCTCTTTTAAATTTTTTTTATTCGATAAATGGCTTGAAATATATCCTGCCGCAACCTCAGTATCATTTTCTGACTTAAAATTTATCCTTCTTTTAATTAAATCTCTGCGTAAATTATTATGATTTGATAATGATCCATTATGAACTAAGCACACATCAGAGCCTGTTGAGTAGGGGTGAGATCCGTCAGTTGTGATAGCACTTTCTGTTGCCATTCTTGTATGACCTATAGCATGTGTGCCACTAAATTTTTCTAAATTGAATTTTTTTACTACATCTTTTGGATTTCCAATTTGTTTAAATATTTCAATAGATCTTCCATAACCGACTAAAGAAACTTCTTTAATCTCATTTAAAATAGACAGTACTTTTCCAGGGTTTTCTTTAGAGCTTAAAATTGCATGATCTGAATTTTTTAAGATTGAATTATATTTAATTTTTTTTGAAATATTTATTTTAAATTTTTCAAATACTAAATTATTAATACAAATTGAGTATTTATATTCTTCTTTTTTTTCTTTTTTATAAATTGCAAAACCAGCACTATCAGGTCCTCTAGATTCCATATTTACTAACATTCCAGATAGCATTTTACCCAAATCTTTCTCAAACTTTTTTGATTTTAGATATATTCCAACTATTCCACACATAAAATTAATTAAATTAAAGGCAATTAAATCTTTATAGTAAATCTCGTTTACTAATACAATAACGATGATTGCCGCATAGAAAACATACTTTGCTTTCTGTCATATAATTCATTCCACTATACTAGGTTTTTCATTTTCATCTTGATTTAAAATTGCATACATAGCTAATAGTTTCCCAATAAGTGTATCAAATTTGTACCTTTAATTATTATTATTTCTTGTATTTTAAACATTTTTATTCCCATTATTTCTTGTTTTTTCTCATACTTTCCTTATAAACAAGCAATGACTCCAAGTATTTGGCAATTATTAATTGTACTCGTTATAGTCTTGCTTCTCTTTGGAAGAGGTAAGATACCTCAGCTGATGGGTGATATGGCAAAAGGGATCAAATCATTCAAAAGAGGAATGTCAGACGAAGAAAAAAAAGAAGATAAAAATTTAGAGAATAAAAACGACGAAGAAAAGTAAATACTATGTTTACTTTCGGTTGGAGTGAAATTTTCTTAATTGGGATAATAGTTGTTGTAGTAATTGGCCCAAAAGATCTTCCAAAATTTATTAAGCAGGTTGGATCTTTCACTAAATATATTAAAAAAATGTCTTCTGAATTCAAGTCATCTATAAATGAAATTGCAGAAGAAGAAGAGATTAAAGAATTAGCTAAATCTGTTAAAGAAGTTAAGAAAATAAAAGATGGTATTAATATCAAAAAAAATTTTGAAAATGAGATTAAAGAAGTTCAAGAAACAGTTAAAATGACTGAGGATGAATTTTCAAATAAAAAATAATTTGTTGTTTTTGTAATGGCTGAAGAAAAATTTGAAGAAATGTCTCTAATAGGACATCTCACTGAGTTACGAAAAAGACTACTGTGGAGTTTTTTATATATTTTATTAATCTTCATTGTTTGTTTTTACTTTGCAGATGAATTATTTGCCTTTTTAGCTAGTCCTCTTGTAGAACTATTTGACAAAGATAAAGGTCAAGGTTTTATTTATACAGCTTTACAAGAAGCTTTTTTTACAGAATTAAAAATAGCTTTTTTCTTTGCTTTATTTTTTTCATTTCCATTAATTGCAATACAAATATGGAGATTTATTGCGCCAGGATTATACAAAAAAGAAAAGAGAGCTTTTTTACCCTATTTAGTTGCGACTCCAATTTTATTTTTTGCAGGCGGTTCAATGGTTTATTATATTATTGCACCATTGGCATGGTCTTTTTTCTTATCATATCAAAACCTTGGTTCTAGCGGTGTTCCTATTCGATTAGAAGCTAAAATGGGAGAATATTTATCTCTTATGATGCGATTT
>CACKRO010000034.1 GCA_902602695.1 uncultured Alphaproteobacteria bacterium | reverse complement strand
ATGAAAATTATTAGAGAATTAAATTATAATAAAAATATTTTACAGGAAGATTTTATGATTGCGGCGTTTCCAAGTGATGAAGCTAAAATATTTGACTATAATAGAGTTGTTAAAGATTTAAATGGTTTGAGTGAAAAAAAATTTTTAGAAATCATTTCTGAAAACTTCGAAATAAAAAATGAAAAAAATCCATTCAAACCTCAATCAAATAAACAATTTGGAATGTATCATGAAAAAAAATGGTATTCATTGTATTTTAAAACTGAATTAAAAACTGATAATTTTGTTGATACACTAGATATTAATATTTTAAACAATTTCATTTTCAAAAAACATTTAAATATTTCTGATGTTAATAATGATGAAAGAATAAGATTTATTGCCGGATGTCATGGTTTAGAAGCTTTAGAAAAAAAAGTTGATGAAAATAATGATAGTGTGGCATTTTCTATCTTTCCATCTTCAATAAGTGATGTTATTACAGTTGCAAATAAAAATTTGACTATGCCTCCTAAATCAACATGGTTTGATCCAAAACCTTTAGATGGCTTAGTAGTTTACGAGTTTGAAAAAGTATATGAATAAACCTAATACCAAACCTAACAACCCAAACTTTTCAAGTGGCCCAACCTCAAAAAGACCTGGCTGGAATATATCTGTTTTGAGTAATGCTTTGACTGGTAGATCTCATAGATCTGTTGAATGTAAAGCAAGACTAAAGGAAGCAATAGATAAGTCTAAAGATATTCTAAAATTACCTGATGATTATTTATTGGGTATAATGCCTGGATCAAATACAGGTGCTTTAGAAGCAGCTATGTGGTGCCTATTAGGTAAAACGGGAGTCGATATCCTTGCATGGGAAAATTTTGGTAAAGATTGGGTAATAGATGCAATTAGTGAATTAAAATTAGATAATTTAAATATTCATGAAGAAGATTATGGCAAACTACCTGATCTTAGCAAAGTCAATTTTGATAATGATGTTATCTTTACTTGGAATGGAACAACATCTGGTGTTAAAGTTCCTAATGGAGATTGGATACCTGATGATAGAAAAGGCTTAACCATTTGCGATGCTACGTCAGCAATCTTCGGTATGCATATAGATTATAATAAATGTGATGTTATTACTTGGTCTTGGCAAAAAATACTAGGAGGAGAAGCCGCTCATGGAATGATAGCAATTTCTCCACGAGTTGTTGAAAGATTAGAAAGTTTTACACCTAGTTGGCCGGTTCCAAAACTATTTAGATTAGCTGAAAAGAAAAAATTGATAAAAGGTATTTTTGAAGGAAACACAATTAATACACCGTCAATGATATGTGTTGAAGATATTATTGATTCATTAAATTGGGTCTCTTCTGAAGGAGGATTACATTCATTAATTTCTAAATCCCAGAATTCTCTACAAAAAATTAGAGAATGGATTAATGATAGAGATTGGGTTACTTTTTTATCCGAAATTGAAGATAATAATTATATCTCAAATACTGGAATAACTTTTAAAATTATTGAAGATTGGTTTACTAATAAAGATGAAAGCGGTCAAAGAGTTGTAATGGCTGATATATGTAAATTACTTTCTGAAAATAATGTTGGATTTGATTGTAATGGATATCCCAAAGCGCCACCTTCTTTTAGAATATGGGCTGGAGGTACGGTTCAAACTTCAGATGTAGAATTAGTTTTACCTTGGATTGATTGGGCTTATTCAGAAATTAAATCAAAACATGCCTAAAGTACTAATATCAGATTCATTAGATAACATTGCATCTAAAATTTTAATAAAGAATAATATTTCAGTTGATACAAAAACAAACTTATCAATTGAAGAATTAAAAAAAATAATTGATAACTATGATGGTTTAATCATTCGTTCTGCAACTAAAGTACGAAAAGATTTAATTGATTCTCTTTCAAATTTAAAAATTATAGGTAGGGCAGGAGCAGGAGTAGATAATGTTGATGTGGAAGCTGCTAAAAATAAAAATATTATTGTAATGAATACTCCAGGAGGAAATACAAATGCTACAGCAGAACATACAATCGGTTTAATTTTTGCATTGCAAAGAAAAATTACTGTTGCCAATGAGACAACTCATAAGGGTTTTTGGGAAAAAAAGAATTTAAAAGGAAATGAAATTAAAGGCAAGAAAATTGGTATCCTAGGTTTTGGTAATGTAGGCAAAAGAGTTGCAGATATATCTAATGTATTGGGAATGAACGTTTCAATATTTTCTTCATACTTTGAAACAATT
>CACKRO010000033.1 GCA_902602695.1 uncultured Alphaproteobacteria bacterium | reverse complement strand
AGGAAAAAAATTCAAAGATGACATATATACAAACTATCAGGTGAATTAATGTTTACAGGTATTATTCAAGATTTAGGAACAATAAAAACTAAGGAACAAGGACTTTATCAAATATCCACAAATCTTGATTTGAGTAATTGTAAGGAGGGCTCTTCTATTTCTTGTAATGGAGTTTGTTTAACAGCAAAAAATATAACTCAAATAGACAAGAAATCATTCAGCTTTGAAGTAAACATAGGAGAAGAAACCTTGAAAAGAACAAATCTTGCTAATTCTATTTCAAAAAATGATAAAATTAATTTGGAAAAATCCCTTCTGATAGGTGATGAAATCAGTGGTCACTTTGTATATGGTCACGTTGATACTATAACTACTGTTAGTGATATTTTAGAACTTGATAATAGTTGGGAATATCATTTTGAAAAAAATTTTAATAAAAATAATAGATTTATTGTAGAAAAGGGATCGATATCAATAAATGGTATATCCTTAACAGTAGCAAAAGTAGAAAATAACACTTTTAAGATTTCGGTAATAGATCATACATTTAATCATACTAATTTAAAATTTTTAAACAAAAGTGATCAAGTAAATATTGAATTTGATTATCTTGCCCGTTTTATTTTTAACAATGAATAAAGATTATATTGAAGAAAATTTATCTTCTATTGAAGAAATTGTAGAAGATGCAAAAAATGGTAAAATGTATATACTTGTTGATGATCCTGATAGAGAAAATGAGGGTGATCTAATTATTCCTGCTCAATATGCTAACTCTCAAGCTATTAACTTTATGGCAAAACATGGTAGAGGATTAATTTGCTTGGCTTTAAATAAAGAAAGAATTGAAGAATTGGAACTTCCTTTGATGAACCCAAGTAATATAAAAAATGATTTAACTGCTTTTACTGTCTCTATTGAGGCAAAAGAAGGAGTAACAACTGGAATATCTGCAGCTGATAGAGCTCATACTATATCAGTAGCTGTAAACAAAAATAGAAATAAGAAAGATCTTGTTTATCCAGGACACGTTTTCCCGCTTATGGCTTGGGATGGAGGTGTATTGGTACGTGCTGGTCATACAGAAGCGGCAGTTGATATTTCAAAACTGGCAGATCTAAATCCTTCTGGTGTTATTTGTGAAATAATGAGCGAAGATGGATCTATGGCGAGGTTACCAGAAATTATTAAGTTTGCAGAATTACATGATTTGAAAGTAGGAACTGTTAGTGACTTAATTAAATTTAGACTTAAAAAAACTAAAATTGTTAAACAGATCTCTGAAAGACCATTCGAAAGTGAGATGGGGTCACAATTTACTTTAAAAGTTTTTCAAAATACTATTTCTGGTGAAAAGCATTACGCACTAGTAAAAAATCTTAGTGATGGAATGCAACCGGTGTTTGTTAGAATGCATAGATTGAATGTTACAAAGGATATATTTGAAGAAAAAAATATTTTTGGAAGTGAAATTAAATCTGCTTTTCAGCTTATTGAAAAGAATGGATCTGGAGCTATAGTTTTAATTAATAGTGATATGTCACCAAATATACTTAAAACTTTCAACAAGAGAAAAAGATCAAAAAATAAATTAGAACTTAGAGAATATGGTGTAGGAGCTCAGATTTTATCATTGCTTCAAATAAATAAAATTATATTATTAACAAATTCTAAGAAAAGAATTATTGCCTTGGATGGATTTAATATTGAAATAGTCGATCAAAGAAAAATATGAATAATAAAATTCTAATAGTTTCAGCAAATTATTATACAGATATATCGAGAAATCTTGAATTGGGTGCAAGCAACACGCTTAACGAAAAATGTTATGAATATGAAGTTATTAATGCACCAGGATGTTTTGAAATACCCTATTTAATTAAAAAGAATATTAATAATTTTAGAGGTTTTATTTCTTTAGGTTGTATTATTAAAGGAGATACTTATCATTTTGAAGTAATTGCTAATGAAACTTCTAGAAAAATTATGGATTTATCTGTTGATTTTAATGTTCCAATTGGATTTGGTATCTTAACTTGTTACGATTTAGAGCAAGCAATAATAAGAAGCGACATTAATCAAAAAAATAAAGGTCAAGAAGCTGCATTAGCTTGCTTAGAGTTAATGAAATAAAAAATGCAAAACTATATCAAGTCACAAACAAGACTTGCTTTTGTTCAATACATTTTTCAGAATGAATTCTTTAATGAAGTTTCATTAGAAAGTATAGATGATTTTCAAAAACATTTTTATGATACTAATATTGCTATAATTGATGAGAAGAAAGAAATTAAACTTAAATTTAATAAAAATTTCTTAAATAGA
>CACKRO010000032.1 GCA_902602695.1 uncultured Alphaproteobacteria bacterium | reverse complement strand
TTGCTAGAAAAAATATTTGGAGGAGTTGGAACTCAGCAAGAATTACCAACTACTCCTTAATTTTTATAATGAAATTGCTGCTAAGAGTAATAATGCAACAATGTTTGTAATTTTAATCATTGGATTAACTGCTGGCCCAGCTGTATCTTTATAAGGATCGCCCACTGTATCTCCCGTTACAGCAGCTTTATGTGCCTCACTACCCTTGCCTCCATGATTACCATCTTCAATATATTTTTTAGCATTATCCCATGCGCCGCCGCCTGCAGTCATGCTTATTGCCACAAACAAACCAGTTATAATAACACCAAGTAATAATGCACCTAAGCATGATAATGCCGCTGCTTGACCAGCTATAAATAATATAACAAAATAGACTACAATTGGTGATAGTACAGGTAACATTGATGGTATAATCATTTCTTTAATCGCAGATTTAGTAAGTATATCTACGCACGTACCATATTCTGGCTTACCCTTACCTTCCATTATACCAGGAATTTCTTTAAACTGTCTTCTTACCTCTACAACTACTGCACCAGCTGCTCTACCAACTGCGGTCATACTTAAAGCACCAAATAAGAAAGGTAATAGTCCTCCCAATAATAAACCAACAACTACATAAGGATTGGATAAATCAAAAGAAACTTCTATTCCGTACAAAGGACTATTTTGATCTTTAGCAAAATGATCAAGATCTTCTGTATAGGCTGCAAATAGAACTAGTGCCCCTAATCCTGCTGATCCTATTGCATAACCCTTGGTTACAGCTTTTGTAGTGTTACCAACTGCATCAAGCGCGTCAGTTGTCTTTCTTACATTCTCATCTAAGTTTGACATTTCTGCAATGCCCCCAGCATTATCCGTAACAGGTCCGTAAGCGTCTAGTGCAACAACCATACCAGCTAAAGCTAACATAGTTGTAACAGCAATGGCTATGCCAAATAAACCAGCTAGTGAATAAGTAGAGATAATGCCCGCAACAATAATTAAAGCTGGCAGAGCTGTTGCTTCCAAGCTAATTGCAAGACCTTGTATTACATTGGTTCCATGGCCAGTTGTAGATGATTGAGCAATACTTTGGACAGGTCTGTAGTTAGTCCCTGTATAATATTCAGTTACCCATATTATTAGACCAGTAATAATTAGGCCTAGTAAACCACAAATAAAAAGTGACATACCAGTAAATTGAGTAGATGTTCCCTCAACAACTAAAATATTATTTAATCCGACTATATAGTCAGTAACAAAATATAATAATACAGCAGATAGTATCGCTGATACTGCAAATCCTCTATAAAGAGCAGCCATAATATTATTATTTTTACCAAGTCTTACAAAATATGTACCGATTATACTTGTTAATGCACAAACGCCTGCAATAGCTAATGGAAATATCATCATTGTATAAGAATTTTCTATAAAAAATATTGATGCCAAAACCATTGTTGCAACAACTGTTACAACATAAGTCTCAAAAAGATCAGCGGCCATCCCTGCACAATCGCCCACATTGTCTCCAACATTATCTGCGATAACTGCAGGATTTCTTGGATCATCTTCAGGTATACCAGCTTCTACTTTACCTACTAAATCAGCTCCAACATCAGCTCCTTTAGTGAAAATACCTCCTCCTAGTCTTGCAAAAATTGAAATTAATGATGCTCCAAATCCTAATGAAACTAAAGGAGCTACAATTTCTCTACCTGGGAATGAACCAGAATTGTGCAAAACAAAATAGAAAATTGCAATTGAAAGGAGTGCAAATCCAGCAACTAGCATACCAGTTACAGCTCCAGCTTTAAAAGACACTGATAAGCCTTCTGCAAGACTTTTACTAGCAGCGTGAGTTGTTCGAACATTAGATCTAACGGATATGTTCATCCCAACATAACCAGCAGCGCCAGAAAAAAATGCTCCAATTAAAAAACCAATACCTGATGCTAAATCGAAAACTATCCATATTAGGGCAAAAATAACAACACCAACAATAGCGATAGTCATATACTGACGATTTAAATAAGCCCTAGCGCCTTCTTGAATAGCGCTGGCAATTTCTTGCATTTTATCATTTCCAGAACCAAGTGATAAAATTTGCCTAGATGTTACTAAGCCATATAGTACGGCTGCTAGACCGCATAAAACAATTAATACCTGCAGTGTTGTCATTGAAAACTCCTTAAAACTTTGGGTGATATGTCAGAAACTATAGAAAAAATCAAGTTTTTAGGAGAAATGATCAAATTTCTTGATATTCTTCATATCTAAATGTGAATCGAAATGAATTCCTTTTTCACTTATTATTTTTCCTATTACAGTAATATTAATTTTATTTTTATTAGCAAT
>CACKRO010000031.1 GCA_902602695.1 uncultured Alphaproteobacteria bacterium | reverse complement strand
CACCAAAGTTTTGAAATATAAATTGTTCAGTTGTAAACTTTTCTAACTCAGGTTCTGACAATTCGATAGGATTAATATTACCTACCAAGTCACAACTCTCCTTGTATGCTTCAATATCTTGAAGGTATCTGCAACGATAATCATACTGAAAAATTGGAACTCTTAATATTGAAGTATTTTCTAAATATTTTGTTATATTAGATAAATTTAATTTTATTAATTGATCCCTATTATCTATGAATTTATTATTTTGAATTAAGTTGAAATTGAAATAAGATAAAAATACCAAACCTAAAAATACAATAATTAAGTTAAGAATAATGAGTTGAAATGTTAAATTATAACTTGATAAGCTAAATAATCTTTTAATCACGCCAAGAATATCCAGAGCCATATCTTGTTCTTATTTGATCAAAAGAATTATCATAAGATCTGAATTTTTTTCTTAATCTCTTTATATGGCTATCAATAGTCCTATCATCAACATATATAGAATCACCATACATAGCGTCCATTAATTGATTTCTATCCTTTACTACTCCAGGATACTGAGCAAGAGATTTAATTAAATTAAACTCTGCAACCGTAAGTTCAATTTCTATATCTTTCCAAAAACATAATTGTTTATCTTCATCTAGTATTAAATCACCTTTTATAAAATTTTGTTTTTTAATACTATTATCTTTTTGTTCTTCATTTCTATTGCTATGAATTCTTAGCACTGTTCTTATGCGCTCATTTAATAATTTTTGTGAAAAAGGTTTTTTTATATAATCTGAAGCTCCCATTCTTAATCCAATAATCTCATCTTGTTCATGATCTTTTGACGTTAAAAAAATAATCGGAAGGTCTTTTAGATTTTCAATCTTGCTCGAACGTACTTTTGAAAGAAGTTCATTTCCATCCATTTTAGGCATCTTAATATCAAATAATCCCAAATCATAAGATTGGCTTTCAAGAGCCTCTAAGGCCTCAACTCCATTAAGAAATGTATCTACTGTAAACCCTTCACTTTGTAGAGAAAGAGATACTGATGTGAGAATCGACTGCTCGTCGTCAACTAATGCTATCTTCGGCATACTGCTTTTTATTAATAATTTATGGCAGATTTAAGTTCAAAGAAAAAATGACTCGGTTAACAAAATGTGACTTAAGTTGATAAGTAAATGTAAATATTTCAATAACTTGTTTGCCTCACAAAAATATGAATTAAGTAAGGGATTGACATGATAAAAAAAATATTTATGTTCTTATTTTGTTCTTATTGCGATATTGAGCAAATGTTGTATTGTCCCTTTTCGGCGGCACTACATATTGTGTTTTTCGACAATAATTTTTTAAAAATGGATAGAATTTAAATGGCAGACAATCTACAGGTATCAGCAAAAATCTCAGAAGAAAAAAGTGTAAATATTTTAACATTAAGTGTTGTACGTCGTGACGGAGCTATTACTCCTTTCAAATCAGATAAAATTTCAAATGCTATAAAAAAAGCATTCTTAGCTCAAACAAAAATTAGAAATGATAAAAATAAGGAAAAAGAACAACAAAATGGAATTCATAAAACTGTTGAAGCTTTAACACATAAAGTTGTCTCAGCTCTAACAAGAAGGATTGCAGACGGTGACATGATTCACATTGAGGATATACAAGATCAAGTGGAGTTAGCACTTATGAGGGATGAGCATCATAAAGTTGCTAGAGCATATGTTTTATATAGAGAACAAAGAGCGGCCTCAAGATATCACACTAAAAAACTAAAAGAACAAGTTGGAGAAAAAGCTTCTTCAATGATGGTAACTAAAAGAGATGGAAGTAAAGAGCCAATTTCACTGGATAAGATAACCAATAGAGTCTCTGTTCTATCTACTGGTTTAAATATTGATCCAATAGTCGTTGTTCAAAAAGCTGTTCCAGGCTTATATAGTGATATTAGTTCCGTTGAAATTGATACTTATCTTGCCGAAACTGCTGCCGCTTTAACAGTTGAACATCCTGATTATTCTTATCTTGCAGCGAGAATAAAAGTAAACTCACTACATAAAGAAACACCAGGTTTCATAATTGCAACAAAAAACTTATACGAAGATGGATTGTTGAGAGAAGATTATTATAAAAAGGTGATGGAAAATGCAGATTTAATAGAGTCCGTAATTGACTATGACAAAGATTATACTTTTGATTATTTTGCTCTCACAACATTAATAAGAGCATATTTATTAAAGTTTGATAATAAAACAATTGAAAGACCTCAGGACCTTTGGATGAGAGTAACTTTAACAGTTACCGGTAATGAGTTTAATTTAGATAAAATAAAAGAAACTTATAAAAATTTATCAACTGGAACGTATACACATGCTACGCCAACTTTGTTTAATAGTGGATTAAAAATGCAACAATTATCGTCGTGCTTTTTAATAGGTATGGAGGATGATTCTATTGAAGGTATTTTTAACACCATAAAAGATTGTGCTCTAATATCTAAAACTGCAGGTGGTATTGGCATGCACGCACACAACATTAGAGGTAGTGGAAGTAGAATAAAATCAACAAATGGTAAATCTAATGGTCTTATTCCATTTCTTAAAATTTTTAATGAGACTGCTAAATCAGTTGACCAAGGTGGAGGTAAGAGAAAAGGTTCTTTTGCAGTTTACTTAGAGCCCTGGCATGCTGACATTGAGAAATTTTTAGAACTTAGAAAAAATACTGGCGCTGAAGAATTTAGAGCAAGAGATTTGTTTTACGCTTTATGGATACCAGATTTATTCATGAAAAGAGTAGAAAATGATGAAGAATGGACACTTATGAGTGAACATGAATGTCCAGGACTTTCTGATGTTTATGGTGACGAGTTTGAAAAACTTTACACTAAGTATGAAAATGAAATGAAGCATTTAGAAAAAATTAAAGCAAGAGATCTAATGTCTAAAATTATAGAAGCGCAGATAGAAACAGGACAGCCTTATATGCTTTATAAAGACTCAATCAATAACAAGTCTAACCAAAAAAATATTGGTGTTATTAAATCTTCAAACCTGTGTGCAG
>CACKRO010000030.1 GCA_902602695.1 uncultured Alphaproteobacteria bacterium | reverse complement strand
GCCCATGCATCTATTCCGCCAAGTACATTAACACAATGATTATAACCTTGTGCTTTAAGCCATTTACATACAGCTTGGCTTCTTGTGCCGGTATGACACATTACAAAAATATTTTTTTTCCTATCTAACTCAGTGTATCTTTTAGCAATTTCTGAAAGTTTCATGTGTATTGTGCCTTTAATATGGGCATGATCTCTTTCAGTATCTTCTCTTACATCTATGATTTGAATTTTTTTGTCATCTTGTTTAAGTTCATTTAACTGATGAACTGTTATTTCACTACTACTATAAAGATCCATAATATTATCATATTATAAATACTATTAGATTTCTACTATTTTAAATAAAATTAATTTTAAAAATTAAATTTGTTATTTCTAAGTTTTTCATATAAGAGCACAAATTATTATGTCAAAAAAAATAACTTTTTCAGCTTTTGGTAGAGACTCATATTATCACAGAGATTGGTTCAAAAAAAATGGTTTCAAGTTTGATAGAAGTTCTAGGAAATGGACTGTAGAAAATTTACCAATAGATAATGCTGAAGAATTTGCTAGTTATTGTAGGAAATACGGTTTAACATTTGAACGATCAGATAGAATGATAACAGAATTTGATTACGCAGATTATCTTTGGGATGGAAGAAGAGATGAATTTATGAAACCTTCGGAAAATACTGAAATTCCACAACCAAAAAATAAAATCTAATTTTTGTTAAATAAGCTAGTATCAAACAATTTAATACTTCTTATAATTCTAGCTGCTATTTGGGGATCTTCTTTTGTCGTTATTAAAATTTGCCTGTCTAGTTTTACTCCTACAAGTATTGCTTCCTTAAGATTGATTATTGCATCAATATTCTTAATTATTTTATATTATTCATATAACAAACATCCTAAATTTAATCTCGAATTAGTTTTAATTCTTTCTTTTATAGGTATTACTGGAAATTTTTTTACCATTCTATCTGATTAGCTGGGCTGAACAATACATTCCTTCTTCTACTGCAGGTTTATTAATGTCAGTTGGCCCCATAATAACATTACTAATGTCTCATGTATTAACTTCAGACGATAAGTTTACTTGGATTAAATTTTTATCAATAATTATAGGTTTTGTAGGTATCATTTTTATTTTAGATATAAGTAAATTTAATTTTCAAGATAAAAACTACATTACTACTTTAGCAAAAATTTTCGTGATTATAGCAGCATTTGGTTACATGATTTCAAATATTGCTGCTTATAATAAATTAAAGAAATTAAGTCCTATTTCAATTACTACTTTTGCTACATTGTTTGGAGCGATAATATCATTACCATTTTTATTCTACGATTTTATCAATTATGAGAATAATATTAATGAAATTTCTTTAATTTGTATTATTTATTTAGGTGTTTTTCCAACAGCTATCGCATTTCAAATGCGCTATCATATAGTTAAACAATCTGGTCCCGTTTTCTTATCTTATGTTGCTTATTTAATTCCTGTTTTTGCTCTAATATGGGGATTCATATTTCTTTCTGAACAAATAATATTCAGTTCTGTAGTTGGAATTATTTTAGTTTTTATTAGTCTGTTTGTGGGGCAAAAAAAATCAATGAGTAAAATATCCGTAAAAAACATATAATACTAATAAAACTGCAATAAAAATAGACACATTTTTGAAGTTAAAGTATTTCATTTATGGTTGATATTTAATTTTTTATAGTCCAATATACTTTTATTATGAGCGACTCAATCAAATACTTACTTGAAGAAAATAAAGCACCAAAGTTTTGGTATAATATCAATGCAGACTTACCAAGTCCACCACCACCTCCCTTACATCCTGGAACTAAACAACCAGCAGGTCCTGATGACTTTGCTCCTTTATTTCCAATGGGTCTAATAATGCAGGAGGTTTCTACTGAAAGAGAAATAGAAATACCTGAGCCAGTAAGAGAAGTTTATAAACAATGGAGACCCTCTCCATTATTTCGAGCAAGAAAATTAGAAAAATTTTTAGATACACCAGCTAAAATTTATTATAAATATGAAGGTGTTAGTCCTACTGGAAGTCACAAACCAAATACTGCTGTCCCTCAAGCATTTTTTAATAAAGAAGAGGGAATAAGTAAAATTTTTACTGAGACAGGTGCTGGCCAATGGGGCAGTTCCCTAGCGTATGCAGGTCAAATTTTCGGAATAGATATTGAAGTTTTTATGGTTAAGGTTAGCTTTGATCATAAACCATATAGAAAATTAATGATGCAAACTTTTGGGGCTAACTGTCATGCTAGTCCATCAAATTTAACTGATTTTGGAAACAAGCTATTATCAGAAAATCCTGATAACCCAGGTAGCTTAGGTATTGCAATATCAGAAGCAATAGAAGCAACAGTTAAAAGTGGAGGTAAAGCAAAATACTCACTAGGAAGTGTTTTAGGTCATGTTTTAATGCATCAAACTATAAATGGTAATGAAGCTATTATGCAAATGGAGATGGCAGGAGATTATCCTGATATAATTGTCGGCTGCACAGGTGGTGGTAGTAATCTTTCTGGATTAATGTTTCCATTTTTAGGACAGCAGTTAAGAGGTGGTCAAAAAATTGATATAATTGGATGTGAGCCTGCATCATGCCCTTCATTTACTAAGGGCAAGTATGCTTATGATCATGGTGATATGGCAAAAATGACTCCATTAATTAAAATGCATACTCTTGGATCTGATTTCTTACCGCCGGCTAATCACTCTGGTGGATTAAGGTATCATGGTATGTCTTATCATTTAAGTCACTTATATGAGTTAGGTCTGATGAGAGCAAAGGCTTATGGTCAAAAAGATTGTTTTGAAGCTGGTTTAACTTTTGCAAAACAAGAAGGAATTATCCCTGCTCCAGAAGGAAATCATGCAATAAAAGGAGCTATTGATGCAGCTTTAGAATGTAAAGAAAAAGGTGAGTCAAAAACTATTCTCTTTAATTTATGTGGTCATGGATATTTTGATATGTCAGCTTATGATGATTATCTAAATGGATCAATGGCTGATGATGTTATTGATGATGATGGAATAGATAAATCTATTTCTCAAATACCAGAAGTAGCGTGATTTAAGTTTAAATTTTTTTTTATTTAATTAAAAGTGTTTCTTTATTATGGTTGAAATTAAACCTTTTAAAGGAACACGCCCTTATAACGAAGATGCAAAAAATTTAATTGCTCCTTCTACTGATCATTTAAGTATTGAAAATATAGAAATATTTAAAAAAAATAATTATTGGAATTACTTAAAAATTTTGAATCCTGTCGGGCAATTAAAAGAAGCAGATACTCTTTT
>CACKRO010000029.1 GCA_902602695.1 uncultured Alphaproteobacteria bacterium | reverse complement strand
GCACCAGGCTAATTTAATAATATTATCTATATTCTCCTGCATATTATGAATATAGTTCTCTATTAATTAAATTCTAAAAAAAATGATTGATTTGTATTCATCACCTACCCCTAATGGTCGAAAAATTAGTATTATGCTTGAAGAATTGAGTGTGGATTTTAATCCTATTTTAGTAAATTTAGAGAAAAAAGAGCAGTTTAGTGAAGAGTTTTCAAAAATGTCTCCTGCAAATAAAATTCCTGTAATTGTAGATAATGATAAAAAACAAACAGTATTCGAATCCGGGGCTATCCTTATCTATCTTGCAAAAAAATATCATAAATTTCTAAATGAAGATAAATACTGGGAAATAATACAATGGGTTTTTTTTCAAATGGCTTACGTTGGGCCAATGCTAGGCCAGGCACATCAGTATTTATTTTACCATCCTGGAAAAAGCAAATTTGCAGAGGATAAAACTAAAGGCTATGCAAATCATATATATACAATTTTGGATAAAAGACTTTCAAAACAAGAATATTTTTCAGACACCTATTCAATAGCTGATATTTCAATTTGGCCTTGGACGGCTCGTTATGAAAGACATCAAATAAATTTACATGATTATCCAAATGTTTTGAGATGGTACAAACAAATATCAACAAGACCTGCAGTTATTAAAGGATATAATTCTGTAGGTGAATTTTATGAAATCCCTAAGCCTTAAACGTTATAAAACAATACTGAGCCTGCAGTTATAATTAAAAGGATTGCTAAAAACCATTCAATAATTTTTTTTAATTTTTCATTATTAAGATATTGTCTGATAACACTTCCTCCATATGCCCAAATACTAATGGAAGGAATATTAACTACTGTAGACATAATAACCATAAATAGTGTTCCAATTATTATATTTTCATCTTTTGGATAATATAATGTTACTGCAGTTGAGCAGATTACCCAAGCTTTTGGATTTACAAATTGAAACAAAATTGCTTCATAATATTTTAATGGTCTTGATCTATCTTCAGTCTTTGAAATATTTAAAGACCCAAACATTTTATATGCTAAATAAAGAATGTAGCCAGCTCCAACATATCTTAAAATATCATAGAGTATAGGATAGGTAATAAACAAAGATCCAAGACCTAGACATACAAGCGCTAATTGCAATCCATGACCAGAAGGAATACCAAAAATATTAGGTATAGATCTTATAAATCCAAATTTTATACCTGATGCAGTTAAAATACTATTGTTTGGACCTGGAGTTACGTACATAATAAAATTATACACTGCTAAAGCAGCTATTAATTCCCATGTAATCATTTTTTAATCTCTAAAATTTACAAATTGGACTGGTATACCTATCTTAGCATCCTCAATAAGCTTCATTACACTTTGTAAATCATCTTTTTTCTTTCCTTCAACACGAAGTTCATTCCCATTGATCTTTACTTGAACTTTTAATTTAGAACTTTTGACATCAGAAGTAATTTTTTTACACAGGGATTGCTCAATTCCTTCTACTAATTCATAAGTCTGACGAATTTTATTTCCCCCAGCTTTTTCCATATCATTTTTTTTTAAACATAAAGGATCAACTTTTCGTCTAACAAAATGAGTAACGAGCATGTCATTTACTTGACCAGCTTTCATTTCATCATCAGTAATAACAACTATAGTATTTTCTTTTTTTTCTATTGAAGTATCTGATCCTTTAAAATCGTACCTAGTGGTAATTTCTCTTGTCGCATTTCCTAGTGCGTTATCAATTTCTTGATGATCTAATCTGTTTACAATATCAAAACTAGGCATTTATTTAGTTTATTACATCGTCATTTATATCTGGCAACTGTTTTTTTAGTACTTAATCTTCCTAATTTTTTCATCTTTTCTACTTTTTTAGTCAAACTACCTGAGCCATCTTGTAGTCGTTGTTTAGCTTCATCCATTTTTGATTTCGCTAAATCTAATGAATGATTAGCTTTTATAAAAGACTCATAGACACTGACTGTTTTATCGTAAATATCTGATGCAGCTGATGCTATATCTTTTATTGTTTTTGATTGTTTATCAACACGCCACATATTTTCTACAGCTTTAAGTAAAAAAGGCAAAGTTGATGGTCCAACAATAATTATTTTGTTGTTCCATGAATCTTCGATGAGTTTATTTGCTTCATTATATAAAGTAAGTAATGCTGGTTCTATTGGGACAAACATTAAAACATTATCAATTGTGTTTATTCCATATATTTTTGAATAATTATCTTTACTCAAACTTCTAATCGAAGTTTTTGTTGAATCCAAAAATTTTTTCAAAAATATTTTCTTTTGTTGATTATCATTTGTATTAGAATAATCATGCCAAGAATCTAAGGACACTTTTGAATCTATAATTATGTGTCTATTACCTGGCATATGAACAATTACATCTGGTTTTTGTAAATTACCATCTTGATCTCTAAAAGTTTTTTGAGTTGAATACTCTTCTCCTTCTCTCAAACCAACACTATCTAAAATATTTTTAAGTACAAATTCTCCCCAAGGACCTTGTTGAAGTGCACCACCTCTAATTAAAGTATTCTCAATTCTATCTTGAGCTAAATTAAAATTTTGTAAAGATTGCTGAATTGATTGCATGTGATTTTTTAAAGAAGTAAGATCAGTATCATCTTTTATTTCAGAATTTTTTGTTTTGCGAAGAAAAAATAAAATTGATAAAAAACCAACTCCAGATAAAAAACCAATAATGAAAACAAATATAAGATTTTCAAACATCACAAATTAAATAAGATATAAATATATTATCAAATATCTAGCAATTTTCCCAATAGATACAAATATTAAAAAAAAGTAAAATTATATTTTACTGTACCTGCTGCAAATGCGATTGGATCTCCAATAATAGGCACCCATGAAAATAATAATGACCATTTTCCATACTTTTTGAAAATATCTGTAGCTTTCTGGAATAAAAATTTATTTACTGGAAACCAAGGTTTCTTAATAAGAAAATTTACAAAGTAACCACATATCCAACTAATTAAAGATCCTAAAATATTACCTGCTGAAGCAAAAATTAACAATAAAAATGGATCATACATATTAGATAATAATAGTGCAGATAAATATGTCTCTGAAGCAAAAGGGAAAAAAGTACCTAAAGACAAACAAAAAATAAATAATGATGAATAGATCAAAGTATTTCTTATTGTTAATTCATGTTAATGCTATGTTACTTATCAATTTATGAACGATTTTCCAAAAGAAGAATTTATTTCCAGAATTGAAAAAATACAAATACATATTGAAAAAGAAAATATTGATGTAGTTATTATAACTTCGCCGTCAAATTTTAGATATTTT
>CACKRO010000028.1 GCA_902602695.1 uncultured Alphaproteobacteria bacterium | reverse complement strand
GTAATTGGAAAATAGTAAAATGAATCAGAAAAAAAATTGCCTTTAAGTGTATTGCAATTAATTGATAAATTACTGAAATTTGCATTAAAAAATAAATTTGATAAACGATTATCACTTTTAATTGTGGTGGAATTAATATCAATTATCATTTTATAAAATTAATTAATACAGATTTGTCAAAATTTGTATAATAACATTTAATTTTTGGCGCGCCTGAGAAGAGTCGAACTCCTAACCTTATGATCCGTAGTCATACGCTCTATCCAATTGAGCTACAGGCGCTTATAATGTTATACACTTTATATAAATCGTATGCTACTTTATAAAAAAATTAGTATGCAAATCGTAATAGCATTCATTTCAATTATAACTTTTAGCCAGGTGAGTGATGCAGATATTGGTAAAGAGACTGGTCTAGAAATTCCGAGGTACGTATCTTTAAAATCTAATGATGCAAATATTCGTGTTGGTCCAAGTAAAAATTATCCTATTGAAATTAAATACATAAAAAAAAATTACCCCTTGAAAGTATTAGAAGAGTATGAAGAATGGAGAAAAGTAGAAGATTTTAAAAAAAATGTTGGATGGATACATAAAAGTTTAATATCAGGCATCAGAACTGGGATAATTTTATCAAAAGATAATAATGATATAGAATTATTAAATACCTTGAATGGGAATGTTATTGGAGAGATTGGCAAAGGAAATATTGTTCATTTAGAAAAATGTAAAATTGATTGGTGTTTAATTTCCATAGGAAATTATAGAGGTTGGATTGATAAAACAAATATTTGGGGTGTTAAAGAAAAGGAAATAATCAGAATAAGCTTTCTGCAAAGATTTGAAGATTTATATTGGAAAAGTGTAAATTATCTTAAAATAATATTTATAAGATTTTAAATTTTAATTTAGAACTAGTATTTGAGTTTACGAATACCTCTTAAAAAATAGTTGCCTTTGCAAAATATTAAGGAGAATTATGGAAGATTTTGTTGTATTTAAAATTATCTCAAAGATTTTCCAAGTAAGTCTAAACAGGCTTATCAAAAATATATTCTGGTATTTTTGAAATCACTACCTTCAATTTTCTACTTACGCAATGTGTAGATTTAACTTATTTTTTATTTATTTTGATAGATGATTTTAATAAATATTCAAAAACTGCACTGTTATTGTTAACACAAAGAACATCAAAAATATTTGATAAAGAAAAAGTATTAAAATCTTCCATATAACACGTAAGAAATAAATCATTATTTAAATTTCTATAACCAACATTTCTAAAAAAAGAATAACCGTATTTTTTTAATAGTTGTAATAATTTTTTTGAAGATGATCCATTTTTAATAAGTGCTCTATCATTTATTTCAACGTAAAGAATAGGTAAATGATTTCTTATAAAATTGGATTTTTCTAATAGTTGACCTTCTAACCCTTCAATATCAATTTTTATATAATCTGGTTTAAAAAATTTATTAACTAAACTATCAATGGAGTATGTTATATTTTTTTTAGAAGTGGACTTTACTAATGAACCACCTCCACTATTATTTTCACTTCCTTTAATAAATTCATAATTTTCATTTTCATTACCTAAGAAATTATTTAAATTTATTATATTTTTATAGTTTTTGGTATTTTCAATCAATAATTTATAATTTTCAAAACTTGCTTCCACTGTTAGAATTCTTGAATTTTTCATTAATTTTTTTATTGCAGTAAGAGTAAAAGTTCCTATGTGCGCACCAAGGTCAAAAATATTAAAATTATCTGAAATTATAGAAGTTGCAAATGCAAATTCTGGTCTTGTATGATTACCAAAATTTAGTATTTGATCTGTAATTAAATCATTTTTAAAAGTTTTAATAACTCCAAAAATAGAATTTACTTCAATTATTTCTTTCATTAAGATTAATTAACAAAGATTTAATATTAATAAAAGATTTAAAAATATATAGAAAATCTTTTCAAAATTTTAACTTGTTCTTTCAAACAGTCATTAGAAAATAGAAATAAGATTTTTTGGCTGGGGCGGTAGGATTTCAACCTACGAATGCCGACTCCAAAAGTTGGTAAAGCTATATTCATAGTGATGAATTTGTTAGATAGCTTAGATTAATTTTTCTAAAATTTTCAAAAAAGATGTTGCAAGTGTAGCCAAAATGTAGCCAAAATTTAATATTTTATTTTTATATTAATTTTTTATATTCTTAAAAAAAAGAGATTATAAATGACTAAAACAGCAATAGTAACAGGAGCATCTCGTGGATTTGGTCGAGGTATAGCTCATGTACTTGCTACTGAAGGTAATTTCAAGGTATTTGCAACTGCAAGAAATAAATCTGCTCTTGATGCTCTAAAAGATGAAGTTGATTCTTTTAAATGTGATGGAGAATTGATTCCTTATGTTTTAGATCAAAATAATGATGAAGATGTCAAAAAATTTTCAGAAGAAATAATTTTAAAAGAAGAAAAAATAGATTTACTAGTAAATAGCGCTTATCAAGGGCTAGTAGCAATGACACCTCATTTTGGTAAGCCATTTTGGGAGAGACCTATCTCTGTGTATGACGGACATATGAATGTAGGTGTTAGAAGCTCATATGTAATGAGTAAGCTAATAGTACCATCAATGATAAAAAACAATAATGGGCTGATTTTACAAATTTCTAGTTACGGAGGTTTTTTTTATCTTTTTGATGTTGGGTATGGAGTTGCACATGCTGCAATGGATCGTCTGAGTTGTGATATGGCTATTGAGTTGAAAGAACATAATGTAAGAGCAATAACTTTACATCCTGGTGGTGGTCAAACAGAAATTACAGCATTTCCTGATGGAGAAAGTCCAAAATTTGTTGGTCGGGCTGTATATGCTTTAATTGAAAAAGCTGATGACGCTTTTTTATCTAAATCAAATGGGAAAACATTATTTACAATTGATTTGGCAAAAAAATTTGATTTTAGAGAAGATTATGATCATGATGGATCTATCAATGAAGCGCGTTACGAAAGTTCAAAACCCGCTAAAGAAATGATGTTAAAGGCATTACCACAATATGATAGTGAATCACCATTACCATCATTTAAAGAAACTAATAATTCTGGTTTTGCAGATTTATTTCCAGGAGCAAAAAATAAAAAATTATAAAGAAGTTATAAAATGTCAATAATGGTTTGGATTAAAGTTCATATTAAAGAAGGTAAAATGGAGGAATATATGAATTTACATAACTCACCAAATGGAAGAGCCTACACTTTATCTCAAGAAGGATGAAATAATATTATTAGATCAATAGATACTGAAAATAAAAATGTATTACTTTTAACAGAGGAATGGAACTCCATGGATGATTGGGATAAATATATAGCTAAAAGAGAAAGTGGAGAAGAAGACGATAATTTTTTAAAGAAGATAGAAAATCTTCTTACTGATAAAGGTCATGAAATCACGTTTTCAGAAATAACCAAATAAATAAATGAGTTTTAGTGTAATCAAAGTGTAGCCATTTCTTCCTTTCTAAGTGCCG
>CACKRO010000027.1 GCA_902602695.1 uncultured Alphaproteobacteria bacterium | reverse complement strand
TTGAGAGCATTTAAAGCTTTAGGACGATTAAGTTTAATGATTCCAGTATGGTTAATTTCTGAAAATACAATATCCATTAATTCTTTTTAAACTGTAAAACTTTATTAGAAAGACCCACTTCTTTTGCTTTTAATCTATTGATTTCATCTCGTAATCTTGCTGCATCTTCAAATTCAAGTTTTGAAGCAAATTCATTCATTTTTTTCTCTAAATTTTTAATATGTTTATTAAGATCCTTACCAACTAATTCTTTAGCATTATCAATTTCAACTGTAACATGATCTTGTTCAGCAGTATTTTCAATTATTTCTTGAATATTCTTTTTTATACTAACCGGTGTAATCTTATTAATTTCATTATATTCAAGTTGTTTAGATCTTCTTCTATCTGTTTCTTCCATTGCTTCTTTCATGCTAGTAGTTATATTATCAGCATACATTAACACCTTACTTTCAACATTTCTTGCAGCCCTACCAATCGTCTGAATTAAACTAGTTCTAGAACGAAGGTAGCCTTCCTTATCAGCATCTAAAATAGCCATTAAAGCGCATTCTGGAATATCTAAACCTTCTCTAAGAAGATTTATTCCAACTAAAACATTAAAAACTCCTAATCTTAGATCTCTAATAATTTCTATTCTTTCTAGTGTATCGATATCAGAGTGAAGATACCTTACCTTTAACCCTTCTTCATTAATATATTCAGTAAGATCTTCGGCCATTTTTTTGGTAAGTGTTGTGATTAGAACACGATGACCTTTACCTATAGTCTTTTTACATTCATCAATTAAGTTATCAATTTGATGTTTAGTTGGTCTTATCTCAATAGGTGGATCAATTAAACCTGTTGGTCTAATTACTTGCTCAACAAAGGTACCACCTGTCTTTTCAAGTTCATAATCTCCTGGTGTTGCACTTACAAATATAGTTTGTGGACGCATTGCGTCCCATTCTTCTCTTTTTAAAGGCCTGTTATCAACACAACTTGGTAGTCTAAAACCATATTGAGCTAAAGTTGATTTTCTAGAAAAATCACCTTTGTACATTCCAGCTATTTGACCACATGTTTGATGGCTTTCATCTATAAACAATAAAGAGTCTTCCGGAATATATTCATAAAGTGTAGGAGGAGGCTCACCTGGCTTTCTTCCTGACAAATATCTAGAATAGTTTTCAATACCATTGCAGCTTCCAGTAGTTTCCATCATTTCTAAGTCAAATGTAGTTCTCTCATCTAACCTTTGTCTTTCTAAGTATTTTTTTTCTTTTTCAAAAATCTCTAATTGTTTTTTTAGATCATTCTTAATCATATTAATTGCTTTTTTTATTGTTGGCTTTGGAGTTACATAATGAGAATTTGCAAAGATTCTTATTTGTTCAAGTTCTCCAAGCTTCTCTCCAGTAAGTGGGTCCACTTGTGTTATACTCTCTATATCATCTCCAAACATAGATATTTTCCAAGAAATATCTTCATAGTGTGAAGGGAAAATTTCTAATATATCTCCCTTAGCCCTAAAGCTACCTCTTCTAAAGTCCATGTCACGACGTTTGTATAAAAGTTCAACCAACTTTCTGATAATTATCTCTCTACTTATTGATTGATTTTTATCTAAAGTAAAAGACATTGAGGAATAAGCATCAACTGATCCAATACCATAAATACAAGAAACTGATGCTACGATAATTGTATCTCTTCTTTCCACTAAAGATCTAGTAGCTGAATGCCTTAGACGATCAATTTGTTCATTTATTGAAGATTCTTTTTCAATATATGTATCAGATCTTGGTACATATGCTTCTGGTGTGTAATAATCATAATAACTGACAAAATATTCAACAGCATTATTTGGAAATAAGTTTTTCATTTCGCCATAAAGTTGTGCTGCTAATGTTTTGTTTGGTGCCATTATTAAAGTGGGTTTCTGTACTTTTTCAATTACTTTAGCCATTGTAAAGGTCTTACCTGATCCAGTAACACCTAAAAGAACTTGTTCTTGTTCTCCTTCATTTAAACTTTTAACAATACTTTTAATTGCTTCAGGCTGATCACCACTTGGATTAAAATCACTGACAATTTTAAAAGGTGTTGTGATTTCGGAAGAGAGATGATGTTTTTTTTCTGCTTTATTCATTAATATTAATATAATTATTTAAATAATTGTACTTTTCTAAAAAACTACCATCTGTTGTTATTGTTCCATTTAATATTCTTCCATCATCTTCTTTTAATAAAAAAGGAAGAACCTCATTGATTATACCTTCACTAAATTCTGTGCTTGAATCCCGAGGTAATTCAGATGGTAAATTATCAACTGCCATAACAGCAATTCCATCATTATTTTCATCTATTTCTTTTAAATTATTTCTTTCAATCCAATAATTCGGTTTCTCAATTGTTGTTGATCGTATTGTAGTTGGGATAGAGCCATTAATATCACAAGTAATATCGCCAACAATTTTTAGATTTTCTAAATCTTTTAAGTCTTCACTCTCAAATATTTTTGGAGAAGATGGGTCCCAATAATGTGCACTAATAAGAATATTAGTTTCTTTTAAATATTGTAATGCAGAACTCGAATAATCTTGAGGATTATTAATGAAATGCTCAAGGCTAAAATCAGAGGAAGAATTATTTGTGACATAATCTTTAGTTTCCAAATTACAAAAAATAGGTTGATTAAATTTTTTTTCCAAAAAGTCTTTTTTTGATACTGCTTTAATGTTTGTTTGATTTAAAAGTTCAATTACTCCTTTTGAAACCCTGCCATCACCAGTAACAAGAATTTTAGTTTTAGGAAAATATAAATTTTTTAAATTTAATACTAATCTTTCGTAATCATTGATTTTGTAAGCGCTAGCAGGAGATTGTTTTCCAATTATTTTGAGAAATAAATTTAAGGTATTATAACATCCAACAATACCTGCAAATCTTCCAAAACCTAAACTCCTAGTACCATTTTTACCTCTGATATTTTCATAATCAATCAGTGTGATTTTTTTATTTAAAATTGATAAGAGTAGGTCTTTCTTATTTTTATCAATATTTTTTTGTTGTTTATTAATTTTAAAAGTGTGAGAAAAAAAAAGATATGTCCTATTATTAATTAAAATATTTGAATCAATTTCTTTAACCCCTAATATTATTGAGCATTCATTTAAATTGTCATTAATTTTAGCGCCAGATAATTTATATTCTTCATCAGAAAAACATCTATTATTTGATGGCTGAATAATGAAATTAATATTCGGATTACTTTCTTTGTATTTTTTAATATGTTCTGGAACTATAGGAGTTCTATTCTCATCATTCCTATACTCTCTAACAATACCAATATTGCTTAATTGATTATCCATTCTCTTGTTGGATATTAATTTTATAATCTTTTAAAATTTTAAAAAAATACATTATGTGTTCTGTTTTATGTGGTGCAGTTTTTACACCTGACTCAATTTTATTATCCATAATTAGATCAATCGCAGCTGATAAAGTAATTGATACAAGTTTACCCATTGCGGTATTTTCACCACTTCCTTTTTCATCTAGAAAATAAGAACTATCAAAAATTTTATTATCATTTTCAAAAGCTTTAAGTTTTACAGAAAGTACAACGCGATCTTCTTCCTTGGGTAAGTATTTATTATCTTTTAATAATTCTTTACTTTTTTCATTGATCTCAGCTTCTATATTATCCGATTTATTTTCAAGCATAGAAAAGATATCTTGCCACGCGTCTTTCCAACCATCAAGTCGCAAAGTTCCTCTTACGAACTCTTTGACTTTCCATTTCTCATCAAACAAGTATTCACTTACATATGGTGTTGAATCTCTGTTTGGATAAGCTTCAAAATTCTCACCAGATATTGAATAAGAACTAATAGATTTATAAGGAGTTACAGTATTTATTTTACCTTTTGTTATATATTTTGCATCATTGTTTAAGGCTTTAATTACTCCAGCTGGGGACCAACTAAATTTGTATTTGAAATCATTTGGAATTGCTGGAAAACCCCCACAATATGATTCATAAACCACTTCTGTTTTTTCAGTCGAAATTTTTTTAAGATCACTGACAAGTAAATGAGAAAAAAAATGATCGATACCTGGGTCTAAACCAACCTCATTGATAAATACTAAATTTTCTTTTTTTACATCTGCATTCAGCGAATTTATTTCTGGATTAAGGTAACTAGTAGATGCAAAATGACATTTATGTTTTAAACAAAGTTCAGCTATTTCTAAATGTTTGTTTGCAGGTAGTTGAGAAATAACAATATCACCTGGGTTTGTTTCGTTAAATAATAAATCAACATCAAACTGTTTTGCATTCACATTGTTTTTATCTACATGGTCAATACTCTTTATAGCCTTATCTAAAGTTCTATTCCATACTGTAAAATTATCTAAATTTTTTGCTAATCTTCTAATTCCCGGTATAGAAGATAATCCTGTTCCTATCCAATGCACATGTTTCATAGTCTTATTTACTTTTATATTAAATTGTTTACTACATTAATGAAACTTAAAATACGGTAATTTATTTGACTTCAATAGTATTTATTTTTTTATTAACAGGTCTAGTCTCTGGATTTATTGCAGGATTATTAGGAGTTGGAGGTGGAATAATAATAGTACCTGTAACTTACTTTATTTTACTTAATCTTGGTTATAGCTCTGAAATTGTGATGCATGTTGC
>CACKRO010000026.1 GCA_902602695.1 uncultured Alphaproteobacteria bacterium | reverse complement strand
TAATAAATTAATAAGAAATATAGCAATTATTGCCCACGTAGATCATGGTAAAACGACTTTAATTGATAATATTATGAAGCAGAGTGGATCTTTTCGTAAAAATCAAGAATTTAATGAAAGATTAATGGACTCCGGGGATCTCGAAAGAGAAAGAGGTATAACTATACTTGCAAAACCAACTTCTGTAACTTGGAATGACATAAGAATAAATATTATAGATACCCCTGGACATGCTGATTTTGGAGGTGAAGTAGAAAGAGTTCTTGGGATGGCAGATGGTGTTATCCTTTTAACTGATGCTGCTGAAGGACCAATGCCTCAAACTAAATTTGTTCTGGGTAAAGCACTTAAGCAAGGTTTAAAGCCAATTGTAATTATTAACAAAGTTGATCGAAGTGATGCTAGACCTGAAGAGGTTTTAGATGAAGTTTTTGATCTTTTTGTAGCTTTAGATGCAAATGATGAACAATTAGATTTTCCAATCCTATACGCATCTGGAAGAGATGGTTGGTGTGTAACTGATTTAAAACAAGAAAGAAAAAATCTTATCCCAATGTTAGATTTAGTTTTGTCATATGTAAATCCACCAAATGTTGAAGATGATAAACCTTTTGCAATGTTAGCAACTCTATTAGATTACGATCCATTTTTAGGTAGATGTCTTGTTGGTAAAGTCCAACAGGGTTCTGCTCAGGTTAATACCAATGTTAATTCTATTAATCTTGATGGTAAGATAATTGAAAAAGGAAGATTAACGAAACTATTTAGATTTGAAAGAACTGAAAAAATACCTGTAGAAAAAGTTAATGCAGGAGATATTATTTGTATCGCTGGTCTCAAATTAACATCTGTATCTGATACAATTACTGATCCATCAAATAATATTCCTTTAAAATCGACACCCATAGATCCTCCTACAATGTCAGTAAATATTTCGGTAAATTCATCACCATTTGCGGGTCTCGAAGGTGATAAAGTAACCTCTACACTAATCAGACAAAGATTATTAAATGAGGCTGAGACTAATGTGGCAATTACTTTTAAAGAAAATAGTAATAAAGATTCATTTGAAATTGGTGGAAGAGGTGAGTTGCAATTAGGTGTTCTAATTGAGACTATGAGAAGAGAGGGTTTTGAAATGTCAGTTTCACGGCCACGAGTTATATTTAAAAACAACTCTGATGGTAGCAAATTAGAACCAATTGAAGAAGTTACAATTGATGTTGATGAAGAGTACTCTAGTTCAGTTATTGACAGTATGAATAAAAGAAAAAGTGACATGATAGACATGAGAACTGCTGGTTCTGGAAAAACAAGATTAATTTTTAAAGTTCCATCAAGAGGTTTGATTGGTTATCAAGGTGCTTTTTTAACTCAAACAAAGGGTACTGGAGTTATGAATAGAATATTTTCTTCATATGAAGAACATAAGGGTGATTTTCCTGATAGAAGAACAGGAGTCTTGATTGCTACTGAAACTGGAACAGCTGTTGCTTTTGCTTTATGGAAACTTCAAGATAGAGGACCTATGTTTATTGATCCTCAAATGAAAGTATATCAGGGCATGATTGTTGGTGAGCATACTCGAGAAAATGATTTAGATATAAATGTGCTAAAAGGAAAACAATTAACAAATGTAAGAGCATCCGGCACTGATGAAGCTGTTAATCTAATGCCACCAAGAAAAATGTCTTTAGAGCAAATGATTGCATATATTAAAGATGATGAACTTTTAGAAGTAACTCCTAAAAACTTAAGATTAAGAAAGAAATTTCTCATTCCACACGAGAGAAAAAGAGCCTCTTAAATAAATAAAGAGAATATTATTTAAAATAAATTTTTTTTCTGATACTTTATGAATATGGGTTTAAGAGGAGGTTGCGCATGTGGAGAAGTTAAATATGAAATCAATGCTGCTCCATTGTTTACACAAGCTTGTCATTGTAAAAACTGTAAAATTTCTACTGGCTCTTCTTTTGTTATACATACAATGATATTTGAGGATGATTTTTCAGTTCAAGGAGAAATCGATTCTTGTGAATTACCAACTGGAAGTGGAAAAGGTTATAAAGTTTATTTTTGTAAAAATTGTGGGGTCTATTTATATTGTAAATATAATGTAGCCAAATCAAGACTTGCAATTAGAACAGCTACACTTGACCAACCAATAACTCCTCAAGCTCATATTTTTGTTAAAGACAAGGATCCTTGGATTGAAATTTCAAATAAAGATATTTGCCATGACGCTATGTATGATAGAGAAAAAACATGGCCACAAGAGAGTTTAAGAAGATTGTCAGACAAAGAAAATAATTAAATTATATTTCTCCTTCTGTAGAATATTGTAAAATTTTAACAATTTCATCAGTATTTTTAGCAACAGCAAGAGCTGCTGCATCAACCTCTTTTAATGCGTGTTGATGCTCATCACTATGCATTATAATTAATGATTTATTTAATGCTGATGCATATCCTGCATCAAAAGCTGCATTCCATTGTTTATATTTTTCACCAAAACGAACAACAACAATATCAGCTTTTTCAATTGCGTTTCTTGTTCTGATTGCATTAATTTTTGCACCTTTGTTATCGTGCCAAAATTTATTTTCTTCATTTCCAAGTATTTTAACACCAACATCATCTGATAATTCATGATTGGTAGTTGGGCTTGAAAATTCTATTTCTAAATTTTTAGATTTACATTTATCTATTATCTCATTTCGCCAATTAGTATGAATTTCACCGGATAAGTAAACTTTTAGTTTCATTTTTTAAAATTAACCTAAATATGCGGCAGTTAATACTGGAAAACTTGTAAATCCAAAATTACCTACCTTTTCAGATTCAGTTAATTGTTTTCTCCAGTCATCTACTTTGTCTTCTGAAACACCTTGGCTTAACGCAAATTTACTTAACATAGTTTCATAAAAAATTGCTGGTGAATTATTATCTCTATTTGTAATTAAATACGATAAATTTTGAGAACTTACATTTTTATAACCAAGTTTTTTTAATTTACCATTTAAATCAAGTGGAAGCATTTGGTGAAAACAATGCGCTCTAAATGCCTCATGAATGAGATCATTAATTTCTTTTTCTGGTCCATAAAATCTAAAATAGTCCCAAAGAATTGAAACATTAACAAATTTAGAATTTGTTTTAGAAATTCTTTTCATTTCTTTTAAGGATGTATCTATATCTTCGATATATTCTAATGTTTGAGTAGCTGTAATTTTATCACATGAAGCATCTTCTATATTGATATCATTGGCTGTAGTACAAATAAGTTCCACATTATTTTGACCTTTACATTTATCGCTTGCAACATCTAACTGATCTTGACTTGGATCAATTCCTATTACTTTGCCTTGTTCTCCAATAGATAATGAAATTTCTTTGACTAAATGACCACCGCCACAACCAATATCAATTACAGTTTCATTAGTCTCTAAATTTAAAGCATTCACAATAGCTAGTCTTCGTGAAACTCCAGCATAACCATTTGCTATTTTTTGTTGAATAATACTAGTTTCGTTATCAAATTTCATTTTGTAAATTTTTTATTAGGTATTATTTATATATATAAATTTAGATATAATATAAATACAATCAAAATAAATATTTAATTAGATGAATGATAAAAAAGTAATAAGAAAAATTGCAGCTATTTTTGTTACAGATGTTGTTAATTATAGCACTTTAATGGAAAAGGATGAAAATAGTACAATTCAAAACTTAAATTCTTGTAAATCAATATTAGAAAATTTATTCAAAGAACATGGTGGAAAAATTTTCAATACAGCTGGAGATTCAATTTTAGCAGAATTTCAAAGTGCAGTATCTTCGGTAATTTGTGCTTCTGAATTTCAAAAATTAATAAAAGAAAGAAATAAAAATATAGATGAAAATAAAAAAATGGAATTTAGAATAGGCCTTAATATGGGCGATGTTATAGTGGAAGGCACAAACTTATATGGAGAGGGTGTGAATATAGCTTCAAGATTAGAAGCTCTTGCTACTCCCGGTGGTGTATGTCTATCAAAAACTATATATGACTTAGTAGCAAAAAAAACTGACCTGATATTTAATGAACTTGGTCATCAAAAAGTAAAAAATACTGATTTAAACGCATATTCATTAAATATAGAAGAGTATGATAAAGACATCAATGACGAATACATTAGCAGTATGGAAGATGTAATAAAACCACCTACTATTGCAGTTTTGCCATTTAAAAATATGAGTAATGATGAAGAACAAGAATATTTTGCTGATGGTATCACTGAAGATATAATTTCAAATTTATCTAAATGGAAAACTTTTCCCGTCGTTTCAAGGAATTCAAGTTTTAGTTTTAAAGGAACTACGGAAAATACTAAAAAAGTAGCTAATTCACTTGGTGCTGATTATTTGGTTGAAGGAAGTGTTAGAAAAGGAGGCAATAAAGTTAGAATTTCAGCTCAATTAATTTTTGCAGCTGATGATAAACAAATCTGGTCTAAAAGATGGGATCGTTCATTAGAAGATATTTTTGAAGTTCAAGATGAAGTTTCTTTGGATGTAGTAAGTTTAATTTCTCCAGCTTTGAAAGATCAAGAAATTAGTAAAATGAAAAATAAACCAAAGAAAAATATAAGTGCATGGGATGAATATATGCAAGGTTTAAACATAATAAATAATAATCCAAATACTTCTGAAATTAGAGATAAAGTTATGAAGCATTGCAAAAAAGCAATAGATTTAGATGCTAATTTTTGTGATGCATATGTTTTATATTGTGGTTGTTTAACTTTGGAAATTTATGATCCAAAAAAAACAGAAGAAAGAAACGAAAATGAAAAATTATATCTTACTCTTTCAGAAAAAGCTGTTTCTTTAGATCCAGAAAATCCATTAGCTTTAGATGCTTTAGGTCACTATTATAGGATAACCAATAATATTAACAAAAGTCATGAAATTATGAAAAAAACTTTTGATTTAAATCCCAATCACCCCAACGCAATATTCAATTATGGTTTTTCTTTAGCGCAATTCAAAAAATTTGATGAAGCATTAAAATTAATTAATAAAGCAATTGAAATAGATCCTTATAGAAAAAATAACTCTGGGGTAATTTTGACTTGGATATATATTGGTTTAAAAGATTGGGAAAATGCACTTTTTTGGATAAACGACACTTATGATCGAATGCCTCATTCTAGACTAGATGGTTGGAAATCTGCAGTACTTGCGTTGAATGATCAAATTGATGATTCAAAGGAATTCTTAAACAAATTTCAAAAACAAAGACCAGAAATTAAGAAACTTGCAGATTATGAAAAGGTAGCTGTAGATATGATAAAAGATATTCTTCTAGAAGGTTTAAAGAAAGCTGGACTTCCAGAATAAATTTAAGTTTAATA
>CACKRO010000025.1 GCA_902602695.1 uncultured Alphaproteobacteria bacterium | reverse complement strand
TTCTTATGCAAGAGCAGAGGTAGATGGTGAAGTGCAATACATATTAAATACTTTCCTATTTCTTGTATCTGGGTTCTTAGTCATGTGGATGGCAGCAGGATTTGCAATGCTTGAATCAGGACTTGTTACATCCAAAAGTGTAGCAACAATTGCAGCTAAAAACATTGGCTTGTATTCAATTGCAGGAATAATGTTTTGGTTAGTCGGATACAATATGGCTTATGGTATACCTGCTGGTGGATTTATTGGATCTCCAATTCCTTGGAGTGATGGTAGCGCCGTCGATACAGGCTATTCCGATGGTTCTGACTGGTTCTTTCAGATGGTATTTTGTGCAACAACTTGTTCAATTGTATCTGGAACACTAGCTGAAAGAATTAAAATTTGGCCATTCTTTATCTTTTGTGCACTCTTAACTGGTTTTATATATCCAATTGAAATGGGTTGGCAGTGGGGTGGAGGATATTTAGCAGAAGCTGGATTCTCTGACTTTGCTGGATCAACTCTTGTACACAGTGCAGGTGCAGCAGCAGCTCTAGCCGGTGCAATTCTTCTAGGCCCAAGATTAGGACGTTTTACTGATAGTGGTGAAGCATCTCCTATGGAGCCATTTGCAAACTCATCTATTCCTTTAGCTACTCTCGGTGTTTTTATCCTGTGGCTTGGATGGTTTGGATTTAATGGTGGTTCACAACTAGCAATGGGCACTTTTGATGATGTTACTGCAGTAGCAACAATTTACATAAATACTAACTTAGCAGCTGGAGCAGGTGTAATGGCTTGTGCAGTAATTTCAAGATTAGTAACTGGTAAAACAGATGTTGTAATGATGCTTAATGGTGCATTAGGTGGTCTTGTAGCAATAACTGCAGAACCATTAGCTCCTTCACCCATACTAGCTATAATCATTGGTGCAGTAGGTGGTTTAATTGTCTTCTACGGTACAAGACTTTTAATTTCTCTTAAAATTGATGATGTTGTTGGAGCAATTCCTGTACATGGTTTTGCTGGAATATTTGGAACTTTAGTTGTTCCAATTTCAAACAGCGCAGCAAGTTTTGGTGCACAACTTTACGGAATAATAGCAATTAACGTTTTCGTTTTTGTTGTATCATTTATTATTTGGTACATCATGAAAATGCTTTTTGGTATTAGAATTAGTGAAGAAGCTGAAAAACTTGGTACTGATAAATCTGAAGTAGGCGTTATGGCTTACAGCATCAGAGACTAATGAATTTAGTGATTAGCACATCAACTCCTTATAGTTGGTCACTAAAAAATGGGAGAGCATTTGCTCTCCCAAATTTGCTTAACATTAGTGCGAGGATCAAATGACTGAAACAGAAATTATAAAAGAAAAAAAAAGAAATATTTATTCAAGCTTTTTTTCAGAAGATTACGTTTCTAAATTTTTATTTAAATCAATTTTACACCACGTTATTTCTCTTGAAATTTATGAAAATAATAGATCAAATGGAATTTCATTTGAAACAATTTGTGCAAATATACCTAAGTCAATTGGTTCTAGATCATCTATTCAATCAATTTTAAACGAAGCCTTAGAAAAAAATATTTTTGTTAAAGAACAAAGTCAATCTGATAAAAGAATTAAAAATTACTATTTAAGTAATAACTTTCTGGACATGATTAATGGTTGGTTAAAAAAAGAAGGTTCATTTTTTAATAAAATGAGTTTAGAAAATTAATTAGATTTTAATAATTAATTTTAATACTATTTGTTGATACTTTCCGAATTATAGTTATAAGTCAAACCACGTTCATCACTCTTTTAGAGTGACGGAAGTAGACGAAAGTCGAAGGAACGCATGCAAAGTTATAAAATCGTTCAATTTGTCTTAGACAAATCGGAAGTAGGTATACCCGAAGGAACGCGGATCTTATTAATTAATTTCCATAGCTACGCATGATGTAATGCATAACTAAAGGTAAGTTATGTGTTTATAATTCTATATGGAGTTTAATAATGTATAAAAAATCTTTTAGTCTTTTTGCAATTTTCTCTTTTATTTTATTGCTAAGTTCATCTGTGAGAGCAGAGGTTGACGCTGAAGTAGCATATATATTTAATACGTTTTCTTTTTTAGTATGTGGATTTTTAGTCATGTGGATGGCTGCAGGATTTCTATTTTTAGAATCAGGTCTAGTTACAACGAGAAGTGTATCAACTATTGCTGCTAAAAATATTGGAAAGTTTGCAATTGTTTCAATTGTTTTCTATTTAATTGGATATAATCTTGGATATTCTGTCCCTGAAGGAGGTTATGTTGGTTCGCCATCTATATGGACTGATAATTCATCTATGGAAACAGGTTATTCAGATGCCTCAGACTGGTTTTTTCAAGCTTTATTTGTTTGTGCAACTGTTTCAATTGTATCCGGTGCCGTTGCAGAGCGAATAAAAATTTGGCCTTTCTTTACTTTTGCTGCAGTTCTTGGAGGAGTAATTTATCCAATTCAAATGGGTTGGGAATGGGGTGGAGGATGGCTAGACGCTCTAGGTTTCGCAGATTTTGCTGGCTCGACATTAGTTCACGCTTGTGGTGGCTCTGCAGCCTTAGCAGGAGTAATTATTTTAGGTCCAAGACTTGGAAGATTTAGCGCGAGTGGACAACCAGCTAATATGGCTCCATTTGCTCCATCATCAATTCCTTTAGTTACATTAGGAACATTTATTTTATGGATGGGTTGGTATGGTTTTAATGGCGGGTCTCAACTTGCATTAGGTTCTTATGAAGATGCAACAGCAATGTCAAAAATTTTCATGAACACTCAACTTGCAGCTTGTGGTGGATGTATGGCTGGCGCAGCAATAACAAGATTGATTGGAGGAAAAACTGATATTGTCATGATGCTTAATGGAGCACTTGCAGGTTTAGTTTCAATAACAGCAGAGCCATTAATGCCTAGTCCATTTATCGCAATTGGAATAGGAGCAGTTGGTGGTATAATAATGTATTATGGTACTAACTTTTTAAATTCATTAAAACTAGATGATGTTGTTGGTGCAATACCTGTACATATGTTTGCTGGTATTTGGGGAACATTAGTTGTCCCTCTTACAAATCCTGATGCATCATACTTAATTCAATTACTGGGTGTCACATCAGTGTGCATCTTTGTTTTTGTTTTCTCATATATTGTAATATATCTAATTAAAAATATTATGGGATTAAGAATTAGTGAAGAAGCCGAAAAACTTGGTACTGATAAAGCCGAGGTTGGAGTGGTAGCTTATTCAATTAGGGACTAATACTTATACAAAAAATTAAGGGAGGTAATCTTACCTCTCTTAAAAATAAAGGAGATAAAAATGAAGACAGCATTTGTGATTAGTGGAAAGAAACATATTTTGAAATACGAAAGAAAAATGCCTGAAAAAGAAGTAATTAAAATGAAATCATTTGTGACTAATAAAGGTATGAAACTTACAAAAACTGAAAAGTTTAAAATAAAAAAAGTTTTAGAAAAAGATAAGGAAAGAGTTTTTGATATAATTCTATAACTAACAACTACCTGAAAATATTGAAAGTTTACTTGCATCTATTCCTAATAAATTAAATGCATCATTCCATTTATTATTAACTTTTTCATCAAAAATAAAATCACTATTTGCTTTTAGCGTCATCCAACTGTTTGACGCTAATTCCTTTTCAATTTGTCCTGGACCCCATCCTGCATATCCAAGAGCTAGAATACTATTCTTTGGGCCATTACCTTTAGAAAGATCTTCAAAAAATTCTGAAGTACTAGTTAACGCAACACCTTTATCTATTGTTAGGGTTTCTTTTTGAATTACTTCATCAGAATGTAAAACAAACCCTCTACCACTTTCAACTGGACCACCATAGCGAATATAAAGTTTTTTATCCTCTAAAGGCTTGTCTATACCTAATTGTTCAAGCAAATCAGGGTAAAGATCATAATCAATTTTTTTGTTGATTATTATACCCATAGCCCCATCTTTTGAGTGAGCACACATATAAATCACTGTTTTTTCAAATCTATCATCTTCTAATGAAGGCATTGAAATTAAGAACTGACCAGTTAAATTCATATAGTATATATATTCGCGTTAATTTATATTTTTCAATATTGTATTGATTTATTTTATATGGACAAGGTAATAAAAGTTATAAATCTGTTAAAAATTGCAATAATATTTACTCTTGGACTATTTAGCACAGCTGGATACTCCTTATCTTCAGATTGGGCAATTAGTGAAAAATCAAAAGTTAGATTAATTTCACCAATGACCACATCAAATAATAATAATCAATTAATTTTAGCACTAGAATACGAACTAGAAGAGGAATGGAAAACATACTGGAAATCACCTGGAGGAGGAGGTTTCCCTCAAAAAATTATATGGAATAATTCTTCGAATGTTAAAGATATAAAAATACTATGGCCAGAGCCAATAGAATTTGAAATACTAGGTTTAAAATCTATTGGATATAAAGATAAAGTTATCTTTCCTTTGATTGTAGATCTTGAAGATAATCAAAAACAAACAAATTTAAATTTAAATATTAATTATTTAGTTTGTAAAGATGTTTGCATTCCAGGTAATGCAGATATATTTTTAAACTTACCATCTGGAGATGGTGATTATACAGATTATTTTTTTGAAATTGAAAAAATTTTATCTACTACATCAAACAATAATATTGATTTTACACCCATTTCTAATTTCTCAATTAAGGCTATTGAAAATAGTAATAACGTTATTTTTGATATCGAAATATCAACTACCTCTTTTTTTGATGACCCAAAGATTTTTATTCACACACCATTTGGATTGCCAGTTGTAGAACCAATAAATAATTATTCCCTCGATTTCCAAAAACTGAATACCTCTTTATATTATAGTTCCGATCAATTTAATGAAAAAAAATTTCCAATAGAAATATTTTTTTATGATAATAATCACAGTTTCAAAGTTGAAAAAAGTGTAGAAATTGAAAATGTAGATAAAAATATTTCTATAAACAATAGTCTTGTATACTTACTCTTAATCTCATTATTAGGCGGGTTTATTTTAAATCTTATGCCATGTGTATTTCCTGTATTATCGTTAAAATTATTATCTGTAATTAATACTGAAGAGAAAAGGATAAAAAGTAGTTTTTTTATAACTGTATTGGGTATTATTACTTCTTTTTTAGTACTTGGTTCCTTTTTTGCTATTCTTAAACAAATCAATATTTCAGTATCTTGGGGTATGCAATTTCAAGAACCTTACTTTTTAATGTTTATTTTAACTATTATATCAATGTTCTTCTTGAATACACTAGGGCTTTTTCAAATAAATCTACCAAGTTTTTTATATTCAACAAGAATTTTAAATTCAGGAAATAATTTTTATACAAAAAATTTTTTTAATGGTTTTTTTGCAACATTACTTGCCACACCTTGTTCTGCACCATATTTGGGAACAGCTGTAACGGCTGCATTTACTCAATCAACAACTTATCTATTTTTAATATTCTTTTTCATGGGTATAGGAATGAGCTTACCTTATTTAGTTATAGCTTTTTTTCCAAGCCTAATTTCCTTTTTACCTCGATCTGGAAAATGGATGATTTATTTTAAATATTTTTTATCTATTTTATTATTGATAACAATAGTTTGGCTATTAAGCATATTAAATAATTATTTTAA
>CACKRO010000024.1 GCA_902602695.1 uncultured Alphaproteobacteria bacterium | reverse complement strand
AGAAATTTCTAATATTTTAGATGTAAAAACTCATCTTTATATTAATGTTATTTCATCAGATGCAAAAAAAATTTAACGGTATACTTATTCATTCAAAAGTTTTTAAAGATAACGATCTATTAATTAAATTTTTATCAGATACGGATGAAGTAATTTCAGGAATTGTATACGGAGGACTTTCAAAGAATAAGAAAAATATAATGCAACTTGGTTTTTTTTTAAATTTTGATGTTACATACATTGGGAGTCGTCCACCATCTATAAAATCTGAATTATCAAAACCTTATTTGTCAGGTGTTATTAATGATAAATATAAACTAAGCTGCCTACTTTCTGTTGTTTCTTTAATTAATGCCTCAGTGATTGAGGGACAGAAAATAAACCAAATATATAAAATTTCTAAAGAGTTTTTAGAAATTATGATTAATAAAAAAAAATGGTTAAATTTCTTTTGTATCTACTTATTTGATTTACTTAAATATATTGGGTACGAATTAGATTATATTAACAATAATAGATTCAAATATTTCGATACAGATACTTTAGAATTTAAAGAAAATTACTCAAACTATACTATTGATTTCCCTCATCATCTTTTTGTAAATAATTCAAATGTTATATTCGATTATAACTCTTTGAATAATTTTTTTAAAATTTTTGAAATTATTTTTATCAAAAATCATTTATCAAATTTAAATCATAAATTGCCAAATCAGTATATTTTATTTAAGAAAAACATAATCAGTTTTTTAGAAAAAAATGAATAAAATAATTGAATCAAATTTAGATACTATTCTTAGTGAAAAATATCTTTCCTATGCAATATCAACTATTGTTTCAAGGTCGTTACCTGATGTGAGAGATGGATTAAAACCTGTTCACCGCAGAATAATTTATTCAATGTATCAACTGAAACTTTTCAGAAATTCAAGTTACAAAAAATGTGCTAGAATTGTTGGCGATGTAATGGGTAAATTTCATCCTCATGGAGATCAAGCTATTTATGATAGTTTGGTAAGGATGGCGCAGGATTTTTCTACAAGAATTACATTAATAGATGGCCAGGGTAATTTTGGAAATATTGATGGTGATAATCCTGCAGCAATGCGGTACACAGAAGCAAGATTACAAGATTATTCAAATTATTTTTTTGATGGCATCGAAGAAAACTCAGTAGATTTTAAAGATAATTATGATGGTCAAAATTTAGAACCAGTGGTTCTACCATCCCAACTTCCTAATATTTTAATTAATGGAGCAATGGGAATAGCTGTAGGCATGGCCACAAACATTCCCCCTCATAATGTTGTTGAATTAATTGATGCATTAAAATTAATAATTAAAAAAGATAAAGCATCACTAACTGAAATTTTAAAAATTATTAATGGACCAGATCTTCCCACAGGTGGTGAAATAATTTTAGATAGCAATGAAAAAAAACAAATTTACAAGAATGGCAAGGGATCATTTAATATTAATGCCAAATACCAAATAGAAGAGTTAAAAAATGGTTTATATCAAATCATTATTACTGAAATTCCATATCAAGTTAATAAAGTTAAGATAATCGAACAACTTGCAAATAATATAAATAATAAAAAATTACCTTTGGACGATGTAGTTGATGAGTCTGATGAAAATATTAGAATAGTCTTAAAACCAAAGACTAGAAATATTGATGCAGAAAAATTAATAAGCTTATGTTTTAAATTAACTGACTTATCTATTAAGTACTCTTGTAATTTTAATGTATTAATTGATGGTATAGAACCGAAGCAAATTGGAATTATTGAAATACTTTCAAATTTTTTAGATCATAGAAAAGTTACTATTAAAAGAAAATCCAAATTTAATATTGAAAAGATAAAAAAAAGATTAGAAATTCTTAAGGGTTATCAAATCGTTTTTAAAAACTTAAATTCAATAATTAAAATAATAAGAACTAAGGATAATCCCAAAAAAGAATTAATTAAAAAATATAAATTATCAGATTTACAATGTGAGTCAATTTTAAGTATGCGTTTAGGATCTCTTAGAAAGATTGATGAAAAAAATATTAAAGATGAAATCCAAAAATTAAATGAAGAGTTAAAATATCTTAATAAATTGATAAAAGATAAAAAAACATTAGATAAATTTATATTAAATGAACTAAATCTTATAAAAAATGATTTAGATACTGATATAAAGGAGAGAAAATCTTTAATTTCATCAGAACAAAATAATGATTTTGATATTAGTGTTGATGAATTTAAGGAAATTGAAAAATTCACCATTATCATAGATAAAGATTTTCATCTCAAGAGAATTAAAGAGATAACTGATGAAAAGGAAATTGAAAAAATAAAAAAAGAAAATCTATTTTCAGTTAATTTAAATTCAAATCAAAAAATACTTTTGTTTGTTTCTTCTGGTAAAGTTTACACGATAGATCCAAATAATTTACCTGGCGGAAATAGTAATCCTAAATCATTTATTTATTTTGTCGATAGTATGCCGAATGATAAGGTTACGGGTTTACTTTCATCGATTGATGAAGAGCTCTTAATTGTATCCAAAAATGGTAAAGGATTTATTAGTAATACCGAATCTCTAGTAACTAACCAAAAGAAAGGTAAGAAATTATTTAATTTAAAAAATAATGATGTAGTTATTAAAGTATTAAATCTTACAAAAAAACATATGGCTTGTGTTACAAAGTTGCAAAAAATGCTAATTTTTGAAATAGATGCTTTGCCAAAATTACATAAGGGTGGGGGAGTTCAATTAATTAAAATCAAGAAAGATGATTTTTTATCGGATGTCACTCAGTTAACCATTGAAGATGGTTTAGAATGGAGCACTGGTTCTAAAAATAGAAAATTGGATGATGTTGAGTTTTGGATTGGAAAGAGAGCTCAGGCTGGCAAAAAAGTTCCTAAGTTTTTCAATAAAAATCTTAAGTTTGATATTTAGATATTATAATTTTAAAAGCTAGAAATTCCAGTTTGGTTTTTACCTAAAATTAATGAATGTATATCTTCTGCACCTTCGTATGTTTTTACTGTTTCTAAATTAACCAAGTGTCTCATGATATGATATTCTTCTAACAATCCATTTGCTCCAAGCATATCGCGTGCGCTTCTAACAATTTCTAACGATTTTTTACAATTATTTTTTTTTAAAATACTTATAGCATTAATGATGTCTTTACCATCATCTAAAGCTTTTGAACTAAGTAGACATGAAGCTAATCCTAAATTTATCTCAATTTGCATTTCTGATAATTTTTTCTGAATCAATTGATTTGAAGCTAAAGGTTTTTTAAACATTATTCTATTTTCTACGTATTCTTTTGCAATTAACCAACATTCAGATGCTGAGCCTAATACACCCCAGCTAATTCCAAATCTTGCTTTATTCAGACAGCTAAAAACTGATTTCCATCCCTCGGTATTTTCCAGACATAAATTATTTGGAACAAAAACATTATTTAAAATTATTTGTCCTGTTGGACTAATTTTTAAACTGGTTTTATTTTCGATCGTTGAGATGTTTAATCCTTCATTTTTTTTTTCTAGTATAAAACCTCTTATATTTTTGTGATCCTTACCTTCTTCAATTGCCCAGATAATAAATATGTCAGCAATTGGAGCATTTGTGATCCAGTTTTTGGATCCATTTAAAATATATCCATCTTTAGTTTTTTTAAATGTAGTTTTCATTGATGCAGGATCAGAACCAGCTTCACTTTCAGTTAAACCAAAGCAACCAATTTTTTTTCCTTTTATTAATTCAGGCAGGTATTTATCTTTTTGTTCTTCAGATCCAAATTGATTAATTGGATGTATCACCAGTGAAGATTGAACAGATATTGAAGATCTATAACTACTATCTATTTTTTCAAATTCATAAGCAACTAGTCCGTAGGCTAAATTTGATGTACCAGATCCACCGTGTGTTTTAACAGTTTGCCCTAACACTCCAAGTGATCCAAATTTTGGATACAGATCTTTATCAAACTCGTTTTTTCTATTTCTTTCAACTACTTTAGGTTTGAGTTCATTATTACAAAAATCCCTGACATTTTTCTGAATATTACTTTCTTCTTCACTTAAATGACTTTGAATATAAAATGGATCAAACCAATTATTTTCTCTCATACAATATTAGCCAATATCATTATTTTAATGTAAATAACCACAAATTATTATGCAAAATAAGAATATATACATTGCTTCTGACCATGCTGGATTTGACCTAAAAACCAAATTGTTAAAGAATTTTCCAAAAATTAATGATTTAGGAACAAAGTCAGATAAGAGTGTTGACTATCCTGATTTTGCACACAAATTAACAAAGGAAGTTATTAAGAATAAGAATAACGTTGGTATTTTAATCTGTGGAACAGGTGTTGGTATGAGTATTGCTGCTAATAGAAAAAAAGGTATTAGAGCTGGTCTTGCTAATAATTCAAAAATAGCAAGATTGATAAGAAAGCACAATGATGCTAATGTACTTGTTTTACCAGGAAGGTTTATAAATACTACAGAGGCTAAAAAAAGTGTTCAGGCTTTTCTTTCTACAAAGTTTGAGTCTGGACGTCATAAAAGAAGGATTAAAAAACTATGATTTCAGATTTGTTTACTAAAGGAATAAAAGAAGCTGACCCAGAAGTTTACGGAACTTTAAGTCGTGAATTAGAAAGACAACAAAACCAAATTGAGTTGATTGCTTCTGAGAATATTGCATCAAGATCAATATTAAATGCTCAAGGTTCTATAATGACCAACAAATATGCAGAAGGATATCCTGGTAAACGATACTATGGTGGATGTGAATTTGTAGATCAAGCTGAAGAAATTGCTATAGAAAGAGTTAAAAAACTTTTCGATTGTAAATTTGCAAATCTACAACCACATAGTGGGGCACAAGCTAATCAAGCTGTTTTTCTAGCACTCCTTAAACCACATGACACTATTCTAGGAATGTCTTTAGCATCAGGAGGCCATTTAACTCATGGAGCTAAGCCTAATTTATCTGGTAAATGGTTTAATGCTGTTCAATACGGTGTTAAAAAAGATGGAAATGATAAAGATTTAATTGATTATGATGAAGTTGAATCTCTAGCATTAGAGCATAAACCAAAAATGTTGATAGCAGGAGCTTCCGCATATCCAAGAGTAATAGACTGGAAAAAATTTAGAGAAATTGCTGACAAAGTAGGTGCATATTTTTTAGTTGATATGGCTCACTACTCTGGATTAGTTGCTGGAAAACAATATCCTAATCCAATCGAGTATGCTCACATTGTTACTTCCACTACACATAAAACATTAAGAGGTGCAAGAAGTGCAATGATTTTAACAAATCATGAAGATTTATATAAAAAAATTAACTCTGCCGTTTTTCCAGGATTACAAGGTGGTCCTTTAATGCATGTAATAGCAGCGAGGGCTGTTTGTTTTGGGGAAGCTCTTAAGCCAGAGTTTGAGGAATACATTAAAAATGTAATTGCTAGTGCTAAAGTAATGTCTAAAACTCTCGTGGATAGAGGTTTTAGGATTGTTACCGGTGGAACTGATTCTCATATCGTTTGGTTAGACTTAACACCAAAAGGCTTAACAGGTGATAAAGCTGAGAAAATTTTAGAAGAAGTTGGATTAGCATGTAATAAAAATGCAATTCCATATGATCCAAACCCACCAAAAATAACAAGTGGATTAAGATTTGGAACAGCAGCCGCAACAACAAGAGGTTTTAATCAACAAGATTTTGAAAAAGTTGGAAACATGATTGCAGATATCCTAGACAGTCTTTTACTAGAAGAAAACAAAAGGAATGAAATTTTCAATAAAACAAGAAAAGATATAATTGACTTATGCACTAGGTACCCAATTTATAGTGAGGCATTTTAAATGAGATGCCCCTTCTGTAGTAATGAAGATACACAAGTAAAAGATTCAAGACCTACAGAAGATAATACAGCTATTAGAAGGAGAAGAGTTTGTGACGTGTGTGGCTCTAGATTCACTACCTTTGAAAGAATTCAGTTAAGAGATTTAATCGTTATGAAAAGTAATGGTCAAAAAGAAAATTTTGATAGAGATAAGATGTATAGGTCTCTTTCTTTGGCTTTAAGAAAAAGAAATGTTGATAATGAAAAAATTGAAAAAATTGTAAATGCTATCGTAAGAAAATTAGAAAACTCAGGTGAAACTGACATAAAATCAAATATTATCGGTCAATACATAATGGAAGCTTTAATGCACTTAGATCAGGTAGCGTACGTTAGATTTGCATCTGTTTACAAAAATTTTAGAGAAGCAAAAGATTTTGAAGATTTCTTAGGTAATTTAGAAGATAAATAATTTTTAGTGTCTCAACAAAATGCAAAGATGATTAATTTAGCACATGATATTGCTAAAAAAAAATTTGGAAAAACTTTCCCCAACCCTACTGTTGGTTGTGTCATTGCAAAAAAATCTAAAATAATTTCTAAAGCTGTAACAAATAAATCTGGAAGACCTCATGCTGAAGAAATAGCATTAGCTAAAGCTGGTCATAAGGCTAAAGGAGCTTCAATGTTTGTAACTCTAGAGCCATGTTTTCATAGTTCAAAAGATGGATCATGCACAGATCAAATATTAAGATCAGGAATTAAAGAAATATTTATATCTGCAGCAGATCCAGATGTTAGAACTAATTATAAAAGTATTAAGAAGTTAAAAAAAAATAATGTTATTGTAAACGTTGGTTTAGAAAAAAATAGAACATATAATTTAAATAAATTTTTTTTTAAGAGTGTTTTAAAGAAAAAACCATTTACAAAAGTTAAAATTGCGACTTCTTCAGATGAAAAAATTGCCTGGCATAATTATAAAAGCAAATGGATATC
>CACKRO010000023.1 GCA_902602695.1 uncultured Alphaproteobacteria bacterium | reverse complement strand
GTAAACGAAAGTTGAAGGAACGCATGCAAGTTATTAAATCGTTCAATCTGTTTTAACAGATCGGAAGTAAGCTAAAGCTGAAGGAACGCGGATATTATTTTAAAATCCATAGCTAAGCATGAAAGATAACAGATAGAAGGAGCTGTTATTAAATATGATAGATTTTAATTCTGGATTTTTTAATAACTTTTTTAATTCATTTTAAAAAATATGTTTAATGAAATGTATCAATCTGAAAGTGTAATCAGAAATCACTATAATAATATCAATGAGTGGTTAGAAAAAATGACTGCTAAAGTGATTAATGAAAAAAATGCTGAGGCAGAAACTCATTTTAGAAATATTGGAATAACTTTCTCAACTAATAGTGAAACTGCAAGAGAAAGAATAATACCGTTTGATTTAATTCCCAGAATTTTTACCTTTAGTGAATGGTCTAAATTAGAAAAAGGAGTAATTCAAAGAGCTAAAGCCCTAAATGCTTTTTTGGCAGATATTTATAATCAAGCAGAAATAATAAAAGCTAATATTATACCTAAAGAATTAATTTTTAAGAAAAAATCCTATGAAGTTGCTATGTTTGGTTACACACCACCTAGATCAATTTACAGTCCAATTATTGGTATAGATTTAGTGAGGACAAATCATAACGAATATTTTGTATTAGAAGATAATTGTAGAACACCTAGTGGAGTATCATACATGTTGGAAAATAGAGAAATAATGATGAGAATGTTTCCTGATTTATTTCATACAAATCGAGTTACACCTATTGATGATTATCCAACAAGATTACTTCAAACATTAATGAGTTTAGCTCCTGTAAAATGTAACACTTCTGAACCTGTATGTGTTCTTCTTACACCAGGTCCATTGAATAGTGCTTATTATGAACATAGTTTTTTATCTGATCAAATGGGTATTGAAATGGTGGAATCTACTGATTTATTCGTTGAGGGTGAATTTCTTTACATGAAGACAGTGGATGGTCCTAAAAAAGTAGATGTTGTATATAGAAGAATAGATGATGATTTTTTAGATCCTCTTTGTTTCAATCCCAATTCAGTAATTGGTATACCAGGTATTATGGATGTTTACAGAACTGGAGGAGTAAATATATGTTCGGCTCCAGGTGCCGGTATAGCAGATGACAAAGCAATATATATTTATGTTCCAGAAATGATCAAATTTTATCTTGGGGAACAGCCAATTTTAGAAAATGTTCAAACATGGAGTTGTGACATAGATGATGATCTTAATTATGTATTAGATAATTTATCAAATCTTGTCGTAAAAGAAGTTGATGGCTCCGGAGGATATGGAATGCTGATAGGTCCTAAATCATCAAAATCATCAATTGAAGAATTTAGAAGAAAACTCTCTACAAATCCAAGAGGTTATATTGCTCAACCACTTTTAGATCTATCCTTTTCTCCAACACTAATAAAAAATCAAGTTGAAGGAAGAAGAGTAGATTTAAGACCTTTTTGTTTAATGGGAGAAAATGCTCAATTAAGTTCAGGAGGATTAACAAGAGTTGCAATGAATGAAGGATCTTTCGTAGTTAATTCAAGCCAAGGAGGGGGAGTTAAAGATACATGGGTTTTAGCAGAATGAGACACAATGTTAAGTAGAACTGCTCAGTACCTTTATTGGATTAGTAGGTATATGGAGAGAGCTGAAACTAATGCAAGACTTCTAGATGTTGGATACAGAATGTCATTATTTCCTAATCCAAATGGTTATAATAATGAATGGGAATCCGTTCTCGCTGCAGCAGGTGCAATAGAAGGATACAAAAATAAATATAATACTATTGAACAAAAAAAAGTTGAAGATTACTTATTTTTTGATGAAGGTAATCCATCTTCAGTTTATAATTGTATTCTTAATGCTAGAAATAATGCATTAGTTGTAAGAACTTCATTCACACCTGAATCTTGGTTAGCAATTAATAAAACTTATCAGGAAATTTTAAAATTAAAAAATAATAATTTTCATGCATCAGACCTACCAAACTTAACTGAATGGACAATTGAGCAAGTAAATTTATTTAGAGGTTCTCTAAGTTCTTTATTAAGAAATGATGGTTATAATTTTCTTTATTTAGGACTGTTTGTTGAAAGGGCGGATAATTCAGCAAGATTATTAGATGTTAAATATTTTGTTTTACTTCCTAAACCTCAATACATAGGTGGTAATATTGACAATATGCAATGGAGCATCCTTCTTAGATCATTATCATCATTTAATGCTTTTCGATGGGCCTATGATGGAAATGTTACCTCAACTAAGATTGCTGATTTTTTAGTTTTAAATAGTGATTGTCCAAGATCTCTAAGTTTTTGTATTCAAAATATTGTGAAACACTTAACTAATTTAACTTGCAGTCCAGAGAAGGTAAGTAAAATTTATAATACTTTAAAAGATTTAAATATTAAAATTCAAGAAGAGAAAATTGAATCAATTGTTGATTTCGGCCTACATGAATTTGTTACACAATTTATTAATAAAATTTCAAGCGTAGATTCAGACATTCAAAAGGAGTTTTTTAACTAATGGAAATAATAATTGAGCATACAACTAAATATGAATATAAAAATCCTGTAGCTGGTCTTATACAATCTACAAAATTATATCCCTCTGAATATAATGGTTTAAAAATTTTAGATTGGAATGTTCATCATGACTCAGCTGAAAAATCTGCAATTTATAAAGACGGAGAAGCAAATAATATACAAAGTTTTACTAGTTTAAAAAAAGTCAAAAAAATTCAGTTTACTGTTCTTGGTAAAGTAGAAACTTTTGATACAAAGGGAGTCTATTTTAATCCTGATGATAAATTAGATCCTACAGTTTACTTAAGAGATTCAAAATTAACTATCCCTGATGTTGATATAAAAAATTTGGCATTAGAAGCTAAAAATGGTTTTAACGAAGAAGAAAGATTACTTATTTCTCATAATTTAATGAATTTAGTAAGGGAAAAAGTTGAATATAAACCTCTTTCAACGAATAATGAAACAACAGCTCAGGTAGCTTATAATCAAAAAAAAGGTGTCTGTCAGGATCAAGCACACATTATGGTATCTGCAGCTAGATCAATCAATATACCAGCTAGATATATAAATGGTTATATGCATAATAATTCACATTCATCAGAATTTCAATCAACACATGCATGGGCAGAATTTTTTATAGATGATCTTGGTTGGGTTGGTTTTGATCCTACAAATGGTTGTAGTCCAGATGAAAGATATATTAGGGTATCTTGTGGGCTTGATGCAAGTGAAGCTGCGCCTATAAAAGGGGTTTTCTATGGCCATAATGGGCAAAACAATTTGATTGAAAACTTAGATATACACGTTCAAACACTTGAAAATAATTCTCAACAATAAAAAAATTTGTTAATATTCTAAAATAAATAGGGAAAATATGTACCAAAACAAAAAACAACTACAATTTATATGGATCTTTAAACCTGAACTTTCAGATGTTGCAAAGCGAGTAGCTGAAGATCATGTTAAATGGATGAATGAAACTCACACTAAAGAAGGAGAAAAAGCTCTAATAGTATTAAATTGGTCAATAGGACCTGAATTTAAAGAAGGAGCTGAGACAGGAAATATGGCTCTTATCTTAACTGAAATTTACGAAAACCAGGAAGGAATAGATGATCACTTTAAACAAGCTCAAAATAACGAAAGTTATTTTAGAGATGATTTAGACGAATTTTCAAAAAACTGTGAACAAAGAGTAACCATTCATTCATCTGATGTCATTCAATCAATGTAAATAAGGAAGAAATATAGCTTTATATTTAATTTTTAAAAATCATTTTCACTATAATCAATAAAGAGCTTTATTTTATATATTTGCTAGCCTATTTAAATGTAATGGAAATTGAAAAAATCTTTAAGAATTTAATTTTAGCAGATTTTATTGTTATTATTTTAATGGTTATATCATCTATGTATCAACCATCTGAAATTTCTAATCTTTATGAAAATTTAAATGATGGGTTATTATCTAATTTTGAAAATTTTTCTAGAATAGTATCAATAAGTTTATTCTTTTTATATCTATTTACTTTAAATCTACTTTATCGATTTATCCCTTACGGCAAACCCATTTATTTATTTTTAGTAGTAGCTGGTATAGTTCTTAATTATTTTAGTGGTTCTGTTATTTATACTGCTTTTAGTGGTATGCTTGATCAAATTGGTGGATTAATTAGTGGGGCAGTTTTGATTCTTTTATATTTTTCACCAATTAAAGATAATTTTAGATAATAAATAACTTAGTTTTCTGCAAACAATTCAATATTTATATATTTTTTATTAAAAATAGTTAAAATATATCAATAGGTTGGTCAAAACCCTTGTAAAAAAAAGACCATAAATTTGATTATGGTTAAAACATTAGCTAAAATTATAATTGGTTTATTAAGCTTATGGGCATTAGCATTTATAATTGCAGAGATTATGGGTGTAACTATCTATTTTCCATTTACTATAGTTGAAAAACAAGAAATACCATATCATAGAATTACATCAGTCAGATTAGCTGTCTTTCTTACTTTTGCTTACTTTGGATTTAGATATCTTTTCCTTCAATCAGATAAACTTTATCCTATTCAGTTTTTAGAAATTTATATTAAATCATTTACAATTTGTTGTTTATTTGTTTTTTATACTAGTCAAGTTGAATTAAGAGAATACTATTTTGTTTTTTTCTTGTTTATAGTTTCATTAATCTTACATTTTGCATCAAGAAAAAAAATAAGAAGTTATTTTAATTAAAAGGCGATTTATAAAAACCGCCTTTTAAATTAATTATTTTAAGTTGTAATTATTTTTAAGATTACAAGAATTAAACCTATTAATGGAAATATTAGCCCTCTAGTAGTGGGTTTAAAACCATAATTATTTACTAGATTAAATACTCTTAATGCACCATTTACTGAAGCAAACACAAAAAGAATAGCTAAAAACGAATACCAAAATTCATATTGAATTAGATTTTCCTCATATGTATTACCAGTAACATCAAAGGTTAAGAGTATAGACATTAAAAGGATTGCTAAAAATACTACGCCTAGAACACCTCTAAATATTGTTTTTGGTTCTTCATTTGAAAAACCAAGTTCATCGTAAAATTTATTATTGAAAAAAAATTGGTAAATAACAAATAAATTAAAAAGCATAAATAAGACATGAAATGTGAAGGGTAGATTGCCACCAGCTTCAAGTATATGTTGGGCCATAAAATAATCTCCTTTTTTTAATTATTTATCAAATAATTAATGATTCTTATAAAAAAATTATTAATGTACGTTAATGAAAAATATTTTAGTAACAGGTGGCTCAGGTAAAGCTGGTAGAGCAACAATTAAATTACTTTTAGAAAAAAATTATAATGTTTTTAATGTTGATTTTATAAATAATTCTGAATTGGATGTTCCCTTTACAAAGGTTGATTTAGAGGATTTTGGTGATGCTATGGAAGTAGTTTCTGAAATTGATGACCGTATAAATGGTATAGATGCAGTAATTCATCAAGCAGCTATTCCTGCCTCCGGTTTGGAAGCAAATCATAAAACTTTTAAAGCTAATACTCTTAGCACTTATAATATTTTCCAAGCTTCAAAAGTTATGAAAATAAATAATATTGTATGGGCATCCAGTGAAACAGTTTTAGGTTTACCATTTGATACTTATCCGCCTTATGTACCTGTTGATGAAAACTATGATCCACGACCAGAGTCAAGCTATTCACTTTCTAAAGTGATGGGTGAAGAAATGGCTAGGCAATATTGTAGGAGAAATCCACAGATGAAAATATTTGGACTTCGCTATTCCAATATAATGGAAGAACATGATTACAAACAATTTAAATCATTTCAAAATGATCCTTTTTTACGAAAATGGAACTTTTGGGGATATATTGATGCTAGAGATGTAGCCCAAGCTTGTCTCTTAGCTATGGAAAGTAATTTAAAAGGCGCTGATAATTTTATTATAGCTGCAGACGACACTGTTATGGAAGAGGATAATAAATTACTTCTCGATAAAGTATTTCCAAATATTCAAATTAAAGGAGAGATTGGAAAAAATAAAACATTATTAAGTAATGAGAAAGCAAAAAAAGTATTAGGATTTAAACCAGAATATTCATGGAAGAATATTAATTAGATTTCTAAACTCATTAAACCATTTGTATCAAAATTAATTGGAATTGGATTTGATATTTCTCCAATAAAGTTACCATCTTGATCATCATGTAAAAAAGCCATAAAAAAAAATTTATTATCTTTTTCAATAACTCTACCAGCATAAAGTTCTATTTCAGAATTTGTTGTAAAGTAGGGGCCTGGTGCCAGATTCCATGGACCTTCAAATTTATCAGCAATTAAATAATGTGTACCACGTTTAGTTGGCCCATTATAACTTTTCTTGAATTCATCAGACCAATCTTCAGGATGATTACAAAATAGACAATACCATCTATCTTTAACTGTAAATATTTGAGGAACTTCTAATTGACTGAATAAACCTCCAAATAATGGTTTTGTAGATTGCCACTCATAAAGATCATTAGACTCTGCCATACCTATAACTCCACACTGATATGGATCATTATTTATTAATGCTCTTGCAGTGTAAGCCATTATGAATTTATTTTCGTATGGATGTTTCATAACCCAAGGATCACGCATAGCACGATCTTTCCAATAATTATTCTTCTGTAATTCTTGGTAAATATTTTTATCTAAATCTAAAGCTAATCCATTTCCATATCTATTAAAAGTGTAGGGCGTTTCACCTAGTGCATGACCAATCCTTTGTTTGCTTCCATTTTCTTTTTTAGATCTTCCAGTATAAAAGTAATGCCACTTATTAGTGTTTTTAATAATTGAACCAGTCCATATTGTATAATCATCAAAACTTTCATTTTTAGATGGATAAAAAACAGTACCGTGATGTTTCCAATTAATTAAGTCTTTTGAGGAAGCTAATCCGTGAGTAACATTATTATGTCTTAGATCAGGATCTTTTAAAGATTTATCTGCTTGAAGAAAATAACAATACCATAAATCGCTATCATTTATAATCCAAAAATCCCAAATCCATTTTTCTCTAAGTTTGATCAATTTAATTAAAAGAAACTTCAGCAAGTGAAGCAGTATCTTCCAAATATAAATATAATTTATTATCATAATAAATCATATCTCGAATTCTTTCACCAATATGGACTCTTTCAATTTTTATATTATTAGCATAACCTGTTCTAACTTTGTTAGGAGTTGTAATATTTTTATTATTATAATCATATTCAAAAAAATAAAGTGATTCATCTTTCATTGATGCTACTACATAGCTATTATCTTGATTTAAACCAACTATTTGAGAAATCCCAATAGATGGATCAAAATAAATTAGAGGTTCAATAAAATTATATTCAGAGTGAGATTTATGTAGTGGATACTTCACATACTTTTTTTTGTTATAAGGTGCATTTTTACCTCCATAATGTTCTCCATATGAAGAAATAGCCCATCCATAATTAGGTATATTATTGTTATTCAATTTTATTAAATTGATTTCATCACCCCCTTCAGGACCATGCTCTGCTTCCAGTAAAAAATTATTTTTTTTATTGTGGTATAAGCCCTGAGGGTTCCGATGCCCCATACTTACAACTTTATAATCCTTTGTTTTTTTATTTATTTCAATAATTTTACTAAATATACTATCTACTTCTTGAGCTCTAAATCTACTTCTAAAATCACCAGTGGAAAAAAATAGATTTTTATCATCAACGTTTATTATTCTTCCTCCAGATTGATGAGCATTAAATTCACCATCAATATTATCATAAAAATGAACACATTCATCAGATGTGAAAAGATTTTCAAATATAATAAGTTTATAATTCATTTTTCCATGTAATAAACTTGTATTCCAACAATTTTCTTCTACTTCTCTTGTGTAAGATACATAAACTTGATCTTTATAAATATTAATATCTTTTATTGAAAACCATCCACCTTCTAACCAATCAAAATCATGTATCCTTGATTTTTTAAACTGGTCTTCACCTATGAATTTACTAATGTTTGTTTTAATTTGTTTAAAATATAAATCACTTTTAATATTTTTAATTTTGTTATCAGAATATGCCAAAACGCCACTAGCTGATATTAAGATTAAATTATCATTATATGTTTCTAAATAACCACTTCCC
>CACKRO010000022.1 GCA_902602695.1 uncultured Alphaproteobacteria bacterium | reverse complement strand
GGTATTGCTATGATAAATAAGCCATATTTTTTATCTAATCACAAATTTGACATCGTTGTAAATGATAAAGAATGTACAGGGGAAATTTGCAATATACCCTTTATATAAATAATTTTTATGACTAATAATACTAAGGCTATAATATTAGCATTAGTAGCTTCTGTTTCTGGAGTTACGATGAATGTATTATTAAAAATTTCACTTGATAATGTAAATGTTTATACGGCAGGTTTTTTAAGATTTTTTTTTGGATTTATTTTAATTTCTCCTTTTATTTTGTATTATCAATTTCAAAACTTTAAAACCCCAAATTTGAAAATACATTTAACAAGAGGTATTCTAAATATTCCTATGATGCTACTTGGATTTTCTGCTTTAAAATTTATTCCTTTGGAGCAGATTAAAGCGATTACATTTGTAAGTCCAATTATCGTAGTTATACTCAGTGTAATTTTTCTAAAAGAAAAAATTTATCTAATTCGTATAGTGGCATTAATAATTGGATTAATTGGTGTACTTGTAATTTTAAGACCTGGTATAGTAAGCATAAATGTAGGTGCATATATGGTTTTGTGTTCTTGTTCTATATGGTCAGTAGTAGTTATAATTACAAAATTTGCCGCAAGAGTAGACAGTCCTTTTACAATTCTTTCTTATCAATACACTATTGTAACATTATTATCTTTTCCAATAGCACTTTACTTTTGGCAATCACCATCGATAGAAACTATTTATTATCTAATCTGTGCAGGTATAGCTGGAACAATTGTTCATTTATGTATTAATACAGCTTACAAACTTACAGACTTATCCGTCCTTCAGCCTGTTAATTTTTCAAGATTATTAATTGCATCTTTATTTGGTTTTTTAATTTTTGATGAAATTCCAGATATTTGGACAATAATTGGAGGTTTAATTATTTTTTCTTCAATACTAATTATAACCTACAGAGAAAATTATTTAAAAAAAGATATCGCAAAACATTCTATTCCTATTAAGCTTTAATTTATTTAATGAATAATAATATTAAAGCAATTTTGTTGACTGCTTCAGCTTCTTTTTTTGCAGTACTAATGGAAGCATTAATTAAAGCAGCTCAATATGACTCTAATGTTTATACAATTGGTTTCTTAAGATTTTTTTTTGGTTTTGTAATTATTTTTCCATATTTACTAAAAAATAATTTTGTAAATTATAAAACTAAAAATCTAAAATTTTACCTTCTTCGTGGATTATTTAATATCCCTGTTATGATTTTAGGATTTGGCGCTCTAATTTATGTTCCTCTCGAACAATTTAAGGCAATGAATTTTCTAAGCCCTATACTTGTAGTTTTACTAAGTTTTTTAATTTTTAGAGAAAAAATTTACAACTATCGTATCTTAGCTTTAGTTATAGGATTTATTGGAACATTGATTATTATAAGACCTGGTATTGTTCAGTTTAATGTAGGAACAGTCATGGTTTTAGTTTCTCTTATATTCTGGTCTTTTATAATAATTTTATCAAAATTTGTTTCAAAAGATGATTCTCCAATTACTATGGTGACTTACCAGTATACATTAATGACAATTTTTGCATTACCACTTGCGCTATTTTTTTGGGAAACTCCCTCTTTAACTTCAATAATTTATGTATTTATAGGTGCAATCTCTGGAACAATTTTACATTTGTGTCTTGGTTTAGCTTACAAATATGCTGATTTATCAGTAACACAGCCAATTTGGTTTACAGGTTTGATTTTTGGATCTGGTGTTGGATATTTTTCTTTTAATGAAGTACCTGATTTGTGGACATGGATAGGAGGTATAGTTGTATTTTCTTCTGTTCTTTTAATCACTTACCGTGAAAGAAATGATGGCAAAATATCAAAAAATGACAATATTAATGCCCTAAATAATTAAATTAAAAATAATAATTATTGTTTCAATTTACTAGTAATTTTATTTATTTTAGTTAATATTTACTTAATAAAATTAATGGGAGGTAATATGAAATTACTTATTAAATTATTTTTAATTTCTTTAACTATTCTTCCTTTCGCTAAAACTTCTTACGCTGAAGAATTAATTATTTGGAGTAGAGGTGGCTGGTCTGATTGGATGGTTGAAGGTTTTAATAAAAAAATGGCTGATGAAGGAAAAGATATTGTCGCTATTAATAACTTAATTGGACACGCTGACTTTCAGGTCAAATTTACTGCGGCTCTAGCTGCTGGAGAAAGAGTTGATGTTGCAAACATAGACTTAATTAATGTACCTTATTATGCTGCAATTGGAGCTTTAGAAGACATGACTGATTTTTTAAAGTCACAACCATATTATGATCAATTAAATGGTCCAATGCTTGCACTAGGTAGTTATGATGGCACACACTTTGCTGCACCAAATGCTGCTGACGTATCAGGATATGTTTATAATAAAAAACTTATGCCAACTCCTCCTAAGGATTGGGCAGAGATGGCAAGTATGTGTGAAGACTTTGCTGCCAAAGGACAACTAATGATGGCATGGCCTTCAAAAAGTTATGGTGGTATGATCTTTACAGGTATGCCAGTTGCTTGGGCAAATGGTGGTTCATGGGTGAGTAAAGATGGTAAAACAGCTGAGTTAAATCATCCAAAAACAGTTGAATGGTTTAAGCATTACCAAAATTTAATTAATATTGGTTGTGTTCCAGAAAACGTTGATGTTTGGGATTGGCCAGATAAACAAGATGGTTTCCTAGCAGGTGATATTGCAATGATTGGTACAGGAAACTTCATGATTAATGTTGTTAAAGATCACACAGAAAAAGTTGATGCTGGATTTACAGCATTTATGGGTAGTGATGGTTCGAGTAACTCAGCATTTATCGGAGGCGACTTAATTGCAATTCCAGTTACAACTGGTGCTAAAGAAGCTGCCCTTGAGTACATTGAATATGTACTATCTGAGGCTGGTCAAATCGAAGTGTATACTAAAAATGGTGGTATACCAATTCGTGCTGATCTGTTTGAAGGTAATCCATACCTAACAGATGATCACATGGTATTTGCTAATGCATCTACAGTTGGAGATGTTCCATATACGACTGTTTATCAAGAGTTAATGGATCCATGGCAAGTTGCAAATCAAAGAATTTTTGCTGGTGAAGATGTCCAGACAGTTCTTGATGAGCAAAATGCTATCATGCAAAAAATTATTGATGCTGGTCATTAATATATAAAGTATTGTAGGCGAAACTTATGAGTAGATTACGAAAAGAACAACTTGTCGGTCTTTTAATGGTTTCGCCTGCATTAATCTTACTTGCAGTTTTTTTTCTTTACCCACTTGTAAATTCTTTTTACATGTCTTTTCACAAGTGGCCACTTTTTGGAAAGCCAAAGTGGGTAGGCCTAGATAACTATATTTTTATGTTCCAGGATGAACGTTTTTGGGAGTCATTAAAATTTACTTTTGTTTATACTTTAACTGTAACACCAATGCTATTTGTTGTTGCTCTTGGAACTGCGCTTTTATGTAACGCAAAAGCTTGGGGAACGACTTTCTTTAGAAGTATATATTTTTTACCTGTAGTTATGTCTTTTGCCACAGCTAGTTATGTGTGGTTATGGCTTTATAGTGAAATGTATGGAGTTATTATTTATGCATTAGAATTTTTTGGTTTTGGTGGAGAAAAGAAAAATCTTAACGTTTGGAAAACAGGCACATCATCAATGTGGGCTGTTAATGCTATGGTGACATGGAAATTTTCTGGCATCCAAATGATTATTTTGATAGCTGGATTACAAGCTATACGAGATGATTATTATGAGGCATCTAAATTAATGGGAGCTTCACGATGGCAAACAATTTGGAATGTAACACTTCCTCTTCTAAGACCTTCAATTGCTCTAGCATTAATTTTATCTATAGCCGGTTCAATTCAAGCCTATGAACAATTTGTCATCATGACAAGAGGAGGTCCATCAAATTCTACTAAAACACTTGTAATGCATACGGTTGATATGGGATTTGATTATTTCAAATTAGGTCCTGCAGCTTCACTTGGTGTAATCATTATGATAATACTTTTTGTTCTAACCGTAATTCAATTACGTTTGTTTAGAAAGAATTACTAAGTGAGACGTTACTCATCAGATTGGTATTGGTATTATGCGATTAACTATACCTTAGTTATAATAATTATTTTTCCAATTTATTGGACACTTATTTCATCATTTAAAAAGCCAAGTGAATTAATTACTAGTGAGCCTACCTTCTATCCTCATGATTTAACTCTACAGTATTATGATCAAATTTGGAATTTTGATAGACTCAAAAGACTTCAAGATACTGAAACAGAAGACTCAGATTCTGCAGGTGTTGAAATTGAAAGCAAATTTCGACTTGATGGTGAAGGTGTTAAAAGACCTTTTATAAATAGTGCAATAGTATCAGCTGGAACAATTATACTAACTATTATAGTTTGTACCTTTGGCGGTTATGCTCTTACTGTTTTAAAAACTCCTTTAAAAAATTTTTTTTTCTTGTTAGTAATTTTACCAATTTTAATTCCAGGTATTTCTCTAATAATACCTCTGTATAAGTTATTAAAAGATTTAGGACTTACTAATTCTCATTTAGGTTTAATCTTAATTCATACTTGTGGAATGTTGCCTTTAGGAGTTTTTATGATGAGAAATGCTTTTAATAGTATACCTTCCTCATTAAGAGAGGTAGCAATGCTTGAAGGTTCAAGCGAATTAAAAATTATTACTTCTGTTATGTTACCTTTAGCAATTCCTGGTCTTTTAACAGTTATGGTTTTTGCTATGTATGTTTCGTGGAATGATTATATTTATGCATTTATATTTATAAATTCACCTGAAAATACAATGTTAAACATTTCATTAATGAAAATTGCATTAGGTGGATCTCAATTTGAAATGAAATGGGGAAGTTTAACTGCAGGTTCAATTGTTAGTTTTCTTCCAATAATAATTTTTTATACTTTTCTTCAACAATATTTCGTAAGAGGAGTTACAGGAAGCGCAGTAAAAGAATAGGGGGGATGTATGTATTCTGTAGATTTAAAAAATGTTACAAAAAAATGGGGTGATGTTACTGCTGTCGATCAAGTAAATCTCCATATTAATGAGGGCGAATTTGTAGTTCTTTTAGGACCCTCAGGTTGTGGTAAAACAACTACTATGCGTCTTGTAGCTGGTTTAGAAGATATAACTGATGGTGAGATAAAAATTGGTGACGAAGTTGTAAACGATGTTGATCCAAGAAAAAGAGATGTATCAATGGTATTTCAAAATTATAGTCTTTTCCCCCACATGACTGTTAGAAATAATATTGCCTATCCTCTTAAAATGAAAAAAATTCCTAGTTCAGAGCACGATAAACTAATTAAAGAAGTTTCATCTCTTGTAGAATTACAAGATTTATTGCATCGTAAACCAGCAGAATTGTCTGGTGGACAAAGACAACGTGTAGCACTCGCTAGAGCTATTGTTCGTCAACCACGAGTATTTTTAATGGATGAACCATTATCAAATCTTGATGCAATTTTAAGAGTTACCACGAGAGCAGAATTAAAAAATCTTCATCACCGACTTGGTGTGACAACAATTTATGTAACCCACGATCAAGTAGAGGCGATGACACTTGCAAATAGAATTGCTGTTATGAATCATGGCAAACTTTTGCAGTTTGATAAACCACAGGTAATATTTGATGATCCTTCTTCAAAATTTGTTGCTGGTTTTATTGGTTCACCTGCAATGAATTTGATTGATGGTCGTATAGAAAATAAAAAATTTATTTCTGATAGTCTTACAACATCTTTTGATATTGATTATGAAGGTGATATTACCCTTGGAGTCAGACCTGATAAAATTCAAATAGTTAATGATACTGATACAAATAATGGATCTGCTAAAGTTTATTCTGTCGAATTAACTGGTGAAGCAAATCTAGTAACATTCAAATCAAATAATCAAAATCTAATTGTCAAAACAGATAAAAATACACATTACGATATTGATTCCGTTTTAAAATTAAATTTCAATAAAGAAGATTGTTACTTTTTTGATATAAATAGTGAGGAGAGATTGAGAATATGAACATTACAGATACAAAAATAAATAATGGTTTTTGGAAAGAGAGAAAAGAATTAAACAAAAGCGTATCTTTATATGCAGTTTTAAAATCATTTGAAGATACTGGCAGAATAAGAGCGTTAACTGGAGACAATGATCCTGTGAAAGAAAGACCACATATATTTTGGGAATCAGACCTTGCAAAATTAATGGAAGGTGCATTTTTTTCTATGCAGCAAGAAAAGGATGAAAAATTAGAAAAAATATGTGACTCAATTATTGATAAAATTATCGCTAATCAAGAGGAAGATGGCTATTTAAATTACTTTTTTTCAAAGCATGAGCCGGATAATAAATTTACGAATTTAAGAGATAGGCATGAACTATATTGTGCGGGACACTTACTAGAATCTGCTGTCGAACATCATAAAGCGACTGGAAATTCAAAATTTTTTGATGCTATGGAAAGATATGTTGATCATATTATTTCTAAATTTGGAAAAGAAGAAGGTAAAATGAGAGGCTATCCTGGTCATCAAGAAATAGAATTAGCACTTGTAAAAGCTTATGAACATACAAATAAGAAAAAATTTCTTGATCTTGCAACTTACTTTATAGACGAACGTGGAACTCATAATGAACCAAAAGATCATTATTATGTAAAAGAAAAAAAGAAATTAATGGAAAAAGAAGGAGAAATAGATTTTTCATTATTGCCCTCAGCAATGAGAGATTTTGCAGCATTCGATCAAGATTTCATGGGTAAAACATTTAGGGATTTGCATTATTGGCAGGCTCATGAGAGGCCAGTTGATCAAAAGACAGCTGAAGGACATTCTGTAAGAGCTCTGTACATGTTTACTGCCATGGCTGACTTAGCAAGATTAAATAATGATGAGCAAATGTTAAAAGCTTGTAAAACTTTATGGAGAAATATTGTTGATAAAAGAATGTATGTACATTGTGGTGTTGGAAGTGCTCATATTGGTGAGAGATTTACTTTTGATTATGATTTACCTAATGACATGGCTTATGCTGAGACATGTGCAACAATAGCACTAATTTATTTTGCTAATAGAATGTCTAAGATGGAACTAAATAGTGAGTATGGTGATATCGTTGAAAATAGTTTGTATAATTTATTACTAGCTAGCACTTCACTTGATGGAAAAGGATTTTTCTATGACAATTATTTAGAATGTAATCCTGGTTACTTACATTCGCAACAAAGAAGACATGGGATAAGAGATGAGTATCATAAGTGTTCTTGTTGTCCTCCAAATATCACACGTCTATTTGCAAGTATGGATATGTATATTTACAACGAATTTGAAGATTCATTAGTAGTTGATCAGTATATTTCATCAGAAACTAATTTTATGAATAAGCCACAAGGTATAAAATTAAATCAAACCAGTGATTTTCCTCATAAAGGATATTCAAAAATTGAAATAACTGAATCAGATAATAAGGAAACAATAATTTATTTTAGAATTCCTTCATGGGACAAGAATATGCAAATTAATCTTAATGGATCTAAAGTGGATTATGAAGTTGTTAATGGGTATGCAAAAATAATTAAAAGTTGGCAAAAAAATGATGTTGTTGAAATACATTTTGATTTTTCACCAAGGTATCTTCGCACCAATCCTAATGTTAGATACAATGTAGGAAGAGCATGTTTATTTAGAGGTCCTGTTCTTTATTGCCTAGAAGAACATGATAATGGAAATTATTTAAATAAATTAGTTCTAGATACTAATAATAATCTTGATGAAAAAAATGAAAAAATAAATTCCGAAGATATTATTTCTTTAACAACTAAAGGTTTTAAATTTAAAGATACTGATAATTTATATATTCAAGATAAGCCTGACATGATGGAAACATCGCTTAAATTTATTCCATATTATTGCTGGTCTAATAGAGGTGAAAATGAAATGTTGGTGTGGGTTAATGAAAATTAATTTCTTTTAATTTCATTAATGAAAAAATATAAAACAGATTGGTATTTGTATTATCTTGTAAATGTCACCTTAATAATTCTTGTTTCTTTTCCTATTTATTGGGCTTTTGTTTCATCTATAAAACCACCTAATGAACTAATAACAAATACTCCAACACTCTTTCCAATAAATCCAACATTTGAAAGTTATGAAAGAATTTGGAACTTAGAACCTACTAGTTCTAGGGGTAATGTAAGATCTGCATTTACAAATAGTGCAATTGTATCTATTGGAACTGTAGTGCTGTCAGCTATTATTTCTACATTAGCTGCATATGCTCTTACTATTTTAAGAACTCCATTTAGACATTTTATTTTTTTACTAATAATTATGCCAATTTTAATACCTGGAATATCACTCTTAATTCCCCTTTATAAATTAGTAAAAGAGCTTGGATTGATGAACTCATATTTAGGCTTAATCTTAATTCATTCAACAGGCATGCTAACTTTAGGAGTTTTTTTAATGAGAAATGCTTTTATGAGTATACCAACATCTTTACGTGAAGTAGCTTTGTTAGAAGGTTCTAGTGAGCTACGTATTATGTTTACAGTTATGTTACCATTAGCCATACCAGGTCTTTTAACACTCATGGTTTTCGCTCTTTATGGTTCATGGAATGATTTTATTTTAGCTTTTCTCTTTGTAAATACTATTGATATGGAAATGTTAAATGTCTTCCTAATGAAATTAACATTTGCAGGATCTCAATTTGATACTTTTTGGGGACTTTTAAATGCTGGAGCAATAATAAGTTTTGTACCAATTATAATATTCTATATTTTTCTTCAGCAATACTTTGTTAGAGGAGTGACTGGAAGTGCTGTAAAAGAATAACATGAAAAGGTATTCATCTGATTGGTATTGGTATTATGTTATTAACTATGCTTTAGTAGTTATAATATTATTTCCTATTTACTGGACTTTTATTTCTTCTGTTAAAGTTCCGGATGAATTAATTACAAGTAATCCAACTTTCTATCCTCATAATTGGACATGGGAGTACTATGACACAACGTGGAACTTCGATGATGAAATGAGGACTAAGCTTCAAAAAAAAATATCAGGAAGTACAACAATAACAGCAGGTATTGAAAGAGCTTTTTTTAATAGTGGTATAGTCACTTTAGGAACTATTGTTTTATCTTTAATTGTTTCAACACTAGCTGGTTATTCTTTAACTTTTTTTAGAATACCATTTAAGGAGGCAATTTTTATTGCATTAATTTTACCTATATTAATTCCTGCTGTATCTTTAATTATTCCTATATATAAATTATTAAAATCTCTTGGTTTGACTGATACTCACATTGGTTTAATTTTTTTACATTCAACAGGTATGCTCCCTATTGGCGTTTTTATGATGAGAAATGCTTTTAGCAGTATTCCTTCATCATTAAGAGAAGTAGCTTTGCTGGAGGGAACTTCAGAATTAAGAATAATGTCCACAATCATGATACCCCTTGCTGTTCCAGGGTTATTAACAGTAATGGTTTTTGCGTTATATATTTCATGGAATGATTATATTTTAGCTTTCATTTATATAAACAGCCCTGAAAATATTATGCTTAATACTACACTGGCCAAAATAGCGCTTGGAGGTGCTAAATTTGAAATGAAATGGGGTAATTTAACAGCAGGTTCGATTATAAGTTTTATACCAATTATTATTATTTATTCAATTTTGCAAAGATACTTTATCAGAGGAATTACAGGAAGTGCCGTTAAAGAATAATAGAAATGTCTTTTATTTATAGAGATAAATTTAGGTATTATACAATAAATATTGTTTTATCTATTTTAATATCATTTCCCATTACAATAATATTAATTCTGTCTTTTAAAACTACAACTGAAATTAGGTTTGATAATTTCTTTAGTCAATTTACTTTAAATAATTATTTTTCTATTTGGGATTTAGAAGTAAGAACAAATAAAAATACTTTCAAACAATCTTTGTTTAACAGTATAGTTGTAACAAGTGGAACTGTAATATTATCACTAGTTATTAATGTTTTAGCTGGTTATGCAGTTTCATTATTAAAGATGCCTTATAAAAATTTTATTTTTATTTTATTAATTTTA
>CACKRO010000021.1 GCA_902602695.1 uncultured Alphaproteobacteria bacterium | reverse complement strand
AAATCGGTTTTATTAAAAATCATTGAAATATCCTTTTTTAATTCATAAAGTTTAGGAAAATCATTTTTTAAATCATTTAATTCAATTCTTTTTGAGTCAATTAAATATAAAATAATATCTGATTGATTTAAGCCTTCCCATAAATTTTTTTTCAATTTAGTTTTTTGATATTTATTATCTTTAAGAAAGCTAATACCAGGAGTATCATATAGAACTAGTTGAGTATTTTTAATATTAACAATACCAATTACAAAGTCTTCAGTAGTATTAATTTTTTTATTTGTTATTGAAATTTTTTCTCCAACAAGATTGTTTAATAAAGTAGACTTACCTGCATTAGTCTTACCGACAAGACTAATTTTTAATATTTTTCTTTTCATTAATTTTTTTTAAAGCAATTTTCGCAGCGTTTCTCTCTGCCTCTCTTATTGAAGAACCTTTTGAATTGATCTTATTTAAATTTACCACTTTAACTGAAACAGTGAAAGTAGGTGAATGAGGTGGTCCTTCTTTTTTGATTAATTTATATTCAGGAAGTTTTTTATAAAATTGTTGTGAAATTTCTTGTAATAATGTTTTTGGGTCTAAGGTTTTAGAAACTTCAATATCTAGAGATTTAGACCAAAATTTATTTATAAAATCAAACGATGGATTATATCCTCCATCTATAAATATTGCTCCAATTAATGATTCAACTGAATCTGAAAAAATTGAATTTAACATTTTATTATTTTTTTTCTTAAAATTGTATTGAAGCACATCTTCTATCTGCAACTCTTTTGAAATTTTAAATAAAAATTTTTTTTGAACTAAATAAGAATATTTTTTTGATAAATCACCCTCATTAAACTTTTTATATTTTGAAAATAATAAATTTGCTATTATTAATCCCAGTACTCTATCACCTAAAAATTCAAATCTTTCAAATTCATTGATTTTAATTTTTTTTTCATTCTCTAAATAAAAACTTGGATGTGTTAGGGATTGAATTAACAATTTATTATTTTTAAATTTATAATTTATGTTTTTTTCAAATAGTTGAAGTTTTTTGCTATTTATCATTGAATTTTTTGAAAAATTCTTTCATATCTAATTGAGTTCGGCCATTTCCATATCTGTAAAAATCTTGAATTTTCTAATGAGAAGAAAATAAACTGCGCTTTACCAACCAAATTTTCAAAAGGAATGAATCCAACTGTACTAAATCTACTATCTTGTGAATTATCTCTATTATCACCCATTACAAAGAAATGATTTTCTGGGACATTAAATAACTGAGTATTATCAGATATACCATTGTCTGTAATATCAAGAATATTAATCTCTTTATTAAAAAAATATTCATTGTACATTCTAACTCTTTTATTAGTCGTTTTGTTATCTGTATCTATAAAATCATTTAATTTTTTTCGTAAGATTTCTGATCCATTGATAAAAATAATTCCATTTTTAATTTCTATTTTATCACCCGGCAGACCAATTACTCTTTTAATATAATCTGTTCTATTATTTTCAGGAGTTTTAAAAACTACTACATCACCTCTTTCAGGTATATTTGAAAATATTTTCCCAGGTATTAAAGGTATGGAAAATGGAAGGGAGTGTTTAGAAAAACCATATGAATATTTTGAAACAAAAATAAAATCTCCCACAAGGAGATTTGGTTTCATTGATCCTGAGGGTATATTGAATGGCTCAAATATAAATGATCTAATTAATAAAGCTATAAAGATTGCTATAAGTATCGACTTCAAATTACCAAAAAAACTATTTTTTTTTGTTTTAGTCATAGATTGTAACATTTGCTATTGCATATTTTTTTTCATCAGAAAGTGATACTTCGATTTGTGTATTTGAAGTTTTATTCATATTTTTAAAAATTTTTTTTGCCTTACCATGAAGTTTTATAAATGGTTTGCCATATTGATTATTTTCAACTTCTATATCTTTCCAAAATACACCTCTGGCTAAACCTGTACCTAAAGCTTTAGCGCACGCTTCTTTAGCAGCATATCTTTTTGCATATGATTCTACTGAATTTAATCTTTTCTCTGATCTATCCATCTCAGAAATACTAAAACATCTTTTTTTAAATCTATCACCATATTTATCTATTACTCTTCTTATTCTATTAATATCAATAATATCAATGCCATTACCGTAAATCATATTTAACCCTTTAATCTCTCTAGAGAAGATACGTCTTTTTCCATTCTTAATGCTGCAATAATATTTTGTAAATGATTAGCATCTCTAACTTCTATATCTATTATAATCTCAAAAAAATCCGATTTTCTGACTGAAAAAAGAATATTTGAAATATTGCCATTATTTTTAGCTATAACAGTTGTAACTTTTCCAAGACTACCCGGTTTATTAAATAATACGACTACAATTCTTGAATTTGACACAATTTCTAAATTATTTTGATTATCCCAAGAGATATTTAGCCACCTATCAGGAGCATCTTGATAAGAAGATAATGTATCACAATCAAGAGTGTGGACAGCAACACCTATTCCAGCAGTTACTATTCCAACTATACTATCACCTTTTAAAGGAGAGCAACAACCTGCAAGATGATAAGACATTCCAGCAGTCAATCCTTTTAATTTTATAGTATTTTGATTATTTTCATTAAATTTAGATACTGGTATGTAATTATATTCAGGATAAATTTTTTTTATTACTGAAAGTGCTGTAATTTCTCCTGAACCTATCTGGGCATATATTTCATCTATTGTTTTATAATTAAAATCCTCAAGAATTTTTTGTTTAATATTATTGTTAAATTCATAATTTTCTTTTTGAAAATAATTGATTAATATTTCTCTACCAAAAATTATATATTCTTCCTTCTTTTTATTTTTGAAAAATCTTCTAAGTTGTGACTTTACTTTTGTTGTAACTACAAATCTTCTCCATAATGGTGATGGTTGTGAGGACTCTGAAGTTATAATTTCTATTTGATCACCATTTTTTAAAATTGTTTTTAATGGTTGTAGCTTATCATTAATTTTAGCAGCTACACACTTATCACCTATTTGACTGTGTATAGCATAAGCAAAGTCAATGGGTGTTGCATTTTTAGGTAATTCTATAAGATCTCCTTTAGGAGTAAAAACAAAAATATCATTCTGAAAAACTTTTAATTTAGAATTTTGAATTAATTCGTCTTGAGAAACTGAAGAATTCATAGAATCTACTAAATCGTAGACCCACTTATATTCCTTGGCATCTTTTTCTTTAATTTTTTTTGGATCTTTATACTTCCAATGGGAAGCAACACCAAAATCAGCAATTTGATTCATAATATTAGACCTAAATTGAATTTCAATTTTTTTATTTTTAGGCCCCATAACTGATGTATGAATAGCTCTATAGCCATTTGATTTAGGTGCAGAGATAAAATCCTTAAATCTTCCTTGTATGTATGGGTATTTTCTATGTATTATTCCTAAACATCTATAACATTCTCTAGTTGAATTAGTTATAACTCTAAAAGCCATAATATCTGAGAGTTGCTCGAAAGATATATTTTTATTTTTGATTTTATTCCATATCGAATATGGAGATTTGATTCTACCATCTACTTTGCAAAATAAATCTTCTTGAAAAAAAATATTTTTTAATTCATATCTAATTTCATCAACTATATTATCATCCTTTGACTTTAGATATTCTAATCTTTCAATAATTGTTTTTTTTGCATCTGGATTAATAACTTCGAATGAAATATCTTCAAGTTCATCTTGCCACTCTTTCATACCTAATCTTTGAGCTAGTGGAGCAAATACTTCTAATGTTTCCAAGGCAATTTTAGTTTTTTTGTTTTGATCTTTAATAAATTGTATAGTTCTCATGTTATGCAATCTATCAGCTAACTTGACTAAAATTACTCTGAGATCTTTTGTGGTGGCTAGAATTAATTTTTTATAATTCTCACCAAATTTTTGATTTTTAACCTTTAATGAATATTTATTTATTTTTGTAAGTCCATCTACAAGTTCTACTATTTCATTACCAAAATATTTATTTATTTTATCTATTTTTAAATTTGTATCCTCCAAGGTATCATGAAGTAAACCTGCAACAATAGAGTCAGCGTCTAATTTTATTGAAGTCAAAATTTTTGCAACTTCTAATGGATGTGTTATGAAAGGATCTCCAGATTTTCTTAGTTGATTACTATGAGCCTCTTCACTTAATTTAAGAGCATGCCTAACTTTATTTTTTTCTTCTTTACTGAGATATGAAGTGATTAACTCTATTTCTTTGTGTATTTCTTGAATCATAAATAATATTTAAATTATTTATTTTAGATATAATTTAACTCAAATGTTAACTCTGAGAATTGTTATCATCAGATGAAATATCTAAACTATCTTTTGATGTTTCATTTAATGTTTCTTCTTTAGGTTGGATAGAATTTTCATTACCAAATTCTTCTTTAGTAAGTTCAATCTGATTTTCTTCAGATTTATTATCATCATTACTGTCCTCGATTTCATTTATATTTTCTTCCTCACTAAAGGTATTAGTTTGGTATTCTTCGATTAGATCATTTTTTAATTGATCTTTTGTTAGAGTTTCTTCTGCTATTTCTCTAAGTGCGATTACGGTATTTTTATCATTATCAATTTCAACAGTTGGATTTTCACCTGAAAATAATTTTCTTGCTCTATTAGATGCAACTAAAACTAGCTCAAATCTACTTGGAAACTTATCGATACAATCTTCAACAGTTATTCTTGCCATATGAGGCTTATAGTTATCATTTTTTAAAAGTAAATAGTTAATTATTTTTAAGCATTCTCTGTTTTTTAATATTCCAATCCCTTTGTTTTATTGACTCTCTTTTATCAATTTTTTTCTTACCTTTTGCAATTCCGCAAGATAACTTTGCGAAACCTTTGTTTGAGAAATATAGAGATATTGGAATTATTGTAAAACCACCTTGTTTTAATGATCCAGATATTTTATTATATTCTTTCTTAGTCACTAATAATTTTCTATTTCTACTTGGATCATAATTATTGTCAGTTGAATTTTGATATTTTTTAATAAAAGAATTTGATAGCCATAACTCTCCATTTTGTTCTATAATATATGAGCCTCGGATAGATCCTGTGTTTATTCGTAAAGATTTAACTTCAGATCCAGTCAATACAATTCCAGCTTCTATTTTATTTGATATTGTAAAATTGTAGTTAGCATTGTTGTTAGCAGCAATTATTCTCATTTATAAAAGTTGTAATTCTTGAAGGCATCCTTTCACAGCTTTTTTTGTATCTTCCTTGATTTCTGATAATGGAAGCCTTGTGTTTTCTTTACATAATCCTAATAAAGAAGCAGCATATTTAACTGGTCCAGGACTGGACTCTATAAACAAGGCATTATGTAGTGATGATAGTTTAAGATTAATTTCTTGTGCCTTTGAAATATCTCCAGATCGCCACGCAGAATGCATTTCAGCACATAATCTTGGAGCAACATTTGCTGTAACAGATATACATCCATGACCCCCTTGCGCCAAATATGCTAATGCTGTCCCATCTTCTCCTGACAAATAGCAAAAATCATTTTGAATATTTTTCCTCGTAATCAATGGTCTAAATAAATCATTAGTAGCATCTTTAACTCCAATAATGTTTTTAATTTTTGATAATTCAATCATAGTTTCAACTGTCATATCAACAATAGATCTACCAGGGATATTATAAATAATTATTGGAATATTAGTTGCATTTGCAATACTTTTATAGTGTTCATATAATCCAGATTGAGTTGGTTTATTGTAATAAGGTGTTACAATTAAAGCAGCATTGGCTCCTGAACTTTCAGCATGTTTAGTATATTCAATTGCTTCGAAAGTATTATTTGATCCTGTACCAGCTATTACTGGAACTCTTTTATCAGCAATTCTGATTGTTTCTTCAATTATCTTTTTATGTTCATCATGGGACAATGTAGGTGACTCCCCAGTTGTTCCACAAGGAACAAGCCCATTAGATCCATTGTCGATTAGGTAATTTAAAACATTAAATAATGAATTGTAATCGACTTCGTTTTCAATAAATGGAGTAATAACTGCCGGTATACTTCCTTTAAACATATTTATATGGCGGAGAGAGAGGGATTCGAACCCTCGGAAGGAATTACTTCCTTCGCAGGTTTAGCAAACCTGTGGTTTAAGCCACTCACCCATCTCTCCTGTTCGTTATTCAATGTCGATAACTCCTATATCAATTTCATTTAACCAGTTAAACTAATAAATTCTACAGTACAACTTATCAAATTACAAAGAACATTATCATGAGATAAGATGGGATAACAGTATAAAGTTATTCTTTTAGGCGTGCCAAGATTTTGTCTAAATTCAATTTATTTTTTTGAATATAATGTTAGAATAATTAAATTAAATTTGAAAAAAAATGGTATTTTCCGAAGTTAGACTTCCATCCAATAAAAAATTTGGATACTTCTTTACCCTCGTGTTCGGGCTGTTAGCAGTATACTTTTATACGAAAGAATTAATTTCATGGTCATACATCATGTTGTTAGCTTCAGCGGTTTTTTTATTTTTTTCATTCGCAAAACCTAATATCCTTTTGCCGCTAAACAAACTATGGATGAGGTTTGGCCTAATTCTTGCTATGATAGTTAGTCCAATCGTACTTGGTTTAATCTTCTTTGGACTATTTACACCAATAGCATTACTAATGCGACTCAGTGGACGAGATGAACTTAGGTTAAAGTTTTATAAAAAACCAAGTCATTGGATTTTACGAAAAGAAACAATCAAATCTGATTCATTTAAAAACCAATTCTAATAGGACAAACAAATGGAATTTATAAAAGAGCTCTGGATATTCCTTCGATCTCGTAAAAAATTATGGCTCGCTCCAATCATTATCATATTGCTGATACTCGGAGGCTTGCTCATACTTGCACAGGGTTCAGTTGTAGCACCTTTTATATACACTCTCTTTTAGAATTAGCGTATGTATATCTTAGGTATTTCTGCCTTTTATCACGACAGTGCTGCATGTCTTCTAAAAGATGGTGAAATCATTGCGGCAGCACAAGAAGAGCGCTTCACTCGTAAGAAACATGATGCTAGCTTTCCTCATCATGCAATTCTTTATTGCTTAAAAGAGGCTGGCATAGCAGCTAACGAAATCGAAAAAGTCGTATTTTATGAAAAGCCATTTGTTAAATTTGAGAGGCTGCTTGAAACATATTTAGCATTTGCACCTAAAGGTTTTAAAAGCTTCGCTAAAGCGATGCCAGTTTGGATTAAAGACAAACTGTTTCAAAAATATGTGCTCATCAAAGAGTTAAGATCAAAACTAAATAAAGAAATTGACTGGCACAAGCGGTTGTTATTTTCCGAACATCATTTATCGCATGCGGCAAGTGCTTATTACCCCTCGCCTTTTGATAGAGCTGCAGTGTTAACTTTAGATGGCGTTGGTGAGTGGACAACGTCTTCGCTGGCTATTGGTAAAGGTAGTGATTTACAAGTTGTGAAGGAAATACACTTTCCTCACTCACTTGGCTTACTCTACTCTGCATTCACATATTACACAGGTTTTAAAGTTAACTCTGGTGAATACAAGGTGATGGGATTAGCTCCGTATGGAGAACCACGCTACGCAGACTTAATACGAGAAAAACTTATCACAGCTGCTGATGACGGTAGCTTCCAGTTGGATATAAGTTACTTCGATTATGCAACTGGTTTAACGATGACAAACAAGAAGTTTGATGCATTGTTTGGTGGTCCGCCACGCACGTCGGAGACAGAACTAACGCAGCGCGAAATGGATTTAGCAGCCTCTGTTCAAAAGGTGACTGAGGATATCATTCTTGAGTTAGCCAGAGGAATAGCTAAAAAAACAGGCGAGCGTAACTTATGTCTTGCTGGCGGTGTAGCGCTCAACTGTGTTGCAAATGGAATTTTGTTACGCGAAAAAATCTTCGACAATATTTGGATTCAACCAGCGGCTGGGGATGCTGGTGGTGCGTTAGGCGCTGCTCTTTCAACTTGGTATCTACACCTCAATAAAGAACGTGTCACAGCAACAGAGCGTGATGCGATGAAGGGTGCTTACTTGGGCCCTGAGTTCACAGATAAAGAAATTGAAACTGAACTCAAAGCTTGTGGTGCAAAATTCAAAAAGATTTCAGAAGCTGAAATAATTGACGAAGTTGCATCTGTATTAGCCGATGAAAAAGCTGTTGGATGGATGCAAGGGCGCATGGAATTTGGTCCACGTGCACTAGGAGGGCGAAGTATTATTGCTGATCCGCGTTCGCCAGTCATGCAAAAACAACTTAACCTTAAAGTTAAATACCGAGAAAGTTTCCGTCCATTTGCTCCTAGTGTCTTAAGAGAAGATGTAAGTGCATGGTTCGAACATGAAACAGATAGTCCTTACATGCTTCTCGTTGCAGACGTGAAAAATAATAAACGTCGCGCAATGACTGAAGAAGAAGAAGCGCTATTTGGGATTGATAAGCTGAATGTGCCACGTTCCTCTGTTCCAGCAATTACGCATATAGATTATTCTGCTCGTATACAGACAGTACACGCTGATACTAACCCTAGGTACCATGCTGTGATTTCGAAATTTAAAGAGAAAACTGGCTGTCCACTTGTTGTAAATACCTCGTTTAATGTGCGAGGCGAACCAATAATATGCACTCCGACAGATGCATTTAAATGCTTTATGGGCACGGAAATGGATGTATTAGCTGTTGGAAATTACATTCTTTATAAAGAACAGCAAGACGAAGCGCTTAAAGAGAATTATGAGGAACGTTATGAGTTGGATTAAAATAATATTTACTAATATTTTTATCACATTTAGCTTATTAGGTATGCTTCTTTTAGCACCGCCGATCGCGTATTTGTTCTATTCCCAATTATTTAATAGCCAAACAAAAAACTCTTCGCAAGATACCAGAGCTACTTTAGATTTATACCGCGGTATCGAATGGGCTCCTACTCACTTCAATGAATTTTCAATCCTAAATACTACATATTTTGATTATATCACGTGGAGAAGGGATGATTTTGAAGGTGACACAATCACCATAGTGAATGGATTAAGAGCAACTTATGAACCAACTAATTTAAATAGTAATGCCGATGAATATTTTTTTTTTGGTGGATCCACAACTTGGGGAACAGGCGTCAATGATGAAAACACCTACCCATCAATTTTTGCAAAACGTTTAAGCACTCATGTCAATAACTTTGGAGAAACTGGCTATATTGCACGGCAATCTCTTGCTCTATTAACAAATTATTTTGTAGACAAATCTTTGTCGGATTTATCTGGGCAGCACATCGTTTTTTATGATGGAGTAAATGATGTTGCTCATCGGTGCAGAAGTGAAATATCTGGGCTTGGTAATGTGCGTGAACAACAAATACAAAGCGTTCTTTCATCCATAACTAATGAAAAATATAGTTTTGGAAAGTTATTTGAGCAGTTAACTCAATTTCTGCAAGCAGTAACCAGACGGTTAGGTATGGTAAGCGCATCGACGATAGCTTCAGAAAATTATGCTTGCTCATCAGATCCTAAAAGAGCTGAAGAAATCGCAAAAACACTCGTGGAGACTTGGCAAGTTGCTTCAGACCTTGTTATAAAAAGAGGTGGAAAGTTCACTGCAATATTGCAGCCAGTTGCTTTTATTGGAAGCGCTAACATTGGTTACTTAGAGCTCACCAGTCCAAATGATACTGCACTAAGTGAGCAGTATAAAACAGTTTATCCTCTCATTAGACAGTTTGCAGCAGCTGCAAATATTGATTTTGTAGACTTATCATCAGTTTATGACGACTGTAATAATTGTTATATTGATTTTTGTCACGTAGGTCCCCAAGGTCATCAGATTTTAGTTGATAATCTAGTCAAAAGCATCAATTAATGAGTGTAATTAATCAAAAAACATTAATTCTTTCAAAAAACCAATATAGCCCAATACTAGATATCAAAATCGAAGATGGAACTTGAAAAAACATTTTGTAATTTTTATTTTTTGCAAAATTTAATGCAATAAATATATATAAAACCAATATCATTGATATTTGTGCTACTTCAATACCAATATTAAAAGAAATAAGATTTAAAAATAATTCAGAACCTCTGAACCCTATATCGCTTAAAACTAATG
>CACKRO010000020.1 GCA_902602695.1 uncultured Alphaproteobacteria bacterium | reverse complement strand
AAAATATCCAATACTTCCTAACGCTCTTCCATTTCTATGAAAGTAGTTACTAAAATATGAATTTTTATTATTCATTAGTGTGTCTTAATTGTTTCTCTCATTATTTTCATAAGTTCTTCTGGTGTAGATATATCATTTTTATTTAGTTGATGCACAACTTCTCCTCTATCTAAAATTACAAATCTATCTGAAATATCGTAAACATGATAAATATTATGACCAATAAATAGAACTGATCTATTTGATTTTTTAACATTTAAAACAAAATCAAAAACCTTCTGTGTTTCGTTCAAAGATAGATTGTTTGTTGGCTCATCAAGTACAATTAATTCTGCATTATTATAAATAGCTCTTGCTATCGCTACACCTTGTCTCTCACCTCCAGACAAATTACCAACAGGAGATTCAGCATTTATTAATTTAGATGTAAAGCCTATTTCTCTGATTAATCTATTTGCTTCATAAATTTGTTCTTTTTCTTTTATAAATCCAAATGGATATCTTAATTCTTTACCCATAAAAATATTTTTAACTATTGATTGTTGTGGTGTTAAAGCTCTATCTTGAAAAACTGTTTCGATGCCTGACTCTCGTGCTTTTAATGCATTCCAATTAGTAATTTTATCTCCTCTTATAAAAATTTCTCCTTCATCGGGACTATACACACCCACTAATGTTTTAATTAATGTTGATTTACCCGCTCCGTTATCTCCAATTAAACCGACAACTTCACCTCGAGTAACTTTTAAAGAAGCTTTGTTTAAAGCTGTAATGCCTCCAAATCTTTTTGTAACTTTATTTAATTCAATGATATTTTCCATAAATTATTTATCGCTAACCCATTTTTAAATGGGTTAGCAAAGTAAGAATATTATCTTAAACCTGCATCAGCTAAAGCTTTAACAGCTTGATAATTATTTGTATCAACAAATCCTGCTCCAGTATCTTGGTTTATCGCACCTGTACCAAGTACAGCTGTTTGGCAAAGTGATAAAACTGGAAGATAGCCTTGAAGGAAAGGTTGTTGATCTGAAGTTAGATGAACATATCCTTTTTCAAAAGCTGACATTATTTGTGGACTCGTATCAAAACCAATTTGAAGTAATTCACCAGGCCCATAACCAGCAGCTTTAGCAATACCCTCAGCAACATTCATAATATCACTTCCTGAGTGAACAATAACTTTTGTTTCTGGATTTGCATTAAGCGCTGCTGAAAAAATTGGAATAGTCATATTAGGGTCTGAGGCATATTTAGGATCACCATCAAGAACAGTAACTGTCATACCATGTTCTTCAAATATGATTCTTGCACCATCTTCTCTTTGAGCTCTAGCATAGTCACCAAGGGGAACCATTACTATGGCGTGATCTCCTGCTTCAAAACCAAATTGTCTAATTGCTTCTCTTGCAAGTGCTTTACCTTGAGTTGCTAAATTTGCACCAACGTATCCGCCTCCGTATTTTGCTCTTACACCTGATGGATCAACGTTTTGATATGTCATCAAAATACCATTATCAGCAGCTTGTCTCGCTAAAGGCATAAGTGCTTCATCTCCTGGATGTCCCATCATTGCAATAGCGTCAACACCAAGACCAACAGACTCTCTAAGTTGACGAACCATTTTTTCAAAATCCCATTCTGAATAAATGATTTCTGCATCTGCACCAGTGTCTCTAATTGCATTCATTGCCCCTGCTGCAACTATACCAGCAAAACCACCTGCTTCAGGACCACCAGCATAAAAATGCATTTTTACATCTGAGCACCATTTATCACCTAGGTCTTGTCCAGTTGGAGCAGCATAAGCTTGCATAGAAACTGGAAAAAGAAATAAAGTGATAAGAAGTAATTTAATAATTTTCATATTTCCTCCCACGGATTTATTTTTAAAAGTAATATTAAATAATAATAATAAAGTTAAACTAAAATTACTTGTAAATGTCAACTAGTAGAGTCTTTTACTTATTCGCTTTGTTTGTCCATGACTATAAACACCATCAACTCCACCATCTCTTCCATAACCTGACCTTTTATATCCTCCTCCAGGAAGATTATTACCATCAACAAACCAATCATTTTGCCAAATTATACCAGCCTGAATTCTATCAGCAGTCCATTTTGCTTTTTGGTCATCTGAAGTAAATACTCCCGAAGCAAGACCGTATTTTGTTGAATTAGCTATACTTATTGCTTCTTCTTCATCTTCAAAATCAAATATTGAAGTAACAGGACCAAATATTTCTTCTTGAGCAATCGTAGCATCAACTTTGACATTATCAAAAATAGTTGGTTCATAGAAATTTCCATCATCTCTCTCAGCTTTATCTCCACCAACAGCTAAAGTAGCTCCTGACTGTATTCCAGATTTTACGTAATTAGAAACTCTCTGTAATTGATCAGTTGATATTAAAGGTGTTACTTCAGTTCCCTCTTCATCTCCTGCTCCTATTTTAAGTTTTTGAGTTTTTGCTATTAGTTTTGTCATATACTCATCTTTTATTTTTGGATGGATAATGACTCTAGACATTGCTACGCATATTTGACCTGCATTAGGTTTAAAGATTCCTTTGACCGTACTATCTACAGCTTTGTCTATATCAGCATCAGGATAAATTATTGCTGCAGATTTGCCGCCTAGCTCAAAATGTGTAGGTATAATTCTGTCTGCTGTTTCTTTAAGAATTTCTGAAGCAACCTCTGGTGAGCCCGTAAAAACAATGTAATCACTTCCTGGGTGCTGCACTAATTTACGACCAGTTGTTTCTCCATAACCATGGACAATATTTATAATTCCTTTTGGAACACCAACATCTTCAAATATTTGTCCATAAAAATTTGAAGAAATAGGACATAGCTCAGGAGGTTTTATTACTATAGTATTTCCTACAATCCAGTTTTGTGCAACCATCCCTGAAAATATAGAGACGGGATAATTCCATGGAACAATTTGCAGTGCCACTCCGAAAGGTTCAAGAACTACATAGTTTAAGGTATCATGACCAGAGGGTATTAATTTATTTTCTATTTTATCAGTTAATCCTGCATAAAAATCAAAAGTATCTGCTGCTCCTTTAAACTCATCTACACATTGTTTAATTGTTTTTCCATTTTCTTGACTAAGGAGCTTTCCACCTTCTTCTTTTCTTTCTCTTAATTTTTGAGCAATCGCTCTCATCATATTAGATTTATCTTTAGCATCCATATCTACTAATATTCTTTTATCGAATGCTTTTTTTGCTGCTTGAAATGCTAAATCTATTTCTTCATCTAAAGCTTCGTCAATATTACCAACAATTTTTTGGTTTGCAGGATTTAAAACTGCAATATTTTTTTTTGATAATGAATTAATGAATTTACCATCAATAAAATTTCTAAACTCCATATAATCTTGTAAATAAAACTAAAGTTAAAGATGTGTCAAGTACAGTTTAATTATTAGGAATTTTAACAGGAATAAAATAATCAGGATTTTTAGATTTCTTAATAACAGCTGGTATAATTTCTTTATAGGCTGAAAATAATGTTTGTGGTTCTGGTAATTGTTCTTTTATTACCTCATATAATTTTGGAAGATTATATGATGGAACCATTGGAAACATATGATGCTCAATATGATACTCCATCTTCCAATATATAAAACTAAAAATAGGATTTAATCTTACAGATCTTGTAGACAGCCGATGATCTTTGGTATTTTCTTGAAGGCCCATATGCTGAGTTAATCCCCATAAGCCATTAAAAGTTGAGAAAAACTTTGGCACTAAAAATAATAAAATTGGAAGTAAAGAAGCAAAGTAAATTGAAGAGATGATTATACAAATCCAAAGTAAGACAAAAATTCTAGAACTATTAATACATTCGTTTATTTTATCTTCAGGAATGCAATCTTTCATGACATCTGTTTTTATTCCCAAAGCGTGCTTTATTATCTCAATATAAAGAGATTTATGAATAGTAAAAAAACCAATTCCGGGGATAAAGTTTATTAAAAAGCTTAACAGGGTATGTTTAGAAAAAATACTCCCATCAGCTTCATAGTCATGTGGGTCAATTGAAGCTGTATAACTATGATGAAGAGAATGACTCCATCTCCAACGAACGGGTTCAAAATTATTCATGAAACTTGCAATATGATAGAAAAAATCGTTTAACTTTCGTTTTTTAAAAGCCGTTCTATGGCCACACTCATGCCAAATTGCATCTGCTCCACCCCAAAACATACAATATGTGAGATAAAAAGGTATGAACCACCATGTTTGCCAAAAATAAACTGAAAGAAAACCTAAAGCAGACAAAGATAAAGCAAAAATAATTATATGTTTCCACCCCTCATAATCAGTTCTTTTTGAGAGGTTTTTTAATGTTTTACGGTCGATATTTGCTCTAAACCACTCGCTAGAAATGCTATTAATGCCGGTCTGTATTTTTTTACCATTTGACATAATTTGTTTATAATTAATAAAAAATTAATAATTTTCCAGTTATTTCGAATTAATAATTTATAACAAATAAGCAATAATTAGTTTATTTAGCAAAAATTGGAAAAATTTTTAAGATAATGAATCTTACAATAGTTGGAACAGGTTATGTCGGGTTAGTTACAGGAGCATGTTTTGCTGAGTTTGGTTATTCTGTAAAATGTATCGATAAAGATTCAGAGCGCCTTGAAAAACTTAAATCTGGTAAGTGCCCATTTTATGAACCTGGAATGGAAGAACTTTTAGACAAGCATATCAATAAAACCAAATTGATATCTTTCGACTCTACTCTCCAAAATAACTTAAAGAATTCTGATATTGTTTTTATTACTGTTGGAACTCCTTCAAGAAGATTAGAGGATGAAGCTGATTTAAGTTTTGTTTGGCAAGTAGCAGAAGAAATTGCAGAAAATATAAATAAATATTGTTTAGTTGTAACCAAATCAACTGTTCCAGTTGGGACAACAAGAGAAGTAAAAAAAATAATTTCAAATAAAATTGATGAAAAACTTTTTGATGTTGCATCAAATCCAGAATTCCTCCGAGAAGGTTCTGCAATTGATGATTTTATTAGACCAGATAGAGTAGTTATTGGAACAGATAATAAAAAATCTGAAACTATAATGAAGGAACTTTATAGACCTTTGTTCCTTAAAGAAACTCCAATAGTATCTACTTCAATCGAAACATCAGAAATTATTAAATATGCATCAAATAGTTTTCTTGCAACAAAAATAGCATTTATTAATGAAGTCGCTGATTTATGTGAAGTCGTTGGCGCAGATGTTCAGCAAGTTGCTCACGCAATGGGTATAGATAAAAGGATTGGCTCTAAATTTTTAAATGCTGGCCCTGGTTTTGGTGGTTCTTGTTTTCCCAAAGATGTAAAAGCATTTTCCTCAACGGCTAAAAAGAAAAATGTTGATCTATCAATAATTAATGCAGTTAATAAATCTAATCAAGAGCGTATAAAAAAAATTTCAGATAAAATTATCTCAAATATAAAACAAAATTCTACCATTTGTTTTCTTGGTTTAAGCTTCAAACCCAATACTGACGATGTAAGAGACTCTACATCTATGAAAATTGCATCAAGCCTATTTGAAAAAGGCTATAAACTTCAATGTCATGATCCTGAAGCAATGAAAAATGCTAAAAAAGAAAATTCTAATCTAGTTTTTTTTAGTTCTGCTTATGAAGCATGTGAAGGAGCTTCAGCAATTATCATTGGAACAGAATGGAATGAATTCAGGGCATTAAATTTTAATAAAATATCAAAAATACTAAAAGAAAAAATAATTTTTGATTTAAGAAATATTTATATCCCAGAAGATTTAAAAAAATTAGGATTTGAATATTATGGCACTGGTAAATAAATTGAAAATTGAAAATTTTGATAAAGAGGTACTAAGAGAGTATGATATCAGGGGAATAGTTGGAGACAATATTAATGAAAATACAGCTTATACAATTGGTCGAACATTTGGATATACTGTTTTAAATAGATTAAAATCTAACATAATTGCCACTGGTTATGATGGAAGATTAACATCACCAGATTTACACCAAGCACTTTGCGAAGGGTTAAAGGATTCTGGAGCAAAAGTTATAAATATTGGTATTGGGCCAACTCCAATGACCTACTTTGCTCATTACCATCTTAAAGCGGATGCAGTTATAATGGTGACAGGCTCTCATAACCCTTCAGAATATAATGGCTTTAAAATGGTTCTTAATAAACATTCTTTTTATGCTCATGATATTCTTAGTTTGCAAAAATTAATTGATCAAAAAAAATTAGAATCAATAGAGGGTGAGATCATACATAAAGATATTAAACAAAATTATGTTGATCGATTATTAAAAAACATCAATCTAAATAAAAAAATAAAAATAGCCTGGGATGTAGGCAATGGGGCTATGGGCGCAGTAATTAAAGAAGTAATAAAAAATCTTAATAATTCAGAAAATATATTAATTAATGATAAGGTTGATGGTAATTTCCCCAATCATCACCCAGATCCCACTGTTCCAAAAAATATGGAACAATTGATCAGTATAGTTAAAGAAAAAAATTGTGATGTTGGGCTTGCTTTTGACGGAGATGGTGATCGATTGGGAGTAGTTGATAATTTAGGTACTTTGATTTGGGCTGATCAATATATGCTTTTACTTTGTAGTGAAATTACAAATTTATATAAAAACCCAAAAATCATTATGGACGTAAAATGCAGTAAAGTATTTTTTGATGAAGCAAAAAAACTTGGTTGTGATCCTATTATGTCTAAAACTGGTCATTCCCCAATTAAAGAAAAAATGAAAGAACTTGAATCTCCATTATCAGGAGAAATGAGCGGCCATGTTTGTTATGCAGATGATTTTTTTGGTTACGATGATGCTATGTATGTTGCTTTGCGTTTATTAAGGATATTATGTAGCCAAGAAAATTCATTGAGTGAATTAATTAATGTTTACCCAAAAACTTTCTCAACACCTGAAACAAGATTTGACGTTGACGAAACAAAAAAATTTTTAATAATTGATGAAATTAAACAAAGAATACAAAAAAAAGAAGTTAAAATAATTGACATAGATGGCATACGAGTTGAAAATGATGACGGGTGGTTTTTAATGCGTGCAAGCAACACTCAAAATCAATTAACTTGTAGAGCTGAGTCTACAACTCAAGAAGGCCTTAAATCTTTAATAGGAATTATCGAAAATCAGTTATCACTTAGTGGAGTGAATTATAAATTTACGATCTAACAAAACAATCGCGGTTATATTTTTCCAATCTTTTACAGGCATCATAAGCTTCTTTCTTCGAAAAATTTTCAAATCTAGATTCATAAAGTTGTTTGCCACTAACTGTTATTAGAACCACTTTTGATATTTTATCTCTAGTTGATACTGGATATTTATTTTTAATTAATTTAATTTGTTTTTCAGCATTATTTCTATATTTGAATGTTCCTACAACTATTGAGTAACTATCTGTTTCAATTTTTTTTGATTCCTGTTTAACTATTTTTTTCTCATTAACAATTGATGTAATATTTAATTCAGCAAATTCCTTATCCATAATAATTTTTAGTGATTTATTTCTCTGATTGCCGGTGTCTCCACCAAAAAGAATTCCTATAAGTCTTTTATTATCTCTGACTGCAGAAAAAGCTAACTGAAAACCAGAAGCTTTTATATAACCCGTCTTAATTCCATCTGCACCTTCATAGCTTAACATTAATTTGTTATGTGTCTTGTAAGTTTTACCTTTGTAAGAAAATTTTGTTTGATTAAATAACTTATACTCATCTGGAAAATTTGAAATCAAAGCACGTGAAAGTTTAGCAATATCTCGTGCAGTTGTTAATTGCGCCCTATTCGGAAGACCTGATGCATTTTTAAATGTTGTATTGTTCATACCTAAGTTTTTTGCATAACTAGTCATTAGTATTGCAAATTCTTTTTCAGTTCCTGATATATTTTCTGCAACTACAGTAGCTACATCATTTGCTGATTTAATTATTAATGCATTAACTGCGTCTTTCACTTTAATACTTGAGCCTGTTTCTAAGTATAATTTACTGGGCGACCTAGATGCAGCAACACTTGAAACACTTAATTGACTGTCATAAGTTAGTTTTCCTTTTTTGATATAATCAAATATAATGTATAGAGTCATAATCTTTGTTAGGGATGCAGGATAGTTTCTTGTATCTGCATTTATCTCGAATAAAACTTCCTCAGTGTCAAAATCTATGACTATTGCGGCTTTTTTAGCAAATAGATTTGAAGAAAAACTTAGTATTAAAATACTATTTAAAAATATGATTAAAAATAAATTTTTTTTCACTTTTTTTTGATTAACATATGATTTTCGATGTTTTCAAACACAAAAATACTTTAAAATATTTTAAAACATATTATTTATTAAATATGGCAAGTGAAGATCAAAATAATGACAATAATAATCAAGATTTTCAAAGAGGTGTTCTATTAGACACTAAGCCTAAGACAAAAAAACCCTCAATGTATAATGTTTTATTATTAAATGATGATTATACACCAATGGAATTTGTTGTGATGGTTTTAGAAAAAATATTTAATAAAAAACAAGAAGAGGCAACACAAATTATGCTTCATGTTCATAAAAATGGTGTTGGCGTTTGTGGCACTTTTACATATGAAGTTGCAGAATCTAAATGTAAATCTGTTATGGATATGGCTAAAAAAAATGAACATCCTTTACAATGCACAATGGAGAAAAGTTAATGTTATCACCAAATTTAGAAAAAACTTTAAGAGATGCGTACCAACTAGCAACAACATACAAGCATGAGTATGTTACTCTAGAACATTTACTTTTTTCTCTTCTTGAAGATAAAGACGCAATAAGTGTATTAAAAGCATGTGCTGTTGACATTGATAATCTTAAGGAAGGTGTTGAAAAATTTATTATCAACGATTTAGAAAGTCTTAAGGATAATTTTACTGGAGAACCAAAATTAACCAATGGTTTTCAAAGAGTTTTACAAAGAGCAGCAATACATGTTCAATCAAGCGGAAGAGAAGCTGTGACAGGAGCTAACATGATCGTTGCTTTATTTTCAGAAAAAGAAAGTCATGCAGTATATTTTCTTCATCAACAGAATATGAGTAGACTAGATGCAGTTCAGTATATTTCACATGGCATTTCAAAAACAGATGAAAGTTTTGATAATGAAGACCTTGCTAATGATCAAGGTTCAGAAAATAATGAACAAAAAAATGCTAAAAGCGCACTAGGGCAATTCTGTATTAACTTAAATGAGAAATCTAAAAATGGAAAAATAGATAAACTTATAGGCAGGAGTAAAGAACTAGATAGAACTATTCAAATTTTATGCAGAAGACAAAAAAATAACCCTTTATATGTAGGAGATCCAGGTGTTGGAAAAACAGCAATAGCTGAAGGCTTAGCAAAAAGAATTACTGATAAAAATGTTCCTAAAATTATGGAAGATGCAGTGATTTACTCATTAGACATGGGGGCTTTATTGGCTGGCACAAGATATAGGGGGGATTTTGAAGAAAGATTGAAGGCTGTCTTAAAAGAATTACAAAAAAAAGAAAAAGCTGTTTTGTTTATTGATGAAATACACACTGTAATTGGTGCAGGAGCAACGAGTGGTGGCTCTATGGATGCCAGTAATTTACTAAAACCATCTTTAGGTAACGGTTCATTAAAATGTATAGGGTCTACAACCTATAAAGAATTTAAAAACTATTTTGAAAAAGATAGGGCATTGGTAAGAAGGTTTCAAAAAATAGATGTCAAGGAGCCAACTAAAGACGAAACTATAAAAATTTTAGAAGGTTTAAAAACTTATTATGAAGAACATCACAATATTAAGTATTCACCTGAAGCAATAATTAGTGCAGTTGAATTATCTAATAAGTATATAGGAGATAGAAAACTTCCTGATAAGGCTATTGATGTTATCGATGAAGCAGGAGCTTCGCAATATTTACTTCCTGAAGAAAAGAGAAAAAAAATTATTCTTTCAAAAGATATAGAAGCAGTTGTTGCTTTGATGGCAAGAATACCAACGAAATCTGTAAATCAAAGTGATAAAAATAGTCTAAAAAATTTAGAAAGAGATTTGAAAAATTTTGTTTTTGGACAAAATAAAGCAATTGAAGAATTATCATCATCAATAAAATTAGCGAGAGCTGGTTTAAGAGAAGACGGAAAACCCATTGGCTCATATTTGTTTTCAGGCCCAACAGGTGTAGGTAAAACTGAAGTAGCAAAACAATTAAGTAATACATTGGGTATTAAGCTTCTAAGATTTGATATGTCAGAATACATGGAGAGACACACAGTAAGTAGACTTATTGGAGCACCTCCAGGCTATGTTGGCTTTGATCAAGGTGGATTATTAACTGATGGTGTTGATCAAAATCCTCACTGTGTTTTACTTTTAGATGAAATTGAAAAAGCACACTATGATCTTTTTAATATTCTGTTGCAAGTAATGGATTATGGAAAACTAACTGATCATAACGGTAAAACAATTGATTTTAGAAATGTTATATTAATTATGACAACAAATGCTGGTGCGATAGACGTTTCAAAAAATAAAATAGGTTTTAATGCAAAAAGATCGAATGATGATAGCAGCGATGCGATTAATAGAATCTTTTCACCTGAATTTAGAAATCGTATTGATTCCATTATTCACTTTAATCATTTATCAAAAAATGTTGTTCTTTCTATCGTTGATAAATTTATTATAGAAATTGAAGCACAACTTGAAGATAAAGGTGTTTCTTTGTCAATTAATAAAGAGGCAAAAGAATTACTCGCTGATGACGGTTATGACGAAGTCTATGGAGCTAGAGAGCTTGGAAGAGTAATACAAGAAAAAGTAAAAAAACCAATGGCTGAGGAGTTAATTTTTGGAAAATTAGCAAAGGGCGGTCATGTCGAAATAACATGCAAGGATAAAAAAATTGCCTTCGAATTTTCAAATAAACAAGAAGTTAAAAAAGAGTTAGCCTAGTTTTTAAAGGGAAGAAAATCGTCTAGTTTTTCTTTTTGATTGTCAATTAGCTGACCTTCATTATCGAGGAAGTTTTGAATTGCTTTACTAAATTCTTGATCCTTAATCCAATGAGTGCTCCAAGTTTTAGTGGGAACATAACCTCTTTGTAATTTGTGCTCACCTTGTGCTCCAGCCTCTACAATTTTAATATTATTTTTGATCGCATATTCTATTGCTTGATAGTAACAGAGTTCAAAATGTAAAAATGGTACTTCGTATTTTGATCCCCATAAGCGTCCATACAAATGAGTTCTGCTTATAAAATTAATTGCAGATGCTACCATTTTTTCTTCTTGGAAAGCCATAATAAGTAATATTTTGTCTTTAAAGTTATTTAATATTTCAAAGAAAAAATCTTTAGTTAAATATGTGGATCCCCATTTTCTACCTGTAGTATCTAAATAACACTCATAAAAAAACTTAATATGCTCTTCCTTAATGTCATCTCCATTAAGCAATTTTACCTTGAGGTTATTTTTTTCAATACATTGCCTTTCACGTCTAATAATTTTTCTTTTTCTTGAAGATAAGTCATTTAAAAAATCATCAAATTTTTTATATTCATTATTATGCCAATGAAATTGCATACCTGACCTAATCATGATGTTATCAACATCATGCCAATTAGAAACATCATTAATAAAATTAAAGTGTAGTGAAGAAACATTAATTTTTTTTGCTTCTTCTATAATATTATTAATTACTTCAATCTGCTTTTTCTTTTTATTTTTGACACATCTATTTAAGACTATTCTATCACCTGTTACTGGTGTGAAAGGAATGGCAGATTGAAGTTTTGGATAATAACTAATTCCATATCGATGATAAGCATCTGCCCAAGAATGATCAAAAATATATTCACCAAATGAATGGCTCTTTATATAAAGCGGGCACAAAGAAATAATTTTATTATTTTCTCTTTCAATAAAGTGATGGGGTTGCCATCCTGTTTTAGTATTTGCACTTTTGCTTTTTTCTAGTGCGTTGAGAAATTCATATTGTAAAAAGGGATGATCATCACCAACACATTCGTTCCATTCGGATTTATTGATTTCATTTAGAGAAGAGCAAAAAAAATATTTACTCATATTAAATATTCTACTTAATTTTAATTATAGCGTCTATTTCAACTGAAATATTTAGAGGTAATGCATTTGAGCCAACTGCAAAACGAGAGTGTCCTCCTTTATCACCAAATATATTTACTAATAAATCAGATGCACCATTAATAATCTTGGGTTGATCACTAAAATCATTATCACAATTTACAAAACCACCAAGTTTTAAAAAAGTATCTAATCTATTCCAATCACCATTTATGGAAGATTTAAGTGCAGCAATAATGTTAATGCAGCAAAGTTCAGCTGCTTTTACTCCTTCTTCTTGAGAAATTTCATTACCTACTTTTCCACTATATATAATTTTACCATCTATTACTGGACCTTGACCAGATACGTAAACAGTATTATCAGAAACTTTATAAGGTACATAATTTGCAAGCGGTGATGGCAAATCAGGAATTTTTAAATCTAATTTCTTGATATTCTCTTCAAAGATGTGCATTAAATACTATATAAAACAATTTGAGTGAAGGTAAAGAAAACAAAGATGAATAAATTTCAAAAACTATTTATTTTCATCTTCTTATTCTCAATATTTTTAAAAGGGGGGATTGCTATGGCTGATGAAAAAAAAGATATTATTCATATGACACTGAAAGATGGAGTTGTTGTGATAGAGACAAAACCAAATATTGCACCAAAACATGTAAAACAAATCAAGCAACTTATAGAAGAAGGTCAATATGATGGAGTTGTTTTCCATAGGGTAATTGATGGATTTATGGCTCAAACTGGAGATGTAGAGTTTGGAAATTCTAGTAAAGATAATTTCAATTTATCAAGAGCAGGCACAGGTGGATCAAATCTTTCCGATATAGAGGCAGAATTTTCTTCAGAAAATCACGGCAGAGGAACTTTGTCTATGGCAAGAGCTCAGAACCCTAATAGTGCTAATAGTCAATTCTTCATATGTTTTAATGACTGTTCTTTTTTAGATGGACAATATAGTGTTTGGGGTCAAGTAACAGAAGGTATGGAATATGTTGACAATATTACTAGAGGTGAACCACCTGCCGACCCTGATAAAATAATAAAAATGGAAATTATTAAGTAACTAAATGTTTGTTGCAGATTTGCATAATGATCTTGTGCAAAGAGTTATTGAAGGTGAAGATGTAACCAAGTTTACACCACATGGTCACACAGACATACCACGTTTATTAGAATCTAAAATTGACTTAGAAATTTTAATTATCTGGGTCTCAAGTAAATCTTCTGATCCAGAATTCTTTGAAAGAGCCAACAAAATGTATGATGAAATAGAAAAAATTTCATCAAACGAACAAATAGTTATACCTAAGAATTTTACAGACATCAGAGAAGGTATAAATGAAAGTAAGTTAATGCTTCCAATTGCAATGGAAGGTGGAGAGGGGATAGAAAATGATATTAATAACCTTTTTCACTTTATAGAAAAAGGTCTTTTATATTTTGGTCCAACTTGGAATCATTCTTTGGACTGGGTATCATCCAATTATGATGAAACATATAATTCCTCTAAGCTTAAGAGTCATGGCTTAAATGAATTTGGAAAAGAAGTAATTAATGTATGTCAAGAAAACAAAGTTTTAATTGATGTTTCACATATTGGAGAAAAAAGTTTTTGGGATATTGCCAAGATCAGTTCTAAACCTTTTATTGCCTCACATTCTAGTGTTTATAATTTATGCCCACATTTTCGAAATTTAAAAGATGATCAAATTGAAGAAATAAAAAAATCGAAAGGCTTGATAGGATTAAACCCTTATCCTTTTTTTATTGATAAATCATTTAAAGAAAGAGAAAATAAAGAAAGAAAAAAATACTCTGATGATTTAAACTCAATTGATAGAAAGTATTCAAATAAAATATCTCAATGGATTGCAAAACAACATTTTCTTCAAAAAAAATTAGCTAATATATGTCCAAGTATAGAAATCTTTGTCGATCATATTGAGTATGTGATTAATAAAATTGGTATTGATTATGTTGGTATTGGGAGTGATTACGACGGACTTGATTGTTTGCCAAATAAATGGAATGATTGTTTAGATCATATGATTATTCAAGAAAGTTTAGAGAATAGGGGATATAAAAATTCAGAAATTGAAAAAATAATGGGAAAAAATATCTTAAGGGTTTTGGAAGAAATCCATAATTAAAAAAATACCAATTAAGACTAAGACTATTCCTGATATTTTTTGAATAATATTTTTTCTTCTATGAAAAAAATCACCCATCCCATAACTTGTTACAATAATTGAAACTATAATGTACCAAATACCATCTATAAACGATGCAGTAATAACAAGAACTGAATGAGAAAAAAATGTAGCATCTATTTTAACAAATTGTGAAAATACAGCTGAAAACCATATTAGAATTTTAGGATTTAAAATAGCTATTGAAAAGCCTTGTAGGAAAGAATTGAAATTTTTTTGATCATTTATATTTTCAATTTCTTGATCTTTTTGAAATAAAAACTGAATCCCAATAAATAATAAAAATAGAATTCCTATGATTTGTATGATTTGAAATAGAAATTCATTTGTGGTTAAAATAATTATAAGTCCAGTTACGGCAAAGACTGCGTATACACCCATACCTAATCCATGACCAATAGAAGTCATTAGACCAGCAAATCTATTAATTTTAATACTGTTTCTGATAATTAATGCCAAACTAGGTCCAGGCGACATTGCGCCAGCAATACAAACGGAGGCAAACTGAAGCCAAAAAATAAATGTCATTTAATTTTTTGTTAATGATAAATATTTTTTTATAGTCTCTTCTAAACCAAATTCAAAAGTATCACATATAAGTGCATGACCAATCGATACTTCTTTAATATCGGGAATATTATCTAAAAAAAATTGTAAATTATCCAAATTTAAATCATGGCCTGCATTTAATTCAATTTTTGGAAATTCTTTTTGAAGGAAATTTGATACATCTATATAAGATTTAATGGATTTATTATTATTTTCTTTAAACATATGTGCAAAGTCATAAGTGTAAAGTTCAACACGATCTGTTTTTATTATCTCTAAATTTTCAAGTGTCTTAATTGAAGGGTTAATGAAAATTGATACTCTAATTTTATTTTGTTGAAATTCACTTACTGTATCACGTAGAAAATTTTTATTTTTCTCACAATCCCATCCAAACGAAGAGGTTAAAGCTCCAGGAGGATCTGGTACTAATGTAACTTGATCTGGTTTAACTTTTATGATTTTATTTATAAAAAAATCAGATGGATAACCTTCAATATTGAACTCTTTATTTTCAAGATTTGATATTAAATTTTTTAATGGTTCTAAATCAGAAAATTTTGCGTGTCTTTCGTCAGGTCGAGGATGAACTGTAATTCCATCTGCTCCATATGTTAAACACTTACTACTTATGTCTACTAAATTTGGAAGATCTGCACCTCTTGCATTTCTAACTAGAGCAAATTTATTCACATTAACACTTAACGCTGTCATATTTAATTAATTTTTTTGTTATTTAGTTCATTTATAAATTTTAGAAACAAATACCACCAAAATAAAAGGAGTAATATGAATAAATTTTATATAATTGGAAAATTAAGTCCTGAATACGTAAAAGGATATATGAGTAATCCAGATCAAGATAGAGCAGCTATTGTAGGTAGTGCAGTAGAAAGAGCAGGTGCAAAATTACTTAGTTTAGAATTTGTAAGAGGTGATTATGACATTATTGCTATCACAGAAGGCGAATATGAATCTATGCTTGCAATGAAAATCACAACTTTACAATCAGGTATGTTAAAAGAATTACTTATTCTAGATACTAATTTTGATATGATTGGTACTATTAAAAAAGCAGCTGCAGCTTCTGGGACTTACAAGACTACATAACGAGTAGTTAAATAATTTTTCCATATGTTTTAAGCATCCATTCATTAACTTTTGGATGCTTATAAACTTCTCCTCTCAATACTTTTATTTTTTTATATGGTTCTAAAATATTAGTTGGTACACCATCCAAAAGACCAGAGCTTAACCAACCAAGTAATCTCCAAATAGCTAAATCAGCAATAGATATATTTTTTCCAATAAAAAAATTAGATTCTTGATTTTTTTCAAGTAAATTTTCTAAAAATTGAAACCATTTGGGTAAATGTTTAGTTGCTAATATTTTTCTTGCTAATTCTAATCGATCTTTTTCTTTATCTCTGCCAGAAAGAGTTACAAGATAATTAATATCTTGTGCAGCTTCTATAATTTGATCAATTTGAGCAGCTTCAAGATCATTATTTTTAGGATACAGACCAGATAATTTTCCACAAAATCTTGCAATAGCCCCAGTTTGTGCAAAAATTTCACCATCAACATCTAAAACTGGTAATTGCTTAAATGGTGCTATTCGCCCGTTGGGAAGTTTTCCATCTTTTTTTAACAAATCTGTATCTTGACTTTCAAAACGATAATCCTTGAACGGAATATCACCAATAAACAGAGCTAGTCTTGCAACTTCAGCTCTCCAAAAAGGTATTTTAAAATAGTATAAAGTAATTTCCATATTGATTTTTTAATTATGATCTATGATACACAGTTATGATCAAAAAAATAGATATTTTCATTATCATCATTAATATTATTTTTTTTTCATATTATGCAACTCAACTTCTTGTATTTACTGATGAATTTGCAATTAATAACTTAGGTTTTTTTAATCACGCCGTTGCAGGATTATCTGAGATAATTGGTATA
>CACKRO010000019.1 GCA_902602695.1 uncultured Alphaproteobacteria bacterium | reverse complement strand
TTTAGTTTTACGACTTCTTCGTATATTTAGAGTCTTGCGATTGATATCTGTTATTCCTGAACTAAAAAAAATTATTGAAGCTATTCTTGCCTCTATAAAAAGAGTATTTTTTGTTAGTCTCCTTCTTTTTATTATACTCTATATCTATGCAACAATGGGCTCAATTTTATTCGGTGAAGATGATCCAGAAAGATGGGCTGATCTAGGTATCTCGCTTATTACTCTATTTCAGGTTTTAACTTTATCTAGTTGGGAAAATGTTATGCTACCTATGCAAGCAATATATTGGTGGTCGTGGATTTATTTTTTTAGTTTTATTTCAATTTGTTCAATAACTATATTAAATTTAGTAATTGCTATTCTTGTTGATGTTGTAAATCACCAAAAATAGTATTGAATAATAATATTAATATTTATTTTTTCTTTTTTTTATGTTAAAAAATTTACCTATAGCAGTTGTAGAAACCTGCTTTATCAAAACTCCTGCAGTCGAAGAATACCTGCGTTAAAAAACATAAAGGAGGAATAAATGTTTGATAAAAAAGAAGATAATACAAATTCTACACCTGACGTATTTAGACCTGCAAAAGGATCAGCAAAAGTTGTCATTGGTCACGGTGTAACAATTAATGGTGAAATAAAAAAAGCTGATGAAGTTCAAATTGACGGTGAAGCAGATGTTACTATGAAAACTGATAATTTAGTTGTTGGTGCAACTGGTGATTGCAAAGGTGATATTGAAACGCATAACGCTGATATTTGGGGTGCATTTGATGGAGATATTAAAGCATCTGGAACACTTACAATTCAAGAGCAAGGTAAAGTCTCTGGCAAAATTGAATATCAAAATTTGCAAATTAAGCTTGGCGGTCAAATAAGTGGTGATATTAAACTTTCTGATAAAATACAATCAATTAAAAAAGATACAAAACCATCAGAAGATAATAATATTTCATTACAAGAATCAGTAAAAAAAGATTAGTAGTTAAATTACTAGTATGAAAGAAAGATTATTTAAACCTCTACATTGGATTATGTTAATCATTATCTCTCTACATTTTATTGATCAGACTTATCGAATTACATATGGGTATTTTTCCAGTCAAGGTGTACAACCACCTGTGGGAGATTTTAATGTTCAACTTTCTACCTTGGATTTTATTGTAGGTATAGTTTTTCAATTAGCAATCGCTTACACTATTTACATGTTGTACAGTATGAAAAGAAGTGGCGGATATTATTTAGTAGGTTTAAATATTCTTTTAGTAATTTATGGATTTGTTATTGGTTCGTTTAGTACATTACCAGCTGGAGAATTATTACCTCTTATTTTAAGCTCTATGGTTTTTTTAATCATTCTAGTTATTGGGATACCTTATTTATATTCTGATAAATACGAATAAGATTTTATAAATTATTTTTACAGAAGTATATTTTTGTATTTTTTTTTGAATTGATTTAGTTTTTCTCTTCCATTGAAATCCAATCTATAAGAGGTAAATAAATCTTTTTTGGTACCCATATCTATTTTAGAAACACTAACAAATTTTAGATCTATATCTTCTACATCATCCATGTTTCTAACAAGTAAAGCTAATTTCCATTCTAATTCTTTACTCCGAAGATTTTCAGGAATAGTATGCTCTTCATCTGACTTTTTTGTATTTTGAGTAAAAAAGTTATTTATATTATCTAAAATTTTCATAATCAAAAGATAGGTCTTGTAATGCAAAGTTCAAATAGATTAACTTTTATCAATAAGAACTAATTAATATTGATAATATTATAAGATTTAATTGAATTGTAACAAATATGAATTATGTAAATATATGAACGATTTGACTATATTGCGGTTCACAAGCAGCTAAAATGAGATACGTATAAAATTATCCTCCCATTAAGAGAAATGGCGAGGATTTTTTTTTGAATAAATGGAGAAAATTATGAATTTATGTGTTGTTACAAAAGGAACATTTACAAAAGATGATTATATGGAATTATATAATCACTTTAAAGAAGATATAGCAAAATACACCGATGGCTTTGATATGGCTTTTGTAAAAGATGGTCATGTTATTAGTATGGCAAATGTTACTGACCAAGATAAATTTTATGCTTTATTTGAAGATCCAAAATCAAAAGAATTCGATGCAAAATTTAATAGTACAGACACTGTGTACACTTTAGAGAAGCAAGAATATTAAATCCCACCTTGAGAAATTAAGAAGTCAGAAATTTTTTCTATTCCGTTATTATTTTTCATTTCACCGAAAACATAAGGTAACCCATTTCTGGCTTCCTTTACATCCTCTTCCATTTGATCAATATTAACATCGACATGAGGTGCTAAATCAACTTTATTAACTACCAACAAATCTGATTTTTTTATAGCAGGAGCTTTTTTTCTTGGAATGTCAGCTCCTTGGGCAACATCAATCATATAAATTGTTAAATCGACTAACTCTGGACTAAAAGTAGCTGCCAAATTATCGCCGCCTGATTCAATAAGTATTAATTCTAAATCAGGAAATTTATTTTTCATTTCATCAACGGCTAGTAAATTAATTGAACAATCTTCACGGATAGCAGTATGAGGGCATCCGCCAGTTTCAACGCCTTTAATTCTTTCCATAGGAAGAACTTGAGCTCTCATTAAATATTCTGCATCTTCAGTTGTATAAATATCATTTGATATTACTGCCATTGAAATTCTGTTTGATAAATGACGGCATAAAGCTTCTGTTAAGCTAGTTTTTCCTGTTCCTATTCCTCCACCTATACCAACTTTTAACGGACCATTTATATTGTTCATGTTAAATAAATCCTTGAATCTAAATTTTCATGTTTAATTGCAAAAATATCACCAATAAAAAAACTCGTTCCAATATCTTTAAGAGTTAATTGGTATGATTGGTCTAAAAATTTTTGTATTTGATCAATAAAATTAACATTTAATATTTGTCCACCTTTTTGTGACATAGGAATATGCTTTACACAAACATTAATTAAGTTTGAAATATATGACTGGAGATAAAATTTAATTAAGTCATCAAATTTTATATTAAAATGAAGAGCTGCTTTACCAATACTGTAAATAAAAGAGGTATTGTCTTCTAGCTGTAACCCCCAACTATCTTTCATTATTTTTCGAAACGAATTACCCATATCAATCATTTCTGTATGTCTTTCTTTTGAAGAGGCACTTGCTAAAATTAAGTCATTAATTTCTTCACCCATATATACAGATTTTAAAAAAATATAATCATTTCGGAGGCTGCCATAAAATAATAATGCTTCTAAATATTCTCTGACATCATCTCTATTTTTAATTTTATCATCATCTATTAGTGCTTCCAAACCATGTGAGTATGCGTAGGAACCAACAGGAAAAGATGATGAAAACCATATTTGTAATATTTGTAAAGGATCTTTTATTTTTTTCATTTTAGTGTTTATGACTATGAGTACGTCCCATACCGTAGGCTCCACCTTCAGGTTTAAATTTTTCAAAAACTTTTTTTACATTTCCATGTAGTTTTAAAATCATATCTAAAATTACAGCATCATCTTGAATAAGAATTCTTTTCTCTTCAATTTGACAAGGTAAATGCCTGTTGCCAATATGCCAAATAATATGTTTTAAATTATTACCTGTAATTTCAATCAAATTTTCTTCTTTTGACACTACTTGAATTAAATTTCCATTTTCTAATTCGAAATAATGATCTTCATCCATACTGACTGTTTCTTCTAGATTAACTAAAAATTCTGTTCCATTATCTGTTCTTAATTTTTTTCGTCGAATAAATCGTTCTTCATAAGATAAAGTAATTTCATCTAGTATATTTTTATTTGCATCTTTGTGATCTGTTATTTTAAAAGCTGTATGCATAAATTTTAGTACATAAAGTAACGTTGAGCTAAAGGTAATATTTTAGCTGGATCACAGGTAATTAATTCTCCATCTGCCTTAACTTCATAAGTTTCTGGATTAACTTCTATATTTGGACAATAATCATTTAATACCATATCTTTTTTAGAAATTTTTCTAATATTTTTAACTGGCAATAAAGATTTGCTAATTCCAGAATTTTTGAATGAATTTTTATCTAAAGAAGCTTTACTTACAAATGTTGCAGTAGATTTTTCTAATGATTTTCCAAAAGAAGAAAACATTGGTCGTGAATACACTGGTTGTGGTGTTGGAATAGAAGCATTAGGATCACCCATTTGCGAACAAGAAATACTCCCACCTTGCAAAACCATTTCAGGTTTAACACCAAAAAAAGCTGTATCCCAAATGACAATATCTGCACGTTTATTCTTTTCAATACTGCCAATATGATCGGAAATACCATGAGCAATGGCAGGATTAATTGTATATTTAGCTATATAACGTTTAACACGTAAATTATCATTATCACCCTGCTCTGCCTTTAATTGCCCACGTTGTACTTTCATTTTATGAGCGGTTTGCCATGTTCTTATAATAACTTCACCAACACGACCCATTGCTTGACTATCAGATGCAATAATTGAAAATGCACCCATATCATGCAGTATATCTTCAGCAGCAATGGTTTCTTTTCGAATTCGACTTTCAGCAAATGCAACATCTTCTGGTATAGACTTATCAAGGTGATGACAAACCATTAACATGTCTAAGTGTTCTTCGACTGTATTAACTGTATAAGGTCTTGTGGGGTTTGTTGATGAAGGAATAACATATTCTTCACCACAAACTTTTATAATATCAGGTGCATGACCTCCTCCTGCTCCCTCTGTGTGAAAAGCGTGAATAGTTCTTCCATTAATCGCCTTAATCGTGCTTTCTACAAATCCACTTTCATTCAATGTATCAGTGTGAATCATAACTTGAATATCATGTTCATCAGCTACATTTAAACAATTATCGATAGCTGCTGGAGTTGTACCCCAATCTTCATGTAGTTTTAATGAACTTGCTCCAGCAATTACTTGTTCTTCGAGAGCTTTAGGTAATGAACTATTTCCTTTACCTGCAAAAGCTAAGTTCATTGAAAAAGCATCAGCAGATTGTATCATTCTCTCTATGTGCCATGGTCCCGGGGTAACAGTCGTTGCTAATGTTCCATGAGCAGGACCAGTTCCTCCTCCCAGCATCGTTGTAATGCCTGAATGAAGCGCATCATCAATTTGTTGAGGACAAATAAAATGAATATGACTATCAAAGCCTCCTGCTGTGATAATTTTTCCCTCACCGGCAATAATTTCTGTTCCAGGTCCTATAATAATATTTATATTTGGTTGTGTATCTGGATTACCAGCCTTTCCAATCTCATTAATTAAGCCATCTTTAAGACCAATATCAGCTTTATAAATTCCTTTTACGTCAACAATTAAAGCGTTTGTTATAACTGTATCGACCGCACCATCTTGTCGGGATACTTGAGACTGACCCATTCCATCTCGAATGACTTTTCCTCCACCAAATTTTACTTCTTCACCGTATGTTGTTAAGTCTTTTTCTACTTCAATAAAAAGTTCTGTGTCAGCAAGTCTAATTTTATCACCGGTTGTTGGACCATACATATCAGCATAAGAATCTCTATTTATTTTTTTCATTACAATTGACCCATTACTTTCTTATTAAAACCAAATATCTTTCTATCTCCAGTTATTGGAATTAATTCTACATCTTTTGATTGACCGGGTTCAAATCGTACAGCTGTTCCTGATGGAATGTCTAAACGCATACCATTTGATTTTACTCTATCAAATTTTAAATATTCATTAGTTTCAGCAAAATGATAATGGCTTCCAACTTGTATTGGTCGATCGCCACTATTAGAAACTTTTAACGTAATTGAATTACGATCATCATTCAAATTAATATCACTATTTTTTTTTGTTATTACTTCTCCAGGTTTCATTATCTGATCGGCTTATGTACTGTTACTAATTTTGTTCCATCAGGAAATGTTGCTTCAACCTGCACTTCTGGAATCATATCTTGAATTCCATCCATACAATCTTCTTTTTTTACAACATGTGCGCCTGTTTCCATTAATTCTGATACCATTTTTCCATCTCTAGCACCTTCTATGACAAAATCTGTTATCAATGCTATGGCTTCTGGATAATTAAGCTTAACTCCTCTTTCTAAGCGCTTTCTGGCAACATTAGCTGCCATACTCACCATTAACTTATCTTTTTCCCTAGGTGTTAGTTTCATTTATAAATCCCAACTTTTTGGCAGTTTACCATTTATTATATTTTTCATAATGAAATTTAGTGTTTTTTTTAAATCATAATTATCATCTGCTAAGCACCTAATAACAATCTTATCATCAAATTTTGTCAATTCACAATAATGATTTTCTATATTTTTTATAGCTTTTCTTAATTCAGGTTCAAGTTGATTAATAATTTCACCAATAATCAGAATTGTTGATAATGAGGATTGACTATCAAATGTATAATTATTTTTATAATTTTCCATCATTGCTCCTTGTATATTGATAGCCTCAAAATGTTTTAAAGAATTATTGACATTAATTTTCCATTGATCAGAAAAAGAAATATTTTTAATTTTTTCAGACATTGCTTTTCTTCCAAAAATTGATGTTTCACAAAAAATCAAATTAGAATTATCTGATAGATTAACATTAATTTTTCTTCTTAATTTTGAATTATCAAATAAAATTAATTCTTTTGGGAGCCAATGCAAAGTAGAATTATTTAGATTAATGTTTATTTCTACTCTAGCAGGGTCACCAATTCCTGCATAAATTTTTTCTGCAGCTTGTGTACAAATACTTAATTGAGAATTATTAATAATAGCATTAATTTCAATATTATCATTACAAGTAATTCCACCAGCCGTATTAATTAAGACTAATTCTTTATATTCATTATAATTTTTAGGATTTAAGATTTTACAACAACCACTTTGAAAAAATTTTTGAAAATTATTATTTAATAATTCTATATCTATTTTTCCATTTGATCTTTGGAGTAATTTATCCATTATTGTTTGATTAAGTATAATCGAAACAAAATTTAAGAAAATAAAATACTTAATGTTTTAGGATTAAAAATTATTAATAAATAATAGTTAAACTTAATTTTTCCTATAAATTTTAGCAACAAAAAACAAACCAAAGGATACTGAGAAACCTATTCCTATTGCATAAATTAGTGTTCCTATTCCAACAATTCCTCCTAAAAAAAATCCTATTACTACCGCAGATATTTCAAGCAGTGTTCTAATAATTGAAATTGAAAAATTAGTTTGCTTATTTAATCCAGTCATTAATCCATCTCTTGGTCCTGGTCCTAAATTTGCAGCTAAATAAAAACCACTTCCAATACCTATTATTAAAATACCAATTAATACTTGTAAAAATTTAAATAAGAAATCTTTAGGATAAGGAAGATAGATCAATGAAAGATCTAAAATAATAGATATTAAAATTGCATTTAATATTGTTCCAATACCTGGCTTTTGTTTAAGTGGAAACCAAAGTAACAATACTGCAACACTTACAAAAAATGTTGTAATACCTATTGTGTAACCAGTTTTAAATGCTAATCCCTGATGTAACACAAACCAAGGAGACACTCCTAAATTTGCAGTAATTAATAATGCTTCACCAATACCAAAAAGTATAAGTCCAAAAACTAAATAAAAGATTGTAATTTTTTTTGGCTTAAGATTATATTCTAATGGGGAGCTCCAATATAATTTTGGAATTTCTTTAAGCCTTAATATGTAAATAAAAATTTTTACCATCTAAGACTCATGCAGCTCAAACCTGCATCAACCTTTAGTATTTCTTGAACATTAACTTTTATAATATTAAAATTTTTAGATAAGATTTCTTCAGTTTTAATAAAACCATCTGGAATTAATAACTTATTATTTATACGAATACAGTTTGCTGCATTTTCTTCACCTGATGGTAATTCAATTAAATTATAATTTTTTTTTAAATAATCTAATTTTGACATTTTATTACTTACTAAAATTAAATCATCATCTATTAAACTGCATTCTGACTTAAAATGCAGAATATTTTTTGGTGTGTGGCAAATTTCAACAGTTGCGCCTAGTGACACAAGTAAATTTGATAAATTTTCTGCACCCAATTTATCAGTTCTATTTGATAAACCTATAATAAAGTGATCATTGATATTTAATATATCTCCACCTTCTATTGTTCCTTTTTCAACAATTAATATTTTTTCAAAGTATTTACCTGTTTCGTTTTTAATTATTTTTGCTTCACCATTTCTTGTAGAGTCACATGGGTTTAATATAATAATATTTTTTTTGTAGATTAAGGCAGGATCTTCAACAAAAATACTGTCAGGATATTGTTCTAAACTATTTAATAAAGTTATATTTAGACCCGCTTCTTCAAGGGAAGAAATATAATTTTTATGTATTTCTAAAACTTTTTCATAACTAGGATTTAAATACTGAGAACTCAAAGCATTTTGAATACTCTTGTTAGGCTTTCTAATAATTGCATTTGTGAATTTATATGTCATATTTGGCGTGCCCGGCATGATTCGAACATGCGGCCCCCAGATTAGGAATCTGGTGCTCTATCCTACTGAGCTACGGGCACTTATTTTAATGATGATGCTTCATATGATCAACTAATTCTTTATGCTCTTCTATTAAAAGATTTAAACTTTTATTAAGATCTAAAGTATTAGACCATGACTCAATATCGAGTTTTCCTTTATCTAAGTATTTTAATATTCTCTTTATATCTTCAATATTTTTAAAATCTTTATCTGTCATTTATTTCCTTAATAATAATGTTACTTTATTTATTTTACCGCTCCTTCAGTTAAACCTGAAATAAAATATTTACCAATAAATACAAATAATACAATAACTGGTAAACTTGCAAGGACAGCACCGGATAATAAAAAACCCCAATCAATTTGATATTGACCTACTATTCCTGCTAAACCAACAGGTAGTGTTTTTAAATTATCCCCACTTATTAGTATTGATGCAAAAAGATATTCAGTCCAAGATATAATAAAACAAAAAATTGATACGCTTGCTATACCTGGTGCAGCTAAGGGGACAATAATTCTAGAAATGACAATATATCTAGAAGCTCCGTCGATATAAGCAGCCTCCTCTATTTCATTTGGTATTAATTTAAAGAATGCTTTAAGCATCCATACGGCAAATGGTGTCGCAAATAATACATTTACAATAATCAATGCAAAATAACTGTTAAGTAAATTAACTTTTGCAAATAATAAATAAATAGGAACTAGTAAAATAACTCCAGGAAATGCGTAAGTTACAAGAAGTGAATATTCTACAAATTTATTTCCATAAAATTTTAGTTTATGTAACCCATATGCAGCAGATACTGATAGAATAATTGAGATTATCATTGAAGAAAATGAGACAATTAAACTATTTTTTAAATATAAAAAAAAATCAGAGTTAAATAAAATTTTATTATAATGCTCTAAGGTAAAGGATCTTGGAATAATAGTTGTAGATGTTGAAATTATTTCTTCAGGACTTTTAAAAGAAGATGTTATGATCCAAAAAAAAGGAAAGAAAAAAACTAAAATAATAATTATTAGTGATAAGCTTAAAAATATAAGTTTAATATTATCTTCTTTAATCATCTTCTTTGGGAGCCATAAATTTAATAAAAATTATAGAAAATAATAATAGTAAGAAACTTGTTATTATTGATAAAGTTGCAGCCTGACTGATTCTAAATTTAGTAAAAGCAGTTTCGTAAATTAGTAATGGTAATGTTGTAGTAGCACTTGATGGACCGCCTTTTGTAATTAGCCATATAATATCAAAAATATTGAATGATAATAATGTACCAACTAATCCCAGAACAAAAAGAACACTTTTAAGATTTGGAAATGTAATAAAAAGAAATTGTTGAATAAAATTAGCTCCATCAACTTTTGACGCATCATACATTTCTCTGTTTATGGAATTAAGTCCAGAAAGAATAATTAATGCCAAAAATGGACTCCATCTCCATGAATTTATAAGAACTAAGCTAATAAAAGCTTTATTTGGAGAGCTAAAAAAACCAGTTGCTTCATCAAGAATTCCCAAATCAATTAAAACTGAATTAATTACACCGCTACTACTGCTTAACATTAATTTCCAAATTACAACAACAACTACAGTAGGAATGATAAATGATAAAATTATCCAATTAGCCATAATTTTTTTACCAGGAAATTTATAATTAATCGTTAATGCAATTGTAAAAGCAAAAAATGTTTGGCAGATTGCATTTCCAATTACCCAATAAAAACTATTCAATGATGCATTTAAAAAATTAGATTTACCAAGTAATTTTATGTAATTATCAATACCTACAAATTTTCCTGATGTGCCAATAATTTTTACATTAAATAAACTTAATTCAAAGGCTATGTAAATTGGAACTAAAATAATAAGGGATATCCAAATAACTAATGGAGATACAAATAGCCAACCTTCAATATTATTTTTTTTCACAGAAATGTCAGCACCTCTAATAGAGGTGCTGAAAATATTATAAATTATTCAATAGCTTCAGTCATTATTTCCATACCTTCACTAACTGCATCTTTTGCACTTTTGTCATCAATTAAAGTTAGTTGAAGAGTTTGAGCTAATAAATTCTGAGCTGAAATAGAAGATATGCTTGTAAAAGTATTACCATTTGTAAAACCAAATAGACTTCCTCTTGTTGAGTTATCTAACATTGTTTCTACTTGTGATTTGTATTTTACAACAACAGGATCATCCCAATAAGTTGAATCTTTACTTCCAGCTTCAGTTATAGGTAAAAATAATCCTGGTTCCATATTGATAAATCTACCATAGTTGCCAGGTTCCATTAGGAAGCTTAGAAACTTCTTAGAAGCATCCATTTTTGCTTCATCAGCAGTCATAATCATTGCAGAGTTAACATATGAAACAGTTCCTGCTCTATGAGCTTTCCCGTTTGCATAAGGTATTTGTATAACACCTAAATCACTGGCATCACCACCAGCTTGTGAGTCGTAAGTAGATATAACAGTAAACTGTAATATCATTGCACAACCTTTACTTGCAAAACATGCTTCTGCTTCTCCCCAAGTCCAGTTTGCTGCATCAGGAGCAGAATATTGATATAATTCTTTGTAGACATCATAAGCTGCTACCGTTTGAGGATTATCAAATCTTAAAGTTCCATCAGAATTATAAATTTCTTCAGCACCTGAATTAACCATGAAACTATAAATTGTTTGATCAGTATAAAGCTGTTTGTTACCAGGAAGACCTATTCCGTAAACACCATCTTTAGTTAGAGCTTTAGCTGCTTTTTTAAGATCAGACCAAGTTTTTGGAGGCTCAATTCCAGCTGCTTCAAAATCACTTTTTCTATACCATAGTGAGAGTGCCATATTCCAAAGTGGTACAGCATAGGTGTGTCCGTTATATGTGTATTGATCAAGTGCTTTTTGATAGAAACCGTACTTTGCGTCAAGTTCTGCGACAAAATCCTCTACTGGTTGTGCTGCACCCATTTCTGCTAGAATTGGAGTGAAATCTGGAATACCTACCAGTAATTCTGGTGCTGTTCCAGCAGCAACCGAAGCAGGAGCTTTTGCATAAATTTCCCCCCAGTTTTGTACTTCTTGGGAAACATTTATATCAGGGTTTGCTGCATTAAATTCATCTATTAACGTTTGAATTCTATCAACTCTATGTGGAACACCTTCCATATGCCAAAATGTAACATTAGTTACTGCAAAGGCATTAAAAGAGAATAGAATTGAAATAAAAATAAGTAATAATTTATTCATTTTTCCTCGCTTAATTTATGTTTTATATCTTAATATTAATAAGATAATTTTATCAACTATATTTCAAACTTTTACCAGATATTTTCTAATGACTCTCTTAATTTTTTATATTTTTGATATTTATTATTTAAATATTTAGAATGTTTTTTATTAGGTGTGAAAATATGACCAATTTTTTGGTGAGTATTTATTAAATTTTTTAAATTTGTTTTATTTACATAACTATCTATTAAAAAGGATATGCCTAATGCTCCTAGTTCTGAATTAGTTAGTATTTTTACTTTAACATTTAAGGCATTTGAAATTATTTGTGGTAAAATTTTACTTTTAGATGCACCACCAGCTATAAAAAGATTATCTTTTTTATTAATTTTATTACCATAACAATCTTTTATAGATAATGCTAAACCTTCATAACATGAAGTCATAATATCAAAATTATTATGATGCGGTAAAATTCCAAATATCTCAGCTTTAGAGTTTAAATTTACAAATGGCGATATTGATCCACCGTAATTTAAATATGGTAAAAAGATTAAAGAATTTTCATTATAATTGTTTTTTAAATATTTATTTTCAAAATTATTAATTATTTTAATTTTATCAAAATAATTTTTTGATTTCTTATAAAAATTATCAATAACCCAATCAAAGTTTGTTGTTCCAGCAACATTTATTTTTGTTTCCAACCACGTGTTATTCAATGAAGCAAAAAACAAGCCTGAATTTTCTTTTGATATTCTTGGATTATTTTTAACAATAATGTTATGACATGTAGTTCCAATTATACTAATTTTTTTATTGTGATTAATTCCTCCCGCCCCTAAAGCTGAAGCAATAACATCTCCACAACCAATGATAACAGGAGTTCCTTCTTTTAAAGAAGTCATTTTAGCTGCTTTTTTAGTTATATACCCACCTAAATCATTAGATTTTTTTACTTCAGGAAATAATTTTAAATATTTAATATTTAAATCAAAAATTTTAAAAATTTTTTGTGATAATTTTTTATGTTTTATATCACCAGGAAAAACAGCAACTTCCGTTTCATCATTAAAAATTTTATCCGTTAAATTAAATCTTAACCAATCTTTACATGTTAAAATAAATTTAATTTTATTTAAGTTTTGTTTTTCAAATACTGATATCCACTTTAAAATGGGTATTGTGCAACCAAATTGAACGATAGACCCAGTGAGATTATAAACTTGATCAAAAATTTTAGCATTTTTGAATATTTTATGACTTCTAGTGTCATTCCATAATATAGCTTTTCTTATTGGTTTGTAATTATGATCAATTGACCAAAAACCAACCATGTTACCTGTTATACCTATCCCTATTATTGATTGTGATTTAACTTTAGATTTATTTAATAATATTTTTATACATTTAGTAGTTAGCTTCCAAAAATCATTCATATCAATTTCTGAATTGCCATTTTGATCAATTATAACTGGATTTTTAACACTGTATGATAATACTTCTTTGAAATTGGTATTAAAAAGAACTGATTTAATTACAGATGTACCAGCATCAATTGTGAGATAATATTTCAATTGATATAACTAAATTTTAAAACCATGATATTCCTAAGCAAACCAAAGCAATTATCAGAAATATATTCATAATCCATTTTAATATTTTTTTTTTATTATTATGATTTTCATTTTTTGAAATATAGTAAAAAAAACAACCAATAATAAATGATATTATTCCTATAATGTATATTATCCATTGAAAACTAGTCATTAAAACTAATTTATATATTATTTTAAAATAAAATTAACTAATATGAATTAGTATAGGAATAATTCTAATTAATAATTTATTATATAAAATTATAAATGAAAAAAAATTCTACTTTTTTTAATACATCAAAATTATTACTCCCTTATTTATGGCCCAAAAGTAGAAAAGATCTAAGAATAAGAGTGGTTTTTGCTGGGTTGAGTATGATATTAGCAAAAGTAGCTAGCGTCTATACACCTTTAATTCTTGGAAATGCTGTTGATTCACTTAATGATTTAAGTAGTGGTCTAAATTTATTATTATATGTTCCAATTGCTATCATTATTTCTTATGGAATTGTAAGAATAGCGTCATTTGCTTTTAATGAAATAAGAGATGCTCTTTTTTCTAAAGTGTCTCAAAATGCAATTAGAAGAGTAAGTCTAAAAGTTTTTAAACATTTACATTTTTTGTCTTTAGATTTTCATCTTTCAAGACAGACTGGAGGTCTTAATAGATTTATTGACAGGGGGACAAAAGGAATAGATTTTTTATTACGCTATGTTCTATTTAATGTTGTTCCAACATTTATTGAGCTAGTTCTTGTTATATTTATTTTACTTACTTTATACGGATTTGAATACGCAATCATAACTTTTATAACCATTTCTATTTATGTTATTTTAACATTTACAATTACTCAATGGAGATTACAATTTAGAAAAGATATGAATTCAGCAGATAATGCTGCAAGTACTAAAATGATTGATAGTCTTCTTAATTTTGAAACTGTTAAATATTTTAATAACGAAAATCATGAGTTTAAAAGATTAGATGAGTCACTGGAAAAATATGAAAATGCAGCAAACAAGAATAGAACATCCTTATCACTTTTAAATATTAGCCAAACATTTGTAATAATGATTGGGATAACTCTTATGCTTGTTTTAACAGTATTTGGAATTCAGAATAAAACTATAACGGTTGGCGGCTTTGTAGTTATCAATGCTTATATGCTTCAACTCTATCAGCCATTAAATTTTCTAGGAACTATTTATCGTGAAATAAGACAATCGTTAGTTGATATGGAAAATATGTTTAATCTTTTAAAAGAAAAAAATAATATTGATGATAGTGGAAGTGAACATTTAAAAAACAATAATGCAGAAATAATTTTTAATAATGTATTTTTTGGATATGAAAATAAAAGAACAATTATTAAAAATATATCCTTCAGTATACCAGAAGGTAAATCCTTAGCGATAGTTGGGCCAACAGGTGCTGGGAAATCAACAATAAGTAAATTATTGTTTCGTTTTTATGATCCAGATAGTGGAGAAATATTAATTAATAAGAGAAATATTAAAAAATATAAACAAAACTCATTAAGACAAATGATAGGTGTAGTTCCTCAGGATACAGTTTTATTTAATGATACAATTTTTTATAATATTTCTTATGGATTAATAGACTCAAGTGAAGAAGATGTAATAAATGCAGCAAAAATAGCTGGTATTCATGATTTTATTGAAAACATTCCTAACAAATACAATACTATTGTGGGTGAGAGAGGTCTTAAATTATCTGGAGGAGAAAAACAAAGAGTTGCTATTGCAAGAGCTGTTTTAAAAAATCCATCAATTCTCTTTTTTGATGAAGCAACATCAGCTTTAGATACTAATACAGAAAAGGAAATTAATAAAAATTTAAACAAAATATCTCAAGGTAAAACTACATTAATTATAGCTCATAGACTCTCTACTGTGTCAAATGCAGATAAAATAATTGTTATAGATAAAGGAAATATCATTGAAGAAGGAGATCATTCAAGCCTACTTAATAAAAATGGATTATATGCATTAATGTGGAATAAACAAAAACATGAGAATTAATTAATAATTTTTACTATCTTTAATTTTTAAATAATTACTTGATGAAAAAGCTAAATATACTTAAAAAGTATTAATGGCTTATAAAGCAAATAATAAAAGATATAAAAAACTTGAATACAGAAGATCAGGCAAAAGCGGCCTTTTACTCCCCCCTATTACTTTGGGACTCTGGCATAATTTTGGTGGTAAAAAATCTATGACAAAAGAAGCAAAGAAGATGCTTTTTAGAGCGTTTGATAGAGGCATTACTCATTTTGATCTTGCAAATAATTATGGTCCACCGGCTGGATCTGCAGAAGAAAATTTTGGGAAAGTTATGAACTCTGATTTTAAGAAATATAGAGATGAAATGATCATATCAAGTAAAGCTGGCTATCATATGTGGGATGGACCTTATGGTGAATGGGGTTCAAAAAAATATTTGACCGCAAGTCTTGATCAAAGCTTAAAAAGAATGAAATTAGAATATGTAGATATTTTTTATTCTCATAGATTCGATCCATTAACTCCGTTAGAAGAAACTGCCGACGCATTGGCACAAACTGTTAATCAAGGAAAAGCATTGTACGTGGGGATTTCTTCTTATAGCTCTAAGCAAACAATTATAATTAATAAACTTTTAAAACAAAGAGGTATTACTTGTTTGATACATCAACCTTCCTACTCAATGCTTAATAGATGGATTGAAAATGATCTTTTAGATACACTTAAAAAATTAGGTATTGGTTGTATAGCTTTTTCTCCATTAGCACAGGGTATGCTATCTGGGAAATATTTGAAAACTATTCCTAAAGTATCTAGAATTTCAGATAATTCATCTCTTGATAAAAAAATGATCACTAAAAGCTATTTATTGAAAATTAAAGAATTAACAAAAATAGCAAAAAAAAGAGGTCAATCTTTACCACAAATGGCTTTATCTTGGGTATTACGTCACCAAACTATGACATCTGCTTTAATAGGAGCAAGAACGGTAAAGCAATTAGATGAATGTTTAGATAGTCAAAATAATTTAAATTTTAGTAAATCAGAATTAAGAGAAATAGATAAATATGCAAAAGAAGAAAAAATTAATCTTTGGGCTACTTCAAGTAAAGATTAATTATTTTCTTATATGAAATTAAATATTTTAATTACTGATATTCTTATCAAAGATTTCGTACCTGTTTATAAAAAAGATTTTAATGTTGATTGCTTATGGCAATTAAGAAATAAAATTGAATCTAGCAAATATGAAGCAATCGTTGTCACTGGAGGTTTTAAAACTGATAGAAAATTTCTTAAAAAATTTAAAAATCTAAAAATAGTTTCAGTATTTGGTGTTGGTTATGATGGTGTAGATCTGAATTATTGTAAAAATAATAAAATAGTTATAACAAATACACCTAAAGTTCTTACTAATGATGTTGCTGATTTAGCACTTGGTCTCATGATAACTTTATCAAGAAGAATAAATAAAGCTCATAATTTTGTTTTGAAAAAAAAATGGAATAAAAAACCTTTTGATTTGACAAATAGCCTTACTAACAAAACAGTAGGAATTGTGGGTATGGGTGAAATAGGTAAAGCATTTTCTAAAAGAGCGAAATCTCTTTCCATGAAAATAGTTTATTATGGTCCAAATAAAAAAAAATTAAATTACAAATTTTTCAAAAATTTAAAAGATATGGCTCATGAAATTGACATAATGATGATTACTTGTATTGGGGGTGCTCAAACAAAAAATTTAATAAATAAAAGTATTTTAAAGGCAATGAAACCTTCAGCTATATTGGTAAATATTTCAAGAGGATCTGTAATTAATGAAAATGATTTATTAAATATTTTAAAAAGAAATTTAATAGCTGGAGCTGCGTTAGATGTTTTTAATATGGAACCAAAAGTTAATAATAAATTTTTAAAATTAAAGAATGTATTACTTTCACCTCACAATGGAAGCGCTACCTTTGAAACAAGG
>CACKRO010000018.1 GCA_902602695.1 uncultured Alphaproteobacteria bacterium | reverse complement strand
CTAATATTATCAGGATGAAAATCTGCAAAACTTTCTGCACAATCTCCGCCTTGTAATAAAAAAGCATTTCCGTTTGCAACTTCTCCAAGTTTCTTTTTTAATAGTCTTGCTTCTCCAGCAAAAACTAAAGGTGGGAATTGTGAAATTTCATTTAGAGTTTTATTTAAATGATCTTCATTCTGATAGTTTGGCATATGAAGAGCATCTTTATTTCTCCAGCTATTTGGTGACCATTTATCGCTCATAATTTGAAAAAGGCTCATAAACCCTAATATATATTGAAACAAGGGTTATTATTTAGACCTTTTATTTCTTAGAATTTTTAAGGCTGATCTTTCAATAGCAAGTGAATTTTTGGGAATATTTTTAGTGATAACACTACCTGCACCAATTCTAGATTTAGACTCAATTACAACTGGAGCAATGAGTGATGTGTTTGAACCTATAAATACATTATCTTTTATTATCGTTTTGTGTTTTTTGCTTCCATCATAGTTACAAGTTATTGTGCCGGCACCTATATTAACATTATTTCCTATTTCTGAATCTCCAACATATGAAAGATGAGCAATAGAAACATTATTTCCAATTTTAGAATTTTTAATTTCAACAAAGTTACCAATCTTTGAATTTTTGCCAATTTTTGTTTTTGGCCTTAATCTAGCACTTGGACCAATATGTGAATTTTCATCAATTGTAACTTCTTCTAAGTATGAATTACTTTTAACAATTGAACCTTTTTTTATAATTGTTTTTTCTTTTATTGTAACATTGCTTTCAATTGTGACAGTAGGTTCAATTTTGGTGTCATAGCTTAAATAACAAGTATTGGGTTTTAAAAAATTGACTCCATTTTTTATAAAATTTTTTAAGTATTTTTTTTGTAAGATATTTTGTACAACATTAAAATCATCCAATGTATTTATGCCCAACATTGTTTCTTTGTTGCACTCAATATAATTGATAGGAATATTTTTTTTTGAAAAAATTTTGCATATATCAGGAAGATATCTTTCTTTTTTAATTTTATTTTCTTTAATATTTTTTAAATTATCAAATAATAATTTAGTATTTGCTATTAAGATACCAGAATTACATAAATTAATTTTTTTTTGTTCGGGTTTTAAATTGATTTGCTCAATTATTTCTTCAACATAGTTATTATTTAGTAATAACCTTCCATAACCATGTGGTTCAGGAGTATTAAATGCAATTAATGAAGCTTTCGCTTTACTTTTTTTAAAATTACTTACTAGTTTTCTTATATCTTTAACTTCAACTAAAGGTGTATCACCAAATAAAATTAAAATATTTTTTGATTTAACATATTTTTTAACTTGCTCAATAGCATCAGCAGTTCCTTTTTGTTTTTTTTGAACAACTAACTTAGAGGTATTTAATATTAACTTTAATTCTTCATTGTTTTTTTCATTACATACAATTAATATATTTTTATCTGATATTTTTTTTGCAATATTAAAAATATGTGAAACAATTGGCAGCCCGCATAATGGATAAACAAGCTTTGATTTACTTGCTTTAAATCTCGTACTATTGCCTGCAGCAAGTATAACAGTTGTAATATCAGACATTAAGTTAGAAATTTCTTAAAATTTCGTTTCCAACATTAATTATTTCTTTTGAGGCATCTGATGTAACACTTATATCAACTACACCCCTTCCAACTGAGAATGTTTCTGCAAATAATACTTTGCTAGACAGTCGGGAGCGAGCAATTTTAGCACCAGCATATCTTAAACGCAAAATCATTGCGTCTGTTAATTTTGCTCTTGGCATAACTCTATTAAGAATAATTATTGGGTTTTTTCTCTCTTGTTTTGCAATTTTTAAAAAAGGCAGTGTAGCCATTAAGTCTACTGGACTTGGTTGTACTGGAACAAATACCCTGTCAGAAGCTTTTACAACCTGCATTGTTTCAAAAGTTATAGATGGAGGGCTATCAATTATTATAAAATCATATTTTCTTTTTATTGCTTTAATTTCATCTATTAAATTCCTTATATCAAAATTTAATTGAGTTATTCCAATATCATCTTCACCATAATAAGATTTTCTAGCTTCAACCCAATATGAAAGGCTTTTTTGAGCATCAGCATCTATAACTGCTACTTTGTAACCACTATTGCTCCACAAAACTGATAAATTTGCTGAAAGTGTCGATTTACCTGAACCACCTTTTTGATTCGAAAATGCTATAACTTTTCCCATATACAAGTATTGATAATAACTATTTTAAAGATAGATGGAAACATTTTATAAAAAAATATGAAAAAAAATAAGTTAGATATTGCAAAAAATTTATTAAGCAGTGGAGAACTTGTAATATTTCCCACAGAAACAGTATTTGGTCTTGGAGCAGATGCAACAAATGATGAGGCTGTAAAATCTATTTTTAATGTAAAAAAAAGACCACTAGGTAATCCAATTATCTGTCACTTTACAAGTATTAAACAAATAGAAAAATATTTTATTTTAAATAAATTTGAAAAAAAATTAGGTTCAAAATTTTGGCCTGGTCCTCTAACAATAATATTAAAGAAAAAGAAAAATTCTAAAATATCAAAATTAGTTTCTAACAACTCAACTTTAGTTGGCTGCAGAATTCCTAGTAATAAATTGGCTAAAAAATTAATTACTTTATTTGGTCTACCTATTGCAGCACCTAGTGCTAATCTTTCAGAAAGAACTTCTGTAACCAATATTATGGATATCGACCCAATTCTAGAAAAAAAAATTTTTGTTTTAAAAGATAAACAGTCTTCTCATGGACTAGAGTCCACAGTTGTTAGAATTGATACCAATAATAAAATTGAAGTATTAAGATATGGCAGCATCACTGTTGAAGAACTAAATAAATATGCAAAAGTAAAAATTAAAAAAAAATCCTCTATTTCTCCTGGTAATTTAAAAAAGCATTATTCAACTTTAAAGCCAATAAGAATGAATGCTAAAAGAATAATAAAAAATGAAGGTTTATTAAATTTTGGCAATAATAAATTAAAGTCTAAAATAATTAATTTAAATTTGAGTAATAAAAAAAATTTAAATGAAGCAGCAAAAAATTTTTATCATTATCTTCATAAATTAGATCAAAGTAGATGTAAAAAAATTGCTGTAGTTGAAATACCAGATAAAGGACTAGGTAAAACTATAAATGACAGATTAAAAAGAGCAATTAAGTAATTACAATCTATTTAAATAATCCATTAACCTATAATAAATAATGGCTGAGGAATACAATGGTCTTCTGAACATGTTGCCACCTGGAATTTTAAAATGATTAATTTGCTCAAACATGTCAAAGTTATTTGATTTATTAATAATTTTTTCAGCTATCATTTTTCCTCCCATAATACTCATAGCTAATCCATGCCCAGAGTAAGCATGAGCATAATATAACTTTTGATTCATTATAGTTCCAAAAATAGGCAATCTATTAATTGATATTGCCAAGGTACCTCCCCAAGAAAAATCAATTTTAAATTTTTTTAATTCAGGAAAAACCTTATACATTCGTTTAGATACAAAATTTTTTGCATCTTTTACAAAATGAGATGTAATTGTTTCAGGTCCTCCAAAAAGAAGTCTGTAGTCTTCTGAAAATCTATAATAATCAATCATAAATCTAGAATCTATTACACCACAATTTCTTTTGATTAATTTACTTGCCAGATCTTTTCCGAGAGGTTCAGTTGCAATAATATAATTATTTATAGGCATAAAATAATTTCTTTTTGATCCTAAAAGATTATCAAGATAACCATTGCAACCAATAATTACTTTCTTCGCTTTAATAATATTTTTTCCAGAATGAATTATAACTTCTTTTTGATTATCAACAATTTTATCAGCTGGAGAATTTTCATATATATTTATACCATTTGCTAAACACTGTTCTGCTAAGCCATATGTTAGTTTTAATGGATTTAAATGATAAGAATCCTTTAAAAGCATTCCAGAAAAATATCTATCACTACTAACTTCATCTCTTATTGAGCTGCGGTCAAAGTACTCATAATTATTATAATTATAATTCTTCTGCATATGCTCAATTTCATCTTGAAAATATTTATAATCTTTTTTTGTATTACCTACATGAAGAACACCTTTTCTAAGCGCACAATCAATTTTGAATTTTTCAATTAAATTAACTACATTTGAAACAGCTTCTAATCCAATTTTCCAAAAAAAATTTGCTTTTTCAATACCAAATTTTTTTTCTAAGTAGAATTGATCTTTTCTCATTCCAATTCCTAATTGCCCACCATTTCTACCAGAAGCACCAGACCCAATTTTATTTGCTTCCAAAATAGTTATTGATAAACCTTGATTAGATAAATTTAATGCTGAAGAAATACCTGTTAAGCCGCCTCCAATAATACATACATCAGTTGAAATATTCTCATTTAATTTAATTTGTTTCGGAAAATCAGGTGCTGAAAATTTATAAAAACTTTCTTTTTCATTATCATGTTGATTATAGGTCCTTTTTTTTGTAGTAAACATTATCTTATCTTTAATGGTTTAATAATAATTAGTAAACAAACAGTCTCAATATGATTGAAAAATTTCAAAATTGGTTTCATGAAAACTCTATTACAGAAGTTGAATGTTTGGTTCCAGATCTTGGAGGTATAGCAAGGGGAAAAATTTTACCAACAAATAAATTTTTAAAAGGATTAGAAGATGGAAGTCACAGATTACCACAGTCAACTTTTATTCAAACGATATCAGGAGATTATGCAACTGAGGACTCTGCTGGTGCCTTACCAAGAAGTGTTTACAATCCAACTGACATTGATGTAATTTTAAAACCAGATTTTGATACAATGAGAGTAGTACCATGGTACGATGATCCTACTGCACAAATTATCTGCGATGCAATAAATCTAAACGGAGATGACGTTATAAATTCTAGCAGGAATGCTTTAAAAAATATTCTTAAACTTTATAAAAAAGATAAATTAACTCCAATTGTTTCACCAGAGTTAGAATTTTATTTAGTGAAACCTAATGCTGACTCAGATTACCCTCTTGAAGTGCCAGTCGGACAATCAGGTAGACAAGAAACAGGTAAGCAAGCCTTGGGTATAGATGCTGTTAACGAATTCGATCATCTTTTTGAGGATGTATATAATTATTGTGAAGCACAAAATATTGAAATTGATACTATTAATCATGAATCTGGCTCAGCTCAGATGGAAATTAATTTTCAGCATGGTGATCCTTTAGATTTAGCAGATCAGGTATTTTTATTTAAACGAACTCTAAGACAGTCAGCTTTGAAACATAAACTTCATGCAACATTTATGGCAAAACCTATGGAGAACCAACCTGGTAGCGCAATGCACATACATCAATCGATATATAATGAAAAAAATAAAAATATTTTTTTTAATAAATCATCTAAAATTTCAAAAAAAATGAAAAACTATTTAGGTGGTTTGGAAAAATATACTCCATTATTAATGCCAATATATGCTCCAAATATAAATTCATTTAGAAGATTGTTTGCAACTTGGGGCGCTCCTAAAAATGTTAAATGGGGAATAGGTAATAGAAGCTGTGGTTTTAGAATTCCATCAATTGAGGAAAGGAATATACGTATTGAAAATAGAATTCCTGGATCTGATACAAATCCATATCTAGTTTTTGCAGCTAATTTAGCTTCAGGATATTTAGGTATAAAGAATAATTTAAAACCAAATCCAGAAACAAAAGATAGTGCATTTAAGGATAAAAATTCTAGTCTGCCTAAAAATATGGATGAATCATTATCTCTCTTTGAAAATGATGAAGATATAAAGTCGATATTTAATGAAAAATTTGTAAGGTCGATTGCTGCGATAAGAAGAGTTGAATATCAGGCTTATTTATCAGTAATAAGTTCTTGGGAGCGAGAATATTTATTACTTAATGTTTAAATTTTTTATTAAAATAGAAATAAAATAAACCAATTATTATCAAAGCAAACATTAAAATTGCTGATAGTGCGTTTACTTCAGGGCTCAATCCTAATCTGACTTTAGAAAAAACTACAATTGGCAATGTATTAGCTCCGGGCCCAGTAGTAAAACTCGCAACTACAAGATCATCTAAAGAAATTGTAAAAGCTAATAACCAACCAGCAATAATAGAAGGTAAAATTATAGGTAAAGTTATCTTATATAGCACCTTGGTATAATTATAACCAAGATCCATAGCAGCTTCCTCAATATTTTTGTTGAAGTCAGTTAATCTTGCTTGAATAATAATTGCTACAAATGCAATACAAAAAGTAACGTGCGATATAAAAATAGTTAATTGTCCTCTAGATGATGGAAATCCAATGAGATTATTTAAGCTTATAAAAAAAAGTAACATTGAAAGACCTAAGATTAATTCTGGTAAAACCAAAGGTGTTGAAGAAAGAAAAATATAAAATGATTTAAAAGGAATTTTTCTTATTCTTACAAGTGAATATCCTATCATAACTCCTAAAATTGTAGCAAAAGTAGCAGACAAAGCCGCAATTTTAATACTAATAATAAATGCCTCAATTATTTGTTCATTATTAAATAATTCATTGTACCATCTTAAAGAAAATCCTTTCCAAACCATTACTCTCTTATTTTCGTTAAATGAGTAAAAAATTAAAACTAAAATTGGGAAATATAAAAAAAATAAACCTAAAAAAATAACTATACTTTTGATTAAACTAGATTTCATTTTTTTGACTCCAACGAGAATAAAGTATTTGAAAAATAACAATTGGTAAAACCAAAATAATAATTCCACTAAAAGCTAAGGCACTAGCACCTGGCCAATTTCTATTAACAAAGAATTCCTCCCATAATATTTTTCCATAATACAATCTATCACTACCACCTAACATTTCAGGTATAATAAATTCTCCAACAACAGGTATAAAAACTAATAAAGATCCAGCAACAATTCCTGGAACAGACAAAGGAAGTATAACTTTAAAAAAGGTTTTAAAACGATTTAGTCCTAAATCTTTTGATGCTTCAATTAAATTTAAATCAAATTTATTTAAGTATCCATAGAGTGGTAAAATCATCAAAGGTAAATAAGTGTATACAATTCCCATTATGACAGCATATTGATTGTATAATAATTGAAGTGGTTCTGATGTTATGCCTAAGTTTAGAAGTATTACATTTAAAATTCCATTATTCTGTAAAATTATTTTCCATGCATATACTCTTAATAAAAATGATGACCAAAATGGAATAACTACTAAAACTAATAGGATATTTCTTAATCTTATATTTGAAGTCGCAATATAAAAAGCTAATGGGAACCCAATAAGTAAACAAAAAAAAGTAGATATTAGAGCTAGAATCAAAGAGTTTACAAAAGATCCAATGTAGTAATAATCACTAAATATATAAACATAGTTTTCAAATGTAGTATTGATCTTAAGTCCATTATCAAAAAGAAAAATATCTTGATAAGGAGGCATTCCCCATTCTGATACCGAAATTGATATTTTAAAAATTATAGCTAATGGAATAAAAAAAAATAGAATCAGCCAAAAGTAAGGACTAAAAACGAAATATTTTTCAAATAATTTATTTTTCAATTAATCCTCTAAAATCTTGATTGATTCACTTTCCCAACTACAAATTACTTTTTCCTCTTTTGGGAAATTATAATTTGAGTTGGAGTTAAAATTCTGATCTATAACTGAAATTATCGTATTATTAATTTTAATTTCATAACGTGTAAAGCTTCCCAAATATGATTTTTCTAAAATTTCTCCACTAAAGGAATTAAATGAACTTGCTTTCGAAGTATTTATTGATTGTATTTTTATTTTCTCTGGTCTTAGTAAAATATTAGTTTTTGTATTTTTTAATTCTTTGTTTAATTTAAAATTTATACCTAAATCATCAGAATAAAAATTTTCATCTTTCTTATAAATCTCAATTATATTTGCAATTCCTATAAAATTGGCAGTATAAAGACTTTTAGGATTTTCATAAATCTCTTCAGGGCTGGAGCATTCCAAAATAAGACCATTCTTCATTATTGCCATTCTATCAGACAAGGACATTGCCTCTTCCTGATCATGAGTGACAAAAACAAAAGTAATTTTCAGTTTCTTTTGGAGTGTTGTTAACTCTAATTGTGTTTTTGATCTTAGTTTTTTATCTAGTGCTGCAAGAGGTTCATCTAATAATAATAACTTTGGTTTTTTTATTAAGCACCTTCCAAGAGCAACTCTCTGTTGCTCTCCACCTGATAGTTGCTTAATCCTTCTTTTTAACAAATGTTCAATAGATAAAAGTTCAGCAATATTTCTTACATTTATTTCAATTTCTTTTTGGGTAAAATTTTCTTTTATTCCAAAAGCTAAATTATTAAATACATTTAAGTGAGGAAATAAAGCATACGATTGAAACATATAGTTTAATGGTCTATCAAAAGGTTCAAGGTTTGTTATGTCCGTTCCGTCGAGGATTACACGTCCTGTATCTGGCTTCTCAAATCCACCTAATATTCTTAGTAAGGTAGTTTTGCCTGAACCCGAAGATCCTAAGAGACCAAAAAATTCAGATTTTGAAATATTTAAATTAATATTTTCTAAAACTTTGTTATCTTCAAAGGATTTAGAAATATTTTCAATTACAAGGAAATTATTATCCATCTTAAATCAGCACTAATATTAATATATTAGTGCTGAAATGAAGTATATTTTTTAATTTGATTTAAATTTATTAAAATATTTAGTTGATAATTGTGCCTTTTTAGGTGAGTCAGCAGTATCAGCAAATAGCATACTTAAAGTTGCTTCATCTGGATAAATAGCTGGGTCTCCTAAAATTTCTGGATCAACTAGCTCATTAGCTGCTTTGTTTGGATTAGAATACCAAACATAGTTTGTAATATCTGCAGCAACTTCTGGGCGCAAAATATAATTTATAAACTTGTGCGCATTTAAAACATTTTTTGCATCAGCTGGAATTGCCATCATATCAAACCAAATTACAGTTCCCTCTAAAGGAATAGAATACCAAACTGGTTCTATTTCTTCGTAAGCAGCAATAAAAACATCACCTGACCATCCCATAGCTAGACAAATTTCACCGTTAGCAAGATCATCAATATATTGAGAGGAATCAAAATACCTAATGAAAGGTCTAATTTCCTGCAACATTGAAAGAGCAGCCTTATAATCATTTTCGTCTTCAGTGTTAGGATCTTTACCTACATATTTTAAGGCAATTTCCATTACTTCAGATGGTGCATCTAACATTGCTATTCCACAATCTTCATATTTAGACGCTATAGCTGGGTCAAATAAAACACTCCAACTAGTAACCTCATCTTCATCAACCTTATCAGTATTGTAACCAATACCAGTTGTGCCATACATATAGTTTACAGAATACTGACCGCCTGGATCATGTGCATCTATCTTTGATAAAACTTCTGGATCTAAATTTCCTAAGTTCGATAATTCAGATTTATCAAGTTTTTGAAAAACTCCAGCCTTGATTTGGTTTTCTAAAAAAGAACCAGAAGGCACGACAATATCATAGCCAGACCCACCAGCTAAAAGTTTAGCTTCAAGAACCTCATTTGAATCAAAAACATCATAAGTTACATCAATGCCAAATTCATTTTCAAAATTTTCAATTGTATCTTCGGCAATGTAGTCAGACCAATTGTAAATAAATAATTCTTCTTTAGCCTGAGCTGAAAAAGAAATTAAAACTAATAGAGATATAAAATACTTAAGCATTATTCCCCTCCTAAATAAAAATTACATTAAATAAAATAAATTAAAAATCGAGAATTTTTTTATATAGATCGGGCCTTCTATCTCTAAAGTTACCCCATAATTTTCTATATTCTCTAGAAATTAATAAATCTAAAGTAGCAGTTATTATTCCCTCATCTTTATCATTCATATGATTTATTACATTTCCAAGATGATCCAATATAAAAGAATTACCATAAAAATTTAATTCAATATCAGCTTCGACCTCCTTCCCTATTCTATTCGAAGTTATTATAGGGATTTGATTTGCAGCAGCATGTCCTACCATTGTATTAATCCAATGATCCCTTGAATTTAATTCAGGCATGTGTGGCTCAGAGCCAATTGCTGATGGATATAAAATTAAATCTGCACCTTTCAACGTTAATATTCTTGCGCATTCAGGAAACCACTGATCCCAACAAATTGCACAACCAACTTTTGCTAGAGGGGTGTCAAAAACCATAAAACCTGTGTTGCCTTTTTCAAAATAATACTTCTCATTATATCCAGGCCCTTCGGGGATGTGAGATTTATTGTAAACTTCACTTACTTTACCGAAAGAATCAATCATAACTAGAGAGTTAAAAAACTTATTTTCTTTTTTTTGAAAAAAACTAATTGGTAATGAAATCTTTTTATCTTTACAAATATTAGATAATTTTTCGAACATTGGGTTAGAAGGAAAATCAATTGCAAGATCAAAAAATTTATCATTTTTTGTTGAACAAAAATAATAATCTTGAAATAATTCTTGCAGAAGTAAAATATCGACATTTTCATTTGAAGCTTTTTCAACTAAACTAATTGCTTTATTTAAATTAGCGTCAAAGTCTCCTTTAAGAGCTTTGAATTGTGATGTTGCTACTTTTACTTTCATATTTTTGGTACATTCATTGTTATACAATGAATATTTCCACCACCATAATTTATATTTTCTGTTTCCAACATCTTAATTTCTCGATTTGGGAATAACTTTTCAAAAGTAAATTTTACCTCATTATCTTCCTTAACATTGAATTTAGGTAAGATAATTTTATTTTTACTGAAATAGAAATTTATATATGAGCTAATAATATTCTTATTATTAATTTTTTTTCTTGTAGGTAAAGGAACTTCAATTAAATCAAATGTCTGATTAGTATCTTTAAAAAATTTAATAAGATCAGCTTTGTTTTTTTTTAATATTTCATAATTAGGATCTAATTTGTGAGTTGTAGCAATTAAATATTTATTTTTTCCTATGGGGCATAATAAATTATCGACATGACCATCTGTATCATCCTCCATTAGTCCATTTTCAAATAGAAAAATATAATTTAAATCAAACAAGAGTTTTAATTCTTTAATAATATATTTACTATTATGTTTTTGTTTTCTATTTTTATTAAATATTACATTTTTAGTGCTAAATAAATTTTTTTTATCATCATAAGTTATTGCTCCTCCTTCAATGACTAAATCAGAAATTTTTGTTGGGATATTTAAATAATTTGAAATAAATTTTGATATTTTGTTATCATTTAAATAATCTGGATACTTTCCATAACCATTAAATTCAAAACTAATTGATTTTAATTTTTCATCTTCGTTATAAAAAATTGGTGCAATATCTCGCATCCAAGAATCATCTAATTTACATTCTACAATATCAATATTTTTATGATCAGTTTTATTTTCAATTTCATTAATGTTTTCTTTATTTGACAACACAATAACATGCTCAGTTTTTGCAATTTCATTAATTACATTTGCAACTTCATCTCTAGCCTTATTAATAATTTTACCATAAAGATCTTTATTACATGGCCAAGCAATCAAACAATATTGGTGTTCATACCATTCAGGAATTAGTTTCATAAAATTTAAAAATATGTATAATTATTTCATGTCTAAAGATGAAGTAAAATTCACTGAAATGAAAGATGGTGATAAAAAGGATTATGAACTTCTTGCTAATTTTGAAGATAAATTTATTGAAGGTACAGCTGATAGAATAGTGAGAGTGCTAGAAAGTCTAGACAATTCTTTAGGTGGCTATAAGGTATCTAGATTGGAACACTCTCTTCAAACTGCATCAAGAGCGTTACGTGAAAAAGCTTCTGAAGAAATGGTTGTAGCCTCCTTATTGCATGATATAGGTGATGAAATTGCTCCCCTTAATCATTCTGAACTTGCAGCTGCAGTTTTAAAACCTTTTGTTTCCGAAAAAACAAGATGGATTGTAGAACAACACGGTTTGTTTCAAGCCTACTACTATAATCATTATTATGGAAAAGATAGAAATCTAAGAGATAAATTCAAAGGTCATGAATTCTTTAAAGACACTATAGATTTTTGTGAAAGATGGGATCAAGCATCATTTGATCCAAATTATGATACAATTCCTTTAAAAGAATTTGTTCCAATGGTTCAAAGAATATTTAATAGAACACCTTACAGAAATTTATAATTATTTTTTTAGCTTGTTGATTAGTGTAAGATTGCCTGGATCAAAGTTATTTTTATTTTCTTGAATAAATTTATCTATAACTTTTTGCTTTTCTAATTCTAATTCAGAAACTTTTCTAACATTTAAATCAACATACAAAGAACAAACCTCTGTTGTTGCTGCTCTATAACCTTCAAGCTTATGTGTCATTTCTAATTTATAAATTAATCTTTTTTTATCCCTATCAAGAAATAATAAATTAATATCTACTTCATCACCCTCTTTCACTTCTTTGTCATAAGTTGTGTGTGACTCTACGGCAAAAGTGGTTTTCTTATATGTTTTTGCAGAAGTTTCCCCCATATTAAATTTTTGTAAAAGAACTTCCCATCCAGTATCAAAAAGATGAATATAAAACGCCAAATTCATATGGCCATTGTAATCAGTCCATTCCTTTTTAACTCTTCCTGAATTTAAATATATGTGCATTGTTTTTCTTTATTAATTCAAAAAATATAGTAGTTTAAAATAATGAATAATGAAGTAATAATTTCGTGTGCCGTAACTGGATCAGGAGATACAGCAAGTAAACATCCTGAATTACCTATAACACCAAAACAAATTGCTGATGCTTCAATTGAAGCCGCTAAAGCAGGTGCCGCAATAGCTCACGTACATGTAAGGGAACCTGATGGCAAACCTTCTAGAAATTTAAATTACTATAAAGAAGTGGCAGATAGAATTCGCTCTTCTCAAACTGATGTAGTTTTAAATTTTACTACAGGTATGGGTGGTGATTTTGAAATTGGAACAGGTAAAGATCCTTTAAATCCAGTGGGAGCAAATACAGATATGATTGACGCATTAAGCAGATTAGAACATGTTGAAGAATTATTACCTGAAATTTGTACTTTAGACTGCGGATCACTTAATTTTGGTGATTCAAACATGACATTTATTCATACACCGATACAACTAAGAACTGCAGCAAAAAAAATGCAGGAGCTAGGGGTAAAACCAGAAATGGAAGCTTTTGAAATGGGTCATTTATGGTTTGCTAACCAACTTTATAAAGAAGGTTTGATAGATGGCCCTCCTTTTTATCAAATATGCCTTGGTATACCTTGGGGGTCACCTGCAACAACGAGCGCAATGAAAGCAATGGCTGAAATGATACCTCCCGAAGGTATTTGGTCTGGATTTGGAATAGGAAGATCTCAAATGCCCATGGCTGCACAAGCGGTTATTTTAGGAGGAAATGTTCGTGTGGGACTTGAAGACAATCTTTATTTAAAGAAAGGGGTTTTTGCATCAAATGCACAATTAGTTGAAAAGGCAAGATGCATTGTTGAAGATATGGGTGCATCTATTTTATCCCCGCAACAGACGAGAGAGAAATTAAAACTAAAAAAACATTTTTAATTTGAAAAATATTGCTGTCATTGGAACTGGTGTAATTGGTACTGGATGGATACTTAGATTTCTAGCAAATGATATAAAAGTCAAAGCATTTGATAAAAATTCTCAACAAATAAATTTTCTTAAAGAAGAAATAACAAGAACAAACTTAATTATAAAAAAATTATATAATACAAAAATAAATATCAAAAATTTGGAAATCGTAGACAATATTGAGGAGGCAGTGCAAAATGCAGATTTAATTCAAGAAAATGTACCTGAAAGATTAACTTTAAAAAAAGATGTTATAAAAAATATAAGTAAATATTCACCCTCAAATTCAATAATTGCTTCAAGTTCATCTGGCTTACTTCCATCAGATTTACAATTGAAATGTGTTAATCCAAAAAGATTAATCATAGCTCATCCTTTTAACCCTGTATATATTCTCCCTTTGGTTGAAATTGTAAAAGGTAAAAAAACTACAAATTTATATCTTAATAAAGCTAAAATATTTTATAAAAAAATTAAAATGAAAACATTATTAGTAGAAAAAGAATTGCCAGGCTTTTTGTCTGATAGATTACAAGAAGCTTTGTGGAGAGAAGGATTGCATATTGTAAATGATGGATTTGCCTCAACAAAAGATTTAGATGATGCGATCACTTATGGACCGGGTATGAGATGGGCTCTAATGGGAACTTTTTTGACATTTCACTTAGCAGGAGGAGAAATGGGTATGAAACATATGCTAGATCAGTTTGGACCAGCATTAAAACTTCCATGGACTAAACTCAAATCTCCAAAATTAACAAAAAAACTTAAAGAAAAAATAATCAAAGGAACAAAAATACAATCGAATAATCATTCTATAAAAGATTTAAGTAGCTTAAGAGATAATTTCTTAATAGATTTGCTAGAATTAAAGAAAAAATATAAATTATAATTATGACAATAATCTCAAAATATGTAGCTTTAAAAAATTATATACCAACTGGTTTACCCAAAGAAAATGATTTTGAAATTAAATCTAAAACTTTAGAATTAGATGAAACGAATAATATTCATGTTCTTAATTCATGGATATCTGTTGATCCGTATATGAGAGCAAGAATGACAGAACGTAAAAATTATAAACCACCCTTTTTAATAGGCGAGGAAATGGAAGGTTATGCAATTGGTTCAGTCCAAAAATCAAAAGACTCACAATTTAAAGAGGGAGATATTGTTTTCAGTAATTTTGGAATGAGAGATAACTTCATTTGCAAAAGCAGTGATTTAAAAAAAATAAAAAATTCCAATCTTCCACTGCAAACTTACCTAGGACCTTTGGGAATGACAGGGCAGACTGCATATATTGGTCTATTTAATCATGGAAAAATACAAAGTGGACAAAGTATTCTTGTATCTTCAGCAGGTGGAAGTGTTGGATCAACGGTTTGTCAAATTGCAAAAAATTTAGGATGTAAAGTTTATGCTAGTACTGGATCAGATGAAAAAGTCGATTGGTTAAAAAATGAATTAAATGTTGATATAGCATTTAATTATAAAAAAATTGATAACCTTGTTCTTCACTTAAAAGAAATTTGTCCTGAAGGATTTGACTTATACTTTGATAATGTTGGAGGTGATTTTTTAGAGTCTGCAATTTTTCGAATGAAAAATTTTGGAAGAATTATTATTTGTGGAAGAATATCTCAAATGAATTCAACTTCTAATCCTGCTGGACTAAAAAATATGGCTCATGTATTAGTAAAAAGATTAACAATAAAAGGTTTTTTAATTTTTGATCATGAAAATGATAATGAGCCTTTTGAAACAGATATGCGAAATTGGCTTTCAGAAGGAAAAATAAAATTTAAAGAAACAATTTATGAAAATATAGAAAATGCTCCAAAAGCATTTATAGATCTGCTTAATGGTAAAAATTTAGGCAAGATGTTAGTTAAAATTTAACTAAATTGTAACGTACGGAGAAGTCCCTCGATATTTAATATCTAATTTGAGTTCTTTATCTATTGGTGGAAAAGCTCTTTGCTGACATTCTACTCTCGGACAAATTCTACAAGAAACTCCAATTGGCATTTGTAATTTTTTATTACTTAAATCAATTCCTTCAGAATAAATTAAATCTTTTGCGTATTTCATATCACAACCTAAACCAATCGAAACAAAGCTTTTAGGCATTCCATGTTTTTCAATTCCTTTCTCAAAAGCTCTTGCGATACAAAAATATACTTGTCCATCAGGCATTTTAGATATTTGAGGATGAATTTTTCCAGGATTTAAAAAAGCAGTATATACGTTCCATCTTGGACATGAGCCTCCATGCCTTGGTATATGAATACCAGATAAAGAAAATCGTTTTGACACATTTCCAGCAATATCTGTTTTTAAAAAATGAAATGGCACTCCTTCATTTCCAGGTCTTTGAAGATTTGTTAATCTATGTGTGACTTGTTCAAAACTACAAGCATAATGATGCATCAAAATTTCCACATCATATTTATGTAATTTGGCGCTATTTAAAAAATCACTATAAGGCATCATAAAAGCTGCTGCATAATAATTTAGCAAAGATAGTTTGAGTAAAGGCTCTACTTCAGCTGATTCAACATTATTATCTTTTATAACTTTATTAATTACATCATTAGCCTCTAAATATGCTACTTGTGATGCTAAATGAAAATTTCTAGAAGTATAGGTTAACATTTCAGAAAGATAAAAAATCTTAGACTCTTCATCAAATCTTTTAACTATTTTTTCATCTTCATTTATAGTTACAATTTTAACTTCTATTCCATGTTTTTCCTTAAGATAAAGTGATAATTTAGATCCAGAACCAATATTAGGTCCGATTTCAAGACCTATTTCTTTTCTTAGATTTTCAGAACTAACTTCCAAATCATGAAAGTAATTTTTATTTTCTTGAAGAATATCTGAGACGATTTCTACTGGTAATCTCGTTGGTTTTTCTAATTGATTTGCATTCACATCCATTGTCTCAAGTCGATTTTGCATATCTTCTTTAAAACTTTTAAGAGAATCATTTATTGTCAGTAATGCCTTAGCTATATTTGGATTAGAACCTATAAAGTCACTTGTGTCGTGATTGGTTATTTTTAAATCATCAAAGATTTCATTACTTAAAACATCCATTACATCTGAAAGAAGTCGTTTATTAGATTCTGTTGAGAAGTCCTTAATTGATAAATCTAATTTTTCAGCAGCTTTAATTAACAATGAAAGTGATATCTTTCTTTTTCCACTTTCGATTAAATTTAAATAACTAGGTGATATTCCAATAGTTTTGGATAATTCAGCTTGTGAAAATCCCCTGTTTATTCTTTGTTTTTTAAGCCTAGGGCCAAAATTTATGTCAGTTTCAATATTCATTTACAAAATTTACAAAAATAATTAATTTAAAGTAATTTTCTTTACATTATAATCAATAAAAACCATAGTTTTTTTTAATTTTATTATGTATTTGTAAAATTTGTAAATATGAACAGTAAATTAACAGAAAATATTAATAATCAAAAAGACAGCTTAGATCAGAGCTCCATTGAGCAAAAGGTTCTTGAGGGATCTATTGACTCAAATTATGACCTAAATTTAGCTGATGGTATTGAAGCATACTACAGCGAAAGATATGGTTGGACTCTTAGAAGAAAAACTATCTAATTACATTAGATTTTAATTCTCTAACAAACTCTAACTCTTTATTTCGTCGTACGCTTTTTCGGCAATCATTATAGTTGTTGCATTTAGATTAGCGCTGACGATATCAGGCATAACTGAAGCATCAACCACTCTTAAATTTTTAATTCCATGAACCTTTAGACTTTGGTCAACAACTGAAGTTATGTCCTCACCCATTTTATTTGTACATGATGGGTGATAAGCCGATTCTGATGTATTTTTAATAATTTCATCTAACTCTGTTTGATTAGACACATTTTTTCCAGGCCTTATTTCTATCCCAACATATTCTTCTAATGATTTTTGAGATAAAATATTTTTTGCAATTTTAACTCCTTCTCTCATTTGTTTTAAATCATCTTTATGCTTAAGATAATTAAATTGTATTTTAGGATCATCCTTATAATTATTTGTTTTAATTTTAACAAACCCTCTACTTTTTGGTCTATTTGGACAAACATGAAATTGAAAAGCTTCAAACTTAGAATTTTCCAAACCGTGATTAATAACTAGGTATGGAAAAAAATGAAATTGTAAATTTGGGTGATTATATGATTTGTCAGATTTAACAAACCCTCCTAACTCTAAATGAGAATGTGCTAACTTACCTTTTTTAAATAAAAACCATTTTGATCCTTCAATTGCTTGATAAAAATAATTTGTTGCCAACTTATGTAAAGTTTCATTTTTTTTGGATCTATACTGAATATACATCTCTAAATGATCTTGTAAATTTTCTCCAACTCCAATTAAATTATGAATAACTTCTATCCCTAAATTTTTAAGATGTTTTTCATTACCAATTCCAGATAATTGAAGGATTTTAGGTGAATTAATAGAACCTGCACATAGTATAACTTCTTTATTAGCTATATATTTATAAGATTTATTGTGTTTGATTGTTTCAACACCAATTGCGGTTTTATTTTTAAAAAGAATTTTTTTTACTTCAATATTATTTATTATTCTAAGATTTTTTCTACTTTGGATTGGTTCTAGATATGCTTTAGCAACACTTTGTCTTACACCTTTGTTTATTGTTACATCAAAAGTTCCAAATCCTTCATTATTAATATTATTTGAGTCATTAAATATTTTATATCCAGCTTCTTTTGTAGCATCTAAAACTTTTTTGAATAATGGATATTTTTTATCTATTTTTGATTTATTTACTCTCAATGGCCCATTTTTTCCTCTATCATTACTATTTTGAGACCATGTCTCTAATTTTTTGAAATAGGGTAAAACTTTTTCATATGTCCAATTTGTTAAACCCGTTGAAGACCATCTATCAAAATCCTCTTTATGACCTCTAGCAAATACCATCCCGTTATGTGATGAGCACCCCCCAATCATTTTACCTCTCGGGCAATATAAAGATCTGTTATTTAAGTATGGTTCAGGTTCTGTATAATATTTCCAATTATATTTTGGATCATGCATTGCATATAGAAGTGCGCTTGGCATATCAACTTTCCAAGTTTTACTCGAAGGGCCAGCTTCTAATAACATTACAGAATTCTTTGATTGTGAAGACAATCTGTTAGCTAAAACACAACCTGCTGACCCTGCACCAATGATGATGTAGTCAGCGTTGTTATTCACTAATTCATTCTTTCAGTATTTCCATCAACAGTCATTATTTGACCTGATACATTTTTTGATGCATCACTTAATAAAAATAAAGCCATTGAGGCAACATCTTCTTTTTCTACAAATATATTTAATGAAACCATTGACTCTAATTCTTTTCTTACTTTTTTATTTGAAGAATTAATTAATTTGGCCTTTGCATTTATGACTCTATCCATCCTATCACCATTAACAGAACCAGGACAAATTGC
>CACKRO010000017.1 GCA_902602695.1 uncultured Alphaproteobacteria bacterium | reverse complement strand
TATGGCCCAAGCAAATCAGGCAAATCTTACCTTGCTACAATCTGGCTTAAAAGAAATAATGCAATTCAATATGATAAAGACGATGAGTTATTTCTTAATCAAAGAGACAATATATTAATTGATGATTTACAATTTCATGATGAAGAAAAAATTTTTCATATTGTTAATAATTGTATTTTAAATAACTTAAAAATTTTGATTACTTCAAATAATCGAATTAATGAAATAGAATTTCAATATAACGATCTATCATCACGCTTGAAAACATTTTCTAATTTAGAAATAAATCAACCAAATGATGAAATGCTTTTAGCTATTTTAACTAAATTACTTATTGATAAACAATTTATAATAAATTCTAATGATATCTTTAAATTTATACTGCGAAGAGTTGATAGAACTTATGAAGGTATTAATGAGATTGTAAATAAATTAGACATTTTATCTTTAGAAAAAAAAAGGCAATTAACAATACCATTAATAAAAGAAATACTATAGATGGTTCAAAATATGAATAAATATAGAACTCATTTATGCTCTGATTTATCAATTAAAAACTTAGGTGAAAAAATCACTTTGTCTGGTTGGGCTGACACAATCAGAGATCATGGAAATTTATTATTTATTGATTTAAGAGATAATTATGGAATTACACAGTGTGTGATAGACGGAACTCACTCTCTATTTGAAGAAATAACTAAATTAAGTAATGAAAGTGTTTTAACAATTATTGGTGAAGTTGTTAAAAGATCTGAAGAAACAATAAATAAAAATCTTCAAACAGGTGAAATTGAAATACAAATTGAAAATTATAAAATCTTATCTAAATCTGAAATTCTTCCTTTACCCATTAATTCTGATATTGAATATGGGGAAGAAATTAGATTAAAATATAGATTTTTAGATTTAAGAAGAAACAAATTACACAAAAACATTATATTAAGAAGTAAAATAATCTCAGATATTAGAAAGAAAATGACAGATAGAAACTTTCTAGAATTTCAAACTCCGATCCTCACATCATCATCTCCAGAAGGAGCAAGAGATTATTTAGTTCCATCTAGGATACACCAAGGTAAATTTTATGCTCTTCCACAAGCACCCCAGCAATTTAAGCAATTATTAATGATTGCGGGTTTTGATAAATATTTTCAAATTGCACCATGTTTCAGAGATGAAGATAGTAGATCAGATCGCTCCCCAGGTGAATTCTATCAACTGGATTTTGAAATGAGTTTTGTTACTCAGGAGGATGTATTTGAAGCTATTGAGCCAGTTTTATTTGAAATATTTGATGAAAATAAGAAAAATAATGAAATTCAGGTAAGTCAATATCCATTTAGGAGAATACCTTACATGGAGTCAATGGAAGTTTACGGCTCTGATAAGCCTGATTTACGAAATCCACTTGTCATAGATGATTATACAAATGTGTTTAAAGGTTCAAATTTTAAAATATTTAGTAATCAAATAGAAAAAGGATCAGTTGTTAAGGGAATAATTGTTAAAAATACTGGCGATCAACCTAGAAGTTTCTTTGATAAATTAAACAATTGGGCAAGAGAAGAGGGTGCAGCTGGATTAGGCTATATTTCATTTACAGAAAATAGTTTTAAAGGTCCTATAGCAAAGAATTTAAACGAAGATCAATTATCATTATTAAAACTTGAAGAAAATGACTCAATATTTTTCATATGTGATAAATTAAAAGAGGCCCAATTATTTTCTGGTAAAGTAAGAGAAAAAATTTGTAATGATTTAAATTTACTAAATAAAAATTCTTTTGAATTTTGTTGGATAGTTGATTTTCCAATGTATGAAATTGATGAAAAAACTAATAAAATACAATTTAGCCATAATCCTTTTTCAATGCCTCAAGGTGAGATGGAAGCTTTAGAAAAAAAAGATCCTCTTGATATAAAAGCTTTTCAATATGATATTGTATGTAATGGTGTAGAATTATCTTCTGGAGCAATTAGAAATCATAAACCAGAAATTATGTATAAAGCCTTTGATATAGCTGGATATTCTAAAGAAGATTTAGAAGAAAAATTTTCAGGAATGCTTAATGCTTTAAAATTTGGAGCACCTCCTCACGGTGGTAGTGCACCAGGTATTGATAGAATTGTTATGTTACTTGCTGATGAGCCAAACATTAGAGAAGTAATAGCATTTCCGATGAATCAACAAGCTATGGATTTAATGATGGACGCCCCTGCAAGTATCGATAAAGAACGATTAGAAGAATTAAGTATTAAATTAATAGATAAAAATTAATCCTGTTCCAAAAATCGCAATAATTGTTCCCACCCATGCACCAAAAGAAGGGATTTTTTTTGTTAATATCCACAAAAGAAATAATATCATTATTGGACTAGTTGAAGATAAAGTTGCAACAATACCTGCATCAGCTTTTTGTAATGCGATTAAAAGTAAACTCATACCTAAGGCCATTCCTAAAAAGCCACTAAGAATTGATTGGTAAATAATTTTTGCTGTAAGATTAACTTTTGTATTAAAAACTTCATAATTTAAAAAAAATGTAAATGATAAAAAAATACATGAAATAGTAGTTCTAATTGCTGCTGAAGCTATTGGATCTGCTCCATCTGATAATATAGGTTTCATCATAACTAATCCAATTGCTTGGCACAAAGCGGCTCCAATGGATAAAATAATTCCAATATAAAGTGAACCTTCTACTTTTTCCCATCTATGCTCAGATCCTTTTTTATCTCCATAGGAAATAGCAAAAACAACACCAAAAAAAACAACAAAACATCCAATAATACTAATAGTTGAAGCAAGTTCATTTAGAAAAAAAATATTAATTACTACAGTAAAAGGAGCAGCTAATGAAAATAAGATATTATTTCTTCTTGGTCCAATTTTTTGTAAAGCAATAAACAATAAAGTATCACCTAAAAAAATACCTACAATTCCTGAAACTATAATAATAGTTAAGTAATCAATACTAATTGTATTCCAAGTATTTATATAAAATGTGTAAGTAATTAACATTATTGATACAAAAAATAATCTAAGACGATTAAAGGCTAAACCTCCAATAGTTCTTGTAACATCTGCTGATACTAAAGATGCTACTGCCCAACAAAGTGCAGCAGCCATTGCAATTAAGTAATAATAGATCATATTATTTATTAAAATAAACTTAAAATAAATTTAATAGGTATTGATAAATACTCACCTAAGAGATGTTCTTGTAATGCAAATCTTTTAATTAATCCTGTAGCTCTTAATATTGCATATATTACTAAAGCCCATAAATAAATTCCAAAAATAAAATTTATGTATGATATTATTTTTTTAAATTTGTTATAATAATTCATATGAAACCTAAGTATTGGAATAAAGGTAAATTATATCTATCAAATAAAGATAAAGTTTTGAAGAAATTAATTCAAACTTATAGGAATGAATATTTAAATCTAAATTCTAATTATTTTCATTCATTAATTAATTCAATAATTGGTCAACAAATATCAGTATCTGCAGCTGATTCGGTGAAGACTAAATTTTTTAAACTTAAAAGAAATATAACACCACAAACTGTATCAAAATTACGTACTACAGATTTACGAAAATGCGGTTTATCAAAACAAAAAATTTTGTATATTAGAAATATTTCTAAATTTTTTTTACAAAACAAGAAATTCATAAAAAATATAAATAAATATTCTGAAGAAGAAATTTATAATAATTTAATTGAAATAAAAGGAGTAGGGAATTGGACTATTCATATGTTTTTAATGTTTAGTTATGGAAGTTCAAATATTTTTCCAACAGGTGATTTAGGGTTTTTAAAAGCCATTTCAAAACTTTATAAGGTTCAACTTCCTATAAGTGAAAGAAAACTTAAATTGCTTTATAAAAAATGGAGCCCATATAGTTCACAAGCCACATGGTATTTATGGAGATCATTAGACCCCATTCCAGTTAATTATTGATATTTGCTCCTTGCTCAATCCAAACTTTTAATATCTCCCTTTCATTTTTTGTAATACCAGTAAGATTATTCGGAGGCATAATTTCAGCATCAATAGCCTGAGCTTTGATTAATTTTATATTATTTACAATATCTTGAGCCGTGTCATATACAACTCCTTTTGGTGCCGCTTCAATACCTTCAAAAGTTGGGTATTTGGCATGACATGTTCCACATCTGTATTTAATTATATTTTGTACTTCATTAAAACTGACTAATTCTAAAGAAAGAGATGCATTTGCATCTTTTTTTTCAAATATTGAAAGACTACTTAAAGTCATTAAAAAAAACATGATTAAACCAGCTGATGGTAAAATCCAAAATTTATATTGTTTTTTATTTCTTAAATTAAAGTAATGGCGTGTTAAAATGCCAGCTATCGATATAACAGCTAAAATTAACCAATTATTTACTGCCCCATACGTAAAAGAAAAATGTGAGCTAATCATGATAAATAAAACAGGTAGTGTAAAATAATTATTATGTATTGATCTGTTCTTTGCTTCTAATGAAAGATTTAAATTTGGCTTTTGTTTGTTTTCAGCTGATGAAACAAGATTTCTTTGTGCAGGAATAATTACTCTAAAAACATTAGCCGCCATAATGGTACCAATAATTGCTCCAACATGTATGTATGCTGCTCTTGATCCATATATTTGAGTCAAAAAATAACTTAATAATACAAATAATAAAACACCAGTTGCAATCAAAGATTGTTCATTATTTTTTAAAACATTTTTGCAAAGATAATCATATAGAAGCCAAGATCCTATAAGTAAGATTATAGATATTAATATTGCTTGAAAGGGTGTTAATATAATACCGCTTGCTCCCAACATCATTGAGCTTGCATTTAAGTAATAAACTAAAATAAGTAGCACAAAACCACTTATCCAAGTTGCATACGCCTCCCATTTAAACCAATGAAGAACTTTTGGAAGTTTTTTAGGAGGTCCTTTTAATTTTTCAATTCTATAAAACCCACCTGAATGAACAGACCATAAATAACCATCAAGGTGTTTAAAATCTGGATCATCTCTTTCCAGTCTACTATCTAGCCAATTAAAATAAAATGATGTTCCAATCCATGCTACACCAACAATTATATGAACCCATCTGACAATTAAATGTAACCACTCAGAATATACCGCAAATAAAGTTTCTGTAGGAACTCCTAAATTATAAAAAGCTGCAGTAAAAGCTATAACTATTGTAGATGCAATTACAATATAGAGCCTTTGTTCTTTAGATTTTAAACCTGAAAATGCCCCAAGGACAAAAAACAATAATAATCCTAATAATGCTGATGCTGGTAGTGACAAAAGTAAATTATGAAAAAATGTTTGGAAGTCATAAGATTGAACTGGTGCAACAATTTTAAGAAATAATTCCATATTAATATCTTATTTTATTTTCTTCTTTTTCCCAAATATTAAATGCTTTTATTGCCTCGTCACGTGATAATTGACTGATAGGAATTTTTCTCTCTTTTATTTCTAGTGATAGTTCATCATAAATAAACTTGTCATCAAATTTAATTTTAGCAGCATCTTCTCTAGAATTACCATAATATACTCTGTCTATATGTGACCAATATATCGCACTCAAGCACATAGGACATGGTTCGCAACTGGAATACAATTCACAACCTTCTAAGTTAAAGGTATTTAATTTTTGACATGCGTTTCTAATAGCAACAATTTCAGCATGAGCAGTAGGATCATTGTTAAATGTTACTCTATTTACTCCCTCTGCAATAATTTCATCTTCTTTTACAATAACACATCCAAAAGGACCTCCACTATTTTTGATATTATCAATTGAAAGTAAAATAGCTCTTTTCATAAAATCTATGTTTGTCATACAACTTCTTTAATTTTATTATTTGATAAATGTTTTAAGTTATTTTTTATTGATATTATTCTTGTAATTATTGAGAAAGCTATTTCATTCGGGTCTTTTGAGTTGCCAATATCAATTCCAATCGGACACTCAATTTTCTCAACTATTGATTTATTGTGACCATTATCAATTAATCTTTTATAAAACCTTTTTTTCTTTGTAAGAGATCCAATTAAACCAACAAAAGTATTATTTTTTTTCAAAATTTCATTTAATATTTTTAAGTCATAATCATGACTGTGAGTTAAGACTATAAAATAAGAATTATCTTCTAGTTTTGATACAATCTCCCAAGGTTTTTTTGAAAGTAAATAATTTATATCTTTGATATTTGTCATTTTTAAATAATCTTCTCTTGAATCAATTATAAAAGTGTTAAAATTAATATTTGCTAATTTAGAAATTAATGCTTGACCAATATGTCCTGATCCAAAGATATATAAGTTAGGTTGAACATTATTAACAATATATTCATCTTTTAGCGCATCTTTGGAAGTACTATGTAAACTTAATTTAACTTGTACGTATCCACCACAACATTGTCCAATTCCTGGTCCAAGTGGAATATTCATTACTTTATTAGCTATATTTTTATCTATTAATTTTTTTGCTTCATCTATAACTAAATATTCTAAGTTTCCGCCACCTATAGTTCCAAAGATAGTATCAGTTGAGATTAATATAATGTCATCTAAACTATTGGGCGATGATCCTTTAACTTCAATAATTTTAGCTTTAACTATTTTGCTGTTAAAACTTATATTTTTACTTAACTTTTTAAGATACATATTAGTGCAAACTTTTTAATATATTTTCAGCAGTAGCAGGTGCAATTAAATTTTCAGAATTTTTTCCTTTATTAGCATTACATACTGCGTCCTTTAGTGCGATAAAACTTGAAATTGCTAGCATAAATGGTGGCTCTCCAACAGCTTTAGAGCGATTAATAACCTTTTCTTTATTAAAACCACGATCATATATTTCAACATTAAATTTAAATGGTGTTTCACCGGCAGTAGGTATTTTGTAAGTAGAAGGACTATGAGTTGTCAGAACTCCATTTGATTTCCAAGATACTTCTTCAGTTGTGAGCCAACCTAATCCTTGAATATAGCCACCCTCAATTTGCCCTTTATCAATTCTCTTATTTATAGAATTGCCAACATCATGAATTATATCTACTTGAAGTATTTTATTTTCACCAGTTAATTTATCAATGATTACTTCTGTTACCGCTGCGCCATAAGTAAAATACAAGAACGGTCTTCCTTGAAGTGTTTTTGTGTTCACATTAATTTTGTCAGTTTTATAGAAACCTGAAGATGACAATGGAATTCTATTTAAGTAAGCAGTATTTATCAATTCTTTAAAAGATATTTTTCTTTTATCAAAATAAACAAAATTATTTACATATTTTATTTTGCTATTTGTTTTAAAATAATCATAGATAAATTCATTTAGACCTGATTTGATATTATTTATAGCATTAACAATCGCTGCTCCATTTATATCAGTTGTAGCTGATGCTGCACTTGCTGATGTGTTAGGCACTTTTTCTGTGTCCGTTGAAGAGATTTTTATATTTTCGTAATTAAGGCCAAATTCATTTGAAGCCACTAAAGCAAGTTTCGTCATTAATCCTTGACCCATTTCAATTCCTCCATGATTTAAATGAATGGATCCATCAGTGTAGATATGAACTAAGGCACCACCTTGGTTTAAATGAGTAGTTGTAAATGATATTCCAAACTTTACAGGTGTTATTGCTATTCCTTTTTTTAGAACTTTATTTTTTTTATTAAAATTATTAATTTCTGCTTTTCTTTTTTTATAATTAGATTTCTTAATTAGTTTATTAAAAATATCTTCAATTACATTGTCAGTAATTCTCATCCCATAATGAGTAGTATTTTTAATTTTATCTTTATAAAAATTAATTTTTCTTATTTCACTTGCTTCTAGTTTTAGTTTTTGAGAAATATTTTCAATTATATTTTCAATACAAAATATTCCTTGAGGCCCACCAAATCCGCGAAAAGCAGTATTAGAAACAGTATTTGTTTTACATCTATATGAATTAATTTCTATATTTGGTATGTAGTATGCATTATCGATATGATAAATGGCTCTATCATTTATAGCTCCTGATAAATCTGGAGAGATACCACATCTCGAAGCCATCATTAATTTTAGAGCAAGTATTTCGCCATTATTATTAAAACCTACTTCATAATCAAATAAAAAATCATGCCTCTTTCCAGTCATGATCATATCATCATCTCTATCGACTCTTAGTTTTACAGGTTTAGATAACTTTTTTGCTGCAATGCTTGTAATGGCTGCAAATAAAAAAGATTGTGTTTCTTTTCCACCAAAACCACCACCAATTCTTCTTACTATCACATGGATACTGTTGTAATTTTGTTTTAGTACCTTACCAATAATTTGCTGCGTTTCTGATGGATGTTGTGTTGAAGAATATACTAAAAAATTATTATCTTCTTGAGGAATAGTCATTGCAATTTGACCTTCTAAATAGAAATGATCTTGGCCCCCTGAATACAATTTACCTTTCAAAAAGTTGTCAGATCTTTTAAATCCATCTTTTATATTTCCTCTAGTTAGATACTTCGGTTTTAAAACAAATGATTTTTTCTTTAATGCTTCTTCAATTGAAATGATTGGTTTAGATATTTTTAAGTCTATTTTTACTTTTAATGCAGCTTTTTTTGCTAAAATATTAGTTTTTGCTATAACTGCAAAAATTGGTTGCCCATAGTATTCTATATTTTTTGAAGTAAATATTTTATCTCCTTTAAATATTGGCCCAACATCATTTATGCCTTCAATATCTTTTTCGGTCATAATGTCTACTACACCTTCTGAAGATAAAACATCTTTATAATCAATTTTTTTTATCACTCCTTTACTACAATTACTGTATCCAATTACTGCGTGAAGTAAATTTTTAGGCTCTGATATATCATCAGTATAAATTGCTTTTCCAGTAACATGTTTTACTGCACTTTCATGTTCAATATTTTTTGTAAATATTTTATCCATTAATATAACGTTGATTTAATTTTATTATTTTCATTTAAAAACCTCTCTAAAAGGTTTTGACTAATTTTACTTCTATAATTTTTTGACGCTCTCATATCATCTATTGGATCAAATTCTTTTTTTATAATTTTCTTTGCTTCATTAATATTTTCTTCATTAAATATTTTATTTAATAAAAATTTTTGAGCTTTTTCAGCTATTTTTGGAGTTTCTGCTAAACCTCCACAAACAATTTTTATTTCTTTAATAATATTTTTTTCAATTCTGGCATTTATTGCCATGAAAACAGAGCTTATATCATCATCAATTCTTTTTGAAATTTTATAACATTTAAGAATATTTTTTTTATAGATGGGTATTATAATTTCTTTAATTATTTCATTAGGCTTCAATTTTGTTTTTCGATAACTGAGAAAATAATTATCCAATAATAAAGTTTTTTTAACTTTTCCTTGAATTATAATTTTACTATTGAGTGCAATTAATACAGGCAAACTATCACCTATTGGAGATGCACTTCCAATGTTGCCTCCAAGAGATGCAGTATTTCTTATTTGCTCAGATCCGTATCTTTCAAACATTTTAGCAAATGTTGGATAAATATTTTCTAAAATTGGTAAAATATCATTTATGGGAGTAGCAGATCCAATGTGTAAATTGTTGTTTTTATTTTTAATATAATTTAAATCTTTATTTGAGCCTAAATAAAAAATATTTTTTAAATCTTTTCTTTTTTTTGTTACTTCAAGAGCTAGATCTGTACCCCCAACTAGTAAATGTCCATTACTAATCTTTTGATAGTCTTTTATTAGAGAATTAAAATTATAATGGATGAAAAACTTAGAACCATTTTTTTTAATAACAGTATCAGTTTTCTTAATTGATTTTAATAATCTAATAACTTTACTCTTTGAAAACTTATTACTTTTATAGCTATACATATTCTTAATTGCATTTTTAATTGGAAGATAACCTGTACATCTACATAAATTTCCAGAAAGAAATTTATCAATATTTTCTTCTGTTGGTTTTATTTTATTTTCATACATATTGTACATTGACATAATAATACCTGGTGTACAAAAACCACATTGAGATCCGTCACTATCAATCATTGATTGTTGAACAGGATGAAGTTTATTTTTTTGTATATGCTCAACTGTTATTAATTGCTTACCATGAAGAGAATACAAAAAAGTAATACAAGTGTTTATACTTTTATAAGAAATTTTATTTTCTTTTAATTCTCCTACAACTACAGTACATGCTCCACAATCACCAGATGCACAACCTTCTTTTGTTCCAGTTAACTCATGATTATTACGAAGATAATTTAATACCGTTGTGTTTGTGTCCAAATCTTTGATAGATATTTTTTCTTCATTAAGAAGAAAATCGATATGCGCTCTAGACACTAGCTTCCTCTATATGTTGAATAACTCCACGGGGTAATAAGAAGAGGGACATGGTAGTGCTCTTCTTTATTAATTCCAAATCTAATTATTACGTCATCAAGAAAGAATGGTTCATGAAGATTTGTAAATTCCTTAAAATAACTCCCGCAAAGAAATAATAACTCATATTTTCCAAGTATAAAATTCTCTTTACTTAATATAGGCTCATCACATCTACCATCTTTATTGAGAGTGAAATTTGAAATTTTAACTTTATTTTCACCATCAATTTTGAAAAGAGACCCTTTTATACCAGAACCAGGCTTACCATTATAGGTATCCAAAACATGAGTAGTTAAATATCCTTTAGACATAATACTTATTCGTTTATACAGTATTTAGCTAAATATTAAATCAAGCATTTTTATGAAAGACGACAGAAATTATAAAGGCTACGGAAATAATGACTCTAACTTTTATTGGCCTAATAAATCAAAACTAGCTCTTCAATTTGTTCTAAATTATGAGGAAGGTGCTGAAAATTCAATAATGAATGGTGACGAAGGATCAGAAACTTTCTTATCGGAAATAATTAATGCAAAGCAAATAATAGGTGCCAGAAATATGAATATGGAATCAATATATGAGTATGGCTCAAGAAGGGGTTTTTGGAGAATACATAATGAGTTTGAAAAGAGAAAATTACCTTTAACAATATTTGGCGTTGGTATGGCTTTAGAAAAAAATCCTGATGTTTGTGAACAAATAATTAAATCAAATTATGAAGTAGCTAGCCATGGTTATCGATGGATAGACTATCAAAATATAACTGAGGAAGTTGAAAAAGAACATACTATAAAATGTAACAACATTATTAGAGATATTTTTGGTTATTTTCCGTCTGGTTGGTATACTGGTAGAACAAGCCCAAATACAAGAAATATAATTTTAGAAAATACAAATATTATTTACGATAGTGACTCCTATGCTGATGATTTACCTTACTGGATAAAAGTAAAAAATAAAAAACATCTAATTATTCCATACACTCTAGATAATAATGATATGAGATTCTCTACCTTACAAGGTTTTAACACAGGTGAGGATTTTTATAATTACTTAAAAAACTCATTTGATACATTATACAGAGAAGCAAACGAGTTCAATAAACCAAAAATGATGAGTGTGGGTTTACATTGTCGATTAATAGCCAGACCTGGAAGATTTATGTCTTTGGTAAAATTTTTGAATTATGTTTCTGGTTATAATGATATTTGGATATGCAAAAGAGAGGAAATTGCCAATTATTGGTATGAAAATTTTAGTGATGAAAATTGAAGATATTAATAATTATAACTCTGAAAAATTTATTGATTCTTTTAAAAATATTTATGAAGAATCTAAATTTATAACAGAACATGCTGATAAAAAGCGACCATTTAAAACTAAAAAAGAAATGATATTAATATTTTTAGAGTTGTTTGATAATTTAGATGAAGAAACTAAAATAAATATAATTAAAAAACATCCTGATCTAGCCGATAAAATAAAAATAAATAAAGGTTTGTCTGAATTATCTGATGAAGAACAAAGTAGATCTGGTTTAAAAGATTGTTCAGAACAAGAATTTAACTTATTTAAAGATTTAAATTCAAGATTTAAAAATAAATTTAATATTCCATTTATTTTTGCAGTTAGAAATAAAAATAAAAATGAAATTATAACAGAGTTTAAAAGTAGATTAGACAATAATGATTTAAACTTAGAAATAAAAACTTCAATTTCACAAGTAAAAGAAATTGCAAAATTAAGATTAACAGAATTAATTAATGAATAAGAAATACATTCAAAAAAATTATATAAACTTATGTAGTAAGGTTTTAGGTACAAAAATTCATAGATTTTCTGATCAGTTTTTTGGATCAGCATCCAGATTGCTTAAAGAGGAACAGCCAATTTTTAAAGAAGGAGTATATGATAAAAATGGGAAATGGATGGATGGATGGGAAACAAGAAGAAAAAGAATTGAAGGAAATGATTATGTTACTATTAAATTAGGCCTTCCTGGTAAAATTAATTTTGCTGAAATAGACACAAGCTATTTTAATGGCAATCAACCTGAATACGCAAGCATTGATGCTTGTTATTTTGATAAAAATAAATTTAATTGGGTAAATATTTTATCAAAAAGGAAACTTAATCCAAATTATCTTCATGGTTTTAAAACTCAACAGAATAATAAAGTTTTTAACTTTATAAGATTGAACATCTATCCAGATGGAGGAGTTGCAAGATTAAAATTATTAGGAAATTTAGATATATCAAAATTAAAATTTCCAAATAAAAAATTTGATTTACTTAGCGTCCTTAATGGTTCAAAAATTGTGGCATGTAGTGATGAACATTTTGGAAGGGCAGAAAATTTATTACTTCCATTTAAATCTAAAAATATGGGTAATGGCTGGGAAACAAAAAGAAGAAGAGGATCAGGATATGACTGGGTTGTAATGAAACTTGGAAAACCTGGTTTAATTGAAAAGTTTAATATTGAAACTCATTTTTTTAAAGGTAATTATCCGTCCCATTTCTCAGTACAAGGTCTTTATTCAATAAAAAATATAAATCTAAGCAAATTAATAAATGAAAGTAAAAATTGGGAATATTTAATAAAAAATAAAAACCTTAAACCTAATTCATCATTAAAAATTAATTCAACTAAACACATTAAAAAAATAAATTACTTGAAGTTAAATATTTATCCTGACGGGGGCATTTCACGGATCAGGGCAATTGGAAAGTTTTTGTGAACTATAAGATAAAGAATATTAGTAAAGAGAATTTCAAAAATTATGGTGATTTAATTACAACATCTAATAAAAATTATGAAAGTATTAATAAAAATACAACCGATAGTTTTTTTGATTTAGCAAATATTCAAATAATTGGTGATGACAAAAGATCTAGATTAAATATTTTTCATGCAAAGAAAAGAAACTTTCCATTAAAAATTAACATGTTAGAAAATCACCCCTACAGTTCTCAAGTATTCCTTCCATTTAATGCTACGGGTTTTTTAGTTTTAGTTGCACCAATAGGTGACAGACCTAAAATTGATTTTATTGAAATATTTAAAGTAAGTGGTGGTGATGGTATAAATTTTAATCCCAAAGTATGGCATTTTCCTCTAATATCTCTTGAGAATGAAAAATATATTACCATTGATAAAAAAGATGCGGATAATAATATTGAGATTTATAATTTTGAAGAATCGGAAATATTTGAATTAAAATATGAGTGATACAATATTAGATATAGAGAATATTACAAAATCTTTTCCAAGAGTAATTGCAAACAAGAATGTTACTTTTGATATTAAAAAAAATGCCGTTCACGCAATTTTAGGAGAAAATGGAGCAGGGAAATCTACTTTAGTAAAAATTCTATACGGTCTCTTAGAGCCAGATGAAGGAAATATTAAATTAAATAATAAGGATTTTAAAGTTAATTCACCAGCAGAAGCAAGGAAGCAAGGAATAGGAATGGTATTTCAGCATTTTTCTTTATTTGATTCTTTATCAGTAAAAGAAAATTTAATTTTAGGAATTGATGAAAAGATGTCTTATTCAGATTTAGAAAATAAATTAGAAAACATAAGCTCAAAATATAATCTTCCCTTAGATTTAGATGCACCAATCACTGCTTTATCAGCTGGAGAAAAGCAGCGTGTAGAAATTGTAAGAATTTTATTACAAGACCCTCAGATACTTATTATGGATGAACCAACTTCAGTCTTAACACCACAAGAAGTTGAAAGTTTATTTGTAACATTAAATGCACTCGTCAAAGAAGGTCGTACAATATTATATATCACTCATAAACTTGAAGAAGTAATATCAATATGTGATACAGTAACTATAATGAGAAGTGGTGAAATTATAGACACTTCAAGTACTTCAAATCAAACTGCAAAAACACTGGCAACAAAAATGCTAGGACAAAAATTAGATGACTTAAAAACTAATTATGGACATATAAAAGATGAAGTTAACTTTGAAGTAAAAAATATTTCATGTGATTTTAACGATCCATTTTTAACAGATCTTAAAAATATTTCTTTTCAAGTTAGAGTGGGTGAAATTTATGGCATTGCTGGTGTTGCTGGTAATGGACAATCAGAATTAATGGATATTTTAACAGGAGAAAATATAAATATTAAATCTGGATCAATTACTTTTGATAATAAAAAAATTGAAAAGTATGGGCCACAAAAAAGAAGAGATTTATCTATTTCTTTTGTTCCGGAGAATAGATTAGGTCATAGTGCAGTACCTGAGTTAAGTTTGTCTGATAATATTCTTTTAAGTCAATTTCCAAAAAATAATTTTATTAAAAATGGTATAATTTTGAAAAATAACGTTGATGATTTTGCGAATAATGTAATTAATGAATTTAAAGTCATTACTCCTGGGAATGATGCTAAAGCATCAAGTTTGTCTGGAGGAAATTTACAAAAATATGTCATTGGCAGAGAAATATCATCCAAGCCAAAAATATTAATTATTTCACATCCAACTTGGGGAATAGATGCTGGTGCTGAGCATTCTATAAGAGAGTCTTTGATAGAATTATCTCAAAATGGAACATCTATAATTGTTATTTCTCAAGATTTAGATGAATTGATTGAAATTACTCATAAAATATCTGTTATTTATGATGGTAATTTATCCAAACCTTTTAAAACTAGTGAAGTAGGAATTGAAAAATTGGGATTATTGATGGGTGGAAAAAATGAATAGTTTATTTCCCTCTATAGTTTCTCGCTCACAGAGTTCGGGTCTAATGAATTTCTTTGTTCCCATAATATCTATTGTTTTAACTTTAATTACAGGTTCAATTATTTTTGTTCTTCTTGGTTTTGATCCAGTTTATGCATTGTATACATTTTTTATTTCACCTATTTCTTCAACCTACGGTATTTCTGAATTATTTGTAAAAGCAACTCCTTTAGCCTTAATTGCAATTGGCCTCTCATATTGTTTTAAGAATAATATTTATAATATTGGAGCTGAAGGACAACTTACCATGGGTGCAATTTTTGGTGGAGGTATTGGAATTTTATTTCATGATACAAATGCTTTCTGGTTGTTGCCATTAATGATTTTTGGCGGAGCTATTGGAGGAGCATTGTGGGGCTTAATTCCAGCTATTTTAAAAACAAAATTTAATACAAATGAAATTTTAACAAGTTTAATGTTAGTTTATGTTGCTTTATATATTTTAGATTATTTAGTAGTGGGTCCTTGGAAAGATCCATTTGGTTATAGTTTTCCTAAATCAAGACCATTTAGTGAATCTGGAAGAATGCCTTTACTATTTGATGGTTTAAGGGTTCACTTTGGATTAATTATAACTCTATTTTTAATTTTTGTATCTTGGTTTATATTTTCAAAAACTATTTTTGGCTTTCAATTAAAAGTATCCGGTTACAGTCCCAAAGCTGCTAGATACGCTGGTTTTAATCAAACAACTTTAGTTTTTTTTGCTTTTGCAATTTGCGGAGCTTTTGCAGGTATTGCAGGTTTAGCTGAAGTATCCGGACCAATTGGATTATTATATAGGGATATTTCTCCTAACTATGGATTTACTGCAATTATTGTTGCTTTCTTAGGTAGACTTCACCCAATTGGTATTATTTTTGCTTCTTTAGTTATTGCTCTTACTTATCTTGGCGCTGAAGATGCGCAATTGTTTTTACAAATTCCTTCAGCAGTAGGTTTTATATTTCAGGGACTGGTGTTATTTTATTTATTAGGTGCAGAATTACTAATTAACTATAAATTAACTTACAAAAAATTATTATGAATTTTGATTTAATACTTGGAATATTACAAATTGTTTTAATTGCAACAACACCACTTGTTTTTGCAGGTATAGGTGAGTTAGTTACAGAAAAATCTGGAGTATTAAATTTAGGTGTAGAAGGAATGATGTTGGTAGGAGCGGTGTCCGCTTTTATTATCTTAGTAATTACCGAAAGTTATTTTTTAGCTTTTTTTGTATCTATATTATCTGGAATTATAATGTCTGGTCTATTTGCTTTTTTAGTTCTATTTTTAATGTCAAATCAAATTGCTACAGGATTAGCATTAACTATTTTTGGTATAGGTTTAAGTTCGATGCTTGGTAAACAATATATTGGAACACCAATTGACGGTCTATCACCATGGTTTTTTGTTATATTTTCTTTCTTAATTGTTTTTTTGGTTAGTTATTTTTTTTATAAAACTAAAGCTGGTTTGATTTTAAGAGCAGTGGGAGAATCCCATAATTCTGCACATGCTTTAGGATATAGCGTTATTAAAATTAGATTTTTATCAATTTTATTTGGAGGTTCTATGTGTGCTCTAGCGGGATCATATATTTCAATTTGTTATGCTCCAATGTGGCAAGAAGGTATGACAGCTGGACGAGGATGGATAGCATTAGCTTTAGTTGTATTTGCAACTTGGAAACCAGAAAGAGTTCTTATAGGAGCTTATATTTTTGGAGGTGTTACTATTCTTCAAATGAATCTTCAAGCACTAGGTCTAAGATTTCCTGGTCAATTTTTTAGTATGGCACCTTATTTAGCTACAATTATAGTTTTAGTATTAATATCTAGTAATAAATTAAGAATAAAACTCAGTGCCCCAGCATCTTTGACTATTCCTTTCTATAAAGGAAGATAAATATCCACTCTTTTTTATTTATTTTCTTATACAATTATTGATCTGATCTGTTTCTATATTACAAATGTTATTGAGTAATCGTTATATTAGCAGGTGAGGTTAAAATGATTAGAATTATAACTTTTTTATCTACTTTTTTAGTTTTTTCATTTGGTTCCGCTTACGCAGACCCTAAAAAAGTTGGATTTATTTATATTGGTCCTCCAGGAGACCATGGTTGGACATATATGCATGATGTAGGAAGAAAATATATGGAGAGTCAATTAGGTGACTCCATAACAACTACATATCTTGAAAATATTCCTGAAAATGCAGATGCAGTTAGAGCAATACGAAAGCTAGCTGACTCAGGACATGATTTAATATTTACAACGTCCTTTAACTACATGGATCAGACACATGAAGTTGCGAAAGACTTTCCTGATATAAAATTTGAGCATGCTACAGGATATATACAGGCTGATAATGTTGCTACATATTCAGCTAGATTTTATGAAGGAAGAATGATTGAAGGTCATATTGCAGGTCACATGACTGAAACTAATACTATTGGCTATATAGCTTCATTTCCTATTCCTGAAGTTGTTCGTGGTATTAATGCATTTTATTTAGCAGCAGCTAAAGTTAATCCAGATATTAAAATGAAAATAATTTGGGTGTTTACTTGGTATGATCCAGGTAAAGAGGCTGATGCAGCTAATACATTAATTAATCAAGGAGCTGACATAATTGTTCAGCATACAGATACATATGCGCCTTGCCAAGCCGCTCAAAAAGCAGGTGTTTATGCGTTTGGTCAAGCTTCAAACCAAGAAGAATTCTGTCCTGATGCACATTTAACTTCAATTGAAGATATTTGGGGGCCTTACTATGCTGCAAGAGCAAAAGCAGTTGTAGATGGAACTTGGTCTTCAGGTGATACTTGGGATGGTATGGATAAAGGTATGGTTGTAATGTCACCATATAATAATAAACTTATGCCAGCAAGTTTGATTCAAGAAGCTGTAAATATGGAAGTTGGAATTAAAGATGGAACTATTCATCCTTTCACTGGTCCAATTTACAATCAAGCTGGTGAGCTTGTAGTTCCTGAAGGTGAAGTAGCACCTGATGGAATGTTACTTGGAATGAACTTTTATGTTCAAGGTATTGACGGCGAAGTACCACAATAATTAAAATTCTTGTAACCCTCTCTCTTTAAAAGGGAGAGGTTTAATTCTTAATTTCAAAGGAAAATTTATGTCTGATTTACACATTAGTTGGGATGAATATAGAAGTAAAACGGAAGATTTAGCAAAACAAATTCATAAGGATGGATGGCAGTTTAATCAGGTTGTATGCATCGCAAAAGGAGGTATGAGAGTGGGGGATGTAATGGCGAGGATATTTGATGTTCCTTTAGCAATTCTTTCTGTTGAATCATATAAAGGTGAAGGAGTAAAAAATAAAAGAGGTGCAATCACATTTTCAAGAGATTTGGCAAAAACAAGCCCTAACATTGGATCAAAAGTTTTAATAGTAGATGATTTAGCAGACTCAGGAATTACTCTAAAAAAAAGTATTGATTGGTTAAATCACACTTATGGTTTTTATATAGATGAACCAATAAGAACAGGGGTTTTGTTTTATAAGTCAGTATCATCATTTAAACCAAATTATTATGTTGATTACTTAGAAGATTCTCCTTGGATACATATGCCTTATGAGGTTTATGAAACTATGAAACCAGAAGAACTTGGTTAAAAAATTGAAGTAATTTCCTCAAATCTTTTCTTTTCTTTTGCAAACTTTGGAACTTTTGCATCTTTATCTGGTTTTCCTACAATAAGTAAAACAAATGGTTTTTCATTGATAGGTCTCTTCAAGATTTTGTTAAGAAATGACATTGGGCTTGGAGTGTGTGTTAACATTGTTAAGCCAGAAAAATGTAAACAAGTAATTAATATACCAGTAGCTATGCCAACAGACTCTTTTACATAATAATTTTTTATTTTTTTATTTTTTGAAATTGAAAATTTTTTTTCAAATATAGCTATTAAATAAGGTGCATTTTCAATAAATTTTTTATTTTCATCAGTTCCTAAAGGAGTTAATGCATCTAACCACTCTTGAGGAGCTTTATACTTATAAAAATTTTCTTCTTCTTTTTCTGCTTCTATTCTAATCTTTTTTTTTATGGTTTTATTTTTTATTACAACAAAATGCCAAGGTTGAAGATTTGCCCCATTTGGAGCAGATCCTGCAGATAAGATTGCGTTTTTTATAATATTTATATCAATTTTATCTTTTGAAAATTCACGTATACTTCTTCTCTCTTTAATATTATTATAAAAATTTTTTGAATTAATCTTCATTTCTTGAATAGTTTGATTTGAAAATTTTAAATCTTCAGCTATGTATTTTTTAACTTTATGCATTGGTTTGTTATTATTTTTGGGATAATATTAATTTCTCTATCAATTAGTAACCCTCTATATAAACTAATTATAAAAAAACGAATAAGATTTAATCTTTTCATTGAAATACTGTTCAGGATAATACTATTTTTAATCAGTATAATTATTATTTTTCTAGGTCTGTACTTAAAACAGAGCTTAAAGAGACTATATCTGATGTTATTGTATCTAAGAGATTAACCAAAAGCCCAATTCTTCTTGTTGCTGAAGAAGCTGGGATGGATATAAATATGGAAAAACTGATGAAGATGCATAATCAAAAAACTCCAGTTTCAAAAAAGATACTTGAAATTAATCCAAACCATCCGATGATTGTAAATTTATCTGAAAATCTAACAAAAATTGACCATAAAAAAGCTTCAAATTTAATTTTAGATCAAGCTAATATATTAGATGGAAACATTCTCTCAAATCCATCTGCTTACTTAGAAAATTTAACTGAAATTTTTATTAAGTAACTGAATTTATAATTTTATTATTATTAAAAAATTCAACAAACTGATTAGCAACCATTTCTGCTACAACTATTTGCGCTTCATCAGTAGAAGCAGCGATATGTGGAGTTAAAATTATATTATCTAGATTATAAAACCCACTTTCTTCTAAAGGCTCATTTTTAAAAACATCTAATGC
>CACKRO010000016.1 GCA_902602695.1 uncultured Alphaproteobacteria bacterium | reverse complement strand
ATTTTTTCTAGTTACGTCACCACCATATAATTTTTGTGTAACGTCTTTTCTAAATGAAGCTACAGTTTCTCTAGCAATTACTTTCCCACCAATTGCTGCTTGAATAGCTACCTTAAATTGTTGTCTTGGAATTAAATCTTTCAACCTTTCACAAAGTGCTCTGCCTCTTTGCTCAGATCTATCTTTATGTACTATCAATGAAAGAGCATCTACTTGATCACCATTTATAAGAATTCCTACTTTAACTAAATTATTTACTTCATAACCTGTAATTTCATAATCAAAACTAGCATATCCTTTTGTAATTGATTTTAACCTATCATAAAAATCAAAAACCACTTCATTTAATGGAAGTTTATATTCAACTAATGGTCTGTTTCCTGCATAACTCATATTTAACTGAATACCTCTTTTAGAAGTGCATAACTCTAATACTGATCCTAAAAATTCTTCAGGTACAATTATTGTAGCTTTTATCCAAGGTTCAGATATGTTTTCTATTTTTACTGGATCTGGCATGTCAGTGGGATTATGAAGATTTATAGTTGATCCATCTTTCATTAAAATTTTATAAACAACTGATGGAGCAGTAGTTACAAGTTCTAAATTGAATTCTCTTTCAAACCGATCTCTAATAATTTCTAAATGCAATAAACCTAAAAAACCACAGCGAAAACCATAGCCTAATGCAGGACTTACTTCCGGTTCATAAGAAAAACTTGAATCATTTAAAGCAAGTTTAGCCATACTATCACGCATATGTTCGTAATCATCTGAGTCTACTGGAAACATTCCACAAAAAACAACTGGCTGAGAAGGTTTAAAACCTGAGAGAACTTCTACTGTTGGAAACTTGTCGTCAGTTATTGTGTCACCAACTTTACAATCTGAAACACTTTTAATACCAGAATTAATAAATCCAATTTCACCAGGCCCAAGTGTATCAACTTCAGTTGCCTTAGGAGAAAATATCCCTACTCTATCAATTGTATATGTGGCACCTGTTGCCATAAATCTTATTTTCTGACCTTTTCTTAGTTCTCCATTGATAACTCTTACAAGTACCACAACACCAAGATAGCTGTCATACCAACTATCAACTAACATACATTTCAATTCTTTACTTATTTCACCTGATGGAGAAGGTAAAAGTGTAACGATTTTGTTTAACAAATCTTCTATGCCGATACCTGTTTTTGCTGAAACAAGAGAAGCATTGTCAGTTTCAATACCAAGCACATCTTCAATTTGTGATTTTATTTTATCTGGCTCAGAAGAAGGAAGGTCAATTTTATTTAGAACAGGCAAAATTTCATGATCATTATTAATTGCCTGATAAGCATTGGCTAATGTTTGAGCTTCAACACCTTGTGTAGAATCTACTATCAGTAAAGATCCCTCACATGCCGCTAATGATCTGGATACCTCATAAGAAAAATCAACATGACCTGGAGTATCCATAATATTAAGTATGTAAGTCTTGCCATCTTTTGATTTGTAAGAAAGTCTCACTGTTTGAGCCTTAATTGTAATACCTCTTTCTCTCTCTAATTCCATTGAGTCTAAAACCTGCTCTTTCATCTCTCTATCTGTTAAACCTCCACAAAATTGTATTAGTCTATCTGCTAACGTTGATTTTCCATGGTCTATGTGAGCAACAATTGAAAAATTACGAATAGAACTAAGTTCTGTCATTAGTTTCTTATAGATGCATCAAGCGATTTAGATATTTCGTCTATTATTTTTTGTGATAATTCTTCAATTTCTTGATCATTGAATGTTTTATCTTGAGGTTGTAGCAATACCCTGAAAGCAATACTTTTTTTATTTTCTGGAAGTTGATCACCATCATAAACATCAAATATTGTTACGTTCTGAATTATATTTTTATCTATTTTTTTAACTTTTTTAACTATATCACCAGCGTTGACTTCTTTTGGAAATAGAAAGGCAAAATCTCTTTCAACCATTTGATAAGGATTGTTAGTAAACCCACCTTTAGAGTAAGATTTATTTTCTTGAAATTGTAAAATATTCTCCAAATATATTTCAAAACCAAACACCTTGAAATTAACATCCATTGTTTTTAATAGAATTGGATGCAACTCTCCAAAATTAGCTATTTTGTTTTTACCAAGCCTTAAAGAAGATGATTTACCAGGATGATAGATTTGACCTTCTAGTTTTTCATAAAACAAATTATCTATTGGTACATTTAAATTTTCTAAAATAGAAAATAGATCACCCTTTATACTAAAGACATCAATATTTTTTTTATTTGATAACCAATTTTGTTCATCAGATGAGCCATAAGATATAGCAGTAGCAACATTTTCTTGTTGGTCTTGTAATGATTTAGAAAAATTTGGACCGACTTCAAATATTTTAGCTCTCAAATACATTCTAGCTTTATTTTGATTTATTGCTTCTAATAAATTCGGAAACGTAGATGGTCTCATCGTATTTAAATCAGAACTTATTGGATTTTTTAAACTTATTATTTGATCTGAAATAATTTTTGCTTTATTTTCATCCATGAATGACCATGTTACAACTTCAGAATATCCATTTAGAGCAATAATTTTTTTACTTTTATAAAAGGTTTTAGTTTTAGTATTTAAAATAACTTTTTTTTCTTCTTGAGTAGTTACTTTTTTTAGAGGAATTTTATTAAAACCATAAATTCTAATTATTTCCTCAACAATATCTGCTTCACCAACAATATCTGGTCTAAATGTAGGATTTTGAATTTCAAATTTTGATTTTTTTTCATTAACAGAAAAACCAAGTGAAACTAAAATTTTTTCTTGTTCCTTATTACTAATTTCTATTCCGCCAAAAGTCTTAATTTTATTTGTATCAAACATGAATGGTGTAGTTTTTTCTATATTAATTTCTGACGAAACGAATTCACTTACTTCACCTCCACATAATTCTAAAATCATTTGAGTTGCTGCATCTACGCCCCAGTAGATCGAATCAGTATCTACCCCTCTTTCAAAACGGTAACGTGCATCACTTTGAAGATTTAGTTTTCTTCCCGTTTTTGTAACAGATATTGGATCAAATAACGCAACTTCTAGAAAGACATTTTTAGTCTCCATACTACAGCCACTATTAAGGCCGCCCATAACTCCGCCAATTCCATGAAGTTTATTTTCATCATCAGAAATTACAATCATATCACTGTCACATTTATATTTAACTTCATTTAATGCTAAACACTCCTCATTTTTATTGGCTAATCGCATTGTTAAATTGCCTGACACTTTGTCAGCATCATAAACATGTAGTGGTCTTCCTAAATCAAAAGTGATATAATTTGTGATGTCAACAAGAGCTGAAATAGGCCTTAATCCAATTGCAGTTAATCTATCTTGAAGCCATTTAGGGCTTTCTATATTTTTTATATTTTTGAAATATCGACCTGCTACTCCAGGACAAAGATTTTTATTTTGAAATTCTTTTTTCCAAGTAATTGGACTTTTAAATGATTCTTTTACTTTTTTATATTTTAATTCTTTTAATTTACCAATACCAGCTGCTGCTAAATCTCTTGCAATACCTCTGACTGATAAACAGTCAGATCTATTTGGTGTTAAATTAATTTCTATAACAGGTTCGTCTACTGCAAAAATTTTACTAAATAAATCACCAATTTTATGATTATCTTTTATTTCAATAATGCCATCGTGTTCATCAGAAATACCCATTTCTCTCTCTGATACAAGCATGCCACAAGACTCAACTCCTCTTATTTTAGTTTTTTTTAAATGTAAGTCTGTGCCAGGAATGTAACTATTTTCTGGTGCAAAAATTCCAAGCATTCCTTCTATTGCATTTGGTGCACCACAAACAACTTGATAATTTCCACTTATTGTTTCTACCTGACATACTTTAAGTTTATCTGCATCTGGATGTTTTTCTGCTTTTAAAACTTTAGCTACTGTAAAATTCTTAAATAATTCTGATTTATCTTCTACACTTTCAATCTCTAAACCAATATTAGTTAAGGTATCTGTAATTGCATTTAAATTTTCAGAGGTATCTAAATGATCTCTCAGCCAATCTAAAGTAAATTTCATCTATAACCCTGATCGTGTTTGATTATCCAAAATACTAAAACCATAATGATCCAGCCATCTATAATTTGGATCAAAAAAACTTCTTAAGTCTGTAATACCATATTTAAGCATCGACAAACGTTCAATTCCCATCCCAAAAGCAAAACCCTGGTACTGTGTTGAATCAATATTACAATTATCAAGAACAATAGGATTGACCATACCACAACCCAGTATTTCTAACCATTTATCTCCTTCGCCAATTTTAATTTTATTATTAACTTTAGTATAAGCTACATCCATTTCTGCGCTAGGCTCAGTAAAAGGAAAATAACTAGGACGAAAACGGTATTGTAAGTATTTTACTTCAAAAAATTCCTCTAAAAATGAAACGAGTGTTGATTTTAAATCTACCATAGTAGAACTTGTATCAACAACTAAACCTTCTACCTGATGAAACATAGGAGCATGTGTAGCATCAGAGTCACTTCTATAAGTTCTGCCAGGCACAATAATTTTAATAGGTGGTTTTGTGTTAAGCATAGTTCTCACTTGAACAGGGCTGGTATGGGTTCGAAGAACATTTTTTTCTCCATTATCCTGAATATAAAAAGTATCCTGCATTTCTCTTGCTGGGTGATGCTCTGGTATATTTAAGGCTGTAAAATTATTAAAATCTGTTTCTATATCTGGACCTGTTTCCACAGCATAATTTAAATTTCCAAAAATTTCTATAATATTAAATATTGTTTGACTAATTGGGTGTATTTTTCCTTTTTCAGAAATATTAGGTGGTAGAGTAACATCAATTGATTCTAAATTAATCCTTTTTGAAATTTCAATATTTTCAATTTCTGTTCTTTGATTTTTAATACCTTCTTCAATTTCTTTTTTAATAACATTTAATTCCTGCCCTTTCGATTTTTTTTCTTCAATCGATAAAGAACCTAATCCCTTTAAAGCTTCAGGTATTAATCCTTTTTTACCTAAATAATATAATCGAAGTTTTTCTAAATCCTCAAAGGATTTTGAAGCTTTAATTTTTTTAAGAACATCAATTTTATCTTCAGCAAATGCCATCAATATCTATTATATTTTATTAATTAAAATTATCTAGCAGATTGAGCTTTATCAACTAAGGCTTTAAAAGCGTCTGGCTGATTAACTACAAGATCCGCTAAAATCTTTCTATCTATTTCAATAGATGATTTTTTAAGACCAGATATAAATTGTGAGTATGTTAAACCATGTAGTCTAACACCAGCATTGATTCTTTGAATCCATAAGCCTCTAAAATCACTTTTTCTTTTTTTACGATCTCTATAAGCATATTGCATACCTCTTTCGACAGCCTGAACAGCAACTCGAAAAACATTTTTTCTTCTACCGTAATAACCTTTTGCTCTTTTAATTACTTTTTTGTGTCTAGCTCTTGCTGTAACACCTCTTGATACTCTTGCCATTGATTTCCCCTTACTTGTTGTATGGTAACATATGATCAATCAAAGCAGAGTCACCCGGTGACATAATTGCAGATCTTTTAGTGTTACGAATAAATTTATTGGAACGTTTACTCATTCCATGTCTTTTTCCAGCGGGTTTAAATTTAATTTTACCGGTACCTGTTCTAGAAAATCTTTTTTTTAAACTACTCTTAGTTTTAAGCTTGGGCATTACTATCTCCTATATTTTAAAGTTTACCCATTAGGCTGCCCCGCAGGCCATAACAAGTTTGAAGGGCTTATACTGATAATTGAGTATTTTGCAATATTTAGAATTATTTAGCAACTTGAGGAACAAGTATCATCATTATTTGTCTTCCCTCAAATTTAGGAGCTACTTCAACTTTTGCATATTCTTTAACTTCTGACGTTAGTTTTTTTAGAAGATCGAAGCCTAAATTCTGATGCTCCATTTCACGTCCTCTGAAACGCATAGAGACTTTTACTTTATTACCACCACCTATAAACTTTGATAGTGCTTTTATTTTGACGTTATAATCATGGGTATCAATCCCAGGTCTCATTTTGATCTCTTTGACTTCAATTGTTTTTTGTTTCTTTTTTGCTTCTTTCTTACTTTTTTGCTCTCTATATTTTAATTTACCATAGTCTATAATTTTACAAACTGGTGGATTAGCTTCAGGAGACACTTCAACTAAATCAAACCCTTCATCCTCTGCTTGAATTAAAGCTTCGCGTATGCTTAGGATACCCATTTGCTTACCGCTGCTAGATATTAGTCTAACTTCGCTTGCAGTAATCTGCTCATTGATTCTTGGACCAATATCTTTCTTTGTTTTGAAATTTACAGCCAAAATTATATTGAGATTGAGTTAAAGCTATTATTTAATAGCATATTAGGAAATTAAGTCTTTTGTCATGTTTTGTTAGGATATAATCTTAAATGAAATTAAATTCAAGAGCTGATTTTAAAAAAAAATAAGTTGTTTTTTTAGTTATTAAATACACTTTATGAAAATTTGTTTAGTTAGAAACGATAAAATGGGGGATATGATACTTACTCTTCCAGTTGTTCAAGGACTAAAAGAAGCTAATCAGGATTACAAAATTGATATTGTATGTTCTAAAAATAATCAAAAAATATGTAAAAATTATAAATCTATTAACAAAATTTTTTTACTTCAAAATAAATTTTATCAAGTCTTAAAAATAATTTCAAAATTAAGAAATGAAGATTATGATTATATTTTCACATTTAGTCCTGGTATAATCAGTATATTAATATCAATTTTTTCTAAAAGTAAAATAAAGTCATTGTTAGTTTTTAAATCTAGATACAAAAATAATTACATGAGTAAATTTTTTGATAGAATTTTGGGTAAAATCTTTTTTACTCACTGCTTAATAATCGATCGTCAATTAAGATATTCAAAAAAAATACCAATTCATCAAACAGAGATTATGATGGAGTTAGTTACTAAAAATGGATTAAATTATAATAATACTTCAGAAATTAAGAATGAATTTAGATTTAATAAAATAGACTTAAATTCTAAAAAATTATGCTTAATTCATTTATCTTCAAAATGGATCAATAAATATTTTTCAGAAGTAAACTTTATCAATCTATTAGACAAACTAAAAAATTTGAAAATTAATATTGTAATGACAACTGATGGTACATCAAAAAATGTATTCTATAAAATATTTAAAAAATATGAGATTATTACTAATGAAGAGTTTGAAAATCTTAAAAGTAAAAATAATGTTTTAATCTTAGATCAATTAAATTTTGATAATTGGACATCAATAATAAATTCTTCAACATATGTAATTACACCTGAATGTGGATGCACACATATTGCATCACTTTCTAAAACAAAACTTTGCGTTATTTATGATTCAGATAATGTTCCAGGTATGATTGCAGAAGAATATGCACCGTGGAAGAAAAAATATACTAAACTATTCTCTGACAACCAAAATTTAGAAAAAGAATTAATTTCATTTATTAGTTAATTTACTATCGTGTAAAAAATCTAAAACTTGTTTTACAGAAATTGAGTCCATTGTATCAGTAAGAATCGTATAAGCATTTTTATATTCAGACAAGTTTGATTTTGAGATAACATTATCTTTAGCTAAAAAAAGAATAGGTGAATTACTTAGAGCTGCTATATGGCCTGGGCCAGTATCATTACTAATTGTAAAATTACTTTTTTTAGCAATGGAATAGATGATTTCAGGAGGTGATTTATCGCTTAAATCAATAACCTTCTGACATGCATTATTTATAGTTTCTACTGTTTCCTTATCTGATTTTTGCCCAATGACGCAAATATTATATCCTTTTTTTTCAAGAGTATTTGCAAGTATTGCAAATTTATCAGGTGACCATTGCTTGTCTAAACCTGATTTAGAAACGCCAGGTATCATTAAAATTAATTTTTTTTCATTAATTTTAGTAGTGTCTTTGGAAAGCCAATCTACATTTTGATTAATTTCATTTACACCAAGTAACTTTAGTTGATTGTATAAACCTTGTTGTGGAGATTCAGTTCCTTGTGGAGGAATTACATATCGTATATCAGAATTAGAACGAGATCCATTAACTTCTACTTTTGAAATAAATTTTAAGAATGACCAATAATTATTTGTTCTTTTAGAATTCTGTAAATCTATGATTAGATCGTATTTATTTTGATTAATTTTTAATATAACCTTTAATGAATCTATTATTCCTTTTCTATTATCTTTTAAAATTGAATGAAAATAATTTGAACTGCTTAAAAAATTTACGTATTTTTCTTCGGTGAGTAAGTCAATAGTGGCATTACTAAAAAATTGCTTAATTGATGCCATGGCAAGTATAGAAAATGCAATATCACCAAGTGATCCATGCTTTACAACTAGTATTTTGTTAAATTGATTGTTGTTCATATAAGTCTGCGTAACTTTGCACCATTTGGTATTTTGAAAATGTTTTTGATATGAAGTCTTTACTGTCTAAAGAAATATTAGAAAATTTTTCTTCATCTAATTTAATAATATTTTGAAGTTTTATGTCTATTTCATCATATTTATGAGGATTTACTTTATAAATATCATCTAATTTATCAAGCTGATCTTTGACACCACCATAGTTAAAAGCTAGTATCTTTTTTTTCATTATTAATGCTTCACTTATAGTTCTTCCAAAACCTTCAGCTTGTAAAGGAAAAGAGGTAATAACTGATGATATATAATATAAAATTTTTAAATCATCTCTATGTAGATTACCTATAATCTTACATCTATTATTAAGATTAAAACTTTGAATTTTATTTTGTAATTTTTCTGTATAAGATTGATTTTTTGTATCACCTGCAAAATAAAGTAAAAAATTTTCATTTTGTATCTTATTAAAAATATCTAAAAACTCAATTTGACCTTTCCAGTTTGTTAGCCTTGCTGGATATAAAATAATATTTTTTGAGATATCAATTTGAAACTTATTTATTATATTTTCTATTTGAGAATCTAAAATTGGCTTTTCATAATATTTAACATCAACTCCTCTATTGATCACTTTAATTTTATTTAAATCTAAATTATATTTTTTACTAATTTCATTTTTTACATAATTTGAAATCGCAACAATCTGATCAACTTTGGATAATTGCTTATTATAGATTTTTTTTAGATAAGAATTACCACTATATACATTATGAAATGTAGATATTGTCTTGAAGTTTCTATCTTTTATAAAACTTAAAATCCATGCTGGTCCTCTTGATCGTACATGAACAACATTAATATTTTTGTTAATAATTAATTTTTTTAATTGATTAGCAATTAATGGATAAATAAAAAAATTTTTTGAGTTAACTGGTAATTGGAAATGATCAGTATAATATTTATCAATTTCCTTAATTAAACGCCCTCCATTTGAGATAATATTATTTTTTATATTTAATTCAGATAAATAATTTGCTACTTCAATAGTACCTCTTTCAACACCACCAGAATCTAAAGAAGGAATAATTTGCGCGATATTAAATGATGACATTTTATTAAATTATAAGTATTTGTATCAAAAATGCCTTACTTTATTAATAAGAAAAAAGAAAGAATTCGCTATAAATCTATAAAGGGTAGGAAGCCTGGTATCATCTTTGTACATGGCCTTAACTCAGATATGAGTGGCCAAAAAGCTTTGTCTTTAGAAAGATTTGCTCGAAAAAATAAATTGCAGTTTATCCGTTTTGATTGCCGTGGTCATGGTAAATCAGATGGAAAATTCGAAGATTTTACAATTTCAGATTGGAAGAAAGACTTAATTGATATCATTGATAATATTGCCAAAGGGCCACAAATACTAGTTGGTAGTAGTATGGGTGGGTGGTTAATGTTTTTAGCTGCCAAAGCTAGACCAAAAAGAATTATGGGATTAGTTGGTCTAGCGGCAGCACCTGATTACATCGATGGGTTTTATAAAAAACTGCCTTTAAAGAAAAAACAAGAAATGAAGAAAATGGGAATTATTAAGTATTCTTCCTATGGGTTTAGTTATCTTATAAAAAAGAAATATATTGTTGACGGTAGAAAAAATAAAATTTTAAATAAAGAATTCAAATGGAAAAAGCCTTTAATTTTAATACAAGGCCTAAAAGATAACGTTGTCACCCCAGATGTTCCAGAAAAAATAGTAAAAAAAATTAAAGGAAATCAAATACAAATTAAGTTATTAAAAAATAGTGATCATCGATTATCTGATCCATTTGATTTAAAAATTATAAATGATTCTATTCAATCAATAATAAAAAACTAAGCAGATTTTTCTTCTTGAATTAATACAGGTTGATCAAATTTATTGATCATTTCTTTTGGTACAATCTGCCAGAAGAGTAATTTCTCATTTTCCCAATTTTCGAGTAAATTTTTAGCATATATTGAATTTGTTTCATTGATATGTTCTTCAATTTTTTGATATAAAATTTTTTCCCAAAAATTTGTCATTTGTTGTTGATAGAAAATATCTTCAAGATTAATTCGAAGTGGTAGAGTTCCTTCTTTATCGTACACAAATGCCATGCCTCCTGTCATTCCTGCTCCAAAATTATTTCCTACTTCGCCAAGAATAACTACACTTCCTCCAGTCATGTATTCACATCCATTATCGCCACATCCTTCAATAACAGCGTGTGCACCGGAGTTTCTAACAGCAAATCTATCACCAGCAGTTCCAGCTGCGAAAAGTTTTCCTCGTGTTGCTCCATATAGGACGGTATTACCAATGATAACATTTTTATTTGTTTTTAGTTGCGAAGATGAGTTTGGTTGAATAACAATTTTACCTCCTGATAATCCTTTTGCAACATAATCGTTAGCATCACCAAAAACTTTAAGAGTAGTTCCTTGCACACTCCATGCTCCAAAAGATTGCCCTGCAGAACCGTGAAAATTAACAGTAAAGAAGTCTTCTGGAAGAAAACTCATTCCTTTTGTAGTAGTAATTTCTGATGCAAGTCTTGTACCAATAGCTCTATCAGTATTTTTTATATTATAGTTTAGTTCAATTTTTTGATCTGTTTCAAAGAAAGACTTAGCATCCTGTATGATTTTAATATCAAGACTATCGCTAACTTTATTAATTGTATTTTTCTTTATATCAAATTCTCCAACTGATGAATCAATGGTTTGAATAATTGGATTTAAATCTAAATCATCAAGATCAGAACTTCCTCTACTGACTTGATATAAAAGATCAGATCTTCCAACTACTTCATCAAGAGAAGAAAAGCCTAGTGATCCTAAAATTTCTCTTACTTCATCAGCAATAAAACTAAAAAGATTAATTACTTTTTCTGGTGTTCCGGTAAATTTTTCTCTAAGTTTTTCATCTTGTGAACAAACACCAACTGGACATGTATTAGAATGACATTGTCTAACCATAATACAACCCATAGCTACTAGACTTGCTGTCCCAATTCCATATTCTTCTGCCCCAAGCATAGCCGCTATAACAATATCTTTTCCTGTTTTCAAACCTCCGTCAGTTCTAAGAACAACTTTATCCCTTAAGTTATTTAGAGAAAGAACTTGGTGTACTTCACTTAATCCAAGTTCCCAAGGAAGTCCTGCATACTTAATACTTGTTTGTGGGCTTGCTCCAGTTCCACCATTGTGACCAGAAATGAGTATCGTATCAGCTTTTGCTTTTGCTACACCAGCTGCAACTGTCCCAATACCTGACTGAGCAACTAGTTTAACGCAAACTTTAGCTTTTGGATTTATTTGTTTCAAATCGTAAATCAGCTGAGCTAAATCTTCGATAGAATAGATATCATGATGAGGAGGGGGGCTAATAAGGGTCACACCTTCAGTTGAATGTCTTAGTTTAGCAATTAATTCTGTAACTTTTCCTCCTGGTAATTGTCCACCCTCACCAGGTTTTGCACCTTGTGCAACTTTAATTTCAATTTCTTCACAATTATTTAAATACTCCGCGGTTACACCAAATCGTCCACTTGCAATTTGTTTAATTTTTGATGATGCATTGTCTCCATTTGGTTTGGGTTTAAATCTAATTGGATCTTCACCACCTTCACCAGAATCTGATTTAGCACCTATCCTATTCATTGCTACAGAAAGAGTTTCGTGCGCTTCTGGGCTTAAAGCTCCCAGTGATATCCCTGGTGCAACAAGTCTTTTTCTAATTTCTTGAGAAGGTTCTACGCTGTTAGAATTATTGTTATTATTTTTTTTGAAGTCTAAAAGATCACGGATATTTATTGGATCCATTTCATTAATCATGGAAGAATATTTTTTAAATAAAGAATAATTATTTGAGGTAACTGCAGTTTGAAGCATGTGAATTGATCTTGCTTCAAAAGCATGTTTTTCACCACCAAATCTATATCGATAGTTTCCTCCAATCGGCAGCGTAATAACACTTTCTTCATAAGCGTTATCATGAGCTAATCTTGATCTTCTTTCAATACCACTGATTCCAATACCAGATATTTTAGAGCTCATAGAAGGGAAATATTTACTCATTAAGTTTCTACTAAGGCCAATCGCTTCAAAGTTACAACCACCTCGATATGAATTAATCACTGATATTCCCATCTTACTCATAGTCTTAAGCAAACCATTATTTATGGAATTAATGAATCTTTCTACACATTCTTCATATGAGAGATCTTTAAATAATCCCTTTTTATGTCTTTCCGCTATCGCTTGTTGTGCCATATACGCATTCACACTTGTTGCCCCTACTCCAATAAGCACTGCAAAATATTGTACATCTAAACATTCTGCAGATTGAACATTTAAGGAAATAAAAGTTCGAAGATTTTGTTTAATTAAATGATGATGAACAGAACTTGTAACCAATATCATAGGAAGAGCTATTCTTGTATTAGACATTTCTTTATCACTTAAAATTATATGTACATACCCTTCTCTAACTGCATGTTCTGCTTCTTGATTAATTCTTGAAATTTCTGTCTCAAAATTATTTTCAGGATTCGTTTTATCCATTGTAGTGTCAATGATCTTCACAGTATCTTTCATATATCTACGCATAGATTTGAATTGCTCTATTGAAAGAACAGGGGAGTTCAATTGTAGATGATCGCACTGATCTTCATCTTCATCAAGAATATTACTTAAGTTTCCAATTCTAGTTCGAAGACTCATAACAACTCTTTCTCTTAATGAATCAATTGGTGGGTTTGTAACTTGACTAAAATTTTGTCTAAAAAAGTGATGTAGTCCTCTATATTTATTTGAAAGTACAGCTAAAGGAGTATCGTCTCCCATTGATCCTGTTGCTTCTTTTTTTTCAGCAATCATAGGATGAAGAATTAATTCGATGTCTTCTACCGACCAAGCAAAGCATGCCATTCTTTTTCGTAAATCACCAGAATCTAAATCTCTAAATTCCTCATCTACAGATTGAACAAGTTTATCAATATATGTTATTTTTTTAGCCCAGTCGCCAAATGGCTTTGTATCAGCTAAGTATTTTTTTATCTCATGATCTTTAAAGAATTTTTTTTCTTTAAAGTTAACTGCTATTAATTGACCTGGTCCTACCCTACCCCTTTCTACTATTTCATTTTCTCTAATATCAACCATTCCAGTTTCAGAACCAGCAATAAGAAGATTTTTTGTTAGTGTATATCTAATAGGTCTAAGGCCGTTTCTATCCATTCCAGCAATTGCCCAATCACCGTATGCACCACATATTGCTGCTGGACCATCCCATGGCTCCATAACTGCTCCGCCATAAGCGTATAAATCTTTTATTTTTTTTGGAAAATCTCTTCTATGGGACCAAGCTTCTGGAATTGTTATTATTTTAGCCATAGGTAAAGAGCGATTAGCTTTAACTAATAACTCTATAGTTGAATCCAATGCAGCAGAGTCAGACGCTTTAGCATCAATTATGGGTTTTAAATCATCAACATTATAGCCAAAATTTTTATGTTCCATTCTTGGCTCATGTGCAGCCATCCAATTTTTATTTCCTTTTAGAGTATTTATTTCTCCATTGTGAGCAATTACTCTGAATGGTTGTGCTAGAGACCATGTTGGGAATGTATTGGTGGAATACCTTTGATGATAAACTGCGTATCTGGAAACAAAATTTTCATTTTGTATATCTGGATAAAAATTAGAAAGTTGTTCTGCCAGAAACATACCCTTGTAAACAATAGACTGACAAGAGAGTGAGCAAATATAAAAGTCAGATATGTTTTGTTTTCTAATCTCTTTTTCTATTCTTTTTCTAATTATATAAAGTTTATTATCAAATTGCTTTTCATCTTCTAGTTCTTCATTACAAATAAGTATTTGTTCTATTTCTGGTCTTGTTGCTTTTGCCTTATCACCTATTATGGATGAATTAATTGGAACATGTCTCCAACCATATATTTTTAAACCTTCTTTAATTATTTCAGATTCAACTATTGTACGTGCATTTTCCTGAGCAGCAAAATCTGTACGTGGTAAAAAAATCATACCAACCCCAAAAGGGAAATCATTAGGAGCATGGCCAGTTCTTTCTATTTGTTGAGTAAAAAAATTCTTTGGTATGGATAACTGTATTCCTGCACCATCACCTGTCTTGCCATCTGCATCAACTGCACCCCGGTGATATAAAACTCTTAAAGCTTGAACCCCTAACTCTACTATTTCTCTTGTCTCAGAGCCATCTAAAGATGCAATTAGTCCAACACCACATGATGAGTGTTCATCTTGTTCATTATAAATGTGATTTTCTTCGAGGAATTTTTTATCCTTTTTATACTTTTCAATAAAGTGATTACGCATTTACTACTTTCTTATTATTATTATTTTGATCAACAAAATTATTTTCTAAATATTCATTAATATTTTTTGCTGCATCACGACCATCTTTGATTCCCCAAACAACTAGACTTGCGCCACGAACAATGTCTCCTGCCGCAAATACTCCATCAACTGATGTCATCATGTTTTTATAATTAATTTTTAGTGTACCCCATCTAGTAACTGTCAGGTCACTATTATCAAAAAGCTTAGGTAAATTTTCAGGTTCAAAACCTAGAGCTTCTATAGCTAAATCAACATCCAGATTTTTTTCTGTACCTTCTTTTGGCTCTGGCTTCCTTCTACCTGACTCATCTGGCTCTCCAAGTTGCATTAAAACCGTTCTGACATTTTTTAATGACCCATTTCCAGAATATTCAGTTGGTAAAGTTAACCATTTAAAATCAACACCCTCTTCTATTGCATTTTGGACTTCTCTTTGTGAGCCAGGCATGTTTGTTTTATCACGTCTGTAAAGACACTTAACAGATTTTGCTCCTTGTCTTACGGCTGTTCTAACACAATCCATAGCGGTATCACCACCGCCAATGACTACTACATTTTTCCCATTTGCGTTTAATCTACCATTTGTGAAATCTTCAACCTTATCTTTTAAACCAGTCTTGTTACTTGCTATTAGAAAATTTAAAGCTGGCACAACGTTATTAAAATTAGAATTATTAAGATTAATTTCTCTAAATTTGTAAACCCCAGTCGCTATAAGAACTGCATCATGCTTATTTTTAATATCATCAAAAGTAATGTCTTTCCCAATATCGCAGTTTAATTTAAATTTAATTCCACTTTCTTTAAGTCGATTTGTTCTTCTTATAACAATATCTTTTTCTAATTTAAAATTTGGAATACCATAAATTAAAAGACCGCCTGGTCTGTCGTAACGATCATATATTGTAACTTGAAACCCTTTTTTGCGAATTTCTTCTGCTGCTGCTAGACCGGCTGGACCAGAACCAATAATTCCTACACTCTGATTTCTTTCTTCAAGTGGTTCTATATTTTTAACCCAACCCTCTTCCCAGGCTTTATCAGTAATATATTTTTCTATCGATCCTATGGTAACAGTACCGTGGCCAGATTGTTCAATTACACAGTTGCCCTCACACAAACGATCTTGTGGACATATACGGCCACAAATTTCAGGCATGTTATTTGTAGAATTAGAGATTTCAAATGCTTCTTGCATTCTATCTTCAGCTGTAAGTTTTAACCAGTCGGGAATATTATTGTGAAGTGGGCAATGAACTTGGCAGAAAGGTACTCCACATTGAGAACATCTTGAAGCCTGTTCTTCAGCTTTTTGCGAAGCATATTTAGAGTAGATTTCATCAAACGACTTTACTCTTTCTCTAGCGGAAATTTTACTTGGATTTTCCTTGGCTATTTTTGTAAATTTTAACATTTAGTTACCATTTGTGTACTATTTTATCTAGGTTGAAGCAAATACACATTCAAGATTAAAAAAGAAACAAAAATTTTACAAAAGTAGTACCGTTTATGTACTAAAAGTAAAAATATCCCTAATTTACAACAATTTTCTTAAGTACTTGTAATGTGTCCTGTGGATTAATATCAAGATTTTCTAACGATTTATCTACATTTACAGCAAGATTATCTTTTTCAAATAACATTAATTGTTCTGATGTAAGTGGTGAAATTGGAGTTTTTTCGGCAATATTTATCATAGGTTTCATTACTCCCATAGGCATAGGAACCAAAACTCTAGTTTTATTTAAAAAATTGGAAATATGATTGAAGAATTCTTTATAAGAATAAATTCTTGGACCAGCTAACTCATAAATATTCTTTCCTGTAATACTAGTATTAATTATTTGATTAATAGCTAAAGATACATCATCAATAAATACTGGTTGGAATTTTGTTGAACCATCACCAAACAGTGGGACAAAAAATGAAGCTTTAAATATTGGCAAAAGTCTTTTCATAAAAATATCGCCACCGCCTATAATAACGCCTGGCCTAATAATAATTACATTATCTAGTTGTTTAAAAGCTTCCTTTTCAGATTTATGCACTGCAATGCTTCTTGTTGAAATTTTATCAATATCCACACCAAGACCAGAAAAAAGAATGAATTGTTTTAACTCCTTGCTAGATTTTAGAATTCTAATAAGTTTCTGATTAAACTTATATATTGTATTATTAAAATCACCTTTCTTTTGATCGTATGTAGTTTTCAAATTAATGCATACGTGAGCATTATTTAAAACAGATTTAAGCCTTTTGTCTTCTAGTGAAGAATAACGAAATGGAATTACCTGTCCTGTTACACCTAAAAGTCGGATTTTAGCTTCTTGTACAGATCTTTGATATGGAACAATGATTTTATGGCCATTTTTAGTAAGACGCCTTATTAAATGTTTACCTACAAAACCTGCGCCTCCAAAAATTACTATTGATTTCATGACCTTTAATTAAATAAATGATATAGAGGAAAAATATAAATTAAACAGACAGTAAAATCAAAATGAAAATAAATTTCTATAAAGGAGATCTTCCAGCAAGTTTTAAAGCTACTAATATCATTGCATTAGACAGCGAAACAATGGGATTAAATCCTAAAAGAGATAAATTATGTTTAATTCAAATTTCTAATGGCGATGAAGTATGTCATCTAGTAAAAATTGACTTATCTAATGAAAAACCTCAAAATTTAATTAAGATTCTAAAGAATAATAAAATTCAAAAAATTTTTCATTACGCTAGATTTGATGTAGCTGTATTCAAACACAACTTCAAAATTAATATCAAAAATATTTACTGCACTAAAATTGCATCAAAGCTGGTTAGAACATATACAGATAAGCATGGATACAAAGATCTCTGTAGTGAATTATTAGGAAAATCAATTTCAAAAACTGAACAATCTTCTGATTGGGGTGGGGAATTAACAAAAGAACAACAAAAATATGCCGCTACCGATGTTTTATATTTACATAAAATTAAAGATAAACTTGATTCAATGTTATTAAGAGAAAAAAGAAGTAAATTAGCTAAAGCCTGTTTTGATTTTATTCAATACAGAACCGATTTAGATATTAATGGTTGGTCAGAGCAAGATATATTTAAGCATTAATGAAAAATAATAAAAAAATAATTAATAGTGCAAATAGAACCCTAACAAGAGAACTAAATAGCATAAGGAACCTAAAGTCATCCTTTAATAATAGTTTTTGTAAAGCAGTAAATTTAATTTATAATTTGAGAGGCAAAGTTATAATAACAGGAGTAGGCAAAAGTGCTCATATAGGATACAAAATATCTGCCACTCTTACATCAACAGGAACTCCTTCATATTTTATCCATGCAACGGAAGCAAGTCATGGAGATTTAGGAAGTATAGAAAAAGATGATTGTGTAATAGCAATATCTAACTCTGGAGAAACTTCTGAACTAAATAACATAATTCAGTTTTCTAAAAGATTTAATATCAAACTTATAAGCATAACAAGTAACTCAAAGAGTATTCTTCACAAAAATGCTTCGGTAGGCATTCTCTATAAAAAACCTATTGAGGCATGTCCATTAAATTTAGCCCCCACAAGTTCAACATCAATGGCCATGATTATAGGTGATTGTATAGCAATAGCATTATTAGAATTAAGAGGTTTTAAAAGTACAGAATTTAAAAGTCTTCATCCTGGAGGTAATCTTGGTAAAGATTTAAAAAATTTAGGTGAGATTATGCATATGAAAAGTGAGCTTCCTTTAGCCAATATCGATGAAAAAATGTCGAGTGCTCTACTCACCATGACAAAAAAAAGTTTTGGATGTGTGGGTGTTATTAACAATAAAAAAGAAATAGTTGGTATAATCACAGATGGTGATTTGAGAAGGAAATTGAATTCTAAGCTTTTTGAGAAAAAATCTTTTGAAATAATGACAAAAAATCCAACTTTAGCAAATAAAAATATGTTAGTTGGAGAGGCAATTAATTTAATGAATACAAAAAAAATAACTAGTTTATTTATTTGTGACAAAAAAAAGCCATTAGGGATTGTTCATATTCATGATTTATTAAGATTGACGAGCTAGATTGAATTTTTTTTTACATATAAACAGAAGAATTTTTATAATATTTTTACTACTTGTTATAATCTTTTTAATTGTATTAATCTATACCAAACAAATCTCTTTAAATAATAATTTACAAAATGTTAAAATTGAAATGTCTAATGTAGATATTGAAGAGCCAAGATTTGCAATAAACAATGATGAAAAGAAAATAAATATAGCTGCAAGTGAAGGAAATTTTTTGAATAAAGATGAAATATTACTAAGAGAAAATGTTAAGTTTAAATCAAATGATTTTATAATAGAAACTGAAAATGTAATTTTTGATAGAAAAAAAGAAACTGCAAAAAGTAAAACTAAATCAATATTTAAATCTAAAAATACTACAATTTTATCAGACGGATTTAATATTTATGATCAAGGAAATAAAATTACCTTTTACGGTAAATCTTTTATAGTCTTAAAATGAATTTAATATTTAAGATAATAATCATAGTTATATTTTCGACTATTGTGAATGCAAGAAATAAAGGTGAAACAGAGATTTCTACAGAAAATGGAATAGAAGTTTTTCAAAATGAAAAATATTATTTATTAAAAAAAAATGTAATCATTAAATCAGACAATTTTTCCTTAAATGCAGACAATGTAAAAATTAATTTCAATAAAGATATGTATGATATTGTTGAAATTGATGCCAAGGGAGAAGTTATGTTTGACTCAATTACTTTTAATTCAAAAGGAAGCGGAGAACGTTTGAATTTAAAAGTAAAATTAGAAGAAATAAAAATAAATGGTATTGATTCTATATTATCCACAGATGATGTTGAGATGTTTTCAGATGGATATATTAAAGTAAACAATTTAAATGGTAAGTTTTCCATAAAGGGTCAGAATTCTAAATTAATAAATGAAGGGATATATATTGAGGGTGAAACTATAGATGGTATATTTTCTAATATAAACAACGGAAAAGAAATTAAATCATTAAATATTTCAGATAATTCAATTTCATACGTTAGAAATCAAGATTCTGAAATGTTTGCTAAAAAAATTAACTTTAATAATAATACTTCAATAATTGAGCTTATTGATGATGTAACAATAATAAGAGATGGGGAAAAAATTACTGGTGATTATGGAACACTTGATACAAAAAACAATTCATATAAAATTAAATCAAACAATAAATCAAAGGTTAAAGCCATAATTAAGAATAATGAATAGTAAATTTAAAATTTTAGATAATGGTCTATTGATTAATAAAATCTCAAAAACATACGGAAATAAACAGGTTGTAAGAGATATTAGTATTTCTATAAATAGAAGAGAAATAGTAGGATTACTAGGTCCGAATGGAGCAGGTAAAACTACGACTTTTTATATAATTGTTGGATTAGTTAAACCAGACAGAGGCAGTATCGTACTAGATAAATTAGATGTATCAAATCTACCAATATACTTAAGAGGCAAAGAAGGAATAAGTTATCTTCCTCAGGAAGCATCAATCTTTAGAGGTATGTCTGTAGAAGATAATCTTTTATCTATTATAGAAATTAAAGAAAAAGATAAAAATAAACAAAATATAATTTTACAAAATTTACTAAATGAGTTCGATATTAACCACGTAAGAAAATCTAAATCAGTAGTACTTTCTGGCGGAGAAAGAAGAAGATTGGAAATAGCTAGGACTCTAGCTACAAATCCTAAATATTTATTACTTGATGAGCCACTTACAGGCATTGACCCTGTATCAATTGAAGAGATAAAAATAATTATTAAAAAATTAAAGGAAAGAAATATTGGGATATTAATAACAGATCATAATGTTAGAGAAACACTTAAAATAGTTGATAAAGTTTATATTGTTAATGAAGGAGCAATTTTTTATGAAGGAGATCCTATATCTGCAATTAACGACGAAAAAATAAAAAAGTTTTATTTAGGATCCAATTTTAAATTATAAATGATTAGCAATATTATTTCTGGTGGTATTAATGGATCCCCTTTTGTACCAGGAGATAAATCAATATCTCATAGATCAATAATAATACCGTCAATATCAAATGGAGTCTGCGAAGTTAGAAATATTTTAAAATCTGAAGATGTTTTACATACGCTAAATGCATTTAAGGCTATGGGTGTTAAGATTGAAGAAAATAATAATAAAATTATTATTCATGGTAATGGATTAAATTCATTAAAAGAACCAAAAAATGATATCTATCTTGGTAATTCTGGAACAAGTGCTAGGTTATTAACTGGTCTATTATCATCTCAAAATTTTGATACAATTTTAAAGGGTGATGAATCACTATCAAAAAGACCTATGAGAAGAATATCAGATCCATTGCTAAAAATGAATGCTAATATTTCTACAACAAATGGAACTTTACCAATATGTATAAAAGGGGGACAATTAATATCTACAAATATAGATCTTAAAATCCCTTCTGCTCAAATCAAATCAGGGATTTTATTAGCAAGTTTAAACACAAAAGGTGAGACAATAATTACTGAAAATAAAGTTACAAGAGATCACACAGAAATAATGTTAGAGTCATTTGGAGCAAATATTAAAGTATATAATGAGGATGGAAAAAAAATATTAAAAATTTTAGGACAAGAAGAATTATTTGCAAAGAATATTGATGTACCTAATGATCTTTCGAGTAGTGCCTTCTTTATAGTTGCAGCATTAATAAATAAAAACTCCCGTATAGTTTTAAAAAATATAAATAACAATCCAACTAGAAATGGTATTTTATATGCTTTAAAAAAAATGGGGGGCAAAATCTCTTTTTTTAATGAAAGATCCCATAATAATGAAAATATTTGTGATATTGAAGTAATTACTTCAAATCTAAATGGGTGTGAATTAGGAGCAGAGATTGCTGATTTAATGATTGATGAATATCCTATACTTGCGGTAGCCGCATCATTTGCAAACTCTCCAAGTATTTTTCGTGGTTTAAAAGAATTAAGAGTTAAAGAAAGTAATAGATTAGAATTAATTTTAAGAAACTTAGAAAGCTGTGGTGTAAATTGTAAATCAGAAAATGATGATCTTTTTATTTATCCTGAAACAAATTATAATGTAAAAAATAATAAAATAAAAACTGAATTTGATCATCGAATTGCCATGGCATTTGCAGTAATGGGAACTAGGTTAGGTCCATTGAAAATTGAAGATTCTAATTCCATAAATACAAGCTTTCCTAATTTTAAAAATGAGTTAAATAATTTAGGTGGTAAAATTTCTTGAAAAGTAAGATTATAACCATTGATGGTCCTGCTGCTTCAGGAAAAGAAAAAATCTCAAAGTACATTAGTAAAAAATGGAAGTTTAAACACTTGGACTCTGGAATCCTTTACAGAAGATTAGCTTATATTTTTAAAAATGATGAGATAAATACAGACAATATTAGTGATATTAAAAAAAAACTTAAAAACATTAATACTTTATCATTTAGAAAAAATAAGAATATTAGGTCTGAGGAAATTGGTAAGCTTGCATCAAAAATAGCAATTTATAACCCTGTTAGAGATTTTGTAAATAAGTTACAATATAATTTTGTGAAGAAAAATAATAAGAAACAGGGATTTGTTATTGATGGCAGAGATATTGGATCAGTTGTTTTTAAAAATGCAGATTTAAAACTATTTATAGAGGTAAATGCCAAAATTAGAGCAAAAAGAAGATATAAACAGTTGATTGATAGTGGCGAAAAGTCTATATACCGAAAAATTTTGAAGGAAATTAAATTGAGAGATAAAAAAGACAAATTAAGAAAATATTCACCTCTTATTGTGCCTAAAGGCGCATATATTATTGATAATAATGGATCTTTAAAAAAAGTAATTAAAGAAATAAATAAATTAATAGTCGAATTATAAATATGGATCAGGAATCAAATAAAATTACAAATTCTGAATATGATACATTAATCACAGATTCTTTAAAAAATTCTTCAGCAAAAGAAAAAAGTATAGCTTTGGGTAAGGTGATATCTATTGAGAATGACATAGTTACAATTGATGTAGGATTAAAAAGCGAAGGACGTATCCCTCTAGGTGAATTTTCTAGGCCTGGTCAAAAAACTGAGATAGAAGTTGGAGATGAGACAGAAGTATTTATAGAAAATGTAGATAATGCAAATGGTGAAACAATGTTATCTAGAGAAAAGGCTGTAAAACAAAAAGCATGGCATGATTTACAAATATCATTTAACGAAAGTAAAATTGTCAGTGGTATTCCATTTAATAGAGTCAAGGGAGGAATGAGTGTTGATTTGAACGGAGTTATAGCTTTTCTTCCAGGTAGCCAAATTGAAACTAGACAAATAATTAAAGATACTAAAGAACTTCTTAACAAACCTTTAGATTTAATGATTTTGAAAATGGATAAATATAGGGGTAATATAGTTGTCTCTAGAAAAGCAATTACAGAAAACGAACTTAAAGAACAGAGAAACGAACTTTTAAAGACTTTAAAAGAAGGATCTGTAATAGAAGGAAAAGTAAAAAACTTAACTGATTATGGTGCTTTTATTGATCTAGGAGGTATAGATGGTCTCGTTCATGTTACAGATATATCATGGACAAAAATTAATAACCCATCTGATATTTTAGAACTTAATTCGAACATAAAAGTTAAAGTATTAAAATTTGATGAGGAATTAGCAAGACTAAGTCTTGGAATTAAGCAGTTAACTGATAACCCATGGGAAAAAATTAATGAGAATATTAAGGTTAATGAAAAGATTATAGGCAAAGTTGTTAGTATGAATGATAATAATGTTCACATGATATTAAACGATAAATATGACGCTATAATAAATCTAAGTGAACTTAGTTGGTTAAAAAAGCCACCACATCCATCTAAAATAATCAATATTAACGATGACATAGAGGTATTAGTTTTAGAAATAGATGATGAGAGAAA
>CACKRO010000015.1:22500-24144 GCA_902602695.1 uncultured Alphaproteobacteria bacterium | reverse complement strand
GCTGAAGATGCTATTTCTACTGTTAAATTAGTTCATTCGATATATGCAAGTTGTGAAAAAAATAAAACTGTTAAATTGAAAGACAATATAGTATCTACAAAATTAGGCTGTAAATAGATGGATAATAAATTCCCAGGTAAAGATATAACAATTGAAGATTTAAAATCTAAATTTCCACTAGTATCTAAAAAAAATTCAAAGCATAAATCAGTTTTTGAAATAGCAGGGGTAGAATTTGGAGGTAGTCAAATACCTATTTTTGCAGGCCCAAATATGATTGAATCAAAAGAATTAATTTTTGATGTTGTTGAAAATGTTAAAAAAATTGGAGCAAATTTTCTCAGAGGTGGAGCTTTTAAACCACTGACATTTCCCTATAGAAGTAAAAAATATAACGAAACAAGAGAGGAAGGGATTAAATGGCTTTTAAATGCAAAGGAGGAATTTAATTTTCCAATCATAACGGAAGTCATGGAGGAAAAATATCTCCCACTAGTTTCTAAAGTTACTGACATAATTCAAATAGGATCTAGAAATATGCAAAATTTTCCATTTTTGACTGCATGCGCAAAAACTAATCTTCCAATTATGCTAAAAAGACACTACGGAGCTTCTTTAAGAGATTGGCTTGGTGCTGCAGAATATATTCTTTATGAAGGAAATAATAAATTAATTTTATGTGAAAGAGGTGTTTCAGTTCCTCATACTCATAGATCAACTTCAAGATTTTTATTAGATCTACAAGTTATTCCAGCTGCACAAGAAGTAACTCATTTACCTATAATTTCTGACCCCTCTCACGCAACATTTTGGAGGCCATGGGTAAACTCAATGACCTTAGCAAGTATTGCAGCAGGTGCCGATGGTATTATGCTTGAAGTCCATCCCGATCCAGATAATTCTGCAGTTGATCCCCTACAACCAATAGATTATGTAGAATTTAAAAAACTATATAAAAGCATGGAAAAAGTTGCTGAGTCTATTGGTAAATCAATAGCAAAGTGAAAATTTTAAGTCTTATTGAAAACGATTTAATTATTGAAGAAAAACAAAATTACGTTGCAATAATTGGCTCTAATGCATCTACAACAGCAAGATCTCCAAAATTATGGAATTATGTTTATGAAAAAATGAACTCTAACATTAAGATGTATCCTCTTGATGTTAAAGGTAAAAATTTAAAAAAAATATTTAAATACCTTGAAAAAGATAAATACTTTTTAGGTTGCTCTATTGCAGTACCATTTAAAGAAAAAGCTTTTGAAATTTTAAAAAAAAATATTGATAAAAATTCAATTGGCATTGGTTCGATTAATTGCGTTTATAGAGACAGAAATTTTAGTTTAAAAGGTTTAAATACTGATGGAATTGCATCCTTAGAAGTTTTTCAAAATAAATTTGGAAGAATTAAATCAAAAAAAGTTGGTGTTATAGGTTATGGTGGAGTTGGAAAATCAGTTTCAGCAAATTTTGTGCAAAATAATAATGTTTTTATTTTTTCAAGAAAAAAGAAGGATAACTTAAATTGCAAAAAACTGAACATGAAATGGAATAATTTTTCAGATCTCAGCAAAAAGATTTTTGATATGGATATAATTATTAATTGCACATCATTAGGTTTCAATACTATGAAAAATAAATCAC
>CACKRO010000015.1:0-17500 GCA_902602695.1 uncultured Alphaproteobacteria bacterium | reverse complement strand
CCATGCAGCACCTGTGTGTATGCCAGCCGAACTGAAGAATTACGATTCTGTAATTCAAACATACCATGTCAAGGTCTGGTAAGGTTCTTCGCGTTGCTTCGAATTAAACCACATGCTCCACCGCTTGTGCGGGCCCCCGTCAATTTATTTGAGTTTTAATCTTGCGACCGTACTTCCCAGGCGGAGTGCTTAATGCGTTAGCTTCGACACTGATACTATTGTACCAGCGACTAGCACTCATCGTTTACTGCGTGGACTACCAGGGTATCTAATCCTGTTTGCTACCCACGCTTTCGTATCTCAGCGTCAAAAGTGGCCTAGTTAGTCGCCTTCGCTTCTGGTATTCTTTCCAATATCTACGAATTTCACCTCTACACTGGAAATTCTACTAACCTTTACCAATTTCTAGATCACTAGTTTTAAATGCAGTTCCTGGGTTGAGCCCAGGGATTTCACATCTAACTTTTTGATCAGCCTACATACGCTTTACGCCCAGTGATTCCGAACAACGCTAGCCCCCTTCGTATTACCGCGGCTGCTGGCACGAAGTTAGCCGGAGCTTCTTCTTCAATTAATGTCATTATCATCGTTGATGAAAGAGTTTTACAACCCGAAGGCCTTCTTCACTCACGCGGCATTGCTGGATCAGGGTTTCCCCCATTGTCCAATATTCCCTACTGCTGCCTCCCGTAGGAGTCTGGGCCGTGTCTCAGTCCCAGTGTGGCTGATCATCCTCTCAAATCAGCTATAGATCGTAGCCTTGGTGGAGCAGTTACCTCACCAACTAGCTAATCTAGTGCGGGCTCATCTGAAGGCGATAAATCTTTCTCTTTGCAGACACATCCGGTATTAGCTACAGTTTCCCGCAGTTATTCCGAACCTTCAGGTAGATTCCCACATGTTACTCACCCGTGCGCCACTAAGTCCGAAGACCTCGTTCGACTTGCATGTATGAGGCATGCCGCCAGCGTTCGTTCTGAGCCATAATCAAACTCTTAAGTTAAGTAAATTTGACCGAAGTCAAAAATTACGGAACGTCCGTTAAAGCGGAATACTTCTTGTATAAACAAAAGTATTTGTTGATACGTATTCCACTAACTTTCGTAAAATTCTTTTACGAACTGTTGTCTACGTATCTCTTTAATATCTTATTAACATTTTAAAGAGCATACAATGCCCTACAAATTAAATAAAAAAGTAGAGGATTGTTCTTTTCTAAAAGAAAAGAGATTGTGCCTATAATAGTATAAAAATTCCTTGTCAAATCATAAAAAATAAAAAAAAATCCCCTATTTCTGGGGATATTTATGTATAACTTTAAAATTATTTATAAAATACAAGAATCTTTGTAAAATTTTGGTTGCGGGAGTAGGATTTGAACCTACGACCTTCAGGTTATGAGCCTGACGAGCTACCGGGCTGCTCCATCCCGCGATCTGAAATTACTTATAATTTCTTTGATTAAAAAAACAAGTAGTAATAATTAATTGACCTAGTTGATTTTGAAAAAAATTAACTAAAAAAAGTTGGTATTTTTTTTTTCTGCTTTATTTTTTTTATAAAAACTTTTGAGGCATTTAATGCTTGCTCTATTGTAACATCCATATCTAAATATTTAAAAGTACCTAATCTGCCTACAAAAGAAACATTACTCGTTTTAGATGCCAATTTCTTATATTTTTCAAGTCTTTCTTTATTGCTATCTAAGTTTACTGGATAGTATTTTTCATCATTTTTTTTTGCTTTAAAGCTATACTCTTTAAAAATTATAGTTTGATTAATATTTTTTTGAGAGAACTTGTGAAATAATTTGTGTTCTGTAATCCTAGTATATGGAATAGAAATATTTGAGTAATTAATAACTGGATTTCCTTGATATTCATTAACTGGATATTTTTCTTTTATAAAATTCAGCGTTCTGTACTCAAGCATACCATAAACATAATCAAAAAATTCATCTATTGGGCCAGTAAATATTACATGATCATATTTATTCAACATACTTATATTAAATTTTTTATTTAGTTTTAAATTAATATTTTTCTTTGAAATTAATTTTTCAAATATAGGAGTATATCCATTAACTGGCATACCTTGATAATTGTGAAAATAATAATTATCATCATAATTATATCTTAGAGGAAGTCTTGTTAAAATACTTGAAGGTAATAATTTAGGATTAACTCCCCATTGTTTTTTAGTATACCCATATATAAAAGCTTTATACAGATCTGGCCCAATAAGCGACAAGCCCATCTCTTCAAAATTTTTAGGACTCTTATAATTAATTCTTTTTTTATTAATGAATTTTTCAGCTTCGCTTGGAGATAAATTTTTTTTATAAAACTGATTAATAGTGTGCAAATTTATTGGAAGAGAATATACATTATTATTGTATACTGTTTTTACTCTGTTAGTATAGTTTTCAAATTTACTAAAATTATTTATATAATTCCAAATCTTTTTATTATTAGTGTGGAAGATATGAGGACCATATTTATGAATAATTATGCCTTCTTCAATATAAGTGTAACAATTACCACCCAAATGATCTCTGGAATCAATTAATGTAATATCTAATTTTTTAGCAGATAACTCATTTGCCATTACTGAACCTGAAAAGCCCGCGCCAACTATCAAAATTTTTTTCATTACAATTTCTTTAAGTTTTTTAAAATTTTTAAAAGATAATTATCTAGGTTCGTTCTAGCCAAACCTCTAGCTTCAACATTTTTTCTTGAGAGTTTTTCAGTTTTATATAAGTACTCTAAATTAACTAAGTTAATCTCTTTTTTAGCTTCTTGAAAGCGTCTATTATCCCAAATACCAGTTAATCTATTGGATTTCGATAAATAACTTAAATTATCTACTAGTAAATTTATATCATTTTTAATTTCTTTTAATATTTTTTTCTTCATTTAAATGTTCTTTTCTCTTTAATAAATTCATAATTCTTTGATAACAATATGTTCATAAGAAAATCTGCCAAAATTTTTTTTAATTCTATAATTATCATTCTTTGAAGCTTAATATTTTTGTTAATTTCTTCGGTGGATATTAAATTTTTCATATTCTTTTGAAAATGAAAAAGTTTAACATTTTCAATGGATAATCTATCAAGAATAGTTGAGAAAGAATTATAATTTGGTATTACTAATCTTTTTTCAGAATTTATTTGATTTTCTTTATTGAAATTTTTTAAGTTTATTAAAATCAATTTTTTTACTATTTTTTTGCATTCACTAACTTCTTTTAAAGTTTTTAATTTTCTTAATTTATATTTTTTTAATTTATTTAATGTTAAATTATCATGAATTATAGCATTTTCATAATCAGAAACTTCAACACCTAAATATAATAATTTATTTATATAATTAGAAATTTTATTTAATTCTTTTAATTTTAGTTTTTTGTTAATTTCCATAAAGATGATTAAAATATTTTTTGAATTCGTTAAAAAAAGATTTGGGTGATGGATTCACCCCATATTCTGTGTAATAATTTATTTTTGAATTCATAGGATTATCATATACGCATATTCTATACCTATCATGTTCAGGTCCAGCCATAAATGTAGGACAGCCATTTTGCATTGAAAGATTACATGAACCAGATCTTCCGTGAATTGCAATTTTAGATATGTCTATAAAAGCTAATTGAAGATCTAAATGTAAATCTTTTTGTACATTTATTAAATTTAAAATATTACTATTATTTTCAAGTTCGTGAAAATATGCGCCTTCTCTAGTTCCACAAATCACTATTAAGCAGTCGTACTCTTTAATAAGAAGATCAATAAATTGCATCCAATTGTCTTTACTCCAATTTTTATCAGGTCTTCTGTCATTTCTTTTTCTAGGGAATAATGTAAATATATTTTTATTTCTATCATAATTTTCTAAAAATTGTTCTCTATATTTTTTTCCATCATTTGTTGGTTTTAAACTAGTCCAAAGTTGATCATCATTGGTGGGAGTTTGTGGTATGTATTTATTATCAATTTTTGGATAATTTAAAAAAAGAGGATTTGGGATATTAATACCTGGGTGATGATTACAATATTTTAAATAACTATTTAAATCTTCATCAGAAGCGATAGATTTTGTAAAAAAATTTTTTTCTACTTTTTTTAGAGTTCTTAAAAATAAATTTCTTGTATATTTTTTTTGTGGAAAATTATTAATTTGTAAAATATTTTCTCCTTTGTATAAAGTCGTATAATATTTTAATAGTTTTTGGAATTGGATTTTGTATTCTTTTTTTTCATATTCCCTATCTAAATCAATAAAATAACCTCTCTGAGTAAAATTTTTGTCCAAATAAAATTGTGGTAAACTTATAAATTCATCGGCAAACTCATATAAAGGCTGCCTTCCTGGAAAAGATGAAACTATCAATTTTTCATTTTTAAGATAGTTTTTTTTAATTTTTCTTAACCACCCATGCCAATAACATAACTCCCAACCAAATTCTCCAATAAATGGCCCTGCAAAAAAATTCATTTTATATATTTATTTCCGGAAGATTTTTATCTTTTTCTAAAATTATTGCAATTGCTCTGTTGCCTGTTTCTTCAACAAATCTTAAAGATAGAAAAGCTTCATGAGCACCACGCTTAATTAAAACTTCAATATTTTTTATTTTTAATAATCTAAAAAAATCTGTATTTTTAAGCGATAGCTCTGAAGAAATTTTTAAAAAATGGTTTTTTAGAGGTTCGTAAAATAGTTTCATTTTATATTGCTATGTTAACATAATTTATCTCATTAAAGTAATAGGTTTTTAATTGGTAGCGGAGGAGGGATTTGAACCCCCGACATCACGAATATGAGCCGTGCGCTCTGACCAACTGAGCTACTCCGCCAAAAAATTCTTATTAATTTAATTATTAATAAAAATCAAATTTAAAGAAATTATTATGACTTAATTGCTGTAAATGTTAATTTAAAAACAATGAATTTTGTAGTTTTTGAAAGTTTTTATATTTTAGTAGCACTATTGCTGCCCATTTCTTTAATTATTGGTCCAGCTGTTGCTGATATTTCAATAGTGATTTTAGGTTTATTTTACATAATTGTTTGCATAAAAAATAATAACTATAGAGAATTTCTCAATTATTATTTTATTACATATATAATATTTTGTGCTTTTTTGATTTTCACTTCATTAATAAGCCAAAACATTTTTTTCTCTTTAGAAAGTTCATTATTTTATTTTAGATTTGGGATATTTGTATTGTCTTTTCATTATATCCTTTGCAATTATAATTATTTTTCTAAATATTTTTTTTACTCAATTATTCTTTGTTTTATAATTTTATGTGTTGACTCCATATTTGAATTTGTGTTGCAAGAAAATATTTTAAGTTTTTTTAAAGATGAGTATGTTAAAAGTTATGGAAGAATATCTAGTTTATTTGGAGATGAATATATTCTAGGTAGTTATATTATAAGATTACTTCCAATAGCATGTGCACTAAGTATAATTAATTTCAAACATAAATTTAAGAATATACAATTAATATTAATTATTTCAATTTCTAGCTTAATAATTTTTATTTCTGGAGAAAGAACTGCTTTGGCTATGCTATTAATTTTTTTATTTATGATTTTTATGATTTTTAAAAAATATCAGAAACTATTTATAATCTCTGTGAGTATATTCTTTTGCTTAGCAATTATTTCTTTGATTGGAAACTCTCAGTTAAAAGATAGAATATTGAATAATACACCATCTCAAATAAACTTAGACATTAAAAATCTAAATATTAATTTTTTTTCAATTCAACATGAAGTGGTGTATCAAACATCTTTCAAAATAATTAAAGATAATTTTTTATTTGGCATTGGTACAAAAATGTTTAGAGAAATATGTAAGGACGAAAAATATAAAACTTATACAAAATTAGATGGATCAATTGATGGCTGTCAAACACATTCACACAACACCTACATTCAAATACTGACTGAAACAGGTTTTTTTGGTTTTTTAATTTTTGTAACATTATATCTTTATGTTTTATATTCACTACTTAGAAAAATATTTAAACCAAAAACTGAATATAGTGACTTTGAGATAATAGAAATTTTTTGCTTATTAAGTTTTTTTATTAATTTTTGGCCCTTTATGCCAAGTGGTAATTTTTTTAATAATTGGATTAATGTACTGTATTATCTTCCAATTGCTTTCTATTTATTTGCTAAAACAAAAAAAAATAAGTAATTAATTTTTTAAATACCTATAGATAAAAATATATAATGTAGTTTGAGAAAAAAATAAAAACCAAAATAAATAAAATAATTTCTCTGGTAAAAATAAATAAATAGCTATTGATGGAAAAGAAAATAAAAATAAAATGGTAATACCTGTCAAAGAATTAGTATTGAATTGTTTAAATTTACTTTTTTTAAATTTATGATGAATAAGATTATGCAAATGATAGTTATCTGGCAAAAAAGGATTTTGAAATTTTAATAGTCTTCTAATTATTGTCATTAAAACTTCAATTGATGGGTAACATAAAATACAAGCGAGCAACCCAGCTGGGATAATATCAGTATTATATAAATATAAAGATGTTGTAGAAATAAGGAAACCTAAAAGATAACTTCCTGCATCACCTAAATAAACCTTGCCAATAAAAATATTATAAATAAAAAAAAACAAAATAACTTCAAATAATTTGAGATAAATTAAATCACCAGTTTCTAAATAAAAAACTAAAAAAGCCACTGAAGAGATGCCGGATAATATCCCATTAGCACCGTCTGATATATTAGAAGCATTTATAAAACCAACAATTATAAAAATTGTTATAAAATAGCTTAAGTATTTATATTGAAATATATAATTTATAAAATCTATCTCAGTATCGCGAAATAAAAAAACATTATTGGTATAAAGTAAGATAAAAATAGCAAAAATATTAAAGTATAACCTAATTAAATGACCAAGTTTACCAAATAAATCATCTACAAGGCCTAACAGAGAAATAGCAAAAAAAACAATAAAGAAAAAATTAATACTCTCAAATAATAAATTTTTTAAAACCAAAATATTATTAAAGTAGAATATTAAAAGCGTAATAATTATAATTAATCCACCTAATCTGGATTTATTTTGTACCTCTATTCCATGACTTTTGTCTATTTCTTTACCTAAGGTAATAAGGGGGATCACAAAAATTAATAATGAAAAAAATAAAAGAGCGAAACTAAAATTTATATACAGATATATTGCATAGAAAAAAATTACATAAAGATTATTTATGCTGATGTTATTAATTATAAATTTGTTTAACATATCAAAATGTAATTATATTTACAAATTAGTTTAATTTTATAAACTGATATTAAATACTAAAAGATTCTCCACATCCACAAGTACTCTTTTCATTTGGATTTTCAAATACAAATCTAGAAGAAAGTTTATCTGTTTTATAATCCATAATAGAGCCTAGTAAAAACATTATTGCTTTCGGATCGATTAAGACCTTAGCTCCATTTTTATCTATTTTTTCAAATTCTTTTAGATCTGATGATTTGGCAAAATCTAATTGATAAGAATATCCGCTACATCCAGATTTATCTACACCAATAACTACGGAGTCTACATCTTCTGGAGCTTCAGATAGAATTTTTTTTATTTGATCTGCTGCGACATTAGTTATTGATATTATATTATTCATAATTTTCTTATAAATTATTTAAAAAATATCTAAAGCAAGTTTTGCTTCCTCTGACATTAAATCTTTATTCCACTTAGGCTCCCAGACCAAAAATACTTCAATTGAGTTTATATTAGCTATTTTTTCAACTGATTTACCCACACTCTCGGGCATACTACTTGCTACTGGACAGTTTGGATTTGTTAGAGTCATTTCAACTTTAATGTCATTTTTATTAATGTATATCCCGTATATCAAACCTAAATCATATAAATTTACTGGAATTTCAGGATCCATAACAGTTTTTATACAATCAATAACTTGCACTTTTTTTATTTCAGCTGAATTATTTGAGATATTAAATTTTTTTTTATAGCTTGTATTTTTATTAGGTAGAAAATCTTTTAATGTTTTATCTTTCATTCTTAAATTAATATTTTAGTTATTTCATCTATACTATCCAAGAAATAATCAATATCATCTTTTGTATTATACACTCCAAATGAAACTCTTGATGTTCCTGTAACATTAAAATATTTCATAAGAGGTTGACAGCAATGATGTCCCGTTCTTATTGCAATGTTTTTTTTATCTAACATAGCACCTAAATCAGAATTATGCACCCCTTTAATATTAAAAGAAATAATTGCACCTTTGTTTTTATTTGATCCATATATTTTTATATTATTGAATCTTGAAAGTTTTTCATAAGCATAATCATGAAGTTTCATTTCATGATCATAAATAACATTTGGATCAATTTCATTCATAAAATTTAATGAAGAAGAAAATCCAATTACTGGTGCAATAGGAGGAGTGCCTGCCTCAAATTTTTCGTAACCACCAGCATACGTACTTTTATCAATATCTACATCATGAATCATTTGCCCTCCTCCTTGGTAAGGAGTAAATTCATCTATCCACTTATCTTTCATATACAGTATGCCAAGACCTGACGGACCATACATTTTATGTGCAGAAAAAACATAAAAATCAGGATCTAAATCTTTTAGATTAACTTTTTTATGAGGAGCAAATTGACAACCATCCAATAGTAGAGGTATATTCTTTTTTTTTGCAATTTCTTTTACTTTATCAAAATTAGTTATTGAGCCTGTAACATTTGACATATGGGTTAATGTAATTAATTTAGTTTTAGAATTAATTTTGTTATTTAGTTCATCATAATTAATTTCACTATTATCGTTTAGCCCCAAAGGAGTGATTTTTATCTTTCTTTCAATTAAATGCCAAGGTATCAAATTGGCATGGTGTTCAAGATAACTTAAGATTATTTCGTCACCATCTTCTAAAAACCTTTTAGACATACAGGATGCAATTAAATTTATACCCTCAGTCGCACTTTTAACAAAAATAATATTTTTTTCAGATATATTAAAATAATCTGCAATTTTTTTTCGTGAATCTTCAAATTTTTTTGTTAACCTTGAGCTTAATTCATAATTACCTCTATGAATATTTGCATATTCATTTGTGTAACAGTTATTGGTGGCTTCAATCATTTCATCAACTTTTAATGCTGAAGCTGCGGTATCTAAAAAAACTAGATTAGAATTTTTTTTGAATACGGGAAATCTTGATTTTAAATTTGAAATGTTCATTTTACTTTACTTAAATATCTTACTAGTTTCTTATTTATTATTTCTGACATTTGTTCATTATCAATACTACTTAATTCTTCATTAATAAATGATGATATCAATATTTTAGTTGCTGCAATTTTACTCATACCTCTAGATCGAAGATAAAAAATAGCATTTTCGTCTATAGGTCCAATAGTAGAGCCATGACTACATTTCACATCATCAGCATATATTTTTAATTCAGGTTTAGAAAAATACGAGGCATTATCTGATAAAAGTACCCCTTTGCTAAGTTGATATCCCTCTGTTCTTTGTGCCACTTGATCGACATGAGTGTTACTAAAGTATGTTGCTTTAGAACGATCATTCAAAATACCTTTATAAACTTGATTACTTTTGCAATCTTCAGCTAAATGTTTAACAAATGTTTTGTTGTTAGAAGTGTTATTATCTTTTAGAAAAAATATTCCTTGTAGATCCGCTTCTGAATTAGCTTCTATTAACTCAGAATAATGAAAATTTCTTACGTAGCCTTCTGAAAAATTATATACTTTTTGAGTGTAGGTAGAATCGTTTTTACATGAAGAATGAGTTGTTATTATTAAATTATGATTGGGAGAATTGTCTTGAATTAGAAAATGATTTAGCTTAGAATTTTTTTCTAATTTAATTACATTTAATATATTTGATGTAGAATTATTTCTATTTTCATATTCTTCAATAAGATTTAGGGATGATCCCTCTTCACAAATATAATTATTTTTTTGAAAAATGGTTAAATCATCATCAGTTATAATATTTGATATTTTAATTTTTATATTGTTATTTTTTTTTATAACAATCTTAAAACCACTATTTAGAAATAATGAATTTAGATTTACAAAGTGATCATTATTTTCAATTATATCATTTTTAGAAAAATCATTGTAATCTTCATCTAAAATTTTAGTAATTTCAATTTTATCATCTTTATAACTCGAACACTGTCCATTTATAGAAACTATTGAATAACTATTTTTCTCATTATTGTTTATTACTGATTTTTCCTCAGGGATCAGATATTTATACTTAAAATCAATAAAGTTTTTTAGATTTATATTTTTAAGACTTTCATTATTTTTTTTATCAAATCTATCATTTTCAAAAATATTTATTAATTTTTCTCTATGAGATTGAATATCTTTATTTTCAGAAAAAAAAATATTTTTTTTATTTTTTAGATAATTATCTTGGATATTCATTACTGAAATTTTTGAAATCCATCTTTTTCTATTTCAGCAGCAATTTCAGATCCTCCTGATTTGACAATAGAACCATTTACCATAACATGTACATAATCTGGTTTAATATAATTCAAAAGTTTTTGATAATGAGTAATGATTAAAAATGAATTATCATTTGTTTTAAGTTTATTAACCCCATCAGTAACAATTTTAAGAGCATCAATATCAAGTCCTGAGTCTGTTTCATCTAAAATAGCTAAATCTGGATTAAGAATACTCATTTGTAAAATTTCGTAACGTTTTTTTTCACCTCCAGAGAAGCCTGTATTAACTGATCGTTTAAGCATATCAATATTTATACCTAAATCATTAGCTTTAGATTTTAAAAGCTTGGCAAATGATAAATTATCAATTTCTTCTTCGTTCATACGTTTTCTTTTTGAATTAATTGCAGAGTGTAAAAATGGAGTAATATTTACTCCAGGTATTTCAACAGGATATTGAAAAGCCAAAAACATTCCTTCTTGTGCTCTTTCTTCAATATTTAAATCAAATAAATCATTATCTTTGAAATTAATTCTGCCATTTAAAATTTCGTAATCCTCTTTACCCGCTAGAACGTTTGCTAATGTACTTTTACCAGATCCATTTGGACCCATAATTGCATGAACTTCACCTTTATTAATATTTAAGTTAAGCCTTTTAAGAATATTTTTATTTTCAATTTTTACTGATAAGTCTTTAATTTCTAAAAACATACTAACCTACACTTCCCTCGAGAGATATGGATACCAGTTTTTGTGCTTCAACAGCAAATTCCATAGGAAGTTCTTGCAAAACTTGTTTGCAGAAACCATTTACTATTAATGAGACTGCTTCTTCATGACTTAAACCTCTTTGTCTGCAGTAATAAAGTTGATCTTCGTTTATTTTAGAGGTTGAAGCTTCGTGCTCAATAACAGCCGTATTATTTTTTGAGTCAATGTAAGGAACTGTGTGTGCCCCACATTGGTTTCCTACTAACAAAGAATCACATTGAGTATAATTTCTTGCTTTGTCAGCTTTCCTTAAAAAAGAAACTTCACCTCTATAAGTATTTTGTGACTTACCCAAAGAAATACCTTTTGATATAATTTTACTTTTGGTATTTTTCCCAATATGAGTCATTTTTGTACCTGTATCAGCTTGTTGAAAATTGTTTGTTATTGCTACCGAGTAAAACTCGCCAATAGAATTATCTCCTTTTAAAATGCAGCTAGGATATTTCCATGTAATAGCTGATCCAGTTTCTACTTGTGTCCATGATATCTTACTATTTTTACCTGCACAAAGACCTCTTTTAGTAACAAAATTATAAATTCCACCTATTCCATCTTCATCTCCTGGATACCAATTTTGAACAGTTGAATATTTTATTTCTGCATCCTCAAAAGCAATTAATTCTACATTAGCAGCGTGTAATTGATTATCATCTCTTTTTGGAGCGGTACAACCTTCTAAGTAACTAACATAACTCCCTTTATCAGCAATAATTAAAGTTCTCTCAAATTGGCCGGTATTTTCAGCATTGATTCTAAAATAAGTTGATAGCTCCATTGGACATTTTACTCCTTCTGGAATGTAAACAAATGAACCGTCAGTAAACACAGCTGAATTTAATGCAGAGAACGAATGGTCTCCAGCCGGTATAACTGATCCTAAATATTTTTTTATTAAATCCGGATGTTTCTGAATTGCTTCTCCGATGGAACAAAAAATTATACCAAGTTTTTCTAATTCACCTTTATAAGTGGTAGCAACTGAAACGCTATCGAACACAACATCAACGGCAACACCTGCTAATACTTTTTGCTCCTCTAGAGGAATGCCAAGTTTATTGTATGTCTCTATAAGTTTTGGATCTACTTCACTTAAATCTTTAGGCTTCTTATCAAAACCTTTTGGAGCAGAATAATAGTAAATATCTTGATAATCAATTTCAGGAAAATTTAGGTTTGCCCATTTAGGCTCTTTCATTTTTTTCCACTTTGAAAACGCTTTTAGTCTCCACTCAAGCATCCAATCTGGTTCGTTCTTTTTTAATGAAATAAATCTTATGGTATCTTCGTCTAATCCTTTTTTAGGCTTTTCACTATCTATTTCAGTTACAAATCCATATTTGTACTTATTTTTGCTATAAGAATCTAATGTATTTAGAGTTTCTGAGTTCACAATACATCATCTAATTCATTAATTAAAAAAATCTAGTTAATTCAACAAAAATTAAGCAAATTTAGAACTGATTTTAAATTTAAGCAGTAATCCAACCACCTCCAAGTAATTGGTCATTTTTATAAAAAACACAAGCTTGTCCTGGAGATGTTTTATCTAATTCAGTTTCAAAAGTAAAAGTTCCATGATCGCTATTAATATCAAGAATACCAGGCAAATCCTCTTGAGTTGATCTTATTTTTGCTGAACAATCAAGTCGTTTAGGTAAAATATTACCACCCAACCAATTGATATTTTTAAAGTTAATAATATTTTTTTTCAATTTTTCTTTTGTGCCTAAAGTAATTGTGTTTTGATCTTTATTTATGTCTGTTACGTACAACGCTTCTTTTGCACCGCTTATGCCAATACCTTTTCTTTGACCAATTGTATAATTACTAATACCTTCGTGAGTTCCAAGAATATTCTTATCAGTATCATAGATTATGCCCTTTTTGTTTACACTTGGATTTAAATTTTTAACAAGATCTCTATAGGAATCAGATGTTACAAAACAAATATCCTGGCTATCAGGCTTATCACTTACACTTAGTTTATATTCTTTAGCTAGCTCTCTAATTTCAGATTTTTTGAAATTACCTAATGGGAATCTCACATAATTTAATTGCTCTTGTAATGTTGAAAAAAGAAAGAAACTTTGATCTTTTGAAAAATCTTTTGCTTTATGTAAACTTGCGTTATTCAAAGATCCTTTTCTTATTGCGTAATGACCTGTTGCAAGGGCATCAGCTCCAATTTTTTTTGCCTCATTAAGTAAATCTGAAAATTTCACTGTTTCATTACACTTAACACAAGGTAAAGGAGTTTCACCATTTGCATAAGAATCAACAAAGTTGCTAATTACACCATTAAAAAATTTGTCTTGATAATCTAAAACTATGTGTTTGAAATCATTTTTCAAAGCAACATTTTTAGCATCTTCAATATCAATGCCAGCACAACAAGATTTAGACCTAGATACATTAGAGTTATTATACAGCTTTAGTGTAATACCAATTACATCATACCCTTGTTTTTTAAGCATTACAGCTGCTACTGCACTATCTACACCTCCAGACATGGCAACTACTACTTTTGTGTTCTTTTCCAGCTTATCAAAACCAAGAGAATTCATATATTTAAAACATCTATATTTACAAAATCATATAACTTCAATAATAGCTTTATCAAATGGTAGACTTGTTAATTCCGGGGCCTGAAGGTAAGATTGAGGCAAAATATTATCATAATAATAGAACTGACTCTCCAATCATAATATTATTGCATCCCGATCCGTCTAAAGGGGGGACAATGCATACGAAAATAATATTTAAGATGTACAAAATATTTATAAAAGCAGGATTTTCTACAATAAGATTTAATTTTAGAGGTGTAGGTAAAAGTGAAGGTATTTTTGATGATGGCGAAGGAGAACTAAGTGATGCAGCTTGTGTATTAGATTGGTTACAACAATATAATACAAATTCGAAAATATGCTGGGTAGCTGGATTCTCATTTGGAGCATGGATAGCAATGCAACTCTTAATGAGAAGGCCTGAAATAAATGGATTTGTAAGTATATCTCCTCCAGCAAATTTAAGAGACTTCAGCTTTTTGGCACCTTGCCCTTCTTCTGGATTAATTGTACAAGGTGATAAAGATAATATTACTTCATTTGATTCTACAAAAATATTAGCTGAAAAACTCCAGCAACAAAAAAAAGTGGATATAAAATTTAAACCTATAAAGGGAGCAGATCATTTTTATGAAGGTCATTCAGAGGAATTTGAAACTTCAATTAATGAATATATTAATCAAATAATAGAAAAAAAATAATTTATAATGAATTTTAAATCAGAATTTCTTAATGAAATTAATCAAAGAGGCTTTATATATCAAAATATAGAAATCAACGATCTAGATAAAGTTATGTTAAAAAATAAAATATCTGGATATATTGGTTTTGATATTACAAGCGATAGTTTACACGTTGGAAGCTTAACGCAATTAATGCTACTTCATTGGCTAGACTATTATGGGCATCAGTCAATTGGTTTAGTTGGTGGAGGTACAACTCTGATAGGAGATCCTTCAGGAAAAGATGAAACTAGGAAAATTTTATCTAAGAATGATATTGATAAAAATATTGATAATATTAAAAATACATTCAGTAAATTTATTAATCTAAAGAAAAATTCATTAATAATTAATAATTATGATTGGCTTTCAGGTCTAAATTATATAGATTTTTTAAGAGAGTTTGGTTCTAAAATTACTTTAAATCGAATGCTAACATTTGAGTCAGTAAAAAATAGATTAGATCGTGAGCAACCATTAACTATTTTAGAATTTAATTACATGCTTTTACAGGCTTATGATTTTGTTTATCTAAATAAAAACTTTAATTGCATTTTACAGATGGGTGGATCAGATCAATGGGGAAATATTTTAAGTGGTGTAGACTTGATTAAAAAAATAAATAAAAAAAATGCATTTGGTATTACTTCACCATTGATTACTAATAGTGATGGATCAAAAATGGGTAAAACTGCTGATGGTGCAATATGGCTAAGTAAGAATAAAATATCAAGTTTAGATTTTTTTCAATTTTGGAGAAATGTAAATGATAAAAATGTATCAAAATTCTTATATTTGTTTACCAAGTTACCAATAGAAGAAATAAAAAAACTTTCATATTTAAAAGACAAAGAAATAAATGAAGCTAAAAAAATCTTAGCTTATGAAGTAACAAAGATTGTAAGAGGCAAAAAAGATGCGGAGGAAGCTCTTGAAATTGCCAATAATACATTTAATTCAAATATTATTGATCAAAGATTGCCAAATATTTCTCAAAAAGAAATTGATATTATAAGTGATAACTTTACTATTTTAGATGCTGTTGAAAAACTTAATCTAGTCAAAAGTAGAAGTGAGATAAAAAGATTAATTAAGTCTGAAGGAATTAAAGTAAATGATAAATTATATAAAAATAATAATTTATCTTTAAAAGAATATTTAGGATTAAAAGAAATCAAAATAGCTGTTGGTAAAAAAAGGGTTGGTATTTTAAAAATAACTTAGTAGTTTTACAAAGTTAAAGAATTTTCTAAAAAATTATCTATTTTTCCATCCAAAATATCACTAACATTTGAAGTCTCGTAACCACTTCTTAAATCTTTAATTAATTTATACGGATGTAATACGTATGATCTTATTTGATTACCCCATCCAATATCTTTTTTTTCTTTATTCTTTATATTTTCACTTTCTTTTCTTTTTTGAATTTCAGTTTCATAAATTCTTGATTTAATCATCTTCATTGCATTAGATTTATTTTTATGTTGTGATCTATCACTTTGACATTGCACGACTATATTAGTCGGCAAATGTGTTATTCGAACAGCGCTATCAGTTTTATTTACATGCTGGCCACCAGCACCAGAGGCTCTGTATGTATCAATTCTCAGATCGGAGTCTTTTATTTCAATTTCTATCTTTTCATCAATTTCGGGATAAACCCAAACACTTGCAAAACTAGTGTGTCTCCTTTTATTGCTATCAAAGGGTGAAATTCTTACAAGTCTATGTACTCCACTTTCTGCTTTCAACCATCCATATGAGTAATTCATAGCAACTTTTAATGTACATGATTTAATTCCTGCTTCTTCACCCCGCATTTCTTGCAATAATGTTGCTTCACAGTTATTTTTAGTATCACACCATCTTAAGTACATTCTTTGTAATATTTGAGCCCAATCTTGACTTTCTGTGCCTCCAGCTCCTGCATGAATTTCAATAAAAGCATTTAGATGATCAGCTTCATCATTTAACAAGTTAATATAACGAATTTTATCAGATAATTTTAATGTTAATTTAATTTCATTATCAAGTTCATTTAATAATGACACCTCATTATTTTCTTGAATATAATTAAATATCTCCTGATTTTCATTTATCAATTTCTCTAACTTTTTAAAATCATTAATTTTATTTTCAATATTTTTAATTTCTTGAAAAATAATTTTCGCATCATTTTTTTTCCATATATTAGGGTCAGAACTTTCAATTTTTAACTCTTCTAATTTTTTATATAAAGATTTATAGTCAAACCCCCCTCCTTATAAGATCATAGTTTGATCTTATTTTTTTTAAATTTGATTCAATTTTTTCAATATCTTCCATAATTTATCATTATAATAAACCACCTGTGCCAGAAATGGAATTATTATTAAAATTTTCTAATCCGTCTATAACATTAATGTTATCTGAATATGGTTCCGAGCCAAGAATAAAGGGCTCGACTATACTTCCCTCTTGATTTGAAATTACTCCACTATTAGAATCAATTCTTACAAAACTTATACCAGATGGTATTCTGAAAGGTTTTTTATTTTTATTAATTTTTATTTTATTTGCAAAATTTTTAAATATTGGAACAGCTACACTAGAACCAGTTTGTTTGTATCCTAAAGATTTAGGTTGATCATACCCCACATAAACACCTATAACTAAATCAGGTGTGTATCCAATAAACCAAGCATCTTTATTCAAATTTGTTGTTCCAGTTTTTCCAGCTATTGGAGCATTTAAATCTTTTAATTTTTTTGCAGTACCTCTTTTGATAACACCTTCCATCATAGATGTAATTTGATAAGCTAATCTTGGATCTATAATTATGTTTTTCTCTTCATCTAAATTAGGAATTTGATTTGTAGATAATATTTTTTTAATTTTACAATCAATACATTTTTTTAATC
>CACKRO010000014.1 GCA_902602695.1 uncultured Alphaproteobacteria bacterium | reverse complement strand
TCTACGAATTCCAAAATCTTTTTATTCTAATAATTATAATAATTTTAGAGATACTTTAAAGAAAAGAAGAAAAAATATTTCTGATAATTTATCAATTTCTTACAAAAAACCTCTTCATATGCTTGAAGCTAAAGATCAGTATTTTTTTGACAGATATGGTAGGAGATACTTAGATTGCGTAAATAATATTTCCCATGTTGGGCATTCAAATTCTCGTGTTCATGAAGCAATGATTGAGCAAAATCTAAAACTTAATACTAATACAAGATATCTATATGATACTATAAATGATTATAGTGAATTACTTTTAAATAAATTTCCAAAGAAATTAAATAAAATATTTTTTGTATGCACAGGATCTGAAGCTAATGATTTAGCGTATAGAATAGCTCAAACTTATACAAATGCGAAAGATGTCTTTGTAATGGATAATGCATATCACGGGCATACTAATTCCTTAATTGACCTAAGCCCATATAAATTTAATAGTAAGGGTGGTTTAGGTAAAAAAGATTACGTTCATGTATTAGATATGCCTGATCCATTAAGAGGAAAGTGGAGATATCAAAACACTAATTGGATTCAAAAATATATAGATGAAGCTAAAACAGTAATTAGAAATAAAATCAAGGAAACAAAAATTGCATGTTTTTTTGCTGAAAGTATACTTGGTTGTGGTGGTCAAGTGATTCTTCCAAAAAATTATTTAAAAGAAATATTTTCAGAAATTAGAAAAAATAAAGCTTTATGTATTGTCGATGAGGTACAAACTGGTTTTGGACGTGTTGGAAAAAATTTTTGGTCATTTGAAGAGCATGGTGTCGTTCCAGATATAGTCACATTAGGAAAACCTATGGGTAACGGTCACCCTATAGCTGCTGTAATAACTACAGAAAAAATTGCTTCAACTTTTAATAACGGGATGGAATATTTTAATTCATTTGGTGGTAATCCTGTTTCTTGTGCTATCGGTAAAGCAGTACTAGAGACTATTGATAATAATAAATTACAAAAAAATTCTTTGTTAGTTGGTAATTATTTTTTAAAAGAATTAAAAAAAATCCAAGTAAAATATAAAAAATATATTAGTGAAGTTAGAGGCAGGGGGCTTTTTTTTAGGAATAGATATTATTCAAAGAAGTAATGTGTCTAAACCAAATAAAAAATTAGCTAAATTGCTTATTAACCATATGAGGAATCAAGGCATTTTGTTGAGCACTGATGGTCCTTATGACAATGTTATTAAAATAAAACCACCTCTCGTTTTTACAAAATTAAATGTTGATCATGTATGTAAAAATTTAGAAACTTTTTTTAGAAAATTATAAAATATATTCCATAACTAATCATTAGCAGACCAATAATTAGATCAATCCAAAACCAAGTTTTATTTGAATAAATATATTTTGATAAAAACTTTGACATATATCCCAAAGAAAAGAAAAACAAAAAACTAGCTGCAATCGCTCCAATACCAAATGAAAATTGATCATTAAAATTTGTTGATAATGATCCAATTAAAATAACTGTATCTAAATAAACATGAGGATTTGCGTATGTAATAAGGAATAAGGAAATTAATACTTTTCCGAATTCATTAATTATTTTTAATTCTTTATTTATATCTTTAATTTGATTTAATTTACTAACTTTATTTAACCCATAAAATATAAGCCAAATTCCACCTAATACTTTTATTATTCCTATGATACTTGGATTAATTTGAACAATATGATTAGATAGATATATTCCGGTTACTATGAGTAAACTGTCTGATAGACTGCAAAATAAGGTAACAATAAAAACATAAGATTTTTTAAGCCCTTGTTGTATTACGAATAAATTTTGAGGTCCTATAGCAATTATTAATGTTCCTCCAATTATTAATCCTTGGATAAAATCATAAATATACATATTGCCTTAAATTCTAATTACACTATTTTAAAATCATGCACAAAATTATATTGTTTAGTTTATTTATAATATTATCGAGTAATGTTTATGGAGAAATGATAAAACCAGATCCTTCAATTGGCCCAAAAGAAGTTATTTCAATTCAATTAAAAGCACTTCAAAAAAATAATTTACCATTTGACGATGCTGGAATAGAGCAAACTTGGGAATTTGCACATCCAAATAATAGAATGTACACTGGTCCTCTAGATAATTTTATAAGAATGATTAAGAATCCTTCGTATGCAATGATGATTGATCATTTAGAGCACAATATAATTCCTGTTCAGGAACAAGAAAAAAGTTCATATTATTTTGTAGAACTAACGGATAGTAATGGGAAAAAATTTGGCTTTGAATGGACAGTAGAAAAAGTGGAGCAAAGCGGTGAGTTTAAAGATTGTTGGATGACCGTTGGTGTTTCTAGACCAATGCCTTTATCACAAGCATCGTAGTGTGCGGAAGGTTTACAAGTACTGAAGACAAAGAAAAAATTATAAAACTATTTCCTAACTCTGAAGTTTTAAACTACGCTCATAAGTCTTACAATATATCACCTTCTAATATCGTTAATATAATTTATGAAAATAACCATAAACTTTTAATAGATACTTTTATTTGGAGTTATAGTTTTTTTAGTAAACAAAATAATGTTACTCAATTTGTTATTAATGCAAGAATTGAAACAATTAATGATAAATATTTATTTAAAGAATCATTTATTAAAAGAAAATGTCTTATTATTGCAAATGGATACTATGAGTGGAAAAATATAAATAATCAAAAACAACCATATTTAATTTCAATTCCGAAAAATGAATTATTATTTTTTGGTGGAATTTGGAGGGAAGAAATCAGAGATAACAAAAAAATGAACGTTATGTGTATAATTACTAAGGAATCAAATGAAAAGCTTTCCTATATACATAATAGAATGCCTCTTATAATGTCTCATAATGAGGGTCTTGATTTTCTTAATGATAATGAAAATGAATTTCTACATAAAAACAAAAGTATTATCGAAGATGATTTAGACTTTTATCCGGTATCAAAAATTGTAAATAATCCAAAAAATAATGATGAAAATTGCCTTAAAGAAATAACTTTATAAAATTTAAATTTTTTTATCGCTTTTATAATATTAATCAAATATATATTTTTTTCTTAATGAGCCATTTATTTTATAAACCTGCTAAATCTAGATTACATAGAAGTGAATTAGCAGTTCCAGGTTCTAATTCTAAGATGTTTGAAAAAGCATTAAAATCAAATGCCGATTATATTTTTTTAGATTTAGAAGATGCAGTATCTCCAAATGATAAAATTGATGCAAGAAAAAATGTTATTAATGCAATAAAAGAATATAATTGGAGAGAAGAGGGTAAAACAATTTCTATAAGAATTAACGGCTTGGATACACACTACATGTATCGTGATGTTATTGAAATTATAGAAGAGGTCGGTGAAAGTGTTGATACATTATTAATTCCAAAAGTAGGCTCATCATCTGATGTATATATGGTCGATTGTATGCTTAATCAAATTGAACAAAGTAAAAAATTTGAAAATAGAATAGGTTTAGAATGTTTAATTGAAACAGCACTAGGAATGTCTAATATTCAATCAATTGCAACATCAAGTTCAAGACTAGAAGCATTACACTTTGGAGTTGCAGATTATGCTGCAAGTATGCGAGCAAGAACTGTTGTCATAGGAGGTTTAAATCCAGATTATCCTGGTGATCAATGGCATCATGGCTTATCAACTTTAGTAATGACATGTAGATCCTATGGCTTAAGAGCAATAGACGGACCTTTTGGTGATTTTAATGACAAAGAAGGATATCTTGATGCTGCAAAAAGAGCTGCAGCAATTGGTTTTGAGGGTAAATGGGCAATACATCCATCGCAAATAGATTTAGCTAATGAAATTTTTTCCCCGCCCAAAGAAGAAATAGATAAAGCAAAAAAAATATTATTAGAATTAGAAAAAGCAGCAGCTGAAGGAAAGGGTGCTGCTCAGCTTGATGGAAGAATGATCGATGCAGCATCTGCAAGAATGGCTGAAAATATTGTAAATATAAATAAACTAATTGAGAGCAAGTAATGGATATACATGAATATCAAGCAAAAAAAATATTGTCTGATTTTGGTGTTAAAATTCCGACTGGTGGTATTGTTTATAGTCCAGAAAATGCAGAAAACAAAGCAAGAGAAATTGGTGGTTCAAAATGGGTTGTAAAAGCGCAAGTTCACTCAGGTGCTAGAGGTAAAGCAGGAGGAATTATTATATGTAATTCTCCGTTAGAAGTTGCTGATGCAACTGATAAATTGTTAGGTAAAAAATTAATTACAAACCAAACTGGTCCAGATGGTAAGATAATAAATAGAATTTATATTGAAGAAGCAACAGATATCAAACATGAATTATATTTAGGCCTAGTGTTTGATAGATCTTCAGAAAGTATAATGGTTGTAGCTTCAACAGAAGGTGGAATGAGTGTCGAAGAGATTTCAAAAGAAAAGCCTGAAACAATTATAAGATCTAAAATAGAGGTAGCAGTTGGTATTCAACAATTTCAAGCAAGAGAAATAGCTTTTGGTTTAGGAATTGAGTCCAAATTGATTTCAAGAGCTGCTAATACAATTATTGGTTGCTATAAAGCCTTTAGTGAGCTTGATGCAACAATGGTTGAAGTTAATCCATTGGTTGTATCACAACAAGATGAAATATTGGCATTAGATTGTAAAATGAGTTTTGATAATAATGCAATGTTTAGAAGAGATGAAATTGCAGAACTTAGAGATAAAACACAAGAAAATTCAAATGAAGTTTATGCTTCTGACAGAGGAATGAATTATGTAAGCCTAGATGGAAATATTGGTAATATTATTAACGGTGCAGGCTTAGCAATGGCTTCAATGGACATGATAAAACTTGCAGGCGGTGAGCCTGCAAACTTTTTAGATGTTGGCGGTGGTGCAACTCCTGAGAAAATAGTTAAAGCTTTTAAATTAATCTCTTTGGACACAAGAGTTAAGGTAATTTTAGTTAATATCTTTGCCGGAATTAACAGATGTGATTGGGTTGCAGAAGGAATTGTTCAAGCTTTATCAAAGATTGAAATCAAACATCCTTTAGTTATACGTTTAGCTGGTACTAACGTTGAAAAAGGAAATGAAATACTCAAAAAAAGTAACATTAATTATGTTGAAGCATCAACTTTAGAAGATGCGGCGAATAAAGCAGTAAAGGCTCTTGGATAATAATGTCTATAATTATTCACAAAAATACAAAGATTTTAGTGCAAGGTTTTACCGGAAAAATTGGAAGCTTTCATGCTGAAGAAATGATTAAGTATGGTTCAAACGTTGTTGGTGGGGTAACACCTGGTAAAGGTGGCATGACTCATTTAAATCTTCCTGTTTTTAATACTGTTAAAGAGGCTGTAGATAAAACAGGTGCATCAACATCAATTTTATTTGTTCCTCCAGCATTTGCAGCAGATTCTGCCATGGAAGCGGCTGATGCGGGTATTAAAACTTGTGTTGCTATTACTGACGGCATTCCTTCTCATGATATGGTTAAAATTAAAAGATATATGAGAAGATATCCAAAAGATAAAAAAATGGGATTAGTCGGTCCAAATTGTGCAGGAATAATTAGTCCTGGTAAATCTATGTTAGGTATTATGCCTGGTCATATTTACAAAGAGGGTAAAATAGGAATTGTTAGTAGATCTGGTACATTGGGATATGAAGCTGCACAACAACTTAAAGATCTGAAAATCGGTGTTTCAACAAGTGTAGGTATAGGAGGCGATCCAATAAATGGAAGTTCTTTTAGAGATATAATTGAAAAGTTTGAAAATGATGATGAAACTATTGCAGTTTTAATGATAGGTGAAATAGGTGGTCCACAAGAAGTTGAAGCTGGACAATTTGCTAAAGAAAATATGAGCAAACCAGTAATTGCGTATATAGCAGGACTAACTGCACCTAAAGGTCGTGTGATGGGGCATGCTGGCGCAATTGTTTCTGCTTATGGTGAAAGCGCAATAGAAAAAGTAGAACTTCTTAAAGAGTGTGGAGTTACAATTTCCAAAAACCCTTCTGTAATGGGTGAAACTGTAAAAAAAGTATTAGTAGAAAATAATTTGAATTAATATAATTAAAAAATAATGAAATTTTTATATAAAAATGAATTCTGGATGTTAATATTTTCTCTAGGTGTTCTTTATTGGTTATTTAATCCATCAGTTTTAACAACCTTAGTTATGATTGTGCCATTGCTATTGGCCGTTTCTTCCCGTAAATAAAGCTAAATTTTATACTTACTGACGCATGAACGTTTATCGTATTTATAGTTAAAAAATGAAATTATATCTTATTAGACATGCAGAGTCAGAAGCTAATGCAGCATCAGATTTAGATAATCCAACTTATTATTATGATGCAAGAATTACTCAAAGAGGAGTTGAGCAAGCAAAAAAATTAAATAATAGAATTAAAAATCTCAAATTTGATAATTATTTTTGTTCCCCCTTAACAAGAACATTGGAAACATTCTCTATTGTTTTTCCATCTAATAAACCTGTAATAGAACCTTTAATAAGAGAACATTTGTACCACTCATGTGATGTAGGAAGACAACCAAAAAAATTAAAAAAAGAATTTATTGATTTTGATTTTAATAATTTAAATGATTTTTGGTGGAACAATAACAAACCTATTAATGAAAAAAAAATTATACAAGAGTCTCACAATGATATTAAAATGAGATTAAGGTCTTTTCTGCTATCTATCAAAAACCTTAATTTACAAAAAATTGCATTAGTCAGTCATGGTACATTCTTAAGTCAAATAACTGAATATATGCTGGATAACTGTGAGGTATATGATTGTGAGTACAATGAGGTATACGAAAAATTTTTTTAATTTAATTCTTAATAAATAAAAATCTAAAACATCTCATTTATTATTTTATTTAATTTTTGTGTTACTCTATCAATTATTTTTTTTCCTATCTGTTCATTGGATTTTCTAGGATCTCCAATAATTCCACTTTTACTTAATTCTTTAGTTACCCAAGCTTTCTTAATATTCTTCTCATAAGAAATGGTTTTAGATGATAAATAATCGGGAGATAATCTATGTTTAGAAATTTTAGATTGCCTAACTAGGTTTGGAAATAAATATAACATAATAGATGTTTCAAATTCTCCACCGTGATAACCAAAGTCTTTTTCTTTACGTGATATAATTCCTTTAAATTGATCAAATAAAAAATATGTACCTTTTACTATGTTTATTTTAAATTCTAATTTCAATTCTTTAGCAATAATATCTATATGGCTTATTTGTCCACCATGACTATTTAAAAGTAATATATTTTTAAATTTCAATTTACATACATTTTCTAAAATTGATAAAGAGTGCGATATAAATTCCAATGAATCAATACTTATTGTTCCATCAAAATCTGTATGTTCAGCAGCTGAGCCAAAATATATTTCAGGCATAATTAAATATTTATTTGAATTATATTTTTTATTGAATTCTAATAATATACCTTCAAGAATTTTTTTATCAGTATTTAATGGAAGATGAGGACCATGTTGTTCTATTGATGAAAATGGGAAAATTAAAACTGTTTTTCTATTTATTTTTTTAATTTCATTTGTTGTTAATTCTTCCCAAAAGTTTGTTAGCATTTTTTTATTATACATTTATAAGTAAATTATGAAATCTTATTCTTTATGGATTGATAAAAAAAAACAAGCTAAAATTTATCAAAAAAAACTTGTTTACAATAAAAATAACAAAACAGTTTTAGTTAAAACTATATACTCAGGTATTAGCAAGGGAACTGAAAAATTAGTTTCATCTAAAAGCGTAAGTCAGGATCAATTTGATTTAATGAAAGCCCCTTTTCAAGAGGGTTCTTTTAATTTACCTATAAAATACGGTTATATAAATGTTGGGAATATTATTGATGGTCCAAAGAAATATATAAATAAAAAAATATTTAGCCTTTATCCTCATCAGGATTTATATGAAATTTCTATTCAAAATTTAATTTTTCTACCAAAAGGCAATTTGCGAAAATATATTCTAACTGCAAATATGGAAACAGCAATTAATATCTTTTGGGACGCTCAATCTAAAAGTAATAACGAAATTCTAATTGTAGGGCTTGGCTCTGTAGGATTATTAACTGCATTTTTTTTTAAAATCAATGGATATAAAAATGTTTATGTTTTTGATAATAATAAAAATAAAAGAAAAATTGCCAATTATTTAGGATTAAATTTTATTGATATAAGAAATATTGAGAAAATAGATGTAGCAATAAACACTACAGCTAATTACAAAGTTTTAAATTCTTTAATGGAAAAATTATCTATCGAAGGAAAAATAGTAGAAGCTAGTTGGTATGGTAAAAATAAAGGAGAAGTTGCCTTAGGCGGGTATTTTCATTCTAAAAGATTAAAAATTATTAGCTCACAGGTATCTAAAATACCAAAATACATGAAAAATAAATATGATTTTGAGGGGAGATTAAAATTAGCAATTAAATCTTTAAAAAATTCAAAATTAGAAAAATTAATTACTAGTGAAAGTAATTTTTTTAATTTAGAAAAAGATTACTATAAAATCCTTCAAAATAAGGATACAATAATGCATTTAGTTAAATATTAATTATGTATTCGATAAAAGTAAGAGAAAATATTCTAATAGCTCATTCTTTACCTGGAGAAGTATTTGGACCAGCCCAAAATATGCATGGAGCTACATATCTAGTAGATGCTGAATTTTTCACTGATAAACTTAATAAATACAATATAATTATGGATTTAGGAATAGTGTCCACGACTTTAAAAGATATTCTTAAAATATATAATTATCAAAATTTAGATGAAATTGATGAATTTAAGGGAAAAATTACCTCAACAGAGTTTTTAGCAGAGGATATTTGCAAAAAGATCTTGAATAGACTAAAAAATGAATTCACTGATGATTACAAATCTTTAAAAAAAATTAAAATAACTTTGCAAGAATCAAATGTTGCATGGGCATCATATGAGCAAGAGGTTATCTAAAAATAAATCCTATATTTATTTTGTATATCCAGGAAATATTAATGCAAAAACTGGAGGATACATTTATGAAAAAAATATCCTAGAATATGCAAAGATAAGAGATATAGATATTAGACCAATTGCTCTAAGTGAAAATTATCCTTTTCCTTCAAATAACGATATAAAATATTTTTTAAAAATTTTAGATAAAATTGATCCTGACTCAAAAATTATTATAGATGGATTAGCTTTAGAAGGAATGTATTCAATTTTTAAAAAAATACTAACTTATAATATTATCGCGCTAATACATCATCCTTTATATCTTGAATTTAAAGGTCAAAGGTCAAAAAAATTCTTAAGATTAGAAAAAGAAAATTTCAAAAAAATAAACAAATTTATTGTGACATCTAAAAATACAAAAAATTTATTAATAAATGAATTTAAGGTGCTGAATAATAAAATTTCTGTAGTTGAACCTGGTATAGAAAGACTTGTAAAATATAATTTTAAAAATAATAGTAAAATTCATTTTTTAACATGTGGAAGTATTATAAATAGAAAAAATTATCTTTTTTTATTAAAAGTTTTAAAGCCTTTGGATCATTTTATTTTAGAAATTGTTGGTGATACTACAAGAGATATAGGTTATTACAAAAAACTTAAAAAATTTATTTCTAAAAATTCAATGAACAGAAAAATAATATTCCATGGTACTATTTCAGATACAAAATTAGCTAAATTATATTCTAAAACAGATTGTTACATTTCAGTAAGTAAATATGAAGGTTTTGGTATGTCTTTAGCAAATGCATTAATAATTAAAAAGCCAATTATAACCTTTTTTACTAATACTATCTTAAATACACTAGGAAAAAAGGGTGTTATTTATTTTAAAAAATTTGAAGTAAATGATCTTAGAAATATAATTATTAAAAATATATTAAATAAAAAAAATTTTAAAAAACTAAATATTAATATTTTTAAAAATAAAAGGTATCTTCTTACTCCTCAAGAGTCAGCTAAGAAATTTGTTAAATTAATTTAATATGCATGAATTTCAAAATAAATGGTTAAACCTTAGAGAAACTGTCGATAGAAATTCACGAAACAAAAGAATATTATATTTAATTAATAATTTTTTTAAAAATAAAAAAAATATTAGAATAGTTGATTTAGGCTCAGGTGCTGGATCTAATTATAGATTTCTTAAGTCACGATTGTCAAATAATCAATATTGGTCTTTTGTAGACATATCGCATCAATCAACAAATTATTTTAAAAAAAATATAAAATTATCATCTAAAATAACAAAAACTAATTTTAAAATTGTTGATGTAATTAATAATCTAGAAAAAATAAATTTTAATGATTATAATTTAGTTACAGGATCTGCTTTTTTAGATATTCTTCCAAAAACATGGTTTAAAAATTTTCATAAATTAAATGTTGATACAGAAATTGTCTACTTTGCTTTAAACTATAACGGTAATTTTAAATTTTTTCCAAAACACAAGGATGATAAAAAAATTCTTAATATTTTTAATAAAGATCAAAAATCTGACAAAGGAATAGGGGAAGTAGCTGTTGGACCAGATTGCACTGAATCAATAAATAAAGTATTTAATAGAACTCACAAAACATATGTATTAGATTCTACATGGGATGTTAGTAAAAATTATGAATTTCAAATTTATTTCTTAAATTTTTGTAAAGAAATTATTCAAAAAAATAGACTTAATTTAGATCATTGGATAGAATTTCGCTTAAAATCAATTAAAGAAAAAAATTCTAGATTTATTTTAAATAATACAGATTTTTTAGCTATTAAGAAATAAATTAACAATAATTTCATTTTCTAATTCATTAAAATTATGTTTTGGTCTGATGGCTCTATTAAGATTTGAAATTTCTTTTAAGTTTAATGAATTAATTCCGGAACCTATTAATATTGGGGCAATCATAAATTGAAGAATATCAATATATTTATTATCTATTAATTCTGAAATAGTTTTTGATCCTCCCTCTACTAAAATATTTTTATATTTTAGTTTTTTTATTTGCGTAATTAAATTTTTAGTAAAATTTTTTTCTTTTAATCTTATTATTGTTGAATTATTTAATTTAACTATTTTACTACTCTTTGTAAAAATTATATTTTCATTACCGTCATTGAATATTTTATATTTGTTATTTAGCGAAAGGCTGCCATCAATAATAATTCTTTTTGGATTTGTGCCCTTTATTTTTCTTGTAGTTAACAAAGGATTATCTTTTTTAATAGTATTTGATCCTACTATGATTGCGTCACTGATACTTCTTAAACAATGAAGATATATAATACTTTTAGGATTATTTATGTAATGTGAATTACCATTATTTAATGCAATTCTTCCATCAATACTTTGTCCAATTTGAGCAATAACTAATTTTTTATTTTTTCTTAATATTGGGATAAGAATATTTAATGTTGATTGATAAAATTTACTTATATTTAATGTATGTTCTATATTATTATTTTTTAAACAAAAATTACTTTTTCTTTTAGAAGAATATAAAATACTATTTTTTTTAACCAATAAATATAAATCACTATTTTTTTTAGAATTTTTTATTAAATCTAGTAAAATTCCTATATTATGTGATGTAATCATTTGTTTTTATTTCAATTATATCTATATAAACTTTTAATGAGTTTCAAATCTAATACAGGAACTATTATAGATAGGGCAATTAATGAGCTCAGGACAGGAAGGCCTTTAATAATTCAGAATAATAAAGAATATTGGATGTTCTTTAATATTGAGCATTCTCATAGTAAAATTTTTAATCAATTCAATAAGCATTTAATTGATGAAAAATATCTTCTTATTACTAAACAAAAAGCACAATCAATTTTTAATAAAAATATTAAAAATAATATTTATTTTGAAATAAACCCAAAAACAGATGTAAATCAAATAATTAATTTATTTGTTAATCCTCTTAGCAATAATAAAGTAATTAAATTTACTAACATAAAAAAAATCAAAGCTAAAAATTTTCATAATGTTTGTATTGATCTTTCCAAAAATGCAAAAATGATACCATCTTTAGTTTTTAAAAAGATTAATAATAAATATTATAAAAATATTAATGAATTTGGATTTAAAAATGGAATTTTAATATTTGATTATAAAGATTTATTAAAACAAAATGAATTAATCTGTGAAAGTATCAAACTTGTTTCAAGTGCAAAAGTTCCACTACCAAAAAATGAAAATTCTAATTTCAAAATATTTAAATCATATATTGGGTCAGACAAGCATGTAGCTATTATTGTTAATCCAAAAAAAATAAATAAAAAATCTGTTAATTTAAGAATACATTCAGCTTGTTTTACAGGTGATATTTTTCATTCCCTAAAATGTGATTGTGGTGAGCAATTAAATCAATCAATAAATTACATGGTTAGAAATAATGGTGGTATTATTTTATATTTAGAACAAGAAGGTAGGGGAATAGGATTAGCTAATAAAATGCGAGCATATTCTCTTCAAGCAAGGGGTATGGATACAATAGATGCAGATCATAATATTGGTTTTTTAGATGACGAAAGGGACTTTAATATTGCAGCTAGAATACTTAAATTACTTAAAATAAAAAAAGTAAATCTTATTACAAATAATAAAAATAAAATAAATTCAATTAAGAAAGCAGGAATTAAAGTCGAAAATCAAATAAACACAAAACCAACTCTGAATAAATTTAATAAAAATTATTTTAAAACAAGAGTTAAAAAAGCTGGATATGGTCTTAAGTTAGTAGTGTAGTCATGAAAAAAATTCCTAAGATAAAACTTCAATTAACAAATGAAGATGAGTTTGATTCTTCTAAATTAAAAAATAAAACAGTTTTATTCTTTTATCCAAAAGCATTAACTGGAGGATGCTCAGTAGAAGTTGCTGACTTCCAAAAATATCTTACAAAGTTTAATAAAATTGGCTTTGACGTGATAGGAGCTTCTAAAGATCCTGTTGATCGAAACAAGAAATTTTCTGACAAATATAAATTAAAATATCCATTAGGTTCAGATGATGGGAAAAATTGTGATAAACTAGGTATTTGGATAGAAAAATCTATGTATGGCAGAAAATACTTTGGAATAGTTAGATCTACATTTGTAATTGATAAAAATGGAAAAATTCTAAATTCTTGGAATAAAGTTAAAGTTAAAGGCCATGTGGAGGAGGTTTATAATTTTTGTAAGGAGCAGTAAATTTTTATTTTATTTTTCCTATTTCTTTTTCTCTATTAATAACAAATAAACCACTTAATGTAATAATTATTGCTCCTATAATCATATTATAAGATGGAGTTTCACCTAATATTAAATATCCAAAAATCATACCAAATATAATAACACTATATCTTGCTGATGCTGTTAACGAGAGTGGGGCATAAAAAACTGTTAACACTGAAAATAAATATCCAAATAAAACAAATATACTAGAAACAAGAATATAATTTACATCTTCACTACTTACTTGATAACCAAAAATTATTGAACCCAAACCTGCAAAACCAGTAATTAACAATGCTGTTACAAATGTAATTTCAACACTATTTGATTTAGTTGCTAAACTTTTTGTAGCAATATCTCTAATAGTTAAAAAAATAGCTGCTAAAATGGGTAACACTAAAAGATAATTAAATTGAAAATTTTGTGGATTTACAACAACTAGCACACCTAAGAACCCAATAATAACTGCACACCATCTTCTTATTCCAACTTTCTCTTTCAAAAAAAGAAAAGCAAAAATTGTTACAAAAAAAGGATTAGTCATTAAAAGCGTATAAACTTCAGATATTGGAAGCAATATTAATCCAACTAAGAAAAATAATGCTGTTAATACTTCATACAAACCCCTTATATGAAAACTTTTGATTGAAAGTATTTTAATTAAATTCTTTTTTTCAAAAAATATTAAATACAAACCTAATAGGCTTGAGGTAACTAAACCTCTTAGAAAAATTACAGAATATAATGAATTGTCATCACCTATTTTTTTTACAACAAGTTTGACATAACTATCATTTATAGAGAATGATAATTGGCCAGCCATCATAAAAAGTACACCGATCGTCCCAACCGAAAATAAAATCTTGCTTTTCATAATAAAAAAAAATATTTAACTGATATGTTACAAAGAAATACTTCCAGCCACTTATATGGATTTACTGACTTGAAGTCATTAAATGAAAGAGGCCCTTTAGTTGTTTCTTATGGAAAAGGAATATATGTTTACGATACTAAAGGTAATAAATATCTAGATGCAAATTCCGGTCTATGGAATCAGTGTGCTGGTTTTGACCATCCTGGATTAATTGAAGTTGCAAAAAAACAGTATGAAAAATTTGCTGGTTATCATTCTTTATTTGGAAGATTGTCTGAAGAAACGTTACAGCTATCTGAAAAAATTATTGAAGTATCACCTTTTGATCAAGGTCGTGTATTCTTTTGTAATTCAGGATCTGAAGCAAATGACACCATGGTCAAAATGTTATGGATGTTAAATGCAAGAATTGGAAAGCCAAATAGACGAAAAATTATAACAAGAATTAATGGATATCATGGTGTTACTTTAGGAGCTTCTTCAATGACAGCTAAACCATACAATAAAGAGTTTGGTTTACCATCTGAAGAATTTATTCATATTGAATGTCCTCACTATTGGAAATATGGATTAGAGAATGAAACGGAAGAAGAATTTTCTCTTAGAATGGCCAAAAATTTAGAAGAAAAAATCATCAAAGAGAATCCTGAAACTATCGCAGGTTTTGTTGCGGAACCTGTTCAAGGGGCAGGTGGTTGTATACCTCCTTCAAAATCGTATTTTGATTTAGTTCAACCTATACTAAAAAAATATAATATTCCTTTTATTGCAGATGAAGTAATTTGTGGATTTGGTCGAACTGGAAATTTATGGGGTTGCGAAACATACAATATCAAGCCAGATATAATTATCTCATCTAAATGTTTAACAGCTGGATACTTTCCTATGGGAGCAGTTATTGTTAATAAAGAGTTTTCTGATAAATTTGTTGAAGTATCAGAAGAAGCAGAAGAATTTCCACATGGTTTTACAGCTGGTGGTCATCCTGTTGGATGTGCAATTGCTTTGAAAGCAATAGATGTAATTATGAATGAGGGTTTATTAGATAATGTAAAGTTTATGGAACCTTATTTTTTTGAAAGATTAAATGAATTTAATGATTATGAACACATTGGAGAGACTAGAGGTATAGGTCTTATGGCTGCATTAGAGATGGTAAAAAATAAAGATACAAAAGAACCATTTGAAGGTCATCTTAATATGGGAGATAAAGTTGCTAATTTATCTATTGATAATGGATTAATTTGCAGACCTTTAGGTCCTGCAATTGTTTTGTGTCCTCAGTTTATAATTACTAAAAATCAGATTGATGAAATATTTGACTCACTTCATGAAACTATAAAACAAGTCTTTAATTAAGTTTCGTATTTAACTATAAAACCTGAATACTTAACATTACTAATGATACTATTTGGAATAACTCCTTCAACTAGAGCTAGTGATGGACCATCTTTCGCTTTTTCAGTAATAGATAGTATACTTTGCATATCTCCTTGAATAATAGCCTCAACCTCATCTTTACTTTCTTTATTTTGAATATAACCGTTTAATCCTAAAGAGATTGCTAAATCACTAAACCAATGTCTAAATCCAACTCCTTGAACTTTTCCTTTAATTATTAAGCGATAAGTTTTTATTTCATTTGTATTCATTAGATTAACAATATAAGTAATTTTTTATACATACAATCCTAATTTTAATTTAAAATATGTTGAATAAGCAAATAATATACTGTTCATCAGGAATAATTTGTGGTGGTTTATTTTTTGTTATTCATGATGCAATTATTGATCATTTATCTTATTTAAATTTTAAATTTTATCATCATGTTGTTTTTGGGAGTCCATTATTATTTCTATTATTTATATATTTATTCTTATCAGGAAATTTTAAGAAATTTCTTTCATCATCAAATTACACAATCTTAATTATAAGAGGTACAATTTTTTTACCTATACCATTTATATTATTTGTAAGTTTACAAAATATTTCTTTAGCAGAATGGACAACATTAAATATGCTATCACCAATTTTAGGAATGATTTTGGCTATAATTTTTTTGAAAGAAAAAATTAATTTATTCACGGTAATTTCGATAACCTTAGGGTTTATAGGTGTTTTATTTATTCTTCAGCCAGGATTTAGTAATTTTAATATATATTACTTAGGTCCATTGTTTGGAGCTTTTACTTTGGCCTTACAAAGTTTCTTAGCCAACAAATTTTATAACATATGTTCTACTTTGGGTTTTTTTATATACGGAGTATTACCCGTTAACTTATTGTCCTTTATATTATTTTACTATGATCCTTTAATTGATTTTGAGTTAATTAAATTATCTATGTTTGCTAATTTTATTGTATTTATTGGATTTTATTGTTTTACCTATGCTCTTCAAAATTCACAGAAACATTTTTCATCTGTTTTTGGTCTATTATATCTACAAATATTTTGGTCTTTCATAATTAGTATATTTATTTTTAATGAACATCAAAATATAATTGTAATTTTAGGAGCGTCATTCATTATTATTAGCGGTTTATTATCTCTTCAAGCTCAAAAGAAACAATTAAATGATTATTAATGATATTACCTAATTTAAATTATTAATGTAATGAAAAAAAGTATTGTTTATTCATCGATTTTATTATTTTTTGCAGGTATTTTTTTTGTAATAAATGATGCAATAATAAATTATTTATCTCAAACAGATGTAAAATTTTATCATTTCATTTTTTATGGAATTCCCATTTTTTTATGTTTTCCGTTTTATTTTTTAATTAATGGATCTTTAAAAAAGCATATAAAATGTACTAATTATTTTCCACCTATTATTAGAGGTTTTTTAAATATACCCTTACCGTTCATAGCTTTTATAACACTTGAACATATTAAACTTCCAGAATTTACAACCTTAAATATGACTGCGCCATTAATGGGAACAATATTTGCGATTTTTTTATTAAATGAAAAATTAAATTTTTTTACCTATCTGTCTTTGTTTATTGGCTTTCTAGGAGTTTTATTTGTAATCCAACCAGGATTTGAAAGTTTTAATATTTATTATTTAATTGTCCTCATTGGAGTATTCTTAATCACCGTTACAACTTTTATTGTAAACAAATATAGTTACACAACAACAAATATTGGTTATTTTTTGTATGGTGGTTTTTTTGTTCACTTTGTTTCAATACCTTTATTTTTAATGAACCCATTAAAAGTAACTTTTTTTGAGTTTTTTTTAATATCAACTGCCGCATTATTTATTAATTCTGCAATGTTTTTTGCAACAACTGCATTTAAGATCGCTCAAAAACATTATGCGTCAGTATTTAGTTTAGTTTATCTTCAGGTATTGTGGTCATCATTAGTTGGAATATTTGTATTTAATGAATACATGAATTTATATGCTTATATCGGAGCAGTTTTTATTGTTTTTAGTGGAATTGTTTCATTACCTTCACAAATAAAACAATTAAATGAAGCAAATTAATGTATAAGATTTTTCTATTTTTATTTTTTTTCTTTTTTAGCTATAAATCTTTTTCTTCCGAAGTTAAGATATTAAATGAAACCATTGGCAATGGTTTAGAAGTAAAAAATCATTCAAAATTATCTGTTCATTACATTGGTAGACTAGAAGACAATACTGTTTTTGATAGTTCATATGATAGGGGGCAATTTTTTGATTTTCAAATAGGTGTTAGAAAAGTAATCCTAGGTTGGGAAACTGGTTTACTTGGTATGAGAGAGGGTGGAAAAAGAACAATATTTATTCCTTATCAATTGGCTTATGGAGAAAGTGGTGCAGGAAATTTAATTCCTCCAAAATCAAATCTTATTTTTGATATTGAAGTAATAAAAGTAATTCCACCTGGGTATAAGGAAATAGATGGTAAACAATTAAAACTAGCGATGACTGATGATTTTAAAATAATAGATATTAGAGATCAAGATCAAATAAATAATAAAAATAAAATACCAGGAGCAATACAGATAACAGCATTTGATAAAAATGGGAATTTTTTTCCAGATTTTTTTGAAAAGTATAAAGAAAATGTTAAAATAGGAGAGAAAGTTATTTTTATAAGCCAAAATGGAGAAGTATCTTCAATTTTAGCTAATGGATTTGTTGAGCAGCTAAATCAAGTAAATATTTATCACTTAAAGGACGGTGTATCAGGTTTAGAAAAAATAAAATTTGATTTTGAATAAATTAAAAATCTATTTTTTATTATTCTCAGCCGCATAATTAATAATAAATTGCCATGCTGATCTACCCGTTCTATTACCCCTTTGTAAACTCCATTTAATGGCTTCTTTTTCAGTCTTTTCATTAAAAGGAAGTTTAAATTTTTCACAATACTTAAAAATTATATTAACAAAATCATTTTGAGAAATATTATGAAAGCCAATCCATAAACCAAAACGATCACTTAAACTTATTTTTTCTTCAACACTTTCATCTGTATGAATAGCAGAAGATCTTTCATTTTCTATCATATCTCTAGGCATTAAATGTCTTCTATTAGAAGTTACATAAAGAACAATATTCTTAGGCTGATTTTGTATACTTCCATCTAAAGTAGATTTAATTATTTTGTAATCACTATCTATCTTTTCAAATGATAAATCATCAATAAAAATTATAAAATTATAATTCTTTAAATTTGCATATTTTTCATAAATAATTTCAATATCAAAAATATTATTTTTATTTAATTGTATTAATTTTAAATTCTTATTTTTTTTATTTATCTCATAAAAAACTGATTTAATTAGTGAGCTTTTACCATTACCCCTTGATCCCCATAATAAGGCATTATTTGTAAAATTTCCTTCAGCAAAACTTATCGTATTATCATAAATAGTTTTCTTTTGTCTTTCTATTCCAATTAAAAGATCAAGATCTATAAATCTAAAATGAGTGATTATTTTAATGTTTTTTATTTTGCTATCCCAAATAAATGCATTTCCTCTTGAGAGTGTAAAATTTGATAATAAATTGCTTAAAAACATTATAAATACTTTAATTGATTTTTCTTATTACACAGTATAATAAATCACTCAAATTAAATCATCATAGGTACTATTATGGAAGCATTTGGAACATTTTTACCACTTATATTAATATTTGTAGTTTTTTATTTTTTATTAATTAGACCACAACAAAGAAAAGTTAAACAGCATAAAGAAATGCTATCCAATCTCAAAAGAGGTGATAAAATAGTAACTTCAGGTGGAATTATCGGAACTATAAACAAGGTAGCTGATAATAGGGAATTAATCTTAGAAGTTGCTGAAAATGTTGAAATAAAAATTGCATCCGGAATGGTTGCAGATTTATATGCAATGCCAGAAGTTCAAAAAAAAGAACCGCCAAAAGAAGAGAATAAAAGTAAATCTGGCTTCTCTTTATTTTCTAGAAAAAAATAAACTTTTTTATTAATGAAAAATTATCCTATCTGGAAATCATTTACAGTAGTATCATTAGTCTTATTAGGAATAATTTTTGCAATTCCTTCAATTATTTATGATGAAAATTCAGAAAATTGGTTTTTAAAAAATAAAATTAATTTAGGTTTAGACTTACAAGGTGGATCATATTTATTATTAGAAGTTCAATTAGATGTTTTATATAAAGAAGAATTAGATAATTTTGTCGATAGTGTACGTTTGATTTCTAGAGATCAAGCTGTAAAAATTGAAAAAATTGATATTCAAGAAAATGAAGTTTTAGTTTTTTTTGCTAATAAAGACAAAATAAAAGATATTAGAGATAGCTTTTTTCAAATGTATAGAGGAGTTTCCTTACAAATTAGTAATAATAGACTTAGTATAAAGTTAAATGATGAATATAGAAAAATTATTCAAGACTCAGCAATTAAGCAATCACTTGAAATTGTTAGAAAAAGGATTGATGAATCTGGAACTAAAGAACCTTTAATTCAAAGATCTGGTAAAAAGAGAATACTCTTACAATTACCAGGAGTAAAAGATCCTGAAAGAATTAAAGATTTATTAGGCAAAACTGCAAAATTAACTTTTCACATTGTAGATAATGATAATACTTCAGCTCTTCAAAATAACTTAGCTCCTTTTGGAAAAATTATTGTTCCAGACATGTATGATGAAAATACAAAATATTTATTAGATAAAAGAGCAGTTGTTGGTGGAGAAAATTTAGTAGATGCTAAAGGTTCATTTGATCAAACAGAAGGTCATGCAGTGTCATTCCGTTTTGATACAGAAGGTGCTCAAAAATTTGGTAAAGTCACAACAAACAATATTGGTAAAAATCTTGCTGTTGTATTAGATGGTGTTGTTATTACAGCTCCTAGAATTAGTAGTGCTATTACAGGAGGATCAGGTATCATAACTGGAAACTTTAATGCCCAAGAAGCATCTGATTTGGCTGTCTTATTAAGAGCCGGTGCCTTGCCAGCGCCTTTAGAAATAGTTGAAGAAAGATCAGTGGGTGCTGGTTTAGGAGCAGACTCTATAGCTGCTGGTCAAATAGCAGCTATTATTGGAATGGTTTTAGTATGTATATTTATGATACTCATTTATGGAACTTTTGGCGCTCTTGCTAATGTTTCTTTAATAGTAAATTTATTTATAATAATTTCATTATTGGGTGCTATAGGCGCAACATTAACATTGCCTGGTATAGCTGGAATTGTATTAACAATTGGTATGGCAGTGGACGCCAATGTTCTAATTTTTGAAAGAATCAAAGAAGAGAGTTTAAAACAAACTAAAGTTTTTCAGATTGTAAAAAATGGTTTCGATAGAGCTATGTCAACTATACTTGACGCCAATATTACTACTTTGATTGCTGCTGTTTTACTATTTGCATTTGGCTCTGGTCCAATTAGAGGTTTTTCAATTACACTGTCTTTGGGTGTTATAGCATCAATGTTCACCGCTTTAATGCTTACAAATTTTTTAGTTTATATGTACTTATCATTTGCAAATAAAAAGGAATTAAAATTATAATGTTTGGTTTAAATAAAATTATTCCTGTTGAACCTAATATTAATTTTCTTGGTTTAAGAAGAAATTTTTTAATTTTGTCTATTTTAGCAATATTTATTTCAATTGGTTTATTAAGCATAAAAGGTTTAAATCTAGGTATAGATTTTAAGGGAGGTACTTTAATTGAAGTAAGTACAAAAAATACTTCAATTGGAGAATTAAGAGAAATTTTATCTTCTTCTTATAGTGATGTATCTTTACAGGAATTTGGTAATGAGAATATTATTCTAATACGACTTCAAAACAAAAGTAATCAAGAGAGTATTGAAACAGTCAATTCTGTAAAAAATTTAATTCAAGACAAGGTTGTTGAGTTTAGAAGGTCTGAATTTGTAGGTCCCACAATAAGTTCTGAGCTTTTGTTTCGAGGTTTTCAAGCTGTCTCTTTTGCATTAATTGCTATTTTAATTTACATTTGGTTGCGTTTTGAATGGCAATTTGGTTTTGGGGCAGTTGTAGCATTAACTCATGATGTATTATTTACTCTTGGATTGCTCTCTATTTTAAATGTAGAATTTTCTCTAGCAACAATAGCAGCAATATTAACAATTGCTGGTTATTCCATTAATGATACAGTTGTAATATTTGACAGGGTTCGAGAAAATTTAAGAAAATATAAAAAACTCGAGTTAGTAGATTTATTTAACTTATCAGTTAACAATACTTTATCGAGAACTATAATGACAAGTTTAACTACACTTCTTGCTTTAGTATCTTTGTTTATATTTGGTGGAGAGGTTATTAGACCGTTCGCTTTAACAATGATTATAGGTGTAATAATTGGAACATATTCATCTGTCTTTATTGCGGTCCCAACTTTATTAATCTTTAAGTTTAGACCGCAAGATGAAAATGATTAAGCGTTATTTAAGTTTTCTGTAACCTTTTCCCAATTAACTAAATTATCAATAAAAGCTTTTAAATAATCAGGTCTTCTATTTCTATAATCAACATAATATGAATGTTCCCAAACATCACATCCAAGTAGAGGAGTGTGACCATAAACTATTGGGTTTTCACCATTAGGCGTTTTTGTAATTTCTAATTTTCCATCATTTAAAACTAACCAACACCAACCTGAACCAAATTGACCAATACCTGCATTAATAAAATCTTCTTTCATTTTTTCAACTGAACCAATATCTGAAATTATTTTATTTTCGAGCTCAGAAGGAATTTTTCCATCTGGATTATTTTTCATTACTTCCCAAAAATGAACATGATTTATATGTTGTGCCACATTGTTGAATACTGGAGCATTTTTTTGATAAGAGTTAATTACTATATCATTAACATTATCATCCGCTATATTTTGCTCCTTAATAAACTTATTTCCATTAGTAATGTAAGCCATGTGATGCTTATCATGATGCAACTCTAAAGTTTCAGCCGACATATACGGCATTAGAGCATCTTTACTATAGGGTAGATCTGGTAACTCTAGATTAATCATTTTATTCCCTTTGATTTATAATATTTTTTTTAGAAATTCACCTGTATAGCTTTTTTTATTATTTGCAATATCTTCAGGTGTACCTGTCCCAACAATTTGCCCACCATTAATACCTCCCAGTGGACCAAGATCAATTATATGATCTGCTGTTTTAATAACATCAAGATTGTGCTCAATAACAATTACAGTATTTCCTTCATCAACAAGAGTGTGAAGAATTTTAAGTAATTTTTTAACATCATCAAAATGAAGACCAGTTGTTGGTTCATCAAGAATATATAGTGTCTTTCCTGTTGATCTTTTTGATAATTCTTTTGATAATTTTATTCTTTGTGCTTCACCACCTGAAAGTGTAGTAGCTGATTGACCTATTTTTATATAATCTAATCCAACATCCATTAGAGTTTGTAATTTTTGCTTTATTGTAGGAATTTTATCAAAAAATTTATAACCTTCTTCAACAGTCATTTCTAAAACATCTGAAATAGATTTATCCTTATATTTTACCTCTAAAGTCTCTCTATTATATCTTTTGCCTTTGCAAATATCACACTCGACATACACATCAGCCAAAAAGTGCATTTCTATTTTCTTTACTCCATCACCTTCACATGATTCACATCTGCCACCTTTGACATTAAAAGAAAAACGACCTGGTTTATAACCTCTAGCACTAGACTCATTTAAATTTGCAAACCAATCTCTAATAGGAGTAAAGCATCCTGTATATGTTGCTGGATTTGATCTTGGTGTTCTTCCAATTGGAGATTGATCAATATCTATTACTTTATCAATATGATTAATACCTTTAAAATTAAAACGACTTTCATCTTTATTTAAAGATTTATTGAAATAGTCATCTAATCTTTGATACAATGTATCAATAATTAATGAAGATTTACCACTTCCAGATACACCTGTCACAGTAATAAAATTCCCTAAAGGTAAAGTGATATTAAGATTATCTAAATTGTTTGTTTTTATTTTATTAAGTTTAAAAACTTTATTTTTATTAAACTTTCTTCTATTTTTTGGTACTTCTATTTCTAAGGATTTATTCAAATATTTTGCTGTCAAACTTTTATTATTTTTTAGTATCTTTTTAAGTCCCCCCTCTGCAATTATGTGACCTCCATTAACGCCAGCATTAACACCAATATCAATTATATGATCTGATTGTCTTATTGCATCCTCATCATGCTCAACAACAATTACTGTATTCCCCAAATCTCTTAATCGAAATAAAGTTTCAATTAGTTGTTGATTATCTTTTTGATGTAATCCAATAGATGGTTCATCCAAAACATATAAAACTCCTGTTAAACCTGAGCCAATTTGACTTGCCAATCTAATTCTTTGACTTTCCCCACCGGATAAAGTTTTACTAGCTCTTGCTAATGATAAATAATCTAGACCAACTCTATTTAAAAAAACTAATCTATCTTTAATTTCTTTAATTACCCCTTCAGCAATTTTTTTATTATTTTTATCAAGTTTACTTTCAAGTGATGAAAACCAATGTAAACACTCGCTTATTGATTTTTTAGTAATATTACCGATATGATTTTCATCAATTCTTACGGCTAAAGCTTTCTCATTAAGCCGGTAACCATTGCACACTTCACAATCTCTCTCAGATAAATATTTTTC
>CACKRO010000013.1 GCA_902602695.1 uncultured Alphaproteobacteria bacterium | reverse complement strand
AATAATTTCTTTTTTATCTTCTACTATTTCTTTTTTTATAATTTCTTTCTCAACAATATTTTTCTCTGATATTTTAAAGTATTCAGAAGTAAATAAATAATATCCTGATGAAATTAAAGAAATTAAAATTAGATATCTTAAAATTCTAAACACTTAAAAATATTTTGAATTAAAATATAAAAGTGGTTTCAATTTATCGTTAGATTGTAGCTCTAATATTTTACATATAAATATTATGTGATCACCTTTTTTGATTTTATCCATTAGCTCACATTCAAGATTTGCTATGCAATTGGGTATAATTACTGTTTTATTTTTCCCTTCAATAAATTTTATATTTTCAAATTTAGGCGTACTTGACGCAAAATTATCAGATAATTTTTTTTGTTTACTAGATAAAATATTTATTGATAAAAATTTAGTTTTTGAAAACTGCTTTATTGAAGACGAGTAATTACCTAAAGAAAACAAAACCATGGGAGGGTTTAGAGATAAAGAATTAAATGAATTAACAGTTTTACCATATATAGAATTATTATTTTTAACACATACAACAGTAATTCCTGTCGAAAACTTACTAAGTGTTTTTCTAAAATTCTTTGTATTTACTTTTTTCATAATCTTTTTTGCATATAAATCGAATCAACCCACTTATTTTTTTTAAAACCAGCTTTTTTTATAGTTCCAATATATTGAAATCCATTATTTTTATGTATTTTTATAGAAGCAAAATTATTTTTTCCACCAATCACTGCTATTAAATTTTTAATCTTTGTAATTTTTTTACATATTTTAATAAGTTCCTTTAATATTTTATTACCATAACCATTATTAATGTAATCTGGATCTACATAAATTGAATGTTCATATGAAAATCTATATCCACTTTTTTCTCTAAATTTATTTACAAAGGCCAATCCAATAACTTTATTTTCTTCAATTGCTAAAATAAATGGTAACTTATTTTTTTTTATTTTTTTTATTAATAAATTAAATGTTATTTTAGATAATTTTTTTTCTTCAAAATTTGAGAATGAATTTTTAATAAAATAATTATAAATTTTTAGAGCTTTAGAGATTTCATTTTCTGTAAAATTATTTTTTTTTACCTTCATTTATCCCCTAATATCAATTATCAATTGTTGAATAATTCTTAACTCTGAATATTATTTAATAAAAAATTGATCAATATCTTTATAATTTATTTACACAATTAATGATTAAAAAAGGTTAAATTAAGTAAAATTTAAAAACATCATACTATCTTTCAATTATTGCTTTAGCTTTAAAAGTCATTATATTTAACAATACTATATTTAAATAAAATAAAATTACTTGGGTGTGTAGCTCAGCGGTAGAGCACTGCCTCGACACGGCAGGGGCCACAGGTTCAATCCCTGTCACACCCACCATAGAAATTTATGTAAATATTCTTGAAATTTAATAATATGATATATTTATATAATATGATCAAATGCTTTTTTGTTGCTACTCTTTTAGCCTCAATAATCTTTTTGATTATTGATGTAATATGGCTTAGTTTCGCTACAAAATCCTTTTATAGACCCTTACTCGGCGATTTGATTATTGGACCTGCTGATAAACCCGTTCTTTGGGCAGCCGCTCTTTTTTACATATTATATGTTTTTGGGATGGCGTTAGTGGTCATTCAGCCATGTATGGACTCTGAAAGTATATTTAAAACAGTTTATACGGGCTTTATATTTGGTTTAGTCGCATATGGAACGTATAACTTGACAAACATGGCTGTTGTAAAAGGTTGGTCACCAACTGTCACTTTTGTGGACATGTTTTGGGGAGGTTCACTAACAGCTCTTTCAGCTACCACAGGTCTATATATTGCAAAAAAAATTGTTCATTACTAAAGAATTCTTTTTATTCCAAATTCAAGCAATTTTATAAGTATTGGGTTTTGGTTTAGTTTATTTTTATGTTTTTTTGTAAAATTATTAATCTCATTCTTACAAAAATCAGTAACTTGTTTTTCACCAATCAATTCTAGCAAAGTACTTTTACCTTGCGCAATATCTTTACCTGGGGTTTTTCCAATTTTTTTAAAAGTTCCAATTTCATCAATTAAGTCATCTATCACTTGAAATATTAAACCAAATAACATTCCATAATCTTTGGAAAATTGAATATCTTTTTTACTTTTATCTCCTAATATAAAAGGTGCAGAAAAAGAAAATTCAAATAACTTGCCAGTTTTTCTTGAATACATATCTAAAATTTTATTTTTAGATAACTTTTTATTTTCAAATTCTAAATCTAAAGCTTGCCCAAGAGCTAATCCTTTATGTCCAATACACAAAGAAAGATAATTTATTAAATTTAATCTCGAAATATCATTTTTATTTTTAAGATTTCCTGAGATCAATTCAAATGCTAAATCATGTAAAGCATCTCCTGCTAAAATTGCAGTTGCTTCATTAAATTTTTTATGAGTACTTAGTTTACCTCTTCGATAATCATCATCATCCATTGATGGCAAATCATCATGAATTAAAGAGTAAGAATGTATACATTCAATACATGAAGCTATGATAAAGGCATCATTTGATGAAATTTTTGCCATTTTTGCAGACTCCATTACCAAAAATGGTCTTATTCTTTTTCCTCCATTCATTGAGCCATAAAACATTGCATTTGATAAACTAGATTTTTCTAGTTTATTTTTTAAAAGTTTTTTAAATTTAATATCAAACTTTCTTTTATTTACATTTATTAACGTATTTAAGTTCATAGATAACAATTTATATTTGTTTTAATTTTTAAATTATTTAATACAAATATGCGAATGTATTTATGAGAATTGAAGAAGAAATTAAACTTGACTACTCAGATGTCCTTTTTAGACCAAAGAGAAGTACTTTAAAAAGTAGGAAAGATGTTGAGTTGAATAGAAAATATACCTTCAAACATTCAAGATCATCATGGAAAGGAATTCCAATCATAGCCTCTAATATGGATGGTGTTGGTGAAATAGATGTTGCAAAAAAACTAACTTCTCACAAACTAATGACTGCTCTAACAAAACAGCATGATATTAATAAAATAGGAGCTATTTATAAAAAAAATATTTTCTTTGATTCAATTGCTCTTAGTTGCGGTACAAGTAAAGACAGTTATAATAGATTAAATTCAATCTTAAAAAAATATCCAAAATTTAAATTTATCTGTATTGATGTAGCAAATGGATATTCAGAAAACTTTAGTAATTTTGTTTCTGAAGTAAGAAATAAATATCCAAAGAAAACTATTATTGCAGGTAATGTTGTAACTGCAGATATGACTCAGGAATTAGTATTAAGTGGAGCGGACATTGTTAAAGTTGGTATAGGTCCTGGAAGTGTCTGTACTACTAGAATACAAACAGGAGTAGGGTATCCACAACTAAGTGCAGTAATGGAATGTGCTGATGCAGCACATGGATTAGGAGCACATATTGTAGCTGATGGTGGGTGTACTTGTCCTGGAGATGTTGCAAAGGGATTTGGTGCCGGTGCAGATTTTGTTATGCTTGGTGGAATGTTAGCAGGACATAAAGAGGGCGGAGGCGACATAATTGAAGAGCAAGGAAGTAAATATATTGAATTTTATGGATCTAGCTCTGAAGAAGCTAATGAGAAACATTATGGCGGTCTGGCAAATTATAGATCATCTGAAGGAAAAAAAGTTAAAATACGAATGAAAAATTCTTTAGATAGCACAATTAGAGATATTCTCGGAGGAGTTAGAAGTAGTTGTACATATGTTGGAGCTTCATCATTAAAACAGCTTAGTAAGTGTACCACATTTGTAAGAGTAAATAGTCAGTATAATGACACTTTTGGAAAAGTATAGATTAGTAACCAATTGCCATACCATCCTTTCGTGGATCTGATCCCCCAATAAATACTCCATTTTTTCTATCTATTTTTATACATTGACCACCACCTATAGCATTTTTATTTATTTTAATTTTATGACCAATATTCCCTAATTTTTTTACAATTTTATCATCTAATGAATTTTCAACATTTAATATGCCATTTAGAGCAAATGCTCGAGGTAAGTCCAAACCTTCTTGTACTGACATATTGTAGTCGATTATATTTTGAATCAAATGAGATTGACCAATTGGTTGATATTGCCCTCCCATTACCCCGAAAGAATACAGGGTCTCATCATACTTATTAGTTATTAGACCTGGGATTATTGTATGAAGTGGTCTTTTTTGACCATTAATTGAGTTTGGGTGATCATCTTCTAATCTGAAATTTACACCTCTATTTTGAAAAAGAATTCCTGTTTTATTGCTTGTAATTCCACTTCCAAAACCATGACATATTGAATTAATAAAAGATACTGAATTCAAATCTCTATCTACAACACTTAAATATATTGTTTCAGGGTGAGAAGTTACATAGCTTTTTTTTGAAGAGTAAATTTTATTTTTATTAATTCTAGAACATAAAGAGCTTATATATTCATTACTTAAATAATCTTTAATATTTATACTGTTAAAATTAGGATCACCAAATATTCTTTCCTTGACTTCAAAACATATTTTTGAAATTTCAGTTTGAAGATGATATCTTTCAAAACTTAAAGGATTGTATTTTTTTATATTTAATTTCTCAATCATTGCCATCATCATCAAGACGACTAATCCAGGACTATTCAGAGGGCATTGATGGATCTTTAAATTTCTATACGAATTTGTAATTGTTTTTGAAAACAACGTTTTTTGATTATAGAAATCTTCTTCTGTATGCAGTCCTCCTAGTTTATTTAGTGTCTTGACCATATCTTTAGTTATTTCACTTTGATAAAATCCTTTAATTTTATTTTTTGATATGACTCTTAAAGTATTTGCTAAAGGAATATTCTTAAAAACTTCACCATAATTATAACTGAGATTTTGATTTAAAAATAACCTCTTAGAATTAGGATTTTTTTTAAGTTTTTTTTCATTCTCTTTCCATGCAATAGCTTCTACTTCATGAACAGGAAATCCTCTTCTAGCAAAATTTTCTGCACTATTTAAAACTTCTTTAAAATCAATTATTCCAAATTTTTCATGCATAGAACACCACGCATGAACTGATCCGGGAATAGTAACTGAATGTGGACTTGTTAAGCCAATATTTTTTATTTTATTATCTTTATAAAACTGTAAATTTGCTTTTTTCGGAGCAATTCCAGAACCATTTACAGCAATTGGTTTTTTTCCATTCATCGAAATAATTGCAAAGCAATCTCCACCAATTCCTGTTGCGCTAGGACATACTACAGCTTGAACTGCTGAAGCCGCGATAGCAGCATCAACGGCATTTCCACCTTTTTGAAGTACATTAATCGCTACCATTGAGCTTAATGGATTTGATGTTGCAACCATGCCATTTTGAGCTAAAACATTAGATCTTCCAGGATAAGATAACTTTCTCATATTGATTCAGACAATATATGTTTGACAAAACAAATCCCAGAATTTAAAGCACTTTTTATGAAAGTTAAATGTTCATTAAAAACTGCCAAAACTAGGGATAAGGATTGTAAAATTGTTCGTAGAAAAGGTAGGATTTATGTAATTAACAAAAAAAATCCCAGAATGAAAGCAAGACAGGGTTAATTAACTCTCCGCTATATATTTTTCAGCTTCTAAAGCAGCCATACAACCCATACCAGCAGCAGTAACAGCTTGTCTGTAAATTTTATCTTTTACATCTCCGGCAGCAAAAACTCCCTTAATACTTGTTTCAGTACTGTCAGGTTTAGTAATTATGTAATTTTCCTCATCCATTTTTAATTTATCAATAAAAAGTGAAGTAGCAGGATCATGTCCTATGGCTATAAATGCACCATTTACATCTATAGTTGTTTTGCTGCTATCTAAAGTGTTCTCTAAAATAATTTTTTTTAATGTATTTGCATTTTCATCTCCAACAAATTCAGAAACTTTACTGTTCCAAATTACTTCAATTTTTTTATTGTTAAACAGTCTTTCTTGTAAAATTTTTTCAGCTCGCAAACTATCTCTTCTATGAATTAACAATACCTTTGAAGCAAATTTAGTTAAAAACATTGCCTCCTCTACTGCACTATTACCTCCACCTATCACTGCTACTTGTTGATCTTTGAAGAAAAAACCATCACAAGTTGCACAAGCAGAAATACCAAATCCTTTAAATTTTTTTTCACTTTCCAAATTCAGCCATCTAGCTTGAGCACCTGTTGCAATAATTATTGATTTGGATACAAATTCTTTTCCTGACTCAGTTTTGGAAATAAATGGATTTTTTTCAAAATCAACTAACGTTACAATATCATTATGAAAAATAGTACCTACTTTTACAGCTTGTTCCTTCATTTGTTCCATAAGCCAAGGTCCCTGAATAACATTTTCAAATCCTGGATAGTTTTCTACATCCGTAGTAATAGTTAGCTGACCTCCTGGTTCTAAACCCGAAACTAAATGTGGTTTTAAATTTGCTCTTGCTGCATAGATTGCAGCTGTATAGCCTGCTGGTCCAGAACCTATAATTAAGACGTCATTTTCTATTTTTTCAGTCATATAATTTAATTAATAATTTAGTCACTTTTTTCAACTGGCCAATCTGTATTAAAAGTAACATAATTTATTTGAATACATCTTCTTTCTTTTTGAATTTCTTTTAATTCAAGTCCATGCCAAGTATCATCCCCTGAAGAAAAAAAATAGCCACTATTATGAATATATTCAATTGTTTTAACTAATTTAAAATTTTTATCATATAGGTCGGTGCCCAAATTTGAAGCTTCATTATATGGGTTTGCCCAAACCATCATCGTCACTAATTTTTCTAAGATATCTTTGTGTGGTTTTAACCAAAATCCTTTTTTATCTCCAATTACTTCTAATCTCACATATGAATTTGATAAATCTTTATTAATTATTTTCGATATTTTGTTAACCATTTCTATATTTTGTAAAGACTGAATTAATTTTGTTAGATATGGAAAATTTTGACAATTATTTTTTGTTATAAAAAGTCTTAATTTACCATCAATTCCCTGGCCTGTATGATCGGCAGCTCTTGTCCCATCGTACATTCTGTCTCCTGACGGAATATTACTATAGGAAATTTCTTCTAATGCACCTTCTTCTAAGCAATTACTAAATACCCAATGATTAAAGGGAAAATCTGCATGAGCTAAATTCTCAAGATTCATTCTTCCTTTCTATAATTCTTTTTTTTATAATTCCAGCAATTCTTTTGCTTTCTTCTAGTTTCGTATATGTCCAATTTTCTAATTTGTCTAAAGTATTAAAATCTCTTGTTATATTCATTTTTTTAAATTCTTCATGGAATCTTATAAATCTTTTACTTTTTCTCTTCATTGGTAATTGATAAACATAAATTGGTTTGCTAGATATACTTGCTTCAGAAATCATAGAGGTTGAGTCAGAAGTAATAATAAAATAACTAGAATTATAAAGAGCAAATTCGTATGGATTCTTTCCTTCTCCAAACCATAATGTAGATATGGAGTTCAATTCTTTTTTTAAAATATATTTAATTTCTTGATTAGTTCTTCTCGAGGTAATAACTAAAATTTCTTTATTAATATTATAGTTCTTCATTTTTTTTATTCTCTCACAAAGATCCAAAGTATTTTCTTTTGAGAAATTATAGTGATTATTTTCACCTCCAATAATACAAGTAATCAAATTTTTTGTATCAATTTCAAAATGATTTTTTAAATTATTAGTTTTTTTAAAATGATGTATCGCACCTGTTGAATTGATTATATTTTCACCATATAAACCATCATGATTTGGAGCAATAACAAATGAAAAGTATTTTGAAGAAATTTTTGGGTTTTGAATATGAATATTAATTATATTAGGATATTTTTTTTTAAGATAGACTGATAAGTAAACACTTTTTCTCCCACAACTAATGACCACATCAGGTATTTCGTTTGTAGGTAACTTATTTTTAAATATCCAGTTAAAAATAGGAAGTATTCCAGGTTGTAATCTATTCCAAGGAAAAATTATTTCAGTTTTAACTTCTTTTATATTTATACTTAATTCATTTGCCAGACCTTTAGTCTGACTTATCATTCCTTGTGAACCATCAGTTAATGACCAAATTTTAGGATTGTCTATATTCAAATGTATTTTACTGATAATATTGTGAAGCTTTTTAAACCTTTTGGACTATTGATTTCAATATTGTCTTCTTCTGTTTTACCAATCAAGCCTCTTGCTAGAGGACTAGTAATTGAAAGTTTTTTATTTTCAATATCTGATTCATATTCCCCAACAATTTGATATTGTTGTTTTTCTCCACTTTCATCATCTTCTATTTCAACTGTTGCACCAAACTTAATATCGTCACCTTCAATAGATTTAACATCTATTACCTCTGCTTTACTAATAGCACTCTCTAAATCTATAATTCTTCCTTCAATTAAACTTTGTTGTTCTTTAGCATATTGATATTCTGCATTTTCAGATAAATCACCGTGGCTTCTAGCCTCGGCAATTGCTTCAATTATTTTTGGTCTATCCTGAGAGGTTAATTTTTTTAATTCATCTTGTAATTTTGTATAACCTTCAGCAGTCATAGGAATTTTATTCATAAACTCATGATGATTTATTTATTTTTTATAGTCAATAAAATTAATTTATAGTTTGAAGACTTTTTATTGTGAATTCTTGAGTTTTCATATGTTCAATAGCATCTACAGCAACTTTTGCTCCAGCTATTGTCGTGTAATATGGAATATTATACATTAGTGATGTCCTTCTAATACTATAGCTATCTCTAATAGATGATTGAGTTTTTGTTGTATTAATTACTAACTGAATTTCATTATTAATTAATGAGTCAACTACATGAGGATTACCTTCTTTTACTTTATTTACTATTTTTGTCTTGATGTTATTAGTATTTAAGTACTCAGCAGTCCCTTTAGTTGCAAGTAGATTAAAATCTAATTCTTTTAACTTTTGTGCTATCTCAATAATGAACTTTTTATTATCATTATCTACTGAGATAAATACTGTCCCTTTAGATGGAAGAATATTACCACAGGCTATTTGACTCTTTATATAGGAAGATAAAAAGGTTTCATCTATTCCCATAACTTCTCCTGTAGATTTCATTTCAGGACCTAATATTAGATCAACTCCATCAAATTTATTGAAAGGAAAAACAGATTCTTTTACATTAAAGTTTTTTAATTCATTAATTTTATAATCACTTAAAATTGAATTAAGATTTTCGCCTACCATAACTTTTGCTGCAATTTTTGCGACTGGAATACCTTTTGATTTGGCCACAAATGGTACAGTCCTGCTAGCTCTTGGGTTTACTTCTAAAACATATATTTTTTTATCTTTAATTGCTAATTGAGTATTCATTAATCCAACAACATTAATTTCATTGGCAATTTTTGATACCCATTCAATTATTTTATTCTGAGTTTCTTTACTAACTGAATAGGGAGGTAAGGAACAAGCACTATCTCCAGAGTGAATTCCTGCCTCTTCGATATGTTCCATAATCCCAGCTACAAATATTTCTCCATTTTTATCTCTAATTATATCTACATCTATTTCTTTGGCATTCTCAAGATACTCATCAATTAAAATTACATTATTTGAAGAAACTTCAAGAGCTTCATTAGAAAATGATTCTAAATTATCTTTATTGTATGCGATTTGCATAGCTCTTCCTCCAAGTACATATGAAGGTCTAACTAAAACAGGATATCCAATTTCTTCAGCTTTTTCTAAAGTTTGAGCTACAGTATTTGCAAAAGCATTTTTTGGTTGAGCAATTTTTAGTTTCATTAATATTTCACTGAATCTATCTCTATCTTCAGCTAAATCTATTGCTTCAGTTGAAGTTCCTATAACTTTTATTCCAGCCTCTTCTAATTCTTTTGCAATTTTTAAAGGAGTCTGGCCTCCAAATTGAACTAACACACCAAGAACATTTCCATTACTTTTTTCTTTATTGTAAATTTCAATAACACTTTCAGCTGAAAGTGGTTCAAAATAAAGTCTATCAGCAGTATCATAGTCAGTTGAAACTGTTTCTGGGTTACAATTTATCATTATTGTTTCAATGTCCTTTTCTTTCAATGCATAGACAGCATGTACACAGCAATAATCAAATTCAATACCTTGACCTATTCTATTAGGGCCACCTCCAAGAATTATTACTTTGTCTTTTGATGTAGGATTTGCTTCACAGAATTTAGTATTTTCAAAATCCCAATCGTAAGTAGAATAAAGATATGGAGTTTTAGAACTAAATTCACCTGCACAAGTATCCACTAGTCTGAATACAGGATTAATATCGTTATAATTTCTAAATTTTCTTAATTCTATTTCTTTAATACTTAATATTGATGAGATTTTACTATCCGAGAAGCCTATTTTCTTAGCATATAATATTATATTTTTTTTGAGGCCTTTTTCTTTTAATATTTTTTCAAAATCAATTATTGTTTTAATTTGATATAAAAACCATTTATCATATTTTGTAGTTTGATTTATTTCATCAACTGTTAATCCAATCCTTAGGGCCTCTCCTACAACTAACAAGCGTTGAGAAGATTGTATTTTAAGTTCATTCAAAACTGTATTTTTATCATTTGAGCTAAGTTTTGGTTTATCAAAACCAGTTAGACCATACTCAAGAGAATTAAACCCCTTTTGGATTGATTCATTAAAAGATCTACCTATACTCATTGCCTCACCAACTGATTTCATGGATGTTGTTAAGTCAGAATTAGCACCAACAAATTTTTCAAAAGTAAATCTTGGAATTTTAGTTACAACATAATCAATAGTTGGTTCAAAACTTGCTGGTGTTGTCGTAGTAATATCATTTTCAAGTTCATCCAAAGTATAGCCTACAGCTAATTTTGCAGCAATTTTTGCTATTGGAAAACCTGTAGCTTTCGATGCCAACGCAGAAGATCTACTAACTCTTGGATTCATTTCTATTACATTAATTTCCCCATCTTCAGGATTTATTGCAAATTGAACATTTGACCCACCAGTATCTACACCTATTTTTCTGAGAACCTTAATGCTAGCATTCCTTAAAATTTGATATTCTTTATCAGTTAATGTTAAGGATGGAGCTACTGTAATGCTATCTCCAGTATGAACACCCATTGGATCAACATTTTCAATTGAGCAAACAATTATACAATTATCTTTATTATCTCTTACAACTTCCATCTCAAATTCTTTCCAACCTGAAACAGATTTTTCAATAAGTATCTGATTTGTTGGGCTCGCATTTAAACCCCTATTACATAAATCAATAAAACCCTCATCATCATAGGCAACGCCACCTCCGGTACCTCCAAGTGTAAAACTTGGTCTTATGACAAGAGGTAAATTTAATTCATTTTTTACTCTTTTTGACCCTTCAATAGTGTTAACCACGTAACTTTTAGGACAGTTTAAACCAATTTCTTTCATAGCATCTTTAAATTTTTGCCTATCCTCAGCTAATTCTATTGCTGTTGGATTAGCTCCAATCATTTTTACTCCGTGTTTTTCAAGTATACGATTATTAAATAGTTCCATTGAAACGTTTAAAGCAGTTTGCCCTCCCATAGTTGGTAGAAGAGCATCTGGTTTTTCGATTTCGATTATTTTTTCTACAAACTCTTTAGTTATAGGTTCAATATAAGTTTGATCAGCTAATTCTGGATCAGTCATTATTGTTGCAGGATTTGAATTAATTAATACAATTTTGTAGCCTTCATCTTTGAGAGACTTACATGCCTGAGCACCCGAGTAATCAAATTCACAAGCTTGACCAATAACTATAGGACCTGCACCTACTATTAATATTTTATTTATGTCAGTTCTTTTTGGCATTTTGCTCAATAAGTTTATAAAATTCTTCAAACAAATAATGACTATCATGTGGACCAGGCGACGCCTCTGGATGATATTGAACACTAAATACTGGTAAATGCTTATGTCTTAAACCTTCATTAGTTCCGTCAAATAGTGAAGCATGAGTTTCAATTATATCTTTGCCAAAACTATCTCTATCAACTTCAAAGCCATGATTTTGTGAAGTAATTTCAACAATGCCTGTTGTAAGATTTTTGACGGGATGGTTTGAACCTCTGTGACCTTGAAACATTTTTTTAGTTTTTGCATTTAATGCCAATCCTAAAATTTGATGCCCTAAACATATGCCAAATATTGGAATATTATCATCAATTAATTTTTTAATCACATCAACTATTTTACTACCTGTGGCATAAGGATCACCAGGCCCGTTTGATAAAAAAATTCCTGAAGGATTAGTTTCTATTATTTCTTCATAGCTAGAAAATAAGTTTAATACAGTTGGGTTAAGATTAAATTCAATAAGATTTCTTAAAATATTATTTTTGATGCCAAAGTCTAAGCAAGTGACATTATATTTAAATTGGCTTTTAATTGATTTTTCACTTTTCCATATTCCTTTTTTCCAATTATAGTTTTGCTCTGTCGATACTATTCCCGCCAAATCTAAATTTTGAAGACCTTTCCACTCATTTATTTGAGTTTTAAGTTTTTCAATTTTATTTTCACCTTTTCCAAAGTGAATAATTGCAGCCTTCTTAGCCCCCTCAACAGATAATTTCTTAGTTAAGTATCTAGTATCAATTCCAAAAATACATGGAATTTTGTTTTTTAAAAAATATGAATTCAAGTCATTTTCTGCTCTCCAATTTGAATACTCTGATAATGGCTGATTTATTACACAACCATCAGCGTAGATTTTTTTTGACTCTTGATCTTCCTGATTTGTACCTACAATTCCAACATGTGGAAAAGTAAATGTAATAATTTGTTTTGTATATGAGGGATCTGACAATGCTTCTTGATAGCCTGTTTGAGAGGTATTAAAACAAAGCTCACCTACGGCAGCCTTTTTCTCTCCTAATCCATAACCCCATAAGATTTCACCATTTTCTAATACAAGAGCTGCAGTTTTATTGTGTATATGTGGTTCTTTTTTTAAAACTTCCATTATATTTAGATGAAGCAAAATGATAGTTAGTAGGCATTTATAACAATGTAGTCAAGGATTAGTTGAAATTAAAAAGAAGAATTATATTATTAAATTAAATTTATTAGAAAGTGAAAAAATATGAGCTTAAAGGATAAAATTGAAAGTGATTATAACAATTCTATCAAAGAAAAAGATACTAATTCCATCAATACTTTAAGATTAATAAAGAGCGCTATTAAAGATAAGGAAATTTCTCTTAGAGGTAAGCAAGACTCTTTGACCGATTCTGATATTTTAAGTTTACTTCAAAGTTTAGTAAAACAAAGAAAAGATTCAATAGAAGCTTTTGAAAAAGCGAATCGGAATGATCTTATTGAAAAGGAACAAAATGAAATCAAAGTAATAGAAATGTTTTTACCAAAACAAATGGGTGAAGATGAAACAACATTGATCATAAAGAATATAATTCAAGAGAATAATTATTCATCAATCAAAGAAATGGGTGCCCTTATGAAAATAATTAAGGAAAACTATACTGGAAAAATAGATATGGGTTTAGTTGGAAAAATAGCTAAATCTTTACTGGGCAATTGATGTCATTTTCAAAAAATGATCTTGAATTAATAAAATCAAAAATTCTTCTTTCACAAGAATTAGAAAAAAAAACAAAAGTCATAAAAAAAGGAAAGGATAGTTGGTGTTGTTGTCCATTTCATGATGAAAAAACTCCATCTTGCAAGATAAATGATGATTTAGGCTCCTATTATTGTTTTGGATGTGGTGCTAAAGGAGATATATTTACAATATATACAGAGCTTTATAATTTTTCATTCCCTGAAGCAGTAAAAGAATTAGCTCAAAGAGTTGGTATTAGAATAGTTGATAATTTTGATTCAAATATTAATAAAAAAAATGATAAAATTTATAAAATTTTAGAAATCTCGACAAAATGGTTTCAAGATAATCTAGAGGTAAACAAAGATTGTCAAAGATATTTAAATAAAAGAAATTTATCACACGAGACTATTAAATTTTTTAAGTTAGGATTTTCTTCTAATTCAAAACAAACTCTTTATCAATTTCTAAAAGAACAAGGTTTTGAAGATAAAGAACTTCTTGAAAGTAATGTTGTTAAAATAGACAAAAACGACAAGATAAGAGATTTTTTTTATAATAGACTTATGTTCCCAATTACAAATGAATATGGAAAAATTGTTGGATTTGGTGGAAGAGTATTAGATAATTCAAATCCTAAATATATTAATTCACCTGAAAGTGATTTTTTTAAAAAAAGAAATATTTTGTATAATCTTTTTAACGCTAAACAAATTATAAGATCAAAAAAAAATATGTTAATTTGTGAAGGTTATATGGATGTGATAAGTTTGTATGACAAAAATATTAAAACAGCTGTAGCTCCTTTAGGAACTTCATTAACTGATACTCATCTTTTATTATCATGGAAATATGTAAATAAACCAACTTTAATGTTCGACGGAGACCAATCAGGTTTAAAAGCTTCTTTTAAAAGTGCTATAATGTCTTTACCTTATCTAACCCCTTCAAAATTATTGCAATTTGTTATTTTGCCAAATGAATATGATCCTGATACCTACATAAATGAATATTCTTTAAGTAAATTTGCAACATATTTAAAAAATCCACTTTCAATTGTAGATTTTATTTTCCAAGAATCATCAAAATCAATTGATTTACAAAAACCTGATAATAAAGTAATTTTTGATAATTATATTGACGAATTAGTTAGCAATATAAAAGATAGTAAAATAAAATATTTTTACAAAAATGAGTTTAAATCTTTATTTTTTCAAAAACTAAAATCATTTTCTGGTAAAAAACAAACTATTAAAATTATTTCAAAAAAGACTTCTCTAAAAGAGAAACAAATTTATTCTTTTCTTACGGCTTATTTAAATCATGTGAAATTAAGACAACAGATCTATTCCCTCTTGATAGCTTCTGAACTATTGAATGATATTCAGACTGAATTCTTAAATTTTATTCATAAATCAGAGTTTTTTGAGGTATCCGTAGATAATATTAATATTGTTAAATTCCCAAATAAAGTATCTGAAATTTATGAAAAAACTAAGGATAATAGTATATTTCAACTTTTCCCTTATGTTCGCTCAGATTATGATACTGAACAAGTTATTAATGAAATTAAGGAATCTATAAATAATTTGAAGACAAGACTTTCAAATTTGAAAAAAATAAATAAAAGCCTAATTGAAATAGATACTAATTCATCTTCAATGACATGGGATGAGTTAAAAAATATCACTTTCGATCTTCACAACAATGAAGATTTATTAAAATAAAGTTATGGTAAATAAGAAGAAAAAAACTGTTAAGAAAAAAACTGTAAAGAAGAAAACTATTCCAACTAAAAAGAAAACTTCAGTTAAAAAAAAATTAATTAAGAAGAAGTCAGCCTCCAAGTCTTCCAAAACATCTAAAACGAAAATTATAAAAAAATCAACAAAAACTATTACAAAAAAAATACCTAAGAAGACTTTGATTCAACCTTCACAAGAAGATAAGCCAAAAAAAATTCCAAAAGCAATCTCAGGTTTTGAAGAAAAAATAAAAGAAATATTTGCAAAGTTAATTAACAAACATAAAATTGACGGAATATATACTCAAAAAATAATTGAAAAAGCTATTCCTAAAAAATTCAGACTTGAAGAAAATATTAAAAAATTTAGTGATCTAATAACCTCTAATAATATTAAAATTCATTCTGAGGAAGAAGCAAAAGAATTACTAACTCTAGCAAAAAAACAAACTGCAAAATCTGAAGAAGGCAGTGATGAACAAGAAAAAAAACAAACAGGTAAAACTGATGATCCAGTAAGATTATACCTGAGAGACATGGGGGCGGTCGAGCTTCTAAGTAGAGAAGGTGAAATAGCTATAGCTAAAAGAATTGAAGCTGGAAGAGAAAAAATGATCGGTGCTATTTGTGAAAGCCCAATGACAATAAGATCAATTATTAATTGGAAAGATGCAATTAAAGATGGGACAATGCTGCTTAGAGATATTGTAGATTTAGAAGCTACATATGACATGTCAGATATCTCTGACTCTAAACTTGAAGATACTTTTAAATTAATTGAAAGTGGCGGTGATCAAGAAGAAAGTGATAAAAAAAATAAAGATAATACAAATAAAACAGAAGATAATAATGAAGAAAATCAACAACAAGACGATGATGAAGATGATAGCCTTAACGTTTCTCTTGCCGCAATGGAAGAAAAACTTAAACCAAAAGTATTAAATGATTTCAATGATATTACAAAACTATTCAAAAAGCTTCAAAAAAGTAGTCAAGAATTAATAGGTGCAGATAAAAAAAACGAAAAAAATTTTAATTCTCTAGAAAAAAAATATTTAAAGATACAAAAAGAAATGGTTTCTGCAATGAAAGCTGTACATTTTAACTCAACCACAATTGAAGCTCTTATGGAAGCCTTATATGAGTTAAATAAAAAACTTCTTCTTAGAGAAGGAAAAATGTTACGTATGGCAACTAGCGCTGGTGTAAAAAGAGAAGAATTTGTTGGCCAGTATTTAAATTTTAATTTTGAAAAAAATTGGATACAGAATTTATTATCAACAAAAGATAAAAATTGGGAAAAATTTATAAACCGAAATCATATAGAAATTAATAAAACTATTGAAGAAATTAAAGAAATCCAAGGTGCTTCAGAACTGCCTCTATCTGAATTCAGAAGAATAGTTGGTACTGTCCAACAGGGTGAAAGATCTGCAAATAGAGCTAAGAAAGAAATGATTGAATCCAATTTAAGATTGGTTATCTCTATTGCTAAAAAATATACAAACAGAGGACTTCAGTTTCTAGACTTAATTCAAGAAGGCAATATAGGCCTTATGAAAGCGGTTGATAAATTTGAATACCGAAGGGGATATAAATTTTCAACTTATGCAACTTGGTGGATCAGACAGGCAATTACAAGATCAATTGCAGATCAAGCAAGAACAATAAGAATTCCTGTTCATATGATAGAAACAATCAACAAAATTGTTCGAACCACAAGACAAATAATGTCTGAAATAGGAAGAGAACCTACTCCAAATGAGTTAGCAGATAGACTTCATATGCCTCTAGATAAAGTTAAAAAAGTTTTAAAAATTGCAAAAGAACCAATCAGCTTAGAAACTCCTGTTGGAGATGAAGAAGATAGTTCTTTGGGAGATTTTATAGAAGATAAAAATGCTCTTATACCAATAGATGCAGCTGTAAAAAGTTCATTACGTGATACTACTACAAGAATACTATCTTCTTTAACCCCAAGAGAAGAGAGGGTTTTAAGAATGCGTTTTGGTATTGGTATGAATAGTGATCATACTCTGGAAGAAGTTGGTCAGCAATTTAGTGTTACTAGAGAAAGAATAAGACAAATTGAAGCTAAAGCATTAAGAAAATTAAAACATCCTACAAGAGCAAGGAAACTAAAAACATTTTTAGATGAATAATGAAGCTAACGCTTCTAGGAACAGGATGCCCCTCAATTGATTACAAAAGGTGTGGTGCATCAAACCTTGTATCAACCAAAAAAACTAAAATTTTAATCGATTGTGGTTCTGGAGTAACGCAAAGATTAAATAAAAGTAAAAACTCTTCAGCTGATATTGACGCTTTACTACTTACTCATTTACACACCGATCATGTTATAGATTTGTATCAACTCATCATTTCTTCTTGGCACTCTGATAGAGATACAATATGGAAAATATATGGACCTAAAGGAACAAAGAAATTTGTTGATAAAATATTTTCAGCTTGGAAAATTGAACGTGAATTAAGAATTTCTTATGAAAAAAGAAAATCAACAAATGCTCTTAAATATAAAGTTTATGAATTAAAAAAAAATGGCTCAATAAAAATAAATGATATAAAAATTAAATATTTTGAAGTTGATCATAAACCAGTGCCATATGCATATGGTTTTTCATTTTATAATAATAATAAAAAATTAACAATTAGTGGAGATACACGACCGTGTGAGAGTTTAATGCAAAATGCTCAGAACTCAGATGTTTTACTTCATGAGGTTTTTATAGAATATGAAATGAATAAAACGTCTAAACTTAGAACTAAAAAAACATTACATAATGTGAAAGAGTATCACACTCCAAGTAATCTTGTGGGAAAAGTTGCTAAATTATCAAATTGTAAAGAACTTGTATTAACACATTTTGTTCCAACAAGATTTAATGTTTCAAGATTAAAGAAAATTGTAAAAAAAGATTTTGGTAAAGATCCTATAATTGGAGAAGATTTATTAATTATAAATATCTAGCCAACTTTATTCAAAAATTTTTCAAACTCTTCATCTTTTATTTCGACAATATTTGATGGAGTTGGAAATTTTTTAGTATTTACGTCTTTAATAAAATTTTTAAGTCCTTCTACAGTATCTTCTAAAAGCTTTTCGTATGAGTTATTTGTATCTTTAAATACTTTAGCATGACGAGGAACCCTATCAGTATTTGTTCCAATAACATCTTGAATAAATAAAAACTCAACGTCACATTTAGGACCACTTCCCATTGATAACGTTAATAAATTAACTTTATTAGTAATTATTTCTGCAACTCTATCAGGAACACATTCAACTTCTAGACCTATAGCCCCCGCTTGATCATATGCTAAAGCATCTTTATAAACCCTATAAGCAGATTGTGCGTCTTTCCCAACTGCTTTGAAACCACCTGTCCATGTGTTTTTATATGGAATTAAACCAATATGACTGACTGCTGGCAAACCTTCATTTCGAAGAGCTTCTATATATTTTGGACTATTACCACAGTAAACTGCATCAGCTCCATTTTCTCTTGCAATAAGAGCAGCATCAATTGCTTTTTCTGGCGAGGATAATTGACCAAGACCATAAATCATAAATGTGTTTGGAGCTGCTTCTCGAATATCTTTAATATGAGCGTCTCTAAACCATTTATTTGTAGGCACGCCTGTTCTTAAAGTTTCTTTTTTGAATGAAACAATTTGGATATCTATGCCAGCTTGTTCAGCTGCATACGCTTCTAAAGCATTTGTAACATACAGTTCTGTTAATTTAACTTTTCCTTTTTTATCAAATAAATCTTTAACAGTAAGTTTAGACATTAATGAAATTTGGGTAAGTAATTACCGTGTGCTTCAATTAATTTATCAACCATTAAATATATTTCATCAATTGATAAATTTGCTCCCGTTAATGGATCAAGCATGGCAGCATGATAGATATGCTCTTTTTTATTTGTTAGTGCAGCTTCGGCCGTCAATATTTGCACGTTTATATTTGTTCTCATTAAAGCTGCTAAATGTTCAGGTAAGCGACCAGTTTTTTGAGGTTGGTTACCTTTTGCATTAATTAAGCAAGGAACTTCAACACAACAATTTGAAGGTAAATTATCAATATAATTATCATTCATTACATTACCATTAATTGTTACTTCATTATTATTTGTTACAGCATCCATTATGTATGAAGCATATTCTTTTCCTCTTTTTAAAGGTTGATTTTGTATAGGTGTCATATCTTTTTCTAAATCATCCCAAAGTTTGATATTATTTTCACACCTATCAATATATTCTTCGATTGGAATTTTATATTGATCAATTAAATCTTGTCTGTTTTTCTTAATGAACCATGGAACATACTCAGCAAAATGTTCGCTAGACTCTGTAACAAAATAACCAAATCGTCTTAAAATTTCGTATCTTACTTTTTCATGTAGCACTTTGTCAGATTCGGTATCTTTGCCTATACTTCTAGTTGATGTTATCTTATCAGTTACAATATCATCAGCTAATTTTTTCAATCTTGGATAAAGATCTTCTCCCCCATTACCATTTTTTTTTGAAAACTTTTTATAGAAAGCCATGTGATTAATCCCAGCACATAGATAGTCAATATCTTCAATTTTTTCATTTAAATCTCTAGCAAGCATTTCTGCAGTTCCTTGTACAGAATGACAAAGTCCTATTGATTTAATTCCAGGACAAGCATTATTTATTGCTATCATGTTTGAACACATAGGGTTTACATATTGCAACCATAAAGAATTTGGACAAAGATCCATTATATCTTTACCAATATCTACTAAAACAGGAATTGTTCTCAGACCTCTCATAATACCACCAATACCAAGGGTATCAGCTATTGTCTGTTTTAACCCAAATTGATTTGGAATATCAAAATCGATTACAGTTGATGGTTTGTAACCACCTACTTGGATAGTTGATTGCACAAAATCAGAACCTGCTAAAGCTTCTTTTCTATTAGTGTATGATTTTATGTTAGGCGATGCATTTAATTTTTTTGCAATTACATCTAATAATTCATGAGAAATTTTTAATCTTTTTTCATCAATATCTACCAGTGCAATATCCATTTTTTTAAAATCATCTATGAACATTAAATCGGTAAAAATATTTTTGGTAAATACTGCACTACCAGCACCAATGATTGTAAGCTTAGTCAATTTTATACTCCATAATTGAATTATGATTTGCCACTTTTAACTGGTTGTAAGAAGCATGTCCAATTTCTTTATAAGGATTATTGGATTTAGTATTAAAACACACAATTAATGTTCTTCTAGAATTTTGTGATTTATTCGCATCAGAAGAGTGTAATAAATTTGCATGAAAGAATAATGCATCTCCTGGCTCTGCCTCAATGTAAACAGACTCATGTCTTTTTTCTAATTCACTTATTCTTTCATAATCTGCAGTTTGTTCAGGTGTATCTGATCGAGCATGGCTAATTCTCCCAACTCGATGAGATCCCTTTAATAACTTAAGACAGCCATTTTCTTTATTTGCTTTATCTAGCATTATAAAACATGATGCCATATCAGGGTAAAGACAAGCATTATGATACCAATAACCATAATCTTGATGCCAATCAAATCCACCATCACCTGGATTTTTCCAAATAATTTTAGAATGATAATGATAAACTTCATCATTTAAGAATATTTCCATTGGTTTGACTATTCTTTCATTAGTAGAGAATTTTCCAAATAAATCCTCTGAAGGATGATTCCACATCGTCATTGTTAATTTTCCAGTGGAAGTCGTAGTTTCTCTAGCACTTTCCTCTTTATCTTGTCGAATAGCTATATATTGATTTAACTTACTGATCTCCTCATCAGAAAAAAGATTTTTCTTTAGAACAAATCCATTCGTTACAAAACTATGTAAATCACTCATTTTATATATTTAATTTAATGATGTATAAAAAATAAAATATTGTCAATTAATTTACTCTGTGTAAAAATAAAAACATGAAAATAAGTTTTATAGGTGCAGGAAGCATAGGATTTACGCAAACCTTAGTAAGAGATTTACTAAAAGTTCCTGAATTTCAAGATATAATTTTTTCATTTCACGATATTTCAGAAAAAAATTTAGAATTGGTATCTAGCTTGATTCAAAAAGATATTGATCAAAACAAACTCTCCGCAAAGATCGAACAATCAACTGATAGAAAAAAATCTCTAGATGGAGCAAAATATATTATTAATTGTACTAGAATAGGTGGGTTAGAAGCATTTGAACATGATATTAATATCCCCCTTCAATACGGAGTTGATCAATGTGTAGGAGATACGATTTGTGCTGGAGGAATTTTATATGGACAAAGAAATATTCCTCAAACTTTAAATTTTTGTGAAGATATAAAATCTTATTCTCAAAAAGATGCGTTATTTTTAAATTATTCTAATCCTATGGCTATGAACACATGGGCAGCTATATCTGAAGCAAAAGTAAATACGGTTGGTTTGTGCCACGGCGTTCAAGGTGGTGCCAAATTAATTTCTAAGGCTTTAGGTTCTGATAACGATACTGATCTTGAATATATGTGCAGTGGAATTAATCATATGACATGGTACATCGATTTAAAATTTAAAGGCAAAAATGTCTCAAAAGATGTGCTTGTCGAAGCTTTAGAAAATCATCCTGAAATATCAAAACAAGAAAAAGTTAGAATTGATATTCTAAAGAGATTTGGATTATTCTCTACTGAAAGCAATGGTCATTTAAGTGAATATCTTCCATGGTATAGAAAGAGGGTAGAAGAAATACCAAATTGGATTGATCTATCAAATTGGATACATGGTGAAACAGGTGGATATTTAAGAGTTACTTCAGAAAAAAGAAATTGGTTTGTAGAAGATTTTTCAAAATTTTTAAATGAATCTGGAATTGATTTATCAACTCACAAAAGATCAACTGAGCATGGAAGTTATATAATTGAAGCTATGGAAACTAACAGACCTTATAGAGGTCATTTTAATGTTGTAAACAATGGTACTATAAAAAATTTACCAGATGATTGTGTAATTGAAAGTACTGGTATGGTTGATAAGGACGGTATTAAAATGATTAAGGGTATAGAATTACCAATGGCTTGTGCCTCTTTATGCCGAACTTCAATTGATGTGCAAAGAATGTCCGTTAAAGCAGCAATTGATGGAGATATTAATCTTTTAAAATTAGCTGTTCTACAAGATCCATTAGTAAGTGCTGTTTGTTCACCTGATGAAGTTTGGGCAATGGTAGATGAAATGTTAGTAGCTCAATCTAAGTGGTTACCACAATATCAAAATGAAATGGATCAAGCATTAGAAAGAATAAAAAAATCAACTGTTAAAAAGAAAAATTTCAAAGGTGCTGCACGAATGAAAACAAGATCACCTGAAGAATTAAAAAATGACAAAGAATCATCTCTACTTGTAGAAGCACAAGCTTTTGAATTTGATAAATAATTTATGAAAGAAATTAAAAATGTTGTTGTTTTAGGTGGTGGAACTGCCGGCTGGTTAGCTGCTTATATTATGAGTGATTTTTTTTACTCTAATAAATTAAATGCAAATATAAAAGTAATTGAATCATCAAAAATTCCAACAATTGGTGTTGGAGAAGGAACAACAAGTATTTTTTATGAGTTTTTAAAAAAATATAATTTAGATGAGACAGATTTTTTAAAAGAAACTAAAGCTACTTTAAAGTTTGGAATCGTTCATAAAGACTGGAAAGAATTGGGGTATACTTATTATGGACCAATTGATGACCCTCAATTATTAGCACCAAAAAGTAAGCCAGAAAATTTTGAATACTTAAAAGCTTATGCCGTTGCTGCTGGGAGACCTGTTTCAGAAATTCACCTACATACGTTACTTATGCAAAATAAAAAAGTTCCCTACGTTTATAAAGATAATAATTTAGAACTTATTAGTCCATTTTATTATGCGTATCATTTTGATAATTCACTAGTAGCTAGTTATTTAAAGAAAAGATCTCAGAATATAGAAATAATTGACGATGTTTATACATCTTGTAAAGTGAATGATGATGGAACAATAGAATCTTTACATTTTGAGAGTGGTCTAGAATTAGATGTTGATCTCGTTGTTGATTGTAGTGGATTTAGGAAATTAATTATTGGAGATCAGTACAAAACAAAATGGAAATCTTATCAAGACAATTTACCTGTTAACAGAGCTATGCCATTTTTTCTAAATATTAATGAAGAAAATTATATTAATTATACTTTAGCTTGGGCACAAAAATTTGGTTGGATGTGGCAAATACCAACTCAAGAAAGAATAGGTGCTGGTTATGTATATAGTGATCAATTTATTTCACCTGATCAAGCACAAGAAGAAATAGAAAAAGTTCTTGGACATAAAATTGAACCAAGAAGAGATATAAAATTTAATAGTGGTCGACTTGAAAAGTATTGGGTAAAAAATTGTTTGGCAATCGGTTTATCATCAGGTTTTCTTGAACCATTGGAAGCAACTTCCATTCATAGTACTTTGGTACAATTAATTTTATTTGCTTCCGAATATTTAAAAAAAGAAATGGATTTCAATGATGATAATAAAATATCAGATTTTAATAATCGTATTGGTCGACAGTTTGATGATTTCAAAATTTTCTTAAATATGCATTATGTTTCTAAGAGAAGAGATTCACAATTTTGGGAATATGTTGCTGATGAATGTATTAGTGAAGAAACAAAAAAACTTATATCACTTTGGCAAGATGAACTTCCAAGTTTGGATCACTTTGATGATTACTTATCTGGCCTACCTCATGTACAATCACAGCTTTATTACCCAGTTGTAGACGGTCTTGGGCTGCTAAATAAGGAATCTGCAAGACAACAAATGCAAAAGTATGATTTAAGGTCTAGTTCTAGAAAATATTATAATGATTTTTCTCAAAAATTTAATCAAATTATTAAGGAATCTCTTACTCATAATCAATTTATCAATATTTCTATAAACTTATAAAATTATTAAAAAATAATTTATTTTTGATATTGATTTTGTAGAAAAAAAATATTCTATTTAACTAAATATTTTTCTAAGGGAGGAAAGATGGGTATTGAAAATAAATTCAAATTTAAAAGCAAGGCAGCAAGCTTACTTGTTGGAGTTAGTATTTTTGCTATGACTTCAACTGTAAGTGGTTTAGAAACTTTGCCTAAAGACAAGAGTATGTCCGGTATGGATATTGAACTTGTGGGAAGAGATGATTTATGGACTTATCAAAGTTGTGATAGTTACAATGAATCTCCTCTAACTAAATCTTATGTTGATGCGGGAAAGTTACCACCTGTAAATGAAAGAATGCCTAAAGAACCATGGATGGCAAAAAAAGATCAAATGGTTGATGGTATTGGTGAGTATGGTGGAACATTCCGACATGTTATTGGTGGAAGACCAGAAGGATTCAACTGGTTAGCTGGACAAAGTCAAGGATGGGGTGGAATTAATATTCAACTAATGGAATCATTGACTAGACTTGGACCTCTATGGCAAGTTAAAGCAGAAGAAGCTAATCCACTTCCAAACTTGGCAAAAGATTGGGAATTTAGTTCTGATAGAAAATCACTAACGATGTATCTTTTAGAGGGAGCTAGATGGTCTGATGGAGATATGTTTGACACTGAAGACATAGATTTTTGGTGGAACGATAATGTTCAAGATGCTAATGTAAATTCTAGATTACCTAAAGATGCATTAGGATCAGGAACAACTCTCGAAATACTAGGGCCATATTCATTTAAATTTAATTTTGATGAACCAAAAGGTAATGCTGTATTAGCACAGTTAGCATATATGGGAGGTGCTCCTGGACCATCTCATATAATGAAACCATTGCATCCTGCGCATAATAGTGATGCAACTTACGAGTCATACGCTAATGGAATGCCAGCAAGTGTTTTACCTATTGTTACAATGGGAGCTTTTGTTCCAGTAGTTCATAAAGTAGATGAATTAATGGTTATGAAGCGTAACCCGTATTACTGGAAAGTAGATGAAGAATGTAATCAGCTTCCATACTATAATGAAACTATTTACAAGTTAACATCTTGGGATGATAGAACTACTCAGGCCTTGGCTGGTACTGGAGATTTTTCTAATATGGAAAATCCAGGAAACTATGTTGAAGCATTAAAACAAAACAAAGATCCGAATTCTCCAGTTAAATCAGTATTTGGTACTAGGTTGATTGCTTGGGACTTAATGCTGAATCTATCTTCAGAATTTGGTGTAAGTAGTGATTATGAAAGAGAACTTAGAAAATTATTTAGAAATGTGGAATTTAGAAAAGCAATGTCACATGCAATGGATAGAGACACTATGGGTCAATCAGTTGCTAGAGGACCTTTTTTTCATCCACATGCTGGTGGTTTTGTAGCTGGTTCTCCTTTTCATAATTTTGATGACTCAATTTACTATGCATATAATGTATCTGGAGCTAATTCAATTTTGGATGGTCTTGGTTTAGAAGACTCAGACGGCAATGGTATAAGAAATCTCCCTAATGGAGGAGATGACCTTGTTATTGATGTTCTTTATAATAGTTTAAGATCTACGGATAATAAATTAGCTGATGCTTCTGTAAGTATGTTTGAAGCAATTGGTATTAAACCAGTTTTAAAACCTTCTGATAATACTGATGCATTCACTGATAGTGGAAATTGGAGCATGTATATTGCAAGAGAGCACTGGGTTGTTGCGACTAAGAATATTGGCGATAGATTGCCAACAACATCTCAAAATCCTGCTTGGCATAGAGACAATGAAGGCGATCTTCTAGCATTTGAAGAAACACTGGTTGATAAGGCTCAAGGCATATTATCAACTAATGATCTTTCAGAAGTTGCAAGTCTTGCTAGAGATATCCAGAGAGTTAGAACTGAAAATGTATATACTGTGGGCTTAATTCAAGCTCCAGCTGCACTTTTAATCAATAAAAGGATAAAAAATAATCATCCTGGTGCACCTGTGTATATGTATGAGTGGGCAGAAGATGGAGTTATGAGGTCTAGACTTTACACTCCAAAAGCTGATCAGCTTGATGAGTTCTTACCTGGTGTATTAGCAGAGTATTAATAATATATATTTTCTATGGCCCACAAATGGGCCATAGAATTAACTTAATTTTCAAATATGGGTTTTCTAATTTTCTTTTTAAAAAGGCTAATAGCAACTATTCCTTTGTTAATAGCAATTACTCTTGTTGCCTTCATTCTTGTTCAAGCAATGCCCGGAGATTACGCAGATCAATGGAAAAGACAGACCATGATGCTTGGGGGAATAAGTGAAGATGAAGCAGAAATTCAAGCTCAAGATTTAAGAAAAAAACTAGGTTTAGATAAGCCCGTATACATACAATATTTAACCTGGGTTAAAGATGTAACTTTATATTGGGATTTAGGAGATTCTTTTGTTCAAAAAAGACCAGTAAATGATGTTGTTGGAGATAGGATTCCGCGGACATTACTGCTGGCATTTATTTGTTATTTTAATGCTGTAACTATTGGTATTCTTGCTGGTGTTTATGCCGCTACTCATCAATATCAAATTGGAGATCAGATAGCCACGGTCTTAACATTCTTAGCTTTCTCCATTCCTAAATTTATAATAGCAATTTTTATTTTATATTTTTGGGCAATTAAGTTTCATTCTCCCTATTACGGATCATTATTTTCTCAGGAATACGTACTGCAAGAAGGTTGGTGGAGTTTAGCTAAAACTTGGGATTTTTTCCTACATACTTGGCCTATTATTGCAGTTGGAAGTTTTGTTGGGGCTGGCTATCAAATGAGGATGATGAGGGGAAATTTATTAGATGTTTTAAAAATGCAATTTATTGAAACAGCTAGAGCAAAAGGATTAAAGGAAAGTAAAATAGTTTGGAAGCATGGTGTTCCAAATGCATTACATCCAATCATTATGAACCAAGGTAGAAGTGTATCTTATCTTATAGAAGGTGAAATAGAAGTTGCTATTGTTTTAGCAATACCAACAGTTGGTCCATTAGTGCTCAGTTCTGTATCTTCAATGGATATATATGTTGCCTCCTCAATCTTCATGATTTTATCACTCGTATTGGTAATTGGTAATTTTGTTGCAGATTGTTTTTTAGCACTCTTAGATCCTAGAATTAGAGATATGGCGGGAGGTGCAGCATAGTGGATAGTAATAACATTCAAACATTAAATGCAGAGACTGATAATTATATAAAAGTTAACTCCCATTGGCACCTCTCTTACTTAAGACTTAAAAAAAATAGGTATGGGATGTTTGGTTTTTATGGAGTTATATTTATTTTATTTTTAGCAGTATTTGCAGAATTTTTATCACCACATAATTATAAAAAAGTTGTTCAAGATGAATTATACCATCCTCCCCAACTAATACATTTTTTTGATAACAATGGTAACTTTCATTTTCGTCCTTTTGTTTATAAAACTATTGAAGAAATGGACATGGAAACTTTTGAGTTTACTTTTTCTGAGTCTGAAGAAATGATTCCTATAAAATTTTTTATACAAGGTGATGAATATACAATTTTTGGAATGAATTTTAATCTTCGATTATTTGGAAACAATGATGGAAATATACATCTTTTAGGAACTGATAATATGGGAAGAGATATGTTATCACGAATGTTAGTTGGAACACAAATAACATTATTATTTGCTCTCATTGCAGTTGGTGCATCATTAATTATTGGTTTAATGGTAGGCATAAGTTCTGGTTATTTTGGAGGAACTTATGATTTAGTTGCTCAAAGAGTTACAGAATTTGCTCTTTCTTTTCCAGCTTATCCATTATATTTTGCATTAGTTGCACTTTTACCCAGAAGAGCAGATGAAACAGTTGTGTTTATTTTATTTGCTGCAATAATTGTATTATTAAACTGGGCATCAATTGCAAGAGAGATTAGGGGTAAAACTTTTTTAGTAAGAAATCTAGAGTTTGTAAGAGCTGCTAGGGCTCTTGGTGCTTCAAGATCTCGGATAATGATTCAGCATATTTTTCCAAATACATTATCTCATGTAATTGTGTGGACTTCCTTTACCATCCCTTCAATTATTTTAGTTGAAACATTTTTAAGTTTTTTAGGTGTAGGTGTTCAGCATCCTATGGTTTCATGGGGAGTTATGTTAAATCAGGTTTTAGATATACAAAGTTTTGCCTATGCTCCTTGGATGATGGCTCCAGTAGGTATGATTATTTTTACAGTTTTAGCATTTAACGCTTTTGGCGATGGAATAAGAGATGCGGTAGATCCATATGCAGTCTCAAAATAATACAAAACTTTTAGATCTAAAAAATGCTGAAATTAAATTCAGTGTTGAAGGAGGTGTAGTTAACGCCGTAAACGATATTTCATTTGATATTATGAAAGGTGAGACACTTGCAATAGTTGGTGAGTCAGGTTCTGGTAAATCTGTTACTGCAAGAACCATCATGAAGATGTTACCCAAAAATTCTACAGTTGGTACAAAAACTAATATTTTTTTTAAAGGAGTTGAAACAGGTAAATTTACTGATGAACAAATGAGACAAATCAGAGGGGATAGCATAACTATGATTTTTCAAGAACCCTTAACTAGTTTAAATCCTTTACATAAGATAGGAAGTCAGATTATAGAAGTTCTTCGTGAACATAGTAACATAAGTAAAATTCAAGCTCAAAAAAGAGCTTTAGAGTTATTAAATGAGGTTCAGATTCCACAACCCGAAGAAAGATTAAATCAATATCCACACCAGTTATCAGGGGGTCAAAGACAAAGAATCATGATCGCGATTGCGATTGCAAATAAACCTGATTTACTCATTGCAGATGAACCAACAACAGCTTTAGATGTAACGATACAATCTCAAATTTTAAAATTATTAAAAAATCTTCAAAAAAAATACGGCATGGCAATAATGCTTATTACTCATGATTTAACAGTTGTGCGTAAAACCAGTGATCGCATTTGTGTAATGCGGTACGGTAAGATAGTGGAAAGAGGGTATACAGAAGAAGTATTTTCTAATCCAAAACATGAATATACAAAACATCTAATTAACTCTGAGCCAAGTGGTGAACCAGATCCATTTGATGAGGAAAACAAAAATTATATTATAGAAGGTCAAAAATGTACTGTTAAATTTGTATTAAAAAAAGGAAATTTTTTTAATCAAAAAAAATCAGAGCTCATTGCTGTTAATAATGTTGATATAAAAGCTAGATATGGAGAAACAATAGGTATTGTTGGAGAGAGTGGCTCAGGAAAAAGTACTTTAGGAATGTCATTAATTAAACTTCAGGAAATTAATTCTGGTAAAATTATTTTTGAGGATCAAGAAATTCAAAATTATAATACTCAAAAAATGAAAGAACTTAGAGAACACATGCAAATAGTATTTCAAGATCCTTTTTCTTCATTAAACCCAAGACATACTGTTAAACAAATTATAGGAGAAGGTTTAGAAATTAATAGAAAAGATTTATCTAGTGAAGAAAAAGATAATTTAATTATAAAAACTCTTCAAGAAGTTAATTTAGATGAAAGTGTCTTACATAGATTTCCCCATGAATTTTCTGGAGGTCAAAGACAAAGAATAGCTATAGCTAGAGCAATAATCTTAAATCCTGAATTTATTTTATTAGATGAACCAACATCAGCTTTAGATTTATCAATTCAAGCACAAATAATAGATTTACTAAGATCCTTAAGAAGGAATCACAATTTATCTTACATATTTATTAGTCATAATTTAAAAGTAATTAGATCCTTATGTCATTACACTTTAGTGATGAAAGATGGTAAGGTCATTGAAGAAGGAATCACAAAAGATGTTCTTGATAATCCAATTAATGAATATACCAAACAACTTGTTCAATCAGCATTTGAGGTTGTGGGTGAGTAAGGAGGGTTTTATCATAAAGAGTGATTATGGCAGAGAATATGCCATTCTAGATATAAATATTTTTTTTAATTATCCCACAGACTTTCATACAGTAAATGGAAATGGGAATAATTCTTTACATGAAGAAAATGGCTTTTATTTTACTATTACTCATGAATTTTATCTCTCATTAAAGAAAATGCTAAATTCTAAAAAATAAATATTATTAAAATTTTGATAATCATCTATAAGGGATTTTGAGGGCTCTTAGCTCAGTTGGTTAGAGCGCCCCGCTCATAACGGGGTGGTCCGGGGTTCAAGTCCCTGAGAGCCCACCATTTTTTATTTGATTATAATTAAATAGTAAGACTATTAAGAAATATAAAACAACAAATATTAAGAAGAAATAATTAATATTTATACTAATGATATTACCAATTAAATTTGGACCAAGGAAACTTCCAATATTTTCACTAATATAGTGACCCGCAATTCCAAAAACTATAACACCTCCTTCAAGAGTTTTTCCTACTATATTAAATGTAATTAAGAAAACTGTTCCAATAGTGTAATAATAAAATGCTACACAAATTATATAGACATAAAAATCACTGATAAAATAAAGAATAAATAAATTAATAAAATTAATAGAACAAAAAGTATTAAAAATAACAGTCTTATTATAATTATCTACAAGTTTACCCATGAAAGGATAAAAAACTAAAGCAATTAATCCAGCTAAAAAATTTATTCTTCCAACTTGTTTATCACTATATGATTCTTCTAATAAATATGATGGAAATAATGAGCTAAAACCTGCATCACATGCACCAAATAAAACAACACACATTAGTAAATATTTAATTTTATTTAGAACATCTTTGGATAATTTTATGCTGACATTTTCAATACTAATTTGTTTTATAGAAAATCTAAATAAAAAGATTGGAATAAAGTGTAAAAAGAAAAATATAACGGCAATATAATATGTAAAATTATTTATTCCATTAATAGCAATAATAAGACTACCAGTAATTGCGCCTAAACCTGCTGATGACCAAAACAAAGAAATATAAAATCCGGATGATTTTCTAAATTTTGAACTTATGTATGTTTCTAAAGTTAAAGAATTAATTGCACTTGTTATTCCCATAACAAATTGCATAATAGCTACTAGAAAAGTATTTTGATCAATTAAAAAAATAATAGAAAAACTTAACTGAATTATTGAACCATATAAAATTGTAGAAAATAAATTTAATTTTTTTCTAACTAAATTATGTAATATTGCTCCAAAAATTACACCAACTCCCCACAAAGATAATGATAATCCAATATAGCGTTCTTCGTATCCTTGAATTTTAAGATCTATTGCAAAACAAGTTGCAAGATAACTATGAGACAAAGCATATAAAAAAATTAAATTTGAATATTTAAAAATTTCTCTCACTGTATTGTTGAATTAATTTTTTTAATGTTTAAAAAGATATTTCATATGTCATTAATCTCACTTCGACAACTATTAGATCATGCAGCTGAAAATAATTATGGTGTACCTGCATTTAATGTAAATAACTTAGAAGCAATCAGAGCAATAATGGAAGGGGCTAAAGAGTTAAATAGTCCTGTAATTTTGCAAGCGTCTGGTGCTGCAAGAAAATATGCCGGACCAATTTTTGTTAAAAAATTAGTTGAAGCAGCAATGGACGAGTTTTCAGACATTCCAACTGTTTTACATCAAGATCATGGTGGTTCTCCATCAGATTGTAAAAATTGTATCGATCTTGGTTTTACTTCTGTCATGATGGATGGTTCTTTATTAGATGATCAAAAAACACCTTCGGATTTTGATTATAATGTTAGAGTTACTAAAGAAACTACTGATATGGCACATGCATTAGGTGTTTCTGTAGAAGGTGAAATAGGATGTTTAGGCTCTTTAGAAACTGGGACTGGTGAAAAAGAAGACGGCGTTGGTGCAGAAGGTAAGCTTGATCATGATCAACTGTTAACGGATCCAGATGAGGCATCAGATTTTGTTAAGGAAACTAATGTAGATGCATTAGCTATTGCTATTGGAACGAGTCATGGAGCTTATAAATTTTCTCGACCACCTACAGGTGATATTTTAGCAATTGATAGAATTAAAGAAATACATTCAAGACTTCCAAACACTCATTTAGTTATGCATGGATCATCTTCTGTTCCTCAAGATTTAATAAAAACTATTAATGAATATGGTGGAAAAATAAAAGAAACATACGGTGTACCTGTTTCAGAAATTCAAGAAGGCATTAAACATGGTGTGAGAAAAGTTAATGTTGATACGGATCTTCGATTAGCAGCTACAGCTGCAGTGAGAAAATATTTTCATGAGAATCCTTCTCAGTTTGATCCTCGTAAATATTTACTACTTTCTAAAGATGCAATGAAGGAAGTTGTGAAAAATAGATTGCAAGAATTTGGCACTGCCGGCAATGCATCTTCAATAAATTCACTTTCTTTAGGTGAAATGGCTACTAAATATAAATCTGGTGATTTTAAAGCAGTCATAAATTAGACTTTTATTCTTGAAAAGAATAAATTTTTACTTCAAAATATAATTGTGAAAAAAGTTTCTAAGCTTGATGAATATCTATTTGATCTAAATGGTTACTTAGTAATTGAAAATGCTTTAAATAAAAAAGAATTAAAAAATCTTAATAATATTTTAGATAAATTAAAAAATGTAAAAAATGATGAATGGGCAGGACATGTTCATGGTCACAACTATGGTGGAAAAGAAGGTCTTAATCTTCAGCAAATTTACGAAGCAGGTAAGCCATTCGAAAAATTAATTGATCATCCATCTTGGATTAATCATATGCTTCATTTTGTTGGAGGCAAAGATACTTTTGATCAACATCATGGTCCTTTATTTATTGATGAAAATTTTGCTAATATAAGAGGACCGGGGGAAGCTATTGGCATTCACTCTGGCCATCATGAAGCTCTTCAAAGAAATCATTATAGATTTCAAGAAGGAAAGTTTCATTGTGGTCAAGTAAATATTCTTTTAGCGTTAAAAGATATTGGTCCTGGTGATGGTGGTACTGTAATTATACCTTCATCTCATAAATCAAATATACGTCATCCCGAATTTGAAAAACATTCTATGAAAAAAGGCAAAGTTACATCTGCTGATAATATGACTGCTTCAAAAGAAATTTATTTAAAAGCTGGTGATGGACTATTATTCGTTGATTCACTATGTCATGGGTCTGCAAAAAGAATAAATAAGGGAGAAAGAAGAATTGTTGTTTACAGATATGGACCTTCTTGGGGGTTTTTCAGACACCCGTATAGACCTTCAAAAAAATTACTATCAAATCTTACTGAATTTCAAAAAAAAATAGTAATGCCTCACGAAAAAGTTCTTTCACCAAATAATTAAAAATCAACTAAATTTAATAGTTAAATAAGCTTTTTTATCTTGATTTTTTTACCAATATAACTTCTATAAGACATATTAAAGGGAGGAAAAGATGAAATTAATTAAATCCTTAATTTTATCTCTCGCAGTTTTAGTTGGTTTTTCATCGGCTTCTAATGCTAGAGATGTAACTTTATCAATGTGGACTCATAACCAACTCTACGTTGATTATTTTAATACTTACTTAGAAGAAGTGCAGGCTGCATTTCCAGATGATAACATAACTTTTGACTTTCAGGTTACTCCTGACATGGCAACAAATAGTTTAACAGCTATAGCTTCAGGTTCTGAACATACAGATCTACTTGGAATAGAAATAAGTGGTTTCGGATTGTTTATGGTTGATGATATCATTTCAGACAATTTTGTACCATTAACTGATATGTACGGAGATATGTCTCAATGGAATCCTGGTAAGGTAGCTGCTTGGACTCATACTAATGGTGAAATTTACGGTATCGAGAGTGAAGGTTGTTATATGGTTTATTACTATAACCCAAGTATTCTTGAAAGTTATGGTAAATCAGTTCCTAAAACTTGGGATGAGTTTATGGAAACAGGAAAGATCTTAGCTAAAGATGGTATTTCAATGATGCTATCTGAATTAAGATTTATTGGTATGTACCAACAAGCTGGTGGTAAATTCTTTAATGAAGATGGTGAATTCGAAATGAATGAAGATCTTTTCATGGACATTTTAAAATACCAAGAAGAAGCTTTTGCAAGTGGTGTAATAAATTATACAACTGATTATTGGGGTCAAACTCCTGGTGTTTTATATAATTCTAAACAAACAGTTGGAACAATGGCACCTGATTGGTACAATAATTGCTGCTTACAACCTACTGTGAAAGATACACAAGCGGGTGAATGGAGAGTTGCTCCACTTCCTACTTGGGGAGATGAGGGTTATAAAACTTTTCACTGGGGTGGAACTGGTTTTGCCATTCATAAATCTTCAGAAGCAGTTGATGTAGCAAAAAAACTTCTTGAACTTGCATATTTTTCTTATGAAGGTCAAATTGCAAAGTATGATTTCTTTGGAGGTATGCCTACTTTATTATCAGCTCTAGAGGATTCTAGAATTGCTGACAAAAAGTTTGATTTTTACGGAGGTCAAAAATTTGCTGAACCATTCATTTCAGTAGCTGGTTCAAGCGCTGATGACTATCAACATGTTGGAAGAGCAATTATTGACTCTGTTTCTCGTGACTTAACTACGTTACTTGCAAATGGTGAAATAACTGCTGAAGAAGCTCATGAAAGGTTCATTTCACAAGTTCAGGATGAACTCGACTTTTTATAGACAATAATTTTTAAAGCAGGGTTTTTACCCTGCTTTTTTAAAAATAGAATAAAAATAATAATATGTCAGTTGTAAGTAATAGTCGAAGATTAAGACCTGAAAAGGTTGCACCTTATTTTTTTATATCGCCATTTTATATTATTTTTACAATTTTTTTTCTTTTACCTACCATAGCGTCTTTTATTTTAGCTTTTTATAAATGGAAAGGTGTTAAAGCTCCTAAACCTCGGGGGTGGGGAAATTTTGAATATTTATTTTTTAAAGACCAAAACTTTTGGGAAACTTTCCTAAACACAGTATTTTATTCTGCTGGAAGTGTATTTATAACCATTCCTCTTGCACTTTTATTAGCCCTTGCTCTTAATAGTCATAGTCTAAAACTAAAACCTTTTTGGCGATTAGTATTTTTCTCGCCTATAGTTACATCAGTCGTTGCAGCGGCTTTAACATTTAAGATGATACTAAACAGTGAATTTGGGCTCTTAAATTATATGATTGGCCTTATAGGAATTGAGCCAATCAATTGGGTTGAATCATCTTCGACTTCTAAGTGGTCTGTTATGATGTTAATTATATGGAGGTGGACAGGATTAACCTGTATTTATTTTTTAGCTGGACTACAATTTATAGATAGAACATTATATGAAGCTGCGAAAATAGATGGAGCAACTGCATGGCATCAATTCTGGTATGTGACTCTTCCTCAGTTAGCACCTGTAACATTATTTGTTTGTATAATTGTTTCTATTGGTTCATTTCAAATATTTGAAGATGTATTTGTTATGTATAGTGGAAATGATGTTCCAACCCATGCTAAATCAATGGTTGTTTACATGATGGAAAGAGGCTTTAATCAGCTCAAATTAGGGTTTGGATCTTCTATTGGTGTATTTATGTTCATCTGCATTTTAGCTATATCATTATTTCAATTTAGATCATTTGCCTCAAATTTAGATCAGGATGCTAAAAAAAGTTTTATTGAGAGAATTTTATCTCCGATTATAGATTTTATTGCTAATATTTTTCCAATTGAGTCTTCTAGTTCTAGCAAAAAATCCTTATCGCCAACAATTGGAAAATATTCATTAAATTTAATAATAACAATTATAGGTTTGATAACACTAATTCCTTACTTTTTTATGCTTACGTCATCAATTAAATCAACAGCAGAAATAATGGCATGGCCACCAATAGTTTTTTCTAAAAGTCCTAATTGGGAAAATGTAACAAAATTGTTTACTGAGTTTCCTGCAAGTTTATGGATATTCAATTCCTTCTTTGTTGCTATAGCTGTAACAATTCTAACGATTTTTTTATGTACTTTAGCCGGGTATGCATTTGCAAAATATAACTTTAAAGGAAAAAACAAACTCTTCATTTTTATGGTAGCAACTGCAATGATACCTTTCCCAATTATAATGATTCCTCTTTACGTCTTAGTTGGAAGAATGGGATTGAATGACACTTTAACGGGGCTAATAATTCCTTTTGTTGCACCTGCTATAGGAATTTTTATGATGAGACAATTTATAACTTCTGTTCCAGATGAATTAATTCAAGCAGCAAGATCAGATGGAGCTGGTGAGTTTAGAATATTTTGGCAAATAGTTGTCCCA
>CACKRO010000012.1 GCA_902602695.1 uncultured Alphaproteobacteria bacterium | reverse complement strand
AATGATTACTTGTTCCTATATTTTTATAATTTTTCTAAACTTATATTTGACAATAAAATCAAAATCAAATTTGATATAATAGAAATAGTCTGATCAAATTATTTTAATGTTTCAGATGAATGGGCAAGAAACAGATATAAGGTTTTAGGTTACGATAAGAGAAAATCACCCCAATCTTCAGTGAAGTCTAAAAACAAGATTTCTGAGAAATGATTAAACTCTCAGTGAAGTTCTCAGTGAAGTTTTTCCAAAAACCTATATAGTGCTTAAAGAATGGGATCTGTGACACGCAACAGAACGCCCCATTGATATTGGAATTTTTTCTTAGAATAATTAGAAATTTTTTAGATTGCCCAAATCTTGAGCGACTTCTGAGCGAAATGAGAATAGTTTTTTTATTTGAGATTTAAAACCTTTCTTAAAAGCACATCATTATATTTTTCACTTTCCTTAAGTTTTTTATGAGCCGCGATAGTATTTAAGCAAAATAACTGAATAGTTGGAGGCATACCTATTTTTGCAAGATCTTGAGAACTTTTTTTATTAAAAGATTTATTAAAAATGTTTACACGATTTGACTTAAGAAAACTTGTTAAAGTTGTTGCAGAAACTGCAAAGTTTACGTTTTCGGGTATGTATGGAGATTCTTCATCTAGTAACATTTGGATTTTATTTAGTCCTGAAGAGGCTACTCCAACTACTTGTCCATAATAGTTTAATACAGGACCTCCACTATTTCCAGGTTGTATAGCTGCATCAATTTGTATTAGTGATATGTCGTTATTTGGACCACTTAAGGAACTTACAATACCTCTTGTAAGTTTAACACTTGAACTTAAATTTTCTGCTAAAGGAAAACCAAAAGCCATAATATCTTCGCCAAATTCTGCACCCATAACATTAATATTTAGATAATTTTTATTTCTATATTCACCACGAAGTAATGCGAGGTCATTTCGTTCATCCAATGCTAAAATTCTAAATAAATGCGTTACTCCATTTATTTTTGATGCCATTGTTTGACATATTCCTGCAACGTGTTGATTAGTTGCGATATAACCCTCGTCATTTACAAAAAATCCAGTTCCAGTACCAATTACATATAGTTCTTCTTCTTTTGCTTTTTTTTCTTTTTCCTTTGCTTCTGCAACTCTCTTTTCTTCCTCTTCTTTAGCTTTTTTCTTTTGCTCAGCTATTTTTCTTGATTCTTCTTCCTTCTTTCTTTTTTCTTCAGCTAGTCTTTTTTCTTCTTCTTTTATTTGATCGTTTCTAATTTTTTTCCAATTTTCAGGACTAGCATCTGAGATTTCATATTCATTCTTAGATACTTCAACGGTGCTTTCCCAACAATCAAATTTTTTTCCATCAATTGGCTTTAATATGATTTTAAAGGTTTTATTTTTTGCAATACAATACGTTGTATTTTTTTCTCTAAGTTCAGAAGCAATACGTATTTCTTCTTTTTCTTTACGTTTTCTATCATTTTCTAATTTTTGATTTTTAGCTCGTAGTGTATTTTGAATTTCAAACCACTCTTCATAACTTGGCTTAGTGCCTCTTTCACAAAACTCATAGTATAAATGATTAGTTCCAACTTTTGAACAAAACTCTTGAAACGAAATTGTAAAATTATTGCATTGTTCTTGTAAACTTAATGAACTACATGCCAATATGGGTGAAGGATCCATATCCTCTTGATGAGATAGTATTTTTGGTAAATTGATATTTTTATTTTTTTTATAAACTAGAACTTTATTATTACATGATTTTGAAACCCGGTTCTTTGAATTTTTCTTTGTTTTGATTCTAATTTTTATTTTATCATTTTTTATACTTCCAGTTAAATTTGCATAATAACCTTGTGCATTTAATTTATTACCAACTAGAAAGCCTTTTGTTGTTTTTGAAAACCATAATTTGATAGAGGGTTTTTCATTTCCTACTAGTTTAAATAAATTTATACCATATCTATCATCGCTACGTTTTTTTAATATTATTGCATTACCTTGCATACAACTATAATTGTTCGTTAGCTCATAAAAACCTTCATAATCTTCATTTGCATAAGTTTGATAAGAAAAAAATATGAGAATTATATAAGTTAATATGATTAATCTTTTCATCTAGGTAATTGTACCATGTTATTGGATTAATTTTGACTCTAAATTGAGCGACTTTCAGGCGACTTGAGACTTAAAAAATTAGATATTTTCAATCATCAATGTTATAAGTTTTTTTAGAAAGAATGAGCTAAAACATTAGAGTTTGCTTATGATTTCGAAGATTTATTTGGGCGACTTCTAGTTAGCACCGTTTCACGCACCGAGCAACAGAACGCCCCATTATTTTAATTTTCCTTTGCTTCCTCTTATTTTTGTAAATTTAAGATGCACACACTATTGCACACACTTTGCACACACTCTGAAGTTTCATTCTAGGCGATAAATCAAAGATAATAGTTTTGAATAAAAATTAAAAATCTTTACTAATATCTTCATCTAATAATTCTTTTGCTATTGAATCTAAATTTAGAAGAACTAATTTTGCAAATCTTTCACCTTCGTCCGTGTAAGCACCTGTTGCAGAATACAAATCAACAACACCAAATGCTTTTTTATATTCTTTATTAGACATATTCCAAATTAAATCTTCATCAAGTTCGTATTTGCTTAATAAAGTGTCTTCAATTTCTTTTACCTGTGTTCTTGCATTAGAAAATTGTATATCAGTTATATAGACCATTGCATAACCATCACGAACTTCATGCATTTTTTTAATAATTATATAATATGTGTATGCATCTAATAACAATTTTCCAGGTGGAGCACTATATTCACTTAAGTTACTGTCTTCTTTTTTTGAAACACTTTTAAATACTGAGTCTTGTGATTTATATAATTTAGAAGATGAATAACCAAGCAATTGACCAATATCTTCATTGCCCCAATTTTCTTTTATTTCTTTAATTAAAAACCATTTTTCATCTTTTGTTTTTTTTAAAACAAGTACAGTAGTTCCTTTTTCAATAGTAGTGAGTAATTTAGAATCTTCAAAAGGTTCTTCAAGTATATTTGCGTTTTTGATAGCAACATACTCGTTTTCTACATTAACAAGATTATTAACTTTTTTGTTTTCAATTAAATTGCCATCTTTCCATATACCCTCTTCTACTTCTCCATTTGCATATGTTAATTTGCCAATTCCATCAAATGTGGAATTTTTAAATAATCCTTCATAAATATCTCCATTTATATAATAAAAAACTCCTAAACCTTCGATTCTATTTTCAACAAATTCTCCAACATATTTATTTCCATTATTCCAAGTATAAGTTCCTTTTCCATCAATAAATCCATTATTCCATTCTCCTTCATATGTTTCATCCCCAAAATCTTTAATACCAAAACATTGGTCCCATTTGAGTTGATATAATTTATTTGGATCATCTTCAGGACATAAAGGAAGTCCACTTGCAATGACCTTTTTTTCAGTCTCTACTGAGTAGTTAAGATGATTACTTTCACAGTTTTTAAATTTATTTTTCCAGCATTGGTTTGCTAAACTTGTTCCTTTAATCAAATCACTACTTTGCATACTTGAATATAAATTTTGTAAATATTCTTTTGCTTCTTGATGAAGATTATTAGGTAAAAAATATTCTTTTTTTCTATGAGAATTTTTTTGTATCGTACCGTTGATTACATAAAATTCCATTAATGAATTTGAAATCCACATATATGCTAATGATAAATCTTTATTTACCCCTTCTCCCAACATATAAGATATTCCTAACTCCAGTTGTGCTTGTGCTAATCCTTGTTGCGCGGCAATTTCCCAATACTTTACTGCTTTTCTATAATTGACCTCAACTTCATTTCCATTATAAAATTTGTATCCTAATTTTAACTGATCAATTAAGTTAACTTCTTCAATTTCAACCTCTTCATTGACTTCTTGGTTATTTTTTTCAACTAATTGTTCTTCATTTTTAGATTGAATTTCTTGATTTTCTTTTTTTGTATTTTTAATTTTTGATTTTGCTATTTTATATTCAGATATATCAAGAATATTAACAATCTTAGCAAAAACTTTACCTTTAAGTGCCCAATAATAAATATTTTTTTGTTTTTTACTTTTGTACAACCATGCACATTGCCAATCATCATAACCATCCTGAAGATAGCAAATTTTACTTTGAACAATTTTATATATGCCTTTAAAATTATCTGTTTCATTAATTACTGCATGATATTCACCTTCTTCATTTGGAGAGTTTGGATAATGTATATCTGTAAAAGTATCTCCATTTTCATAAAAACCTAATGAAACTGTTCCAAATAATACTTTTTCCATGTCTCTTGTTTTTAGTTTTTTTAAATCTTGAATTTTTACTTTGCTAATATCTTCATCAATTTCAATTATCAGGTTTTTGTCAGTAGGTTGAGTTTCTGATTCCAGATTTACTATATTATCTTCATCATTTAACTTGTTTTCTATTTCATCAGTAACTTTATCAATTGCATCTTTTAAATTTAAATTTAATTTCAATGCAAAAGCATTGTTAATAAAAGATAATAAACAAAGAATTACAAAAATAGTTCTAAAAAGCATTAAACAATCTTAATCTTAATGCTTATTAAAAATCAATTAAATTTTAGTTATTTGCGAGATTGCACACACTCTGAGGTCGCAAATTCATCAAAAACAACAAATCAATGCACACACTTTTTGCACACACTTTTAAAAATGTGTTATATTCTGCGACATAGGGCAGACTGATAAGGAAACAGAACGCCCCATATTAAGACAGAAAAGAAAATATCAAATATGGTTGAAAACTTAACTAGACGATAAGCGGAGAGTAGAGCTTAATTAGATTTAAGTTCTATCTTTTCTATTTCTTTCATTATTAAAATACTAATCATTTCAGAACTTTTTAAACTAGTATGGTCAAAATTATAATAAAAGATATTTTTTTCATCATGAGTTACGTATCTATTTTTAATAGTTATATTACAAAATACTTTGTGTGGATAAACTCTATAAACATTATCACCTTTTATATTGTCCAATAATTAATAAATTAATTTTGTATTTTCTTTAAAAGCATTAAAAGATGTGTCTGTTACTTTCTTCGCAAAAAAACTGATAAATAATGAAAACTTAGTTCGAAGTTTCTACGAAGAAGTTTCCAAAAATCTTTATTTTCTGTTAATAATTAATAGTTTAATAATTTATTAGTTAATTTATGAAAAATTCAAAATTGGTTTCACTCTCAATATTAGCACCATGTTATAATGAAGAAAAAAATATAAATGAATTTTATGATAGAATTAATAATACAGTTAAAAAACTAAGTTTACAAAACTATGAAATAATATTTATTGATGATGGATCTGAAGATGAAACATGGAGTATTATTAAAGAAAAAAAATTAATTGATAAACATGTAAAAGGAATAAAACTTCAAAAAAACTTTGGCCACCAAAATGCAATATTTGCTGGACTAAAAAATTCAAAAGGAACTTATACAACAGTAATTGATACCGATCTTCAAGATCCGCCTGAATTAATTGAAAAATTATACAACAAAATTAAAACAAACAACGCCAATATAATTTCATGCCAACGTAGTACTAGAAAAGATAGTTTTTTTAAGAAAATTACAGCTAGTATTTTTTATTATATGTTTAATTTACTTTCTAAAACTAAAATAAAAAAACAAGTATCAGATTTTAAAATTTTTGATAGAAAAGTGCTAAGTTTCTTAAATAATTTAGAGGAAAGCGATCCTTTTTTAAGAGGACTTATAGTTTGGCCAGGTTTTAAGGAGGATATAATAGTATTTAATAGAGACAAAAGACATAAAGGAAGATCGGGATGGTCCATTTCAAAAATGTTTGATTTTTCTTTAAATGCTTTTTTTGGTTTCTCAAATTTACCTATGAGATTATCTTTTATAATATGTTTTTTGTTGTCATTATTTTTTTTAATTTTTGCTCTGTATGCTTTAATATCATATTTTTCTGGAAATATAGTTAGAGGTTGGACAAGTATATTTTTGATAATTGTTCTTTTTAATATTTTTAATTTTTTTATCTTAGGTCTTATCAGTGAATATACTGGAAGAATTTATTTGGAAATAAAAAAAAGACCAAGATATGTAATTGAAGAGACATTGCCTGATTAAATTTATTTATCCAGTATATTCTTAAATTCCTTTAAAATATTTTTACTGTTAGGAAGTGCTGCATTATCAGTATCTTGGTGAACTATTTTTATATTTATTATTTTTGATATATTTTTTAAAAATTCCCTATCATGTTCAGGGTTTAGATTATAGGTCAATCTTGATGGAATTGTTGTATAAAAAGGCACCTCTAAATATTCCTGATCTAAGATCCTAGCTTCATTTATTAAATAATTTCTATAATTATTTTCATAATACAAACTCCTATTGGATAAAAAAGAAGTAAAAGAGTCAAAAAATAATAATGATGATATTATAATCAAAACAAAATATTTTTTTAAAGGTTTAGTATTATTAATGTTATTTTCTAAATTAATATTTATTGATAAAATAAAAAAAAATATAAAGATAATTGGAAAAAATATAGTTCTTATTGATAGAAAATTAGTCAATGGAATCATAATAAACAAACCAATAAGACTAGCGACAAGCCAAAATAGTGATTTTTTTAAAACATTGATGGTGATTCTTGTTTCTGGATTAAATAAAAAAAATAACAAAATAATTGAAAAAAAGAAAATCATTGCCTCTTTAACATTTCCTAAAAAAAAGTAAGAGCTAAAAAGGTAGATTGTAAATTTAAATATTTTTTCGATAAAGTTAGATTCTACTAAATTCATTCTTGTATAATTACCTGGTGCTAAAAATAAAAACAAAATACCCAGAATTAAAAATAAATATCCTATATAATATTCAGTACTAATTTTCTTATTGTTTACAAATATTATTAAATAAAAAATATATGATGTAACAAATAAAATTATAATAGATAACTGCTCAATCGAACTCCCACTTAGGAATCCTGTAATAATTATAGGTATAAATTTCCAAGTAAAATTTTTGATTTTAAAATTATTTTCGCTTGTAGAATTATAAAAATAAAAAATTAAAGTTAAAAAAATTAGAGAAATAAACATTGGATATAACCATGTTATAAATCCAGTTACCCAAACAATATTTTCTGCTATCGCAGGCAATGAAAACCAAACAAGAGAAGAAAAAACAAAAAAAGTCCAGAAATTTTCATCAGATAATTTTATAAATTTACTAGTTATACAGTACCATGCCAGCCACATGGTTATAAAAAAAGTTGGTATACTTGCTAGTTTAAAAAATATTAAAAAATATTCATTTGTAAAAAGATAATAACCCAAAACAATTTGTAAAAATCTTCCTGTCCAATTGTTATATTTAAAAACAAAATATGAAAAGAAGTCTTCTGAATTCTTTACATCATAAAACACAAAAATATCATCACCAATTAATGGTTGATAAAAAGAAGTAAGAAAATAAAAAAAAATACTAAAAAAAGAAAATATATAACAAAAATTAACAGATATTTTTTTTATCATCGGATAAGTTAATCTATTTAGTAAATAGATATGCAAATAATATTATTATATCAATTTTTATAAAAATTTAAATTAATTATATGTTTGACAAGATAATGCGTGAAATTAGCTCCTACATTTAATATAAATAGCTTTTGAATAATCTTGATTATAAATACTTATGCTAGAAAAACACTAATTTCTCTTTTAAAAATTCATATTTAATTTAAAATGATAATATGGATGATTTTGATTTATCATATATTTTTTACCTATTTCAAAATAATCAAGATATTTTTTTAAAAATTATATTCACTATTATATCTGGATTCATTATACGTACATCTTTATCAATAACTGGGCAAGCATGGGTAAGAACACAGCACCAAACTTTGACGTATTTAATTTTACCATTTATTTCTTTTGTAATTGCTTCTGTAATTATGAACAATATTGCTCTTTCTTTAGGTATGATTGGCGCACTATCTATTGTTAGATTTAGAAATCCCGTCAAAAGTCCTTTTGAATTAGTTATGTTTTTTGCCTTATTAACTTTGGGTATTTCTATATCAGTCGATCTTAAATGGGGTTTAATAGTTATATTCTTCCTTTTAATAATAATATTTTTTGCATACTTTTATGAGCGTATTTTATTACTATTAAACAAAAGACCATTTAATTTATCATTTGAAGAAGGTTCATCATTAAATTTTCTAGAAATCACATCTTCTAACGAAATAAATTCTGCAAAAAAACATAAGTCATTAATTCATTTTTATTTCTCTAAAAATGATTCTTCTTACAACTATAAATTTGCATTTGAAAATAAAAAGGATTTAGAAGCCATGCACGATAAAATTTCTAACAATTTAGATATAATTGGAATAGAAATAAAATATTCAAATTAATAAAGTGTCATTAAAGCTGTTTTTAAATTTTACTTTTATAAAAATATTTTTAATAATTTTTTTTACTAATTTTTCATATGCTAGTAAAAAAATAGAGTTAGATACAGCAGGAAATTTTTGTGATTTAGAATTTGGTCTTTCAAAAAGTTTTACTTCTTCAAATATAAAAATAATTAAAATTAGAGTTAATAAGAATAAAAAATGGATTAAAAATTCAATGAATATAATAAAATTAAAAAAATATTCTATACCTGAAAAATATAAAAAAACATTTGAAGGAGATATTGAGATTCATACTAATGATGGCATAATTTGTAATTTTAAAGCAAAATTAAGACAGCATGGTGACTGGAAAGATCATATTGATTTTAATGAAGGTAAATTAGAACAAAGTCTTGATATAAATTTACTTGAAGGAAATATTATAGGTATTACAAATTTTAAACTTTTTTTACCTGAAACAAGAAATTTTAAAAACGAAATTTTTTTTATATATCTTCTCAAGCAGATTGGATATCTTGCTCCTAGAACTTTTATAGTTGATATCGAATTTTTAGGAAATAAAAGTAAAATGTTACTACAAGAAAAAATTGTCAAAGAATTCTTAGAAAATAACCTTCTAAAAGAAGGGCCCATTTTAGAGGGTGATGAAAATTTATTATGGTCAAAAAATGAAGATTTAATTTCTCAAAATTCAGAAAATTTTAGATTGGCAAGAATTGATAATATTAATTGGATAAAAAATAAAGATGCAATTGATATATCAACTAAAGCACTGACAACTTTAAATTTCGCCTATTTTAAATATTTATCAGAAATCAAAAATTATTCCAATCCAATGAAATCACTAAATTTAGATAATAAGATTTTATCAAATAATAATGAAAAACATAAACTATTTTTAGACACTTTCGATTTACTTATGCTGGCTGCAGACGGCTACCACGGATTAATCGAGCACAATAGAAAATTTTATTATGATGCAATTAAAGATAATTTTATTCCAATATACTATGATGGTAATCTTAATTTAAATATTAATAATTACTATGGATCTTTAGATCTTAAAAATGAATTTGTAATCCAAAATACATTAAGTCTTTTAGACAAGGTAAATATTGATTTACTTTATGAAAATTTAAAAAAAAGTAATGTATTATTCGAAAAAAGTGAGATTAATAATTATATAAAAAACATAAAAAAAAACATTAGGATTATTCAAAAAAAAGATAAAGTGAAAAAGAATGAGTTTGATAATAATCTTATACAATACATAGAATCAAAGAATACAGAAAATTTATTATTTGCCTTTCAAGATAGAAAAAGTAATCAAATAATTATTTGTAATAATCAAGTAGAATTATGTGAAAATTTGGAATACAAAACAAAAGATATATTATCACTTCTTTCTCAAAGATTAAAAATAAATGAGTCCCCCGTTATATTTTTAGGTAATATTTCTATAATGAATTTTAGTTTAAATTTTGATTTATATGAAAAGTATAAAATTGCAAAACTAAATAATTATTTAAAATTACAAAATACAACTATTTATTATAATGAAGGAATTGATCTTAAAATAAATAAAAATAATATAAAAATAACGCAATTAAGTAATTCGGGTAGAGTTCTTTTTCAAAATGGTGATTTAATCAAAAAGAATATTATTTTTGAAGGTCTAGATAAAGAATTCAATGATAATAATTTAATAACTGAAAGAAATTATTTAAGTGGATGTTTAACTTTTTTTGATATGAATATAAGTGATCTGAATATATATTTTAAAAACTCAATTTGTGAAGATGCAATAAATTTATTACACGTAAATGGTCACTTTGAGAAAATAAATGTTATTAACTCAAAATCTGATGCGTTAGATATTGACTTTTCAAATGTTGAAATAAATTTTGTTGAAATTAAAAATGCATTTAATGACTGCTTAGATTTCTCTTTTGGAAATTATTTATTAGTTAAAGGGTATATTAATAATTGTGGTGATAAAGGTATATCTATGGGAGAAAAGTCATCGACAAAAATTGATAGTTTAGAAATTGTACATTCTAATACAGGTGTGGCTATTAAAGACTCATCATTTGTAGATATAAATCAATTGTTTGTATCTGATGTCAAAAATTGTATTTTAGCTTATAGAAAAAAACAAGAATTTTATGGTGGGTATATTTCAGTTAATGATCTTCAATGTAATTCATCAAAGATACATGTTGAAAAAGGTTCCAAGTTAAAAAATTTTTAAAGATGTCTTTTAGAATAGAAGATAAGTTTTTTTTACATTCACAAAATTTAGATAAATTGAAACTATGGATTAAATTACAAAAGGGTAAAGTGATGTATCCTAAAAGGTATATTACATCACTATACTTTGATACGGAAAATAATAAATCTTTAATTGACTCAGAAGAAGGTATTGTGCCTAGAAAAAAAATTAGATTTAGATCATATGATAATTTATTAAATTTTAAAAAAGAAATTTTTTTTGAAAAAAAAATTACATCAGTTGAAGGTAAATATAAAATATCAGAAAAAATAAATGAATATAAATTAAATAATTATTTAAAAAATGGAATAATTGTTTCAGATCATGGAATTGTTTTTCCAAAAATTTATGTAACTTATTTAAGATATTATTATGTTATTAAGGATCTAAAAATTAATATTGACATGAATATTAAATATAGAAGATTTAAATTTAATGACATAGATTCTTTGAGCATAAATGATAATGATATTGTTTTAGAGATAAAAGCTCCTATGGATATAAATTTTAAAAATATTATTGATACATTACCTTTTAACCTTAGACGATTTTCAAAATATTCAAGAGGTATATTATATATTAATAATCAGAATAGATATCTTATAAAAAACTAATGCTTTAGATTATTAAATCATGTAATTATTATTAAAGGATATGAAACAATTATTTAAAAATATATACAATTTAATACCCAATAAACTGAAGTTAATATTTTTTTACTTAATTAAAAATATTTTTATCCCACCTGAGAAGCTGTTTCAGCATTTGCACTTTAAAGGCTATTTTAAAATTAAATTCATGGATCAAAATGCATATTTATATTCAATAGGAACAATTTTAGAAAATACAATTTTTTGGAAGGGAATAAAAAATGCACATGAGCCACTTAGTTTAAAAATATGGTTTTTTCTCTCATGTAGAAGTGATGAGATTATAGATATAGGGGCAAATATAGGTCTTTATTCTATTGTATCTCACATGGCTAATTATAAAAGTAAAATTCATGCTTTCGAACCATCAAGGGAATTTTTAGTTGCTTTAAAAAAAATTAAAATAAAGAATAAAATTGATTTAAGTATTAATCCATTTGCTCTTGGTGACAAAGAGGAGGTTGTTTACTTTGATGGTTACAGAACAACATCTGATAAAAAGATTAAAAATTATTATTCTGAAACTATAAATTCAAAATGGAAAGAAATAAAACAAAAAAAGTTAAGCAAATATTTAGAACATAATAATATAAATAAAATTGATTTAATTAAAATGGATATAGAGAAATATGAATATAAAGTTTTAAAAGATATTAAGGAAAGAATAAAAAGAGATCAGCCAAATATGCTGATTGAAATTATAAACAATGATGAAATATCTAAAAATAATATTAATGATGTTATAGGAAAAATAATTAAAGATATGAATTATAAAATTTATTTAATTGATGATAAAAATAATATAGTCAGTCGTTCAGCAATAATTACTTATTCTACATATTGGAATGTATTATTTCTTAATAATCATTCAAGCTTAGCTTTTGAAAAAAATTTTGTAATAAATTAATATTTTTTGATTAAATCTAATCTTTTTTTTCTCTCAAAAATGGAACCATCGAACTCCATACTCCATCTTTTTTAAGGCGGTGATAGATTGCTGCAATAACGTGTATAAGAATTAAGAAATAAAGAAGATTAATTACTATTTCGTGAATTCTAATTGTAATATTTATAACAAGTGTATTTTTAAGATTTAACGAAAATATCAAACCAATTAATAAACCTGAGAAAACTGTTGCAGCAAGTAATATATACATCCCATTATGAACGAATTTGGCTGCCATTTTTTGTACTCTAGGAGTATCATCAGGAATTGATGATCTTTGAGTTTTTTTCATATAAATAAAACGAATAGATAGAAGAAATAAAAATATAAGTGCAAAATAAATTTCAAATCTAAAAAAAGCAATATCTTCTAATTGATTAATATTATCCACTTGTTTAGCTACACCATAAACAAATAAAATAACAAATCCCCAGTGCAATAATTTTGCAAATTTACTATAATGAGATTTATTTTTTTCTAGACTCATAAATTTTAATATAATATTTTAAATAATATAATACTAAGTAAATCATTTATGATCGAATATCAAAAAATTTTGGATAAAAATATGTTAAACGTATTCAAAGATATTCTAATTAATATTAGAGATAAAGGATTATCGAATAACAATCATTTATATATCACATTTTCCACTAATAATAAAAAGGTTGAATTACCAAATTGGTTAAAACAAAAATACCCTAAGGAAATGACTATAGTAATTCAATATGAATATTATGATCTTGAAATAAATAAAAATAACTTTTCTATTTCACTTTCATTTAATGATATTAAAACAAATTTAATAATTGACTATAATTCTATAATCTCTTTTGCAGATCCTTCAGTAAATTTTGGATTAATTTTACAAAATAATAAATCACAAAATAAATTAAAAAAAAATATTAGCAGGAAAAAATCAAAAATGGATAACGTAATTAATTTTTCTAATTATAAAAAGAATTAATCCAAATAATAATGTTTTTTTAGTTTGCCATTATCATAATCCAGGCATAATGGGCTTCCAGTAGGCAGCTCTATAGATGAAATTTGTTCAGGTTTATACATTCCTACTTCAATCATTATTGCTCTTAAAGAATTACCATGAGCTACAATTAAAACATTTTTTTTATCTAATATAAATGGCTTAATATTTTTGGCAAAATATGGAGATACTCGCTCTACAACATCTTTCAGACTTTCACCGTTAGGAGGCGGGGTATCATAAGATCTTCTCCAAATGTGAACTTGTTCTTTTCCAAATTTATCAGCAGTTTCAGATTTATTTAATCCAACTAAATCACCATAATCTCTTTCATTCAATCTTTGATCTCTTTCATAAATAAGTATTCCATTTTTATGTAAATTTTTTATTTGAGAAGCCTCTATTGCTATTTCAGCCGTTTTATTTGCTCTTTCTAAAACACTACTAAAAATTTTATCAATTTTTATATTATTTTTTTTTATTAGCAGGCCGGCGTTATTTGCTTCATTAATACCTTTTTCAGTCAATGGAACATCTTGCCAGCCCGTGAATATATTTTCTAAATTCCACTGACTTTGTCCATGCCTTAATAAAACAAGTTTGTTCATAAGTTCCATATAGTATGTTATAGTAATTTTGTTAATAAATAATGAATAATAAAAAAAGAATAGAATTTGACAGTTTGGGTTCAAAGAAAATTGATAAAAATAGACTTTGGGGCGCACAAACTCAAAGATCTTTAGAAAATTTTAAAATTGGTAGTGAAAAGATACCACTTGAATTGATTGTTGCTTTAGGACAACAAAAGAAAGCAGCTGCAGAAGCTAATATTGAACTTGGTGTATTAGATAAAAAATTAGGATCTTTTATAGCAAGAGCCTGTAATGATATTATCAATTTAAAACTTATTGAAGAGTTTCCTTTAGCTGTATGGCAAACTGGATCTGGAACTCAGACCAATATGAATGCAAATGAAGTAATTAGCAATTATATTATTAAAAAAATAAAAGGAAAAATTGGAAGTAAGGATCCGATCCATCCAAATGACCATGTTAATCTATCTCAATCATCAAATGATACTTTCCCAACAATAATGCATGTTGCAATAAATGAATTATCAATTAAAAATTTAATCCCAAATCTAAAAAACTTAATAAAAGAATTTGAAAAAAAAACAAAAGTATTTCGAAGAATAATTAAAATAGGAAGGACGCATACACAAGATGCGACACCTATTACTTTGGGTGAGGAGTTTTCTGCATTTTGTACTCAATTACAGGCTTGTTTAAAAAGAATTGAAATTGCTCAATCTGAATTAAAATATCTAGCGCAAGGTGGAACTGCAGTAGGATCAGGAATTAATGCACCAAATAAATTTGATAAAGTATTTTGTAAATATTTGAATAAACTTACCAAAGATAATTACAAGCCCGCACAAAACAAATATGAAGCTTTATCATCTCATGATCCTCTGGTAAATTTTTCAAATTCTTTAAAGACTCTGTCAATATCATTATTAAAAATCATAAATGATATAAGATTTTTAGCGTCTGGACCCAGATCAGGTTTAGGTGAACTAATTTTACCTGCTAATGAACCTGGTTCCTCGATAATGCCCGGAAAGGTAAACCCAACACAAATTGAAGCATTAAGTATGGTATGTGTTCAAGTGATTGGTAATAATACAACTGTTGATCTTGCAGGATCCAATGGTCACTTTCAATTAAATGTTTATAAACCTGTTATAGCCTTTAACATTATTCAATCAGTGAACATTCTTAGTGATGGGATGAAAAGTTTTAATAATAATTGTTTAAGAGGATTAAAAGCAAATAAAGAAATTATTGAAAATCATTTAAATAATTCTCTAATGCTTGTTACAGCTTTAAACAAAAGTATTGGATACGACAATGCAGCTAAAATTGCAAAAAAGGCCTTTACTGAAAATTTAACTCTTAAGGAAGCAGCTTTAAAATTGAGATTAATTTCAGAAAAAGATTTTGATAAAATAGTTGATCCAAAAAAAATGATTTAGCTAAATATATTCGTAATTATTTTTATCAGCAAACAAAGATCTTAATAACAAGTTATTTAATTGATGACCTGATTTGTTACCTAAAAAATAACCTTGGATTGGTGCTCCTGCTAAATACAGATCTCCGATAGAATCAAGAATTTTATGTCTCACGAACTCATCCTTAAAACGTAAACCATCTGAATTAAGTATTTTACTTTCCCCAACAACAACAGCATTATCTAAAGAACCTCCAAGAGCTAAACCATTTGATCTAAGCATATCTACATCTCTTTCAAATCCAAAAGTACGTGCTGAGGCAATATCAGTTTTATAATTTCCATTTACTAATTGTAACTGACAGCTTTGTTTGTTGATAAGTTTACTAGGAAAATCAATTTCAAAATCTATAGAAAACTGTTTATTAGGTTTTAATTCTACAGATGAATTATTATTTTCTACTTTAATATTTTTTTTAACCTTTAAGATTTTTCTTTTTTTATTTAAACTTTGAAGAGCAGTTTGGTCAATAAGATCAACAAATTTTATTGAACTTCCATCCATTATTGGTACTTCTGGTCCATCAATTTCAATTTTAATATTATCTATATGCAATCCAGACAAAGCACTCATTAAGTGCTCAATTGTCGAAACACTTACACCACTTTTATTACTTATTGTTGTACTTAATTTTGTATTGGTTACATTTGACCATAGAGCCTCAATGATATTATTTTTAGCGATATCTTTTCGTATAAACTTTATTCCATAATCAACTTTAGCAGGATACAGTTTCATGGATACATCTAATCCTGAATGCAGGCCTATTCCATTTATAGATACAGGTTTAGATATTGTTTGTTGACTATTAGGATTTATTGATGAGTCTATCATTTTTAAAAAAAGTGCCTATATCAGCACTTTTTTAAATATATATTTTTGACGATCTTAACAACTAACCTAATATTTCAAAATATTGCAAATAATAGTTTTAATACTAGTTAGCCTGCCTTCTGAGGAAAGTTGGTATGTCTAAAAGTTCTTCTTCTGTTTCCTGATTAAACTCATCATCAATTTCAGAAGACTCACTCTCTTCACCACTAAACTCCTCTTCTTCATTAATACTTAAATTTTTATCTTGAGGAGCATTATCTTCAATTTTTTGTTCTGAAACTGCAAAAACAGGTTCTGTCTTTTCTATAACCTCATTTTCTGAAACAATATCTTCCAATTTTTTTTCAGTCGAAAGAGTATCAAATAAGCTCAATTTTCTTACACTTGTTTCATTTGATTTTTCAATATGTGGGGATAGGATTGATGATTCCTCAGGGATATTATAAGTTTCAATTTGATCTTCATTTTCTGAAACTTCATTTTGTTCAAATACTATATCTTCAGTATTTTCTTCTAAACTAGAATGTTCTATTTTATCATTTTTAATTTGCTCATCTAAATCTGCAGTATTAGTAGCTAAATTATTAAGATTTTCTTCATTAGATTTCTCAAAATTTTCATTATCTAAGATATTTTCCTGTTGTGCAATATTTTCCTGAAGAATAGAATTTTCAACCGATGTTTCAGATCTTTCTATATCTTGCTTATAAATATTATTATTAATATTAATTGGAGCAAAATTTTCTAGTGGTTTAGATGATATATTATTATTAGCATCAATCCCTGTTGCCACAATACTAACTCTAACAACACCCTCAAGTCTATCATCACATGTAGTTCCGTAAATAATGTTTGCTTCTTCATCAACTTCTTGTTTAATTCTATTTGCAGCCTCATCTACTTCATACAATGTTATATCTTTACCACCAGTAATGTTAATAATTAGACCTTTTGCACCTTTAAGTGAAACATCATCAATTAATGGATTTGCAATAGCGGCTTCAGCAGCTGCTATTGCTCTACCTTCACCTTGTGCTTCACCAGTACCCATCATAGCTTTACCCATTTCAGACATAACAGTTTTTATATCTGAGAAATCTAAGTTTATCATTCCAGGCTGCACCATAAGATCAGTTACACCTCTTACACCAGCATATAATACATCGTCTGCCATCTTGAAAGCATCTGAAAAAGTTGTTTTTTCATTGGCAATTCTAAATAAATTTTGGTTTGGTATTGTTAGTAATGTATCGACATATTGTTGCAATTCTTCGATACCTTTCTCAGCTAACTTCATTCTCTGAGAGCCTTCAAAATGGAAAGGTTTAGTTACAACACCAACAGTTAGTATTCCTTTTTCTCTTGCTAACTTAGCAATTACTGGTGCAGCTCCTGTACCAGTTCCGCCACCCATTCCAGCAGCTATAAATAGCATATGGCTACCTTCAAATTTTTCGCTTAGATCTTGAATAGCTTCTTCTGCAGCCTGTCTTCCAATATCAGGCCTCATTCCTGCACCTAAACCTTTTGTGCTGTTTAATCCTAATTGAATTTTATTTGGACAACTTGAAATTTGCAAAGCTTGTGCATCCGTATTAGCAATTAAAAAGTCTACACCTTCTAAATTAGCATTAATCATGTTATTAACTGCATTTCCGCCAGATCCACCTACGCCTAAAACTGTTATTTTAGGATGCAAGTTTTGCGCTACATCTTGTATTGAAATATTGATAGTCATTGTAATCTCCGCCGTTTTAAATAGTTTTTAACGAATTATGTTCGAAATCGTCAATATAATTCACTACATGTAGTATTATCTAAATATATTGATCAAGCCAAGTAAAAAAGCTTGAAATTCCTCGTTTTTTTGAATTTTTAGATTGATTTACTAGAAAAGCAATTTTAAATAAATCTTGGTCATACAATATAGATCCAATAATATCGCAAAAATTGGGTCTTTTAAAATTATTTTCCAAATTTAATTGATCCAAGGGATTTGACACCCTTACACCGCTTGCAAAAATTGTTTCTACATACTTTGCAATATTATCCATCATTGCCCCACCACCAGTTAGAACAACATTATTTAATTTTTTACTTCTTAAATTATTATCTCTAATTTTTTGCCATATCATCTCTAAAGTTTCTTCAATACGTGGTCTAATAATGGCATTTAAACTTGATCTGGTTATTTGTTTAAATGTATTTTTATCACCTGAAATAACTGGGATTTCAATTATTTCATGATCATCGCTAGGCGATGAAACTAGAGAGCCGTATAAAGTTTTTAATCTTTCGGCACTAGAAATAGTGGTTGATAAACCTCGAGCAATATCTAATGTGACGTTATTACTGCCAACGCCTATTGCATCTCCATAAACAAATTTATTATTTTCAAATACTGATACAGAAGATGTTGAATGGCCTAAATCAATACAAATAGTTCCAAGTTCTTTTTCATCTTTTGTTAGTGATGATAAAGAGGAAGATAATGGAGAAGGAATATAATTATCGATATTTAGTTTCAATTTTTTAATGATACTTGAAATATTATCTGAATATTTTTTTTGTATATTTATTTTATAAAAGTTAATTTTGATATTATCTGAATAATTTCCTATTGGTGCATTAAAATACAGACTATTATCGATATCATATGAGGTTATATTATTAAAAATTTCAAATTTTTCACTTTGATTATTAAAATATTCTGATTGATTAATAATTTTTTTCAGATGTAATTCTGAAATTTTTTCATTTTTTAATTCTATAGCTGAATCGTAGTAATGTGAAATAGAATTCAATAGAGATAAATTTAGATTAATAGAATTTAATTTCGTTTGAGATTGTTTTTCAGCCTCATTTACTAAAAATTTAATTTGATCATGTAAATTTTCAAAATTTAAAATAATATTTTTTTTAATATTATTATTAGGAACACTAACTATAGATAATATATTAACATTTTCGGTATTCTTATAATCAGCAATCACACATGATATTTTTGAATTACCAATATCTAGACCAGCTTTAATCATTTAAGTTAAGTAAGATTGTTTTTTTTAAGTTTCTTAAATCATATGTTTTTATATTATTTATATCTGTTTCGCTAAGTTTATTTTGTATAATAATATAATTCTGAATAGATTTATTTGGATCTTCTTCTGATAGCAATAATTTTACATTACTATATAAATTTATATTCCATCTTCTTTTATTGATAAATTCCAAACTCTCAATTTTGTATTTTTTTATAAAATCATTATTTCTTAAAATATTAATTATTGAATTAGCTTTTAAGTTTGAAGAGTTACCCTTAAAGATTAATAATGACCGATTAGTGAAATCTTTAATATAAATTTGATCTATAATTTTTCCATTTTCATCAAAAACAAAGTATTTCTCGTTAAAAAAATAAATTCCTATTGGCTTATATTCTTCAATTCTAATAAATAGAGTATCTTTATAGTTTGTATTTAAATATATTTCTTTGACCCAATTATTTTCTTTTATGGAATCATTAATTTGATCCAATGGTAATAAAAAAATCGAAGATCCTAAATAATTTTGCAGTTTATCCTCTACAAATTTTAATTCAATTTTCTCTAAACCTGAAATACTAAATTTTGAAAATTGGTATTGGAAGTTTTCTGAAAAACTCTGAATTATATTTTTAGAAATCTGAATTAAATTATTTTTGTTAAAATATAGTAAAATAGAAAAAATAATTAAAAATAAAAAAATACAAATTAAAGTTAATGATTTAATACTTAAGACATATCTTCTTCTATTAATATTATTCATACTAATAATTTAAATTTTTGATCAAAATAAAAATGATTTCTGAAAAAGGTAAACCTTTATAATTAGCTTGTTCGGGTAATAGAGATATAGGGGTAAGCCCAGGTTGAGTGTTTGTTTCTAAAAAGAAAATTTTATTTTTTTTTGTATCAAAAATAAAATCGGTTCTTGCAAGTGAATTACAACCTAAGAGTTTATGAGCTTTTATAGCAAATTTTAAACATTTAGCGTAATTCATTTTATTTAACTTAGCTGGTAAAATATGTTTAGCGTAACCTTTTGAATATTTTGCTTTATAATCGAAGAAATTATTTTTTGATTTTATCTCTGTAACAGCTAGTGCGTGAATTTTTTTATCTAATTTAATAGTTGAAACTGTAAGCTCCTTTCCAGATATATACTGTTCTATTAAAATTTCTTTGTGATTATTAAGTTCCTTTTTAAATTCTTCTATATTGGAAATTAAATTATCAAATTCTTTTTTATTTTTTATTATTTTTATACCAAAACTTGAACCACTTCTATTGGGCTTAATAACAAATTTTTTTAACTTACTTTTGATAGTAATTAATTTCTTCTCATTTAAATCATTTATATTTAAAAGAAAAAATTTTGGAGACATTAATTTATTTTTAATAATTTCTCTCTTGGAGGCAGATTTATTAAAACATAGATTAGACGATTTTATATTTGAATGAGAAAAGGGAATCTTATTTTTTTTTAAAATTTTTTGAGTTTGTCCATCTTCACCAAAGGGCCCGTGTAAAGCATTAATACAAATAAAATTTTTATAATTAATTATTTTTTTATGAAAGTTTTTGGGATTAACTCTTAATATCTTAAACTTCAATTTATTTTGATTAAGAATTTTTTGAATTTCTCTAGAGGTTACTAAAGATACATCATGCTCTTCATTATTACCACCTTCTAAAATTAAAATTTTTTTATTACTCACCTATTATTTTTACCTCCCATTCTAATTTTACGTTGAATTTGGCATATACTTTCTCAACAATACTTTTGCCTAAGTTTTCTATATCTGTTGCTGAAGCACTTCCCATATTAATTAAAAAATTTGCATGTTTATCACTCACATATGCATCTCCAAAATTGGTACCTTTACATCCTGCTTCTTCAATTAGTTTTGCCGCATGAAGATTTTCAGGGTTTTTAAAAGTACTACCAGAAGTTTTATTTTTTATTGGCTGAGATTCTAAACGTTTATTCTTTATTTTATTAATCTTATCTTTTATTATATTTTGATCTCCATAATTAAAATTAAATATAGCTTTTGTAACTATATCTGTATTATTCATTTCAGAAGATCTATATTTTAGATTTAGTTTATCTTTTGTAATTATTTTTCTTTGACCAAAATTATCACAAATCTCAATGCTATTTATAACATCTACAGTTTCTGAACCATAACATCCAGCATTCATTTTAACTGCTCCACCTATTGATCCTGGAATACCACTATAAAATTCAAAACCCTCTATATTTTGTCTCAATGCATAATTTGATAAATTAATATCTAAAATACTAGCACCAACTTCAAGTTTGTTATCATTGATTTTAATAGTATTAAAACCTTTGCCTAATTTTATAAGAGTTCCATTATAACCATTATCTCTAATTAATAGATTTGAGCCTGAACCTATTATATAAAAATTTTCATTATTTATTTCATTTAATATAATTTCTAACTCTAAATTATCTTCAACTATTGCAAATATTTTTGCATTTCCTCCTGTCCTAAACCAAGTATGTTTACCAGCATTATAATCTGAGTAAATTTTACTTTTAAGTTTATCGGCTAATTCTATAATTTTTTTTGACATTAGTTATTCAAATATTTTTTTGCAATACTTGATATTGAACCCGCGCCCATAAAAACAATTGTATTTTGATGCAATGTATAAGGTTTCATTAATTTATTTAAATCACCTATATTTTTTAAATATATAGTATTTTTATTTTTTTTTAATATTTTAGAATATATGTCTTTTGAAGTTGCACCCTTGATAATCTTTTCTCCAGCTGAATAAGTTTCTAATAAAAATAAATAATCAACTTTAGATAAAACTTTTATAAATTCTCTAATTAGTATTTTAGTTCTAGTGTATCTGTGTGGCTGAAAAACAACTATTACTTTATTTTTTAGACTTTTAGCTGCACTTAATGTAGCTGCAATTTCTGTTGGATGATGTGCATAATCATCATACACAAAGGACTTATTTTTTTTTCCAATAAATGAGAACCTTCTTTTTACACCTACATAATTAATCAAAGCATTATTAATATCTTTATTTTTAATTCCATTTAGTTTGGCTGCAATAATACTTGCAGTTGCATTTAAAATATTATGATTGCCAATTGCATTGATAGTAAATTTATAATTAGAAGAATGAATAATTTTATTGTTAATTTTTAATTTAAAAGAAGTTTTTAGTTTGTTTTGTATAATATCAAAGATTAATACATCTGCTTTTTTATTTTTTATTGAATAAGTTAAAATATTTCTAGTTTTTATTTTGTTAATTAGTAATTTAAGGTTCTTATCATCATAACACATTATTGTGGTTCCATAAAATGGAAGCAGATTTATAAATTTTTCAAATGCATTAATTAAATTTTTTTTTGATTTATAAAAATCCATGTGTTCAATATCTAAATTAGTAATAATTGATATTTGATGTGGAAGCTTTAAAAAGGCACCATCACTCTCGTCTGCTTCAACAATCATCCATTCACCTTTTCCATAACGATTATTATTAGAAAAAGAATTTATAATACCGCCATTTACAATAGTAGGATCTAAACCTGCTTCATTGAAAATATTTCCTACCAAACTAGTAGTAGTAGTTTTTCCGTGAGACCCAGCTATGGCAATAGATTTTTTATTTTTCATTAATTCAGAAAGCATATCAGCTCGAGAAAGAACTGGTATTTTTTTAATATATGCCTCTCTTATTTCAGGATTATTTTTTTTAATAGCTGATGAATAAACAATAGCATGAGCATTTTTAATATTTTTTTTATTATGTCCTAAAAAAAATTTTATACCTTTTTTCTTTAATCTTTTGGTATTGTCATTTACTGATATATCACTACCCTGGATCGAATATCCTTTATCTAGCATCAATTCTGCAATACCAGACATTCCTATTCCTGAAATACCTATAAAATGAATTTTACTGTTAATTTGCATTTAGTATTAATTTATAAATTAAAGTATTAGAGTTTTTAACTTTAATCATATCAAATTTTTTGTTCATTGATTCTAATTTACTTTCATTACTATATGTTTCATAAATATGTCTTTTTGCTTTGTCTAAATCATCATTATTTTGATCAAAAATTATGGCTAAGTCATGTTTAGCTAATATTTTAGCATTAAAAAATTGATGATTATCTTTTGAAGAAGGTAAAGGAATTAATATCGAGGGAAGTTTAAAGTTAATTAAATCAACAATTGATCCTGCTCCAGCTCTGCATATTGCTAAATTAGAATTAGCTAGTATTTCATCTACATTTATAAAAAAATCTTTCAAAATTATTGGTGATTTAATATTTTGTAATTCTGCTTCATATTTTTTTATCAAATGATTAGAACACTGAAATATAAATTTAGCTTTTATAATTTTTTCGTCATCTATAATTTTAATTAGATTTGTTGCAAAATTTGATACAAATTCTGATCCTTGACTGCCACCAGAAATAAAAATTGTAAAGTTACTCTTAGAATTTTTATTGCTTATGTTATTATTTTTTTGAAAATTATTTTCTGGAGAACCAACTACAAATATTTTATCTTTAAACTTTGAATTGATTTTAGATTTAATATCAAAATTTAAAAATAATTTATTTGAAAAATTCAAAAAAAATTTATTCGTTCTTCCTATTATTGAATTTTGTTCATGTATATAAAGTTTAACTTTATAAATTGGTTTAAATAACATACATGTTAACATTGGCGAAAACGAAGCATAACTTCCAAAAGAAATAGAATGGGATGGTTTTAATAAAAATATAATAATGAATGATTGAATTAATCCTAATAAAATTTGAAATATGCCAAAGATTTTAAATATTAGGTTTCCATTCAAATTTGACGAGCTAATTATATAAATTTTTCCATTATAATTATCAAAGTATTTATAGCCTCTTTTGTCAGTTATAATTGTGCAATTTATATTTTTATTAGACAAATAATTAGCAAAATTTTTTGCTGGTATAACATGTCCACCTGTTCCTCCTGTAATTAGTAAAAAATTTTCTTTCATAATTCTTCATTTTTTTTGTTTGTAAGAGATAATAAAAAGCCAAATAAAATTGCTATTGATATCATGGAAGAACCTCCATAACTTACAAATGGCAGTGTCATACCCTTTGTTGGTATAAGGCCCAGCGAGCTAAAGATATTAATTAAGCATTGTAATCCAAATGAGCAAATTAAACCACTAATTGCTATAATTTTATATGGATCTTCAAGTTGTAGAACTTTTAATAAGCTTCTTATTATAATAGATAAAATTATAAAAATAATTATTAAACAAAAAATAAATCCTAATTCTTCTCCAGCAACAGCAAAAATAAAATCAGTGTTAGCATCAGGAATTTTTTCTTTTAAAATACCTTGCCCTGGACCCTTTCCAAGTAGCCCGCCTTTTTTGAAAGCTTGAATACTTAAATCTATTTGGTATGTATCAGTCCCACCTAATCCGCCAAGAAATGAATTAATTCTTGATTGAACATGATCAAAAATAAAATAAGAAAAAATTGAAATTCCTAATATAAATATAAATGCAACTATAACTAAAAAAATTGATAAACCAGCAACGAATAACTGGCAAAAAAAAGTTGCTGACAGTAAAACTGTCATTCCCAAATCAGGCTGCATAAGTATTAAAGATAAAAGCAAGAAGAAAAAAACAAACAGTAAAGGTAAATAAAATTTTTTATCTTCTATAGATTTACTTATACACCATGCAGTCAATATGACAAAAATAGGCTTAATTATCTCTGAAGGTTGAAGTGTAAAGTTAAATATTTGAAACCATCTCTTGGCGCCTTTAACTTCGTAATCTAAAAAAAGTATTAGCAGTATTATTATTAATAAAATAATAAATAAAAATAATGAAATTCTTCTTATATTTTTACTATCTAAGTCTGATAACGCAATAAGTAAGAAAACTGAAAAAAGAAAAAAAATAGAGTGTCTATTTATGGATAAATTTTCATCTATGGAAAATGAAAGTATTAATCCCGTAAAACCCAATGATAATATTAATATTATATTAATTCTATCAATTGAACTCCACCAATTCTTTAAATATTCCATGGTTAATTTATATAATTCTTAATTAATTTATTAAAATGTATGCCTCTTTCTTCAAAATTTTTGTATTGATCGTAAGAGGCACATGCAGGAGCGAATAGTATAGTTGATTGATATGAATTTTTTTTAATATCCTTGAAGGTTTCTTTGATAACTGATTTTAAATTTGCCAATTTTTTTACAACCAATTCTTTTTTTAATTTTTTTTCAATGAAATTTCCCGATTTTCCGTAAGTATATACACAGCTAATTTTATTTTTATATTTTAGAAGAATTTCAAAATTTTTTTCTTTAGCTATGCCTCCTAAGATTAGGTAAATATTATTATAATTTACAACTGAATTTATTGTTGAATTTAAATTAGTAGATTTACTATTATTTACTATTTTTAATTTATTATTTGCAAAAACTGTAGATGATCTAAATGGCAGGCCCTTAAATGTTTTAATAACCTTAAGAAAATTAGATTCTGGAATTTTTAATATTTTGCTACATATGTATGCTATTAAAATATTTTGAATATTAAAATTACCTTCTAAATCTTTTGAGATTTTTTTTATAAATAATTTTTTGTTTTTTTTGAAGTAATTATCTAGAATATAATCATTGTTAGCGAAACAATCAGCTGATTTATCGACTAAAGAAAAACTAATTTTATTTTTAATTTTTTTTTGATTAAATATCTTTCTTGAATAAATATCATCAATTGATAACAAATTAATTCCATTTTTAGTAATAATATTTTTCTTCTGACTAACATAATCACTAATACCATTGTACCTATCTAAATGATCACCAGATAAATTTGTTATTACTGATATTCTACTATCAAGTGACTTAACTGTTTCTAATTGAAAAGAACTTAATTCGATAACATGAACTTTATATTTTTTTTTAAGAAGAAAAGCATTGCATAATGATTCTCCGATATTGCCCCCAACAAATGTTTTAATATTATTTTTTTTTAAAATGTCTCCTATTAATTTGGTTGTTGTTGATTTCCCATTTGTGCCAGTAATAGCTACAATCTTTTGATTTGTTAAATTCGAAATATATAAATTTAAATCTCTATTTACTTTTTTAGATATATTTTTTCTTTTAAATTTTTTTTGTCTTAAAGATATTCCTGGGCTAACAAAAATTTTTTTAAAATCATTCAAATTATCTTTTTTTATATTAAAAAAATAATCTTTATTGTAATTTTTTTTTATAGCCTTTCTTACTATTGGATTATCATCCCACATCTTAAATTTTATTTTTTTATTTTCAAAATAATTTACTATAGAAAGTCCTGATTTTTGAATTCCATAAATTAAATACATTATCTTATTCTTAAAGTTGCAAGACCTATCAAAGCTAACACAATAGTAATTATCCAAAAACGAATAACTATTGTTGACTCAGGCCATCCCTTTTTTTCAAAATGATGATGTAGTGGAGCCATTAAAAAAACCCTTTTTCCTGTCATTTTAAAAATGAATACTTGGATTACTACAGACAAGGTTTCTAGAACAAATAAACCTCCTATTATTGCAAGAAGAATTTCATGTTTGCATATTATTGCTACTGAGCCTAAAGAGCCGCCTAATGCTAAAGATCCTGTATCACCCATAAAAACTTTAGCAGGTGGTGCGTTAAACCAAAGAAAACCTAAAGCGGCTCCAATTAAAGAACCACAAAAAACTGCTAATTCACCGGTTCCAGGAATATATTGGATAAGTAAATAATTAGAAAAAACTATATTACCTGAAACATAAGCTATGAAAGCAAAAGACATAGCAACTATCATTACAGGGACAATTGCTAAACCATCAAGTCCATCAGTTAGATTTACTGCATTAGCCGATCCAATAATTATAAATATGGAAATTAGAAAATAAAATATTCCAAAATCTATAATTAAATTTTTAAAGAAAGGAAATGTCATAGATTTGCTTATACTTGGATCTAAATTGATAAGAATTAAATATGTAATGAAAAAAGAAAAAATGATTTGAAATATAATTCTTATTTTTGATGAAATACCCTTACTGGTATTTGATTTGATTTTACTGTAGTCATCTGCAAAACCAATTGATCCAAAAATTAATATAGTTGAAAGTAAAATCCATATAAAAATATTTTGTAAATCAGCCCAAATAATTGTTGAAACAAAAACACTTAAAATAATCAACAGGCCGCCCATTGTAGGAGTACCTTTTTTTGCAATTATATGTGACTCTGGACCATCATCTCTTATTGGCTGGCCAGTTGGCTGAACATTTGATAATTTGTTAATAATATAATTTCCAAATATGAGAGAAAAAAATAATCCAGTAAGAATAGAGGCGCCAGCTCTAAATGTTATATAGCTAAAAATATTTAGAAAACTAAATAAAGATTGGTATTCAAAGGCCAAATATTTAATCAAATCGATCCCTGTTTTAATAATATTTTTGCAAACTTATTTATTTTTGTCGAATTAGAACATTTAATTAAAATAATGTCATTATTATGCACTTTCTCTTTTAAAAATTGCATAATTTTATTTGTATTTTTAAAATGGATAAATTCATTATTTGGATTTAAATTTTTTACAGATGATTCAAAGAATTCGCCACATAAAATTACAAATTTAAAAATAGTGGCATCTAATTGTTGTAGTAATTTATAATGAATTTTATAAGAATTATTTCCTAATTCATTCATTGTCCCTAGAATTATTATTTTTTTATTATTTTTTACTTTGATATTTTCTAAGTTTTTTATGCTTTGCAACATTGTATCAGGATTAGCATTATAAGATTCATCAATAATATTTATTTTTTTTTTATTTAAAGAAATTTTATGAACTAATCCCCTACCTTCCACTGGTTTTAAAAACTTGAAACGATTTAGAACTGATTTAATATTCAAAGAATTTTCATTATAAAATGCAAGACAAAATAATAAGTTATTTAATCTATGCATTACTATAGCATCAGTAACAATGTTAACCTTTTTTTTATTAATTGATAAAGTTACTTTATGCAATTTTTTATAGGGAGAAATTTTTTTAATAAAATATTTTTTTGAAGAATTATCAATACGAATTATTTTAAGATTTTTTTCTTTTTTTGCTTTTGTGATTAAAATATTTTCAGATTTAGAAGAAACATTGAGATATAGCTTTTTCCTATTATTATTATATTTAGAAATAAATATATCAGCTTTTTCTCTGGCAATATTATTTTTAGTTTGGAAATTTTCAAGGTGAGTAGATTGTATATTTGTAATAAATACCTCTGATGGTTTGACTAAATTACTAAGAAATTTTATCTCACCAAAATTATTTGTTCCAATTTCAAAAATTGCATAATTTGATTTTAAATTTAAATTTAGTAAAGAAATTAATACACCTAACTGATTATTATAACTTTTCTTTGAGTAAGAAATGGTATGATCTTTTTTTAAGAAAAATGCTAAAGTTTCTTTTAAAGTAGTTTTACCAGCGCTGCCAGTAATGCCTATTACTTTACCTTTGTATAAATCTCGTTTCGTTTTTGCTATTTTTGAAAGATACTTATAAATATTATTTACATATAAAATTTTTTTATTTTTTTTGAAATTTTTATTATCAGTTACACAAAATTTTGCACCTTTATCTATTGCTTCATTTAAAAACTTGTTTCCATGAAACCTTTTACCTTTTAAAGCAAGAAATATATCGCCACTTTTAATATCTTTACTTGATATTTGAATTTTATCTTTTTTAGATATTATATATTTCTCTAATTGATTTAATTCGATCATTAATTTAATAATTGTTTAACAACTGTAAAATCATCAAACTTAATTGTTTTATTTTTTAAAACTTGAAATTTTTCGTGGCCTTTACCTGCTACTATTAAAATTTCATTCATTTTTAATTCTTTAATAGCTAATTTAATTGCTTTTCTTCTATCAGATACTTCCATAGCTCTAGAACAATACTTTAGAATATTTTTCCTTATTTTAGATGGATTTTCGTTTCTAGGATTGTCATCCGTTATATAAATTTTATCAGCATATTTATTTGCAATTAATGCCATAGATTTTCGCTTACTTTTATCTCTATCACCGCCACAACCAAATAAAATTGATGGTTTCATTTTTTTGATTTTATAAGCAAGTAGAATTTTTTTCAAAGCATCTGGTGTATGTGCATAATCAATAATAATTTTAGAATTTTTTTTCTTATATTCAATTGTTTCTAAACGACCTGAAGGATTAGTAACTTTTGATAATACTTTTACAATTTTATTTTGACTAATATTAAGTGATAAACAACAAGTAATCGCGCATTCTAAATTTTCTAATTCTATATTTGTTTTAAGTTTTAGATTTTCTAGTTTATATTTTGTATTGTTAATATTCAAATATACAAAATCATTGATTTTTATTAATTTTATATTTTTATTTCCGAAATATTTAAATTTTACGTTTTTTTTTATCAATGTTTTTTTTAATTCAGATAAGATTTTTAATCTTGAATTAATTATAGCAAATCCAGAATTTACTAAATGATTAGAGAAAAGTTTAATTTTAGATTTTTTATAATTTGAGAATGTTTTATGGTAATCAAGATGATCTTTTGAAATGTTTGTAATAGCTGCAATATTTATTGGATAATTTCTTAACCTGTTTTGTTCCAGAGCGTGACTTGAAGCTTCAAAAATGAAAATATTTTTTTCTTTTTTATTCGAAGATCCATATCTAAATAATTCTTCATAGGCAGGTGTTGTTAAATTTATATCATTTATTTTTTTTCCGTTTACAAAATGTCCTAAAGTACCAACCATTGTATTATTATATTTTAGTGAATTAAGAATTTTTGAAATATACCAAACAACTGATGTCTTTCCATTGGTACCTGTAACTGCTAGTGTTTTAAAGGGAAGATTGCTATGAAGCTTAGTTAATAAATAATGTATCTCAAAATTAATATTAGATACAACAAATTGAGGAATTTTTAAGTTTTTAATATATTTATTTGAAATTATAGCAGGAGTTTTATTCTTAAGTACTTCATCTAAATAAATCTTTTTTACCTTTGTATTTTTGTCATAAACAAACAACGTTTTGTTATTAGTAAATTTTGAGTTAGAGGTAATTGAAGAGAAATATTTATTTTTATTAAAGTTGTACGTTTTATTTACACTTATAACTTTTGATAAATTAGACAGTAGCATTTAATTTTCTATATAAAAAATTTATGTCTACTTTTAGAAGTTTATCATTTTTATTTTTTGAAATATTAAAGAGGTTTATAATATTAATAATAATCTCTTTTACCAAGGGTGCATTTACTCTTGCTCCAGTCATTCTTTGTTTAGTACCTGTTTCCTTTTTTGGATACTCAATAGCAGTGTAAACTACATATTTTGGATTATTTGTTGGGAATATCCCAATAAAGGACGTTAAGTTTCTATCCTTATAATATCCACCATTTGGATTTAGTAATTCTGATGTTCCCGTTTTACCTCCTACAGAATAACCATCTACTTTTACTCTAGGACCAGTGTATTCGGTCTTGAGAACAACAGAATTTAATAAATTGATAAAGAATTTAGATGATTCTTTATTATTAAAAATTTGATTTTGTTCAAATTGTTTGTTTAATTGAAGTGTAGGAAAAACCTCATTCCCATTATTCGCTAATGAAGCATAAGCTTTAACTAAATGAAGAGGTGTAATTGCAAATCCATGACCAAATCCTATAGTTGCTGTTTCTAGCTTACCCCAATTATATTTATTTCCTAAAGGAGCTGAGCTTTCTTTATTTTCTATATTTATTTTTTTATTGAAACCTATTTTTTCGAAAAATTCTATTTGGTTTTTTTTTCCAATCAAAGTAGCAATCTGAGCTGTACCAATATTGGATGATTCAACAATTATTTTTTCGACATCATAAATACCGTTATCTTTATATTTATCATGATCACCAATATTTAAATATTTTTTTGTAACATCAAACGTCATCTCAGGATCTAAAATATCTAAATCAAATCCAATAGTTGCAGTTATTGGTTTGAAAGTTGATCCCATTTCATAATTAGACTGAAAAACTCTATTTATTAAATTATTATTATTAAATGACGATTTGTCCTCAGGATTATAATCAGGTAAACTTACTGATGATAATATTTGTCCGCTAGTAATATCCATAACTATAGCTAAACCTGATTCAGCTTTGTAATTACTTATTGTTTTTTTAAGATTTTCTCTAACCAACTGCTGTAAATTAGTATCAATACTAATAATTATATCTTGCGATTTTGAGAGATCATTTTCAAAATACCTCTCAATTCCACTCTGTCCATTCTGATCAATATCTACATATCCAAGAATATGTGATAAGGTATTCTTATAAGGATATATTCTTTTGAATTCCTTGTGAGCTTTAATATTTATTTCACCAATGTTAATTATTTCTTGATATTCAACTGGAGATATATTTCTTTTTATCCAAATAAATTTACTTGTTGATAATAATTTTTTTTCTATTTTTTTTATATCTAAATCAAGAATTAATCCCAATTTATTAGCAAGATCTTTTTTATTTCTTACCTTATTAGGATTGACTGACAATGAGATGCTTTCAATTGAGGTAGCAATTATATTACCATTCCTATCATAAATAGTGCCCCTAATATCTTTTTTTATATAATTAGTGGTATCATCATTCAGATCAGGAAAGAGCATAATTGATGAAATTCTGTAAATAGAAATAAAATAAACAAAGATAAAAATTGTAATTGAAAAAAAAACTCTTCTATGAAGTAATTTTAAAGAGTCACTATCAAATAATTTCAGTTTACTTAACATTAATTAGTTATTTGAACTAATGAGCTTAATATTTTGATCTTGATTTGAAAGTTCTTCCATTTTTACTATAAGAGGGACATTATTATTTTGAGTTTTATAAAAATACAATTCATATAGTGTTTTTAAATATGAGCTATTTTGATGAGCAGCTAATTCAATCTTATTAATTTTTAAATTTTTTGAAATTTTAGATATTTTCATTTTTAGATTATGATTATTTTTTTCGATTTCCCTTGTATTGTTTGCAATAAAAATCATTGAAAAAACCAATATTAAATTAAGAATTAAAAAGAATATTATTGATTTAGTATACTTCATTATTAAATTTTCTGAGCTACCCGAAGTTTTGCTGATCTAGATCTGGGATTTTCTAAAATCTCAGAAGCTGATGGCAATATTGGTTTTTTGGTGATTATTTTAAGTTGAGTTGCCAGTTTATCAGGTAACTCCGGGTAGTGGCGGGAGGAACGCCATCGTTTACCACTATTGTGGTTAAAAAAATCTTTCACAATTCTATCTTCTAGACTTTGGAAAGAAACTACTAAAATTAAACCATCTTTATTTAAAATTTTTAAAGTTTTATCTAGACTCGTCTTTAGTTCGCTTAACTCATCATTCACATAAATTCTGATTGCCTGAAATGTTTTTGTTGCTGGATGAATCTTGTTTTTTAATTGATTTTTTTTTGGTAAACATTTTTTAATAATGTTTGATAATTCTATCGTATTGTTTATAAATTTTACTTTTCTGCTTTTTACAATTTCTTTCGCAATAACTCTTGAAAAACGTTCTTCCCCATATTGATAAATTATATCAGCTAAATTTTTTTCTTCATACTTATTAATAATATCATAAGCACTTTTATCTGAAGAACCCATTCTCATATCAAGTGGTCCAGATTTGTTGAATGAAAAACCTCTTTGCGCATTATCTATTTGATTTGAGCTTGTACCTATATCGAAAAGAACTATGTCAAATTTTTTTTCTTTCAATTTTGTATTATTTACTATTTCTTCAATTTTACTAAATTTATCATTTATTAGAGTAAAATTTGAAAATTTAGATTCTATTTCTTTTGAAAATATTTTTGAAATTGGATCTCTATCAATTGCTAACAATTGATTTACATTAAATTTTTCAAGGATAGTTTTTGAATAGCCACCACCACCAAAAGTGGCATCTATTATATTTATAGATTTTTTTAATGGTAGAAAAGATACTATTTCTTTAATCATTACTGACTTATGTAAATTTTCCATATTATTTTTGTTGTGTTAAAATCATTCTTAATGATTTTTTTTCTTTTAAAAGACGCCTTCTTGAGTCTTCAGTATTTTGTAAACCCTTTTTTTGATCCCAAATTTGAAAGTAATGGCCTTGACCAAAAAAAGCAGCTTCAGTTTTAATGCCAGCATATAATTTTAATTCTTCAGGAATTAAAAATCTTCCCTCTTTATCAATATTAGTAGTGACTATTTCAGAAAATATTGTTGTAGAAAAATCATCATAATCTTCTGAAAAAAAATCTAAATTATTAATTCTTTTTGCTATTTCTTTTAATCTTCCAACACCACAACCCTCAATAGAAGGTGTTTTGATAGATTTGTATAAAATAATTTCATTTCTATTTGCTTTTGGAAGAACATTTCTAAAGCTAGAAGGTAAAGAGACTCTTCCTTTTTTATCTATTTTATTAAAATATTTAGATACAAATAAATCCATTAATTATGGGTTATCATGGGATTATATGGGCGTCAATGGGTATATGAATTTATCATAAATGTTCTTTGTATGTTCTCAAGAAATATAAAGATGGTGCATAAGCCGGGTTCTGTAATTTAATTAAAAATTGATGATCATTAATCTAGAACAAATGTCGCCATTTGCTTCTTGCAGTCTACCCGAATAGCTCAGCTGGAACTGATTGCTATTCCTATTTGACCTTGCTCCAAAAAGGGTTTGCCAAGCCTTCTTTGTTACCAAAAAAGCGGTAAGCTCTTACCTTACCATTTCAACCTTACCTTTTCAGGCGGTATATTTTCTGTTGCACTTTCCCTAAGCTTTCACTTGCCAGGTGTTACCTGGTTTTTTTTCCAGTGGAGCCCGGACTTTCCTCTTGATTACTCAAGCGATCATCGCACCATCTAAGTTTGTATTAAATTGATTTAATTTTTCGTCAACATATAATTAAACAAGTGTTTAATCAGAGTATTATAAATGGATTTATTTTTATTTATATCTTCGTTATTAAGATATCTAATTCTATACGCCCTTATTAATTTATTATATAATTTAGAATTCTTAAATACTTCACGCGTATCGTATCCAATCAATGACAAGGCTAAAATTGTTTTCTGTTTTTTTGACTTCAAGTTATAATTACTAAACCATTTTTCCATAATTTTTATTTCATTCCTTTTTAAATTTTTTAAACATATTACTAAGTTTGAAGAATAGAGTAATTTCCATGGAAAGTGCTTTCCAGGATCTTTTTTTCTAAAAGGGGCAATATCTGAATGTGCTAAAATATTATTTTTGTCTATTTTATATTTTTTTTGAAGTTTAAGAATAAGTTTTTTTAATGAATCTATCATTTTAAATGAAAATTTATTATTTTTTCCACTAGGATTATAATCAAGCTCAATTCCTATAGAAATAGAATTAATATCTGTGATTTCTTTCCAAAATGCCTGTCCTGCATGCCATGCTCTAAATTTTTCTTGGACTAAGTTATATACAGTGCCATTTTGTGAAATTAAATAATGTGAGCTTACTTTTTTTTCCTTATTACATAAATAGGAAACCGCATCTGAAGTGTTTTTCAAAGCTGTATAATGAATTATAATTAGCCTTATTTTTGAATTTTTTCTTGAATTATAATTTGGAGATTTGTATTTGGTTATATATTTCATTCAAATTTAAAAATTTAAATATATAAACAAGTTATGATAAAAAAAATTATCTGTCTAATATTATTATATCTATGTATCAGTTGTTCTAATAATAATTCTAATTTAGATATTAATAATAATAAGAATCTATTGAGTGAACCAGAAACTCTATACAAATTAGCAAAAATAAACTTTGATGAGCAGAACTTTGAATTATCTAGGGAACAATTCAAAGAAATTAAAAAGCTATTTCCCTTATCTAATGAAGCAATTCAGTCGGAAATAATGATTGCATTTATTAATTATATCCAGATGGATTACGATAATGCAATATTAAATTATAGAAGGATAATTGATAAATATCCATCTCACAAAGATTTAGATTATATTTATTACATGATTGCAATGTGCAATTATGAACAGCTGCAGAATGAAGCATTAGATGGGTATTATAATGATCTTGCATTAAATTCTTTTGATCAAGTTATTAAGAGATTTCCAGATAGTAAATATTCCAAAGACAGTCGACAAAAAATTATTTTAGTTAAATCAAATATAGCTGCAAAACATATGGAAATAGGAAGATTTTATTTAGACAATCAAAAATACATCGCAGCATTAAATAGATTTAAAATAGTTGTAGATGATTTCTCAATGACTAAGTTTACCCCTGAGGCACTGCACAGAATGGTAGAAATTTATTATGAAATGGGTATGTATGAAGATAGCAAAAATACAGCTGCATTACTTGGATATAATTATCCTGAATCTAAATGGTATAAATATAGCTATAATTTAGTTGAGCAAAATGATAGTGAAGAAACATTCTTAAAAAAAATTAGAAATTTTTTTGATGGATAAAGAAGAGATAATTTTAAAAAGATTAAAAAAGCTTGCTGAATTAATTAAAGAACATAATTATAATTATCATACATTAGATAAACCTAAAATAACTGATCGAGAATTTGATGATTTAGTTAAAGAAAATGATACTTTAGAAAAAAAGTACCCAAATTTAGTATTAAGAGATAGTCCTAACAAGAATTATGGTAGTAAAATAAAAGAAAATTTCAAAAAAATAAAACATGATTCCCAAATGTACTCACTATCAAATGCATTTGATAATAATGATATAAAAGAGTTTATAAAACGCTCAGTAAAATTTTTAAATTTAGATAATGATGATGATTTTCAATATATCTGTGAGCCAAAAATTGATGGACTATCTTTAAATCTTGTCTATAAAAATGGGAATTTGGTTTCCGCTGGGACAAGGGGAGATGGATTTATAGGAGAAGATGTTACTGAAAATATTTTAAATATAAAAAATATTCCATCAAAGTTAAAAAAAGACTTTCCAGATTTTATTGAAATTAGAGGAGAAGTATTCTTGAATAAGAGTGATTTTGAGAAACTTAATTCTAAGTTAGAAAATAAATCTAAATTTGCAAATCCAAGGAATGCTGCATCGGGCAGCCTAAGACAACTTGATATTTCTATTAGTCATAGTAGACCACTTAAATTTATACCTCATGGTATAGGTAAATGTTCTTATAATTTTGAGAAAATTGAGAACTATTATGATCAACTTAAGAATTGGAACATTGCTCCAAATAATTTAAGCAAAAAATGTCAATCAGTTAAAGAAATTATTAAATTTTATAATCAAATAGATCAAAAACGATCAGGTATCGATTATGATATTGATGGATTAGTAGTAAAAATAAATAATTTTAAACTACAAGAAAGATTAGGTTACGTAGGAAAAAACCCAAGATGGGCAGTTGCTATAAAGTTTTCTGCTGAAAAAGCTAATACTATTATTCAATCTGTTGATTTCCAAGTTGGGAGAACTGGCGCAATTACACCTGTAGCTAGGTTGCAACCTATTAATTTAGGCGGTGTGATTATTTCTAGTGCATCATTACATAATTTTGATGAGATAAATAAAAAAAAAATAAATGTTCTAGATCTTGTTGAAATTGAAAGAGCAGGAGATGTTATTCCATATGTTACAAGATTAGTTAAAAAAAATAGTAAATTAAATACTAAAATAAAAATTCCTCGAAATTGTCCTATCTGTAAGAGTAATGTTTTAAAAGAAAAAGATGAAGCAATACTTAGATGTACAAATACTTATGGTTGTAGTTCACAAAAAATAGGGAGAATAATTCATTTCGTCAGTAAGAAAAGTTTAAATATTGATGGATTTGGTGAGAAACAAGTTAAGCAATTATTTAATCTAAAATATATAAATAAAGTGGAAGATATATTCAATCTTAAAAAGTTTAAATCAGAAATAATTGAGTTAGATGGATGGGGTGAATTATCGTTTACTAATTTAATTAATTCTATCAATAATTCAAAAAAAATATCACTTGATAAATTTATTTATTCACTTGGCATTAGATTTATCGGAGAAGTTAATGCTGAAATTTTAGCAAACGAGTTTAAAGAGCTAGATGTATTTATTTCATCTACAAATAATTTAAGCATGTTAGAAAATATTGATGGTTTAGGACCAAAAGCAATTTTTTCAATTATAGATTTTTTTTCAAAAGATATAAATAAGGAAACTATTAAAATATTAAAAAATCATTTATCTATTACATTTATAAAAAATGAAACATTTGATAATTTTTTTTCAAATAAACATTTAGTTTTTACTGGCACCTTAGCTGAATTATCAAGAGATGAAGCTAAGTACTTAGCAAAAACTAAAGGAGCAAAAATATTGTCAAGTATTAGTAAAAAAACAGATTTTCTAATTGCTGGAGAAAAAGCAGGTTCAAAAATAAATAAAGCAACAAAATTAGGAGTTAAGATTTTAAACGAAAAAGAATTCCTTAAAAAAATTAATCTATAATTTTCAAAAATTTTAGATATACTTTTTTTGAAGAAAAATTATCAAAATCAATTAAAGCTTTATCACCATCAAGTTTTATAATTTTTCCATTTCCAAATTTTTGATGATAGACATTTTTTCCTTTAGAAATATCTACTTCATATTCAAAATCCTGATTAAAATCCCAATCAATATTATTTTTTTTTGAATTTTCTAATAATCTTCTTCTTCCTGGCGTAATAATTTCTTCACTAAATGAGTCAGTTTCTAAAAAATTATCTAAAAAGTTATTATCTTGAATATATTTTGAATCGTTGATCTCTACTTTATCTTCTGGTAGCTCACTTATAAATCTTGATGGTAAATTATAATCATGTGATGCAAAAGAGTATCTATTTTGATTTACATACGTAATATAAATCTTTTTTCTTGCTCTGGTCAAAGCGACATAAGCCAACCTTCTTTCTTCTTCTAATCCTTGATTGCCAGATTCCTCTATTGATCTTTGACTTGGAAAAACTCCCTCCTCCCAACCAGCAAGAAATACATAATCAAACTCTAATCCTTTAGCGGCATGCATTGTCATAAGAGTTAGTGTTTCTTCTGAAGTATTCGTTATGTTTTCCATAACCAAAGATATATGTTCTAAAAAACCTTCTATATTTTCAAACTCTTTTAAA
>CACKRO010000011.1 GCA_902602695.1 uncultured Alphaproteobacteria bacterium | reverse complement strand
TTCTTAATGCAGCTATTATTACATTAATCTTCTTTGAATTAGCTTTATATTTAGAAAAGGTTTTTTGGGATGATTTTTTAGGAAATTCACTCCCTAAATCAATCAATATGCTTATTAGTTTTGTTGTAATGATGAATTTTGGGTATTTTATTCTTATGTTTTACATAAAGATTTTAGATATTGATTATTTTGTCACATAAGTTCAATCTAGATTAATATACAAAATAATTATATTTTTTATGAAATAATATTTTCATATTAATAAAATATTTATTATTAATAATTCAGTATGAATAAGGTTTTGTTTGTATTACATCAAAAAACTTCTGTTCCAGGAGATGTAGGAAATAAATTTCGAGATAGGGGATATGTTGCTGAAATATGTAGACCGCCTTTGGATGAACAGCTTCCTTCAAATATTAACAAATATTCAGCTATAGTAGTATTTGGCGCACCTGGAAGCATAAACGATGAAGATGAATATATAAGTAAAGAATTAGAATGGATAAACAGGGTTATAAAAACTGACATTCCTTATCTTGGAATTTGTTTTGGTGCACAATTATTAGCTAAATGTTTAGGTTCAGAAATAACAACTAATAAAGACGGGCTTTCAGAAATTGGTTTTTATAAAATTGAACCAACTGAAAATGCAAAAAATCTTTTTAATTCTCAAAAGATTTTTTTTCAATTCCATTCTGAAGGATTTTCTCTTCCTACAGGCTGTGAGTTATTAGCAAGGGGTGACATTTTTAATAATCAAGCTTTTAAATATCAAAATTGTTATGCTCTCCAATTTCATCCAGAAGTAAATTTTAAACTTCATATTAGATGGCTGTATTTAGTATTATTAAAAAATCCTAAAAAATTATTCGTAAAAGGTGCTCAAAATATATTTGTTCAAATTTATTATCGTTACAAATATAATAAAAATATATCAAATTGGTTAGATACATTTTTAGATCAGTATTTTTTAAAAAAAACTTAAATGCTAATATAAGTGAAAATTAAAAACCTATATTTTTCACCTGTAAAATCTCTTTCTTTCAATAATGTAGATACTTTAGAAATAATTAAAAATATTGGTATAAAAAATGATCGAATATTTGCTTTCAGTAATAATCTTAATATTAAAGATATAGAATTAATAAAAAATAACCCTTTAAAAAGAGAAATTTATAAATTCTTATCATTAAAAAAATATCCTGAATTAAATGAATATAATTTTTTATTAGAAAATAATTTTTTAATACTAGAATTTGAAAATAAAATAATTTTAAAAACAGATATTAATAATCAACATGAAGTAAAAATCTTATGTAGTAAACTGGAGGATATGTTACCAAATATAAATAATATTAATTTATTAAAAGATAGTATGAATCCTTTTTTTGATACAATGCCAAATAAATCAATATCATTAATAAATTTAAATAGTATTAAAGACTTCGAAAAACTATCTAATTATCAAGTTGAACATGAGCGTTTTAGAGGAAATATATATGTAGAGGATTTAGATAAATGGGAAGAAAGGAAACTAGTAGGAAAAGTTTTATCAATCAATGATATAAAATTTAAAGTAATTAAAGAAATTCCCAGATGTTCAGCAACCAATATAAAACCCAAAACTTCAGATATAAATCTTAATATTCCTTTCAATCTAAAAAAAATATACAACCATATAAATTTAGGAATATATTTAGATCCTTTAAATGACGGTAAAATAAATAAACGTGATCTTATAAAAATTAATGAATAAATTCTTATTAAATCATTCAGAAAAACTTACAGGATATCTATTAATTCTTCCTGCTGTTTTAATAATCAGTCTATTTGGAATTTTTCCTGTTTTTTTTGGAATGTACATGAGCGTACACAAGTGGAAAGTTTTTAAAGGGAGATTTTTAGGATTTGAGAATTACCAAAGAATACTTGGAGACTTACCAGCTTTTTGGTTATTTGTTTTAGGATTATTATTATTGATATTAAGTTATGGATTATGGAGTGAATTTAAAAATAAAGTAAAAAATAAAATCTATTTAGCAATTTTATGTATAGCAATATTAATTATTGGAATAATATTAATTAATATCAACTGGGAAAAAATGCTTTTAACAGGAGATGAAGACTATCTATATTCTCTCATCTATACTTTTTATTATTCTTTTTTTACTATCATTTTTGAGGTTGGATTAGGATTAATAATAGCATTCGCATTGTACCAAAAACTAGCTGGTAAACAATTCTTTCAAATGATTTTACTATTTCCTTACATCACTCCAGCTGTAATGGGTGCGGCGGTATTTTTTTTAATATTTGGTAAAGCTGAAAATTCTTTTTTAAATCAACTCATAGGAGTATTTGGTTTTGATCCTCAAATGTGGTTATTTGATAAAAGACCAATTACTGAAGTTTTATTTGGTATAAAAATAGATGGCCTATTTGCTGGACCAAGTTTAGCTCTAATGTCATCAATTATATATGGAATATGGTCTTTCACTGGCTATTATGCAATCATATTACTTGCTGGCTTATCAATTATACCATCTGACTTATATGAGGCAGCTAAAGCAGAGGGAGCTAGTCGCTGGCAAACATTTATTAAAATTACCATCCCACTATTAATGCCTATTATTTTTTTTCTTATGTTGACCGGTTTTATAAATACTTTTCAAGCTTTCAATAGTATTTTTGTTATGCAAACTTCTTCTGCTGGAGATACAATGGATGTAGTTACAATAGAAATATTTGATCATTTTTGGGGTAGGGTTAAATATGGTTATGCTGCAGCTGAAGGAGTAATTTTATTTATACTACTCAATATCTTAGCAATATCGCAATATGTAATTTTTAGAAAAAGGTTAAGTTATGACTAGAATTTTTAATTCTGAAACAAGGATACCTTATTTAATTTTATTAATAGTTTTTATTATTTCAATTTACCCATTTTTTTATATGATATCAACATCATTGATGACAGCTGGAGAGGCATCAAATCAATATTTATTTCCTAAAAAATTGATGTTTGAAAATTATTATGAAGTTTGGACATCAAATAGATTCCAACGTTATACATTTAATAGTTTAATAATAAGTTCAATTATTGTCATTGGTGTTTTATTAACTAGTATTCCAGCAGCATACTCTTTTGCTAAAATAGAATTTCCTTTTAAAAATATCATTTTCTATATGTTGCTACTTTCTTTGATGATACCCGAAATAATTACACTATTACCACACTTGTTAATTATTAGAGGAGAAATTATTCCTTTGCCATTTGGACCTTCTTGGATGAATAGTCTTCAAGGATTAACTGTTCCATTTATAGGAAATATCTTTGTAATTTTCTTATTAAGACAATATTTTAAAAAGATACCAAATGAACTCTGGGATGCAGCTAGACTTGATGGCTCATCTCATTTAAATTTTTTACTCAAGGTAGTAATCCCAATGAGCAAACCTATTATTGTGACAGTCTCCCTATTTACTTTTATTATAGCGTGGAATAGTTTTGCTTGGCCTTTACTTATATTAACTAGAGATGATTGGTATCCTGTAACAGTATCTATCTATAGTTTTGTGAGAGAAGTGGGACCTAATTTTAATTTATTGATGGCTGCTTGCTTAATTGCAATTTTCCCAATTTTAGTATTATACTTTTTTACTCAGAAGTTATTCATAGAAAGTATATCAAACTTTGGATTAAAAGAATAAATCAGTAAATTTTTTGTAACAAAACTTTAATTTTACCTCTATATTAATTTTATTTTTAACGGGGTGATTATGAAATTTTATAAATATATTTTAAATTTCTTCTTAGCTTCTTTATTTTTTATCTCCTCGCAATCATTCGCAATTACTGCACAAGATATTGAAAATGCAGATCCTTCAGGTCAAACTGTTGAATTCTGGGTACAATATTCAGATGAAAGATTAGATGCAATGATGGCAAGAGCTGAAAGATTTGAAGCTGAAACAGGAATAAAAGTTAATGTTGTTCACAAGGGGCATTATGGGAAAGTTCAATCCGCTATGATGTCTGCTGCTGGAACTAAAGATATAGCTGATGTTGCTAGAGGTTATGGTAATGCTGCTGCTGACATGTACTTAATAGGCGCTTCAATTGATCAAAACATTCTAGCAGACAGTAAAAAATGGGGTGTGTCTCAAGATGATATAGCTGATTGGGGTGCAAACTGGACTGTTGGCTTTTCACCATATTTTGATGGAAATCCAAAACTATTACATGAAGTTGGAAAATCAATAGAGATCCTTTATTACAATGCAGATTGGTTAAAGGAACTAGGTTTAGATGCTCCTAAAAGTCCAGCTGATTTTGCAGAAGCAGCATGTGCTGCAACAAACCAAGATTATAGTGGTAAAATGGGTGAAGATGTTCCAAGTTATGGATATGAGATAGATACCGATGCAAGTAACTTTGCAGCATGGGTATTTGCTCATGGAGGTGATGTATTTGACTATGATAACGGCCAATACATTTATAATGGTCCTAAAGCCATTGAAGCTATGGAATTCATTCAAGGAATGGCTAATAAAGGATGCGCAATAGTTGCAAGAGGTAAATACACTGATCAGCAATACTTAGGACAAGGTTCTGTATTATTTGCTGCTGGCTCTACTTCAGGTATTACTTATTTCCAGAAGGCTATTGAAGAGGGATATAATGGAAATTGGGATGTAGCTCCATTATCATATACAACCAGTGAACCAGTGCTTAATTTATATGGTGGTGGTTTAATTATGGGAAATTCAGGTGATGCTAATAGAATGGTAGCAGCATATCAATGGATGAAATATATTTCAAATTCAGAAAATTCTGCAGTTTGGTCTACTGAAAGTGGATATGGTTTTGTCAGAACCTCTTCCGCAGATCATCCATTAATAGCTGAAAAAAGAGCTGAACTAGCCCAGTATGATAAATCATTGACCATGGTCCAATATGGTAAAGGTGAACCTTCAGTGCCTGGTTATTATTCAGTCAGAGGTGAAGTTGAAAAAGCTTACGCAGCTATTATAAATGGTGATGATATCATTTCAACTTTAAACCAATTAAATGAAGATGCTAATGCAATTTTAGCAGATGCTATAGCAGAGTAGTTTAATTATTTAAATTGTGTTAAAGGGTGGTTGTTAACCACCCTTTTTTTATGATTATTGTTTGTTCTCTTAGTGACTTATCAAATGTATGTGAGAGTGTGCAGCCAAAATATCTAATATCAGTCATAGATCCAGGATATGCGCCAGAAACACCTAAAGGTGTAAAAAATCATTTAAAGCTTGGCTTTGATGATATCATTGAAATAAGCAGTAACAATAAAATATTTAGATTAAATACTGATGAAATACCGCAAATTCTCCCAGGGGAAGAACATGTAAATTCAATAGCTAATTTTACTTCTACATATAATTATGATGAAGATATTGTTATTCATTGCTGGTGTGGTGTTTCAAGATCAATGGCAACAGCTACCTATTTACTATGCAAAGAAAACAAAACTAATATTGAAAATACAATTAAATATATTCGTAATCTTGCTCCACATGCAAACCCAAACAAATTACTGATAAAACATTTTGAAAAAAAATTAGATACTAGCAATCAAATCTCAAACTCATTTTTAAAATTTCCTTATACTAAAACATACGATTGTTCTTCAAATTTTGCACCTGTTACTTTATTTGATATAAAAGAAATTGGGAAAAAATAATGAAAGACTACGTTCGAACAATTGCAGATTATCCTGTCGAAGGAATTCAATTCAGAGACATTACAACATTATTGCAAAATGCAGGACATTTTAAACAAGTTATTGATGATATGGTAAAACCATGGAAAAATAAAAAAATAGATGCAGTCTTAAGTATAGAATCACGTGGTTTTATAATGGCAGGCGCAATAGCTTATTTTTTAAATGCAGCATTTATTCCTTTGAGAAAACCTCATAAACTTCCGTTTGATACTTTCAAAGTTTCATACGACTTAGAATATGGATCAACTGAAATGCATATTCATACGGATGCTTTAGACGGTCATAAAGATTTACTTATTATTGATGATCTTTTGGCAACAGGTGGAACTGCACTTGCAGCAGTGGAGTTAATTAAAAAGTTTGAGCAAAAAAATATTGTTGGTGCAGGTTTTATAATAAATTTACCAGATCTAAGAGGCGATACAAAATTAATTAAAAAAGGAATTGAGATACATTCTTTAATGGAGTTTTAAATGAGAAATGCAGTTATTGTTGGTTATAAAAGATCACCATTTACTTTTGCACGTAAAGGAGAAATGGCAAACATAAGACCGGAAGACATTCTATCACAAACAATAAATCAATTACTTAACGAAATACAAATTAATAAAAATGACATAGAGGACATTATTACTGGTTGTGCGTATCCTGAAGGAGCACAAGGAAATAATATTGCTAAAATTGTTTCATTCATGACAGATATGCCAGAACATGTAGCAGGTATGACAGTTAACAGATGGTGCGGTTCTTCAATGCAAGCTATTCATGATGCAACTGGTGCAATTGCAATTAATTCTGGTGATGTTTTTTTATGTTGCGGTGTAGAAAGTATGACATTTATACCTATGAATGGTTTAACTTACGATCCTCATCCACAATTAAGTAAAGATAATCCAAATGTATATATGTCTATGGGTATTACTGCTGAAAATGTTGCAAAAAAATTTAATATTTCTCGAAAAGAGCAGCAAGAATTTGCAATAAGTAGTCATGAAAAGGCTTCTTTAGCTAGAGATTCAAATATGTTTGATAATGAAATAGTTTCTATTTCAAATAAAAATGAAAAGATAAATAAAGATGGGGGAATTAGGCCTAATACTTCCCATGAAGTTTTAGATGGTTTAAAACTTGTGTTTGATGAAAACGGCACTGTCACTGCTGGTACTGCATCACCCTTAACAGATGGTGCTTCAGCAGTAATAGTCTGTGAAGAAGAGTATGCAAAAAAAAATAGTTTAAATATTCTAGCTCGAATAAAATCCACTGCAGTAGTTGGATGTCCTCCTGAATTAATGGGGCTAGGACCTATTAATGCTTCTAAAAAAGCATTAAAAAGAGCAAACTTATCTATTAATGATATTGATATTGTGGAACTAAATGAAGCATTTGCCTCTCAATCATTAGCGTGTATTAAAGAATTAAATATGAACATTGATAAAGTTAACATTCATGGAGGCGCTATTGCATTAGGCCATCCCTTAGGCGCTACTGGAGCAAGGATCACTGGCAAAGTTGCAACATTATTGCAAAATAATAATAAAAAGTATGGATTAGCCACACAATGCATAGGTTTAGGCCAAGGTATTGCAACTGTGTTAGAAAATATTAATTAACTATTATGCAAATATATAAAACACCATTACGTGAATTTAAATTTCTAATTGAAGATTTTTTAAATCTTAATGAAAGTGAAACATTAAAACAATTAGATTTAGAATCAAGCGATCTAATGCTCATTATTGAAGAAGCAGCAAAACTTTGTGAAGAAACTTTGCTTCCAATAAATCAAAGTGGAGATAGTGAAGGATGTTCATTTAATAATGGAGTTGTGACTGCACCAAAAGGTTTCAAGGAAGCTTATAAAACTTTTTCTGAAAATGGTTGGCAGGGATTAAAGGTAAAAGAAGAATTTGGTGGACAAAATTTACCGTATATTATCAATATGATTTTAGATGAAATGATAAGTTCTACTAATATGTCATTTGGTCTTTACCCCGGTCTTACAGCAAATGCTATCGATGCAATTGAAAAAAGTGCTAATGAAGATCTAAAAAATACTTATTTGCCAAATTTAGCTAGTGGTAAGTGGACCGGCACAATGAATTTAACTGAACCACAATGTGGAACCGACCTAGGTTTAAGTAAAACAATGGCAACACCTTTAGATGATGGAAGTTATAGTATTACTGGAACCAAAATTTTTATTACATGTGGTGAGCATGATCTAAGTGAAAATATTATTCATCTAGTTTTAGCAAGAACACCAAATGCACCCCCTGGTATTAAAGGTATAAGTCTATTCTTAGTTCCTAAATTTTTACCAAATGATAGTGGTGATTTTGTTGAAAGAAATAAAGTTGAATGTGGATCAATAGAGAAGAAGATGGGTATTCATGCTAGTCCAACTTGTGTAATGCATTACAATGAAGCTAAGGGCTGGCTAGTAGGCGATATTAACAAAGGAATGAGAGCTATGTTTATAATGATGAATGGAGCTCGTTTGTTTGTAGGGATACAAGGCTTGGGTCTATCAGAAACTGCTTATCAATCAGCACTTTATTATTCAAAAGAACGTTTACAAGGTAAATTATCTTCCAGTAATCAAGTTGCTGATCCAATAATTGTGCATCCCGAAATAAGAAAAAATTTATTATATATCAAATCGATTAATGAGGCAGTTAGAGGGTTAACGTTATTGACCGGCAATCATTTTGATAATATTGAAAATTCTACTGATGAGAAAGGTAAGAGATTATCTGAAAATTTTATTGCACTCATGACACCTATAATTAAATCATATGCTTCAGATAAATCTGTAGAAAATACAAATAGAGCTCTACAAATATATGGAGGTCATGGTTTTATTACCGATCATGGTATGGAGCAATTAGTAAGAGATGCTAGGATAACCACAATCTATGAAGGAACAAATGGTATTCAAGCGTTAGATTTGATTGGAAGAAAATTAAAAACTGATAATGGTGCATTATTTGAAGAATTTTTTACAATGATAAATGATTATCAAGATAAAATTAATAATAATAAAGAAATGAAAAAATACATTGATTTATTTATGCCTTCATATGATTCTTACAAAACTATTTTTGAATATATTAAATCGTTAAATGATGAAAATGAGATTAATTCTCATGCTGTAGAATTTTTAAATTTATCATCTTTAATTTCTTTAGGCTATATTTGGTTGCAGTATATTGAAATTTCATTAACTAAATTAGAAAAACAAGACGAAAGTTTTTATAAATCTAAAATTGAAACAGGCAACTTTTTCTTAACTAAATTGTTAAGTGAGACACAAGTTCTTTGTCAAAATATTAAATCAGGAGGAAAATACTTTAACGATTACGATGATGAATATTTTGAAACAGCGATCTAATGACGATAAAAATCTATAAACCTTCAAAAACTTCTATGCAATCAGGTTTTAAAAAAACTAAATTGTGGTTAGCTGAATATATTTCTGAAGTAGAAAAATTAAAAGATTCTTTAATGGGTTGGAATAGTTCTTTAGATACCAAATCTCAGATTAAACTTTTTTTTGACACGAAAGAGCAAGCTATCGAATGGGCAAAAAAAAATAATTACCAATATTTTGTTGAAGAACCAAAACAAAGAAAAATAAAACCTAAAAATTACGCTTCAAATTTTGATACTAATAGAAAAGAACCCTGGACTCATTAAGTATAATTTCTTTCTTTATTTTTTAGACTATGATAAATGGAAATTATGCGCCCGTAGCTCAGTGGATAGAGCAACCGCCTTCTAAGCGGTAGGTCAAATGTTCGAATCATTTCGGGCGCGCCAAATGCTAAAGTTTTGCTGCGTCCTCATCTATAAATGCATTAAAAGAAACTGACCTTCTTTCTTCATCAGAAAAAAATGGGTAAACTGTATGCATCATATAACTAGGAAATATAAATAAATCTCCAACCTCAGGTTTAATATCATAAACGGAAGAAACTAAAAGTTGTGTCGATCCATGTACAAATGCTATTTTGCCATTGTTGTTTTGATCTTTGTATGATGATCCTAAATCATTTGGCATTTTTGTATACATTACTCCAGATAGATGACCATCATGCCAATGAATTGGATTATAATCACTTTCAAATTGACAAACAGCCCAACTAGATTTTAAATCAAATTTCTTAATTTCTTTTTGTAATGTTGATTTTACAAAATTGAATACAAATTTATAAATTGTATTTTTCAAATGTTGATCAATAAATTCTTTTGTTAATCTAATTTCATATTTAATTTCACCTGCTAATTGTTTACCGTGGTATAATTCATCAATTTTATTTTCATCTTTCAATATTTCATCAATATGATTGTTAATTATATTTATTGTATCTTCATGTAATTTATATTTACCAATAGCTGGTGAGAATGGTCTTATAATCTGACCTTGAATCATGCTTTCGTTCATATTTTATTAACTTTAATTATATTAAATATTATAATATAGTTAAGTAAAATGAAATATAATTTAAATTGTCATTGTGGAGATGTTCAAATAGAAGTTTTAACAGACTTAGAAATTATAAAACAGTGCAACTGCTCTATTTGTATAAGAAAAAATGCTAAAATGTGTATGGTACCTAAAGAAGCAATAAATATTCTAAAAGGAAAAGAAAACTTAACTTCTTACAAATTTAATACAATGATTGCTGAACATTTTTTTTGTAAAACTTGTGGCATCTATACTCATCATCATAGAAGAACTGATCCAAATGGGGCGGCAATAAATATTGGATGTATAGATTCAATTGATCCTTTTAGATATGAAGCTGAATTTATTGATATGAAAAATAAATAATTTTATGTCATTTGAATTTTTAGTTTCGAAAATTCAAAAAAATAATTTTTTACTCATAGGTAGAGCAGGAATTGATATATATCCTGATCCACCGGGAACTAAAACTGAGAACGCCAAATCCTTTGTTACTCATCTTGGAGGATCTTCTGCAAATATGGGTGTTCAATTAGCTTTATTTGGAGGTAATTGTAATCTACTCACGAGAGTATCTGATGATGCTTTAGGTAGATTAGCTATTAATCAACTAAATCATTATGGTGTTAAAAACAAATTAGTAGAGTTTGAAAAAAATGAATCAAGAATTTCTTTCGCTATTGTTGAAACCACAGTTAAAGATCATCAATCAATTATTTATAGACATAAAGCTTCTGATTTATTTTTAAATAAAAATGATGTTGAAAATGCTAATATACAAAATTTTGATTGTGTATTAATTACTGGAACTTCTCTAGCAGCTGAACCTTCGAGAAGTGCTACATTATATGCTTTAGATACAGCAAATAAAAATAATATTCCTGTAATTATGGATATTGATTATAGACCATATACTTGGGAGTCATCAAATAAAGCAAAAGAAGTTTATAATTTAGCAGCAAGTAAATGTAGTGGTGTAATTGGAAATGATGATGAGTTTGGAGTTTTAGCTGGTGAATATAATAATGGTTTGGATCATGCTAAACAATTAGCTAAAAATGTAAGCTTAATTATTTATAAAAAAGGCGAAAAAGGTTCTGTTACTTTTGCAATGAACAAAGAAATTAAAAAGGGAATATTTCCTGTTAAACCTTTAAAACCAACTGGAGCTGGTGATGCATTTATGGGCTCATTGATTGGATCAATTTTAAAGGCTAATGATTTAGAAAAATCTATAGAAATAGGTTCAGCCGCAGCAGCTATTGTAGTAACAAAAGTTGGTTGTGCACCAGCTATGCCAAATTTAAATGAAATTTTAGAGTTTATGAAATATAATAAAATTAATGAAGGAGAATAATATGCACATTCCACCATTTGATAATAAGAATAAGCCAATTGCAGATATTGAAGACAGCAGGGTTCCTTTAAATTATTTTAACATAGTAAAATTAAATAAAGATCAATCTTTTGAATATCAAACACCTGGTTATGAAACATGTATTGTACCTGCTACTGGAAAAATAAATGTAGAAATTGAAGGTATAAAAGTTGAATCATTAGGCACTAGAACAGTTGATGTGTGGGATGGAGAGCCAGAAGGTGTTTATGTTCCGTCTAATACAAAAGCTCAATTTACATCTATAGTAGATAATTCAGAAATTTTTATTGCTGGCGCAAAGTATGACAAAACTCTTGAACCTTTTGCTGTTCGAACAAATGAAATTGATTTAGTTCAGTACGGCTCTGATGATACAAAAACTCATAGAAAAATTAAACATATTTTAGGTGCTAAGCACCATGATAAAGTTGGTAGATTGCTTTGTAATGAACTTTATACTGTAGGGCAGGGAGGTTGGTCGGGGTTTCCACCTCATAAGCATGATACAGATCGTCTACCTGATGAAACTAGACACGATGAAACATACAATTATAGATTTAAACCTAAAAATGGATTTGGTTTTCAGATGTTTCAGCAAGTTGATGATAAAGTTGGTAAAGCCGAACATATAATTGATGGGTCAACCATTATGATTAGAACAGGCTATCATCCTTGTGTTGTGGCACCTGGGTATGAGATGTATTATTTTACAATTCTTGGAGGTTTGTCTCAAAGATCTCTTGTCCAATTTTTTCAACCTGAGCATGCTTATCAGGTAGAAACAATTCCAGGAATTAAGGATATGATTGCTAAATACAAATAAATGACAGCTGTAAATTTAAAAAAAATTTTAAATGATGCAAATAAAGATAATTATGCAGTAGCAGGTTTAGTTGTACTAGGCTGGGATGATGCTCTAGCTTTTACACAAGCCGCTGATGAAACTGGAATTCCGATTATATTACAAGCTGGTCCTTCATGTAGAGCGCATACACCAATTCCTATATTAGGAAAAATGTTTAGATACTTAGCTGGTCAAACAAAAACGAACATTTGTTGTCATGTTGATCATGGATATACTTTAGATGAATGTTATGAAGGGATTGATAGTGGTTTTACATCTGTAATGTTTGATGGTTCTAAATTGAATTTAAAAGAAAATATAAATATTAGTAAAAAAATTGCTTTAAGAGCTCACAAACATAATATTTCTGTTGAGGGTGAAATAGGTTTTGTAGGTTATGATAATGGCAAAATTTCAGAAGGAACTAATATTGAAGATGCAGTAATTTTTGCAAACAAAAGTAATATTGATGCAATGGCAATTTCAGTTGGTAATACGCATTTACAAACTTCAAAAAAAGCAAGTATTGATTTCAATAAAATTAATTTAATTGAAGCAAAAATAAAAATCCCTTTAGTTCTCCATGGTAGTAGTGGAATTCCTGTAGAACAAAGAAAAAAACTAGCAAGAAAAACAAAAGTAGCAAAACTAAATATTGGTACCGAAATTAGAATGACTTTTGGAGAAGCTTTGAGAAAAAATCTCAAAAAAAATCCTAAAACATATGATAGATTGCAATTACTAAAACCTACTATTAAAGATTTAACAAAAATTACAAAAAAAATTATAAAACAAATTGGTCCAAAATAATGGGACAAATTTTTATTGCAGCACTTAAAGAAGAAACTCCAAATCTTAGAGATTTTCACTATTCAGGTGTGGGAAAGATAAATGCTACAATCAAAATTATGGAATTAATTTTAAAATTTCAACCTAATGAAATAATTAATTATGGAACAGCTGGATCAACAAAGCAAAACTTATCAGGATTAGTGGAATGCACTAAGTTTGTTCAAAGAGATATGGATGCAAGAGGTCTTATGGATTTTAAATTAGGTGAAACTCCTTTTGATCCAATATCAAAAATTACATATTCTAATGAGGGTTATATATGTGCATCAGGAGATAGTTTCGTTCAATCATCTGTAGAAATAGATTGTGATATTGTAGATATGGAAGCTTACTCTTTTGCCAAAGTATGCAAATTACACAAGATTAAATTTAGATGTTTTAAATATATTTCTGATTATGCAAATGAAAATTCAAATAATGATTGGATTGATAATTGTTCAAAAGGGGCTAAGTTATTTTCTGAGATATATCCTCAATTAAAAATATGATCTTAAAAATACTTGAAAAATTAGGAAGAAAAAAAATTGTATTAGACAGAGGTCCTTCGCATCCAGAATTTCATAAGGCTAAACCATGGATGGAAAGATATTATTTGTTGTTTAGAAAAAGGCCCAAATGGTTTCCCTTTAATATTTTAATCCATAAAATGCTAGATGATGATCATGGTGAAGGAGTTCATAATCATGTTTGTCCTTATATAACAATTATCTTAAAAGGGGGTTATTGGGAAACAACTAATAAAGGTAAATTTTGGAGGTCGCCAGGCTACATTGGTTTTAGGTCAGCAGATCATTTACATAGAGTTGATTTAAAACCAAATACAAATACTATGACATTATTTATTCCTGGACCCTTTGGGCTTAGAAAAACTAAAAGAGCAGATTATAAAACAAAAATTTAGTTATCTATATAATTTAAATTATTCCGTCGTAAATTAATTTACATCCACTTAAAAAAAGCAAAACATAGACAATATTAAAAAATAATTTTTCTGGAATTCTTTTTTGTACAAAGTACCCAATTAAAACACTAATAAAAGCTAGAGGTAGTAAATAGAGAGAAATCATAAGATTTGAAGGCGCTAATAATCCAACGTAATAATAAGGAATTAATTTGACAAGATTTATAACCATAAATGCCAATGTCATTGTTCCAATAAATGAAATTTTATCTAACTTTAGAGGAAGCATATAAAAGTTAATAGGCGGATTACCTGCATGAATTAAAAAACTTGTATATCCAGCTACAGATGACCAAAAGTAACCTTTAACTTTTGTTGGTTTAAGCAAATAATTATTTTTCTGAATAAATGAAACTAAAACAAAAATAATTGATATAAAGCCAACCATTATTCTTATTTGATCTTCATTCGTAAATTCAAAAGTTAGAGTTCCAAATAAAATACCAATTATAGATGCTGGGATTATAATTTTTAAAATACTATTAATCCACTTTTTCCAATACAAGTAGATTGCTGAAAAATCCATTATAATTAATAGTGGCAACAAAATACCAGCAGCTTGTAAAGGGCTCATCGCAAATGACATAACAGGAACAGCTAACATTGCTATTGGTCCAGGCACACCACCTTTAGATAAACCAAATACAAAAACCCCCAACGATGCAAAAATAAAAAAATATAAGTCCATTTAATTAAAAATTTTTAATGCACTTTTTATATCTTTTATTTGATCATCAATATCTTCCAATCCACAATATAATCTTATCAAAGTTCCAGTATTTTTATTTTTAAACTCTCTCTTATCTAATGGGGGAAAGGTAATAAGACTATCAAAACCACCCCAACTGTATCCTAATTTAAAAATTTTTAGTTTATTAAAAAATTTTTCAATTTGTATATTTGAATATTTCTTTTTTAGCATAAATGAAAATAAACCCGTACTACCAGAGAAATCTCTTTTCCATATTTTATGATTTTTTGTATGCGGTAATGCTGGGTGAAAAACATCAGATACAAGATCATGTTGTAATAAATATTTTGCCATTAACAAAGCATTTTTTTCAATTTCTCTCATTCTAATGTTAAGTGTTGGCAATCCTCTAATTGCTAAATAAACTTCATCTGATCCAGGACATATCCCTAGAGTTTTTGCAGCAGTTCTAATTTTTCTAGCATATTTTTTATTTGATGAAACAAACCCGATTAATACATCCGAGTGCCCATTTATATACTTAGTCCCAGCATCAATTATAATATCTATTCCCAGTTTAATTGGATTACAAAATAATGGTGATGCCCATGTATTATCCATTACAGTTGGTATATTATTTTTTTTAGCAATTTTTGTTATGAAAGGTATATCAATTATATCAAATGTTGCAGTTCCAGGTGATTCTAAATAAATAAGTTTAGTTTTTTTATTTATTAATTTTTCAAAATTATTAATTTTATTTATTGGATGAAAATATTTTATTTTTACGTTGTATTGTTTGAGAATATTTTCGCAAAAAGTTCTTGTAGGGCTGTAGACACTATCATTAATTAAAACTTCATCTCCAGATTTTAATATAGTAAGAAAAGGAATTATTATTGAAGCAAGTCCGGAAGGAGACAAGACAGTATCATTACAGTGATATAATTCTGAGATACTATCCTCTAATTGTTTGTGAAAAGGATTTTGATTAATTCCATAAAATGTTCTTCTATCATCTGCATTTTTAATATCATTTAAATAATCCCGATAACTATTAAAGATCATAGTTGATCCTTTGTATGTGCCTGGATTGATAAAACCCTTTTGTTTTAATGGATTTCTTCCTATCTTAGTAAGTCTTGTTTTAATTTTCATTATATCAATATCTAGTATATTGTTAATATTTAAACACTAATTGTAGAAAAATATTAAAATACAAAATGTATCATTTGGATTAGCTTATAAATTTGGTATAGGAAAGTAATCTTTGAAAAAAGATATTTAAATAATTATTTAAACGGAGAAAATAATATGAAAAAACTACTATCTATTTTCGCAGTTTTAGCTTTTGCATTTTCAGCAAATGCCGGAACTTTAGATGATGTAAAAAATAGAGGTTTTCTAAAATGTGGTGTAACCACTGGTCTTATTGGTTTCGCAGCACCTGATGATGCTGGAAACTGGGCTGGTTTTGACGTAGACGTATGTCGTGCAGTTGCAGCAGCAATTTTTGGAGACTCAAGCAAGGTTGAATTTACAACTACAACTGGTAAATCACGTTTCCCGACTTTAGCGTCTGGTGAAATTGATATGCTTGCAAGAAATACTACTTGGACTTTAAGTCGTGATGTTAATCTTGGTTTTGAGTTTGTTGGTGTAAACTACTATGACGGACAAGGTTTCATGATTCCATCTGCTTTAGGTGTTGATGATGCAACTGGTCTTGATGGTGCTACAGTTTGTATTCAAACAGGAACAACTACTGAGTTAAACTTAGCAGATTTCTTCAGAGCTAATGGTATTGGTTATGAAGCACTTCCAATTGAAACAAATGATGAAGCAAGAGAAAACTTATTTGCAGGTAGATGTGATGTATACACTACTGATGCATCAGGTCTTTCTGCTACAAGAGCACAAGCTGATGATCCAGATAAATGGGTTGTTCTACCAAATATCATTTCAAAAGAACCTCTTGGACCACTTGTAAGACACGGTGATCACCAATGGGGTGACGTTGTGAGATGGTCTCTTAATACTATGATTATTGCCGAGGAACTTGGAGTATCTTCTTCAAACGTAGATGATAGCAAAGGTTCCAACATACCTGAAGTTTTAAGACTTCTTGGTGTTGAAGGTGGTTATGGTGAAATGTTAGAATTAAGTAATGATTTTGCTTATAATATCATTAAACAAGTTGGTAACTATTCAGAGTCTTTTGATAGAAATATCGGACCTGATACACCTCTTGGAATTGGAAGAAATCTAAACGCATTATGGACTGACGGAGGTATTTTATACGCTCCACCATTTAGATAGAAACTAATTAGTTTTTAATATAATAAATGGGGGGATGAGAATCCCCCCAATTTTTTTTAGTAGAAATGCAAAATAATTTATTTCAAGATCAAAAATTTAGAGGTATTTTATATCAAACTCTTGTTGTTGGTTTTTTTGCATTAGGTTTATATTTTGTAATTAATACAACTGCCTACAATCTTGAAAAGAGAAATATTGCAACTGGATTTGGTTTTTTAAATAACCCGGCTGGGTTTGATATTAGTTTTTCTCCCTTTCTTGATTTTAAGTCAACAGATACTCATTTAAAAGTTTATTTTGTTGGAGTTTTAAATACACTTTTAGTTTCTTTTTGTGGCTGTATAGCTGCAACAATTCTAGGTTTTATAGTTGGTATAATAAGACTATCTTCTAATTGGCTCTTAAGTAGAATTGCTTATATATATGTTGAGTTTACTAGAAATACACCTTTGCTTCTTCAAATTATATTATGGTATGCAATTTTAATTCAATTACCAAGAATAAAACAAGCTCCACAAATTTGGGAAACTTTTTATATTTCAAACAGAGGATTATTTGGACCAAAACCTATATTTCTTGATGGTTCAAACATTGTTATTCTTAGTCTTGTCTTATCCTTTATTATAAGTTTTTTTATAGCTAGATGGGCTAAGAAAAGGCAGGATACTACTGGTCAACAGTTTCCAACTTTTACAACTAACTTGAGTATAATAGTTTTTTTTCCATTTGTTGTATTTTTTATCATGGGATCTCCCATAACTTTACAATACCCAGTTTTAAAAGGTTTTAATTTTAAAGGAGGCGCAGTTATTAGACCTGAATTTATAGCAATGTTTCTCGCCTTATCAATTTACACTGCAGCTTTTATTTCTGAAACAGTAAGATCTGGAATTTTATCTGTTACCAAAGGGCAAAGAGAAGCTTCAGGAGCATTAGGATTGAAAAAAAATTGGATTATGAGATTAATTATTATTCCTCAAGCATTAAGAGTAATAGTGCCGCCTTTAACAAGTCAGTATCTAAATTTAACAAAAAATTCTTCTCTAGGAATTGCTGTTGGATATGCAGATCTTGTCCATGGCTTTGGTGGAATTAGTTTAAACCAAACGGGTCAAGCTATTGAATGTATGGCTATAACTATGGCAACTTATTTGCTAATAAGTTTAACAATTTCTTTTTTTATGAACATTTATAATAAAAGTATTCAATTTAAGGAAAAATAATGGAGAATAATTCAAATTTTGAATCAAGGAAACCGCCTGTTGCAACAACTGGTATACTTGGTTGGTGCAGACAACATTTATTTTCAAATTGGGTAAATTCAATTGTTACACTTCTTGTCATATATTTTCTATATCAATTAATACCTTGGTTTTTAGATTGGTCTGTATTTAGCGCCGATTTTTGGACAAATTATAAAGGAGAATTAATCGTAGATAGAACGTTTTGTTCTAGAGTAGCTGATCCTGAAGGTGATCATGGGGCATGTTGGGCAATTATTATTGTACGTTTTTATCAATTTATGTATGGATTTTATCCATCAGAACAAGTTTGGAGAGTAAACTTAACATATTTTCTTCTTGTAGTTGCTCTACTTCCTTTGTTGATAGAAAAAATCCCTGGAAGAAAACATTTAATTAAATTTACTATCGTCTTTCCAATAGTAGCATTTATATTACTTTATGGAGGATTTGGATTTCAAGTTATTCCTACAAATAAATGGGGAGGTTTATTAGTAACTCTTGTCCTTGGTGTATTTGGCATTGCTATAGCATTCCCATTAGGCATTTTACTCGCACTCGGTAGAAGATCTCAGTTACCAGTAATAAGTATGTTTTGTACTTTGTTTATCGAATTTATAAGAGGTGTTCCTTTAATTACACTTCTTTTTTTTGGTATGGTTATGCTTCCTTTGTTTTTACCGGAAGGTTTAAATTTAGATGGATTGGTTAGAGTGCTTGTTGCTGTAACATTATTTCAGGCTGCTTACATGGCTGAAGTTATTCGTGGAGGCTTACAAGCAATTCCAAGGGGGCAATATGAAGCTGCTCAATCAGTTGGATTGAGTTACTGGCAAATGAATAGAAAAATTATACTTCCCCAAGCTATTAGAATTTCAATACCATCTATTGTAAATACTTCTATAGGATTGTTTAAAGACACAACTCTAGTAATTATTATTGGTTTACTTGATTTACTTGGAATAGGAAGAGGGGCATTAGCTGATGCTACTTGGATGGGTTTATCCAATGAAGTTTACGTCTTTGTTGCATTAGTTTTTTTTATTTTCACTTTTTCAATGTCCAGATATAGTTTGTATTTGGAAAAGAAACTAAAAACGGGTATTAATATGGGAGCAGATTAATTATGTCAGAAAATTCAATAATTTCATTACAAAATGTTAATAAATGGTTCGGTGATTTCCAAGTTCTAAAAGATGTAAATTTAGAGGTAAAAAAGAAAGAAAGAATAGTTGTCTGTGGTCCTTCAGGATCAGGTAAATCAACAATGATAAGATGCATTAACCGATTAGAAGAACATCAAGAAGGAAAAATTGTCGTAGATGGAATTGAACTTACAGGTAATTTAAAAAATATCGACAGTGTTAGAAAAGAAGTAGGTATGGTATTTCAACAGTTTAACTTGTTTCCTCATTTATCTGTAAAAGAAAATATAACGTTAGCTCCAATCTGGGTAAAAAAAATGCCTAAAACTGAAGCAGAAGAGCTCGCAATGAAGCAATTAGAGATTGTTAAAATCCCAGAGCAAGCAAATAAATATCCCGGTCAACTATCTGGAGGTCAGCAACAAAGAGTGGCTATTGCAAGATCTCTTGCAATGAATCCTAACATTATGCTTTTTGACGAGCCAACTTCAGCTCTAGATCCTGAAATGATTAAAGAAGTTTTAGATGTTATGGTTGATTTAGCTGAAGGGGGAATGACTATGATTGTTGTTACACACGAAATGGGTTTTGCTAAAACAGTTGCTGATAGAATGGTATTTATGGATGAAGGAAAAATTGTTGAGGAAGCTAGCCCAGATAAATTTTTTAATAATCCAGAGAGTGATCGAACCAAGCTATTTTTAAGTCAAATTCTTCATCAATAATTTAAGAAGTTAACAATAAATTAACTCTTCTATTCATTTTACCTTTGTTTTCTATTTTGCCGATTTGAATTTTACCAATCTCATTAGTTGATTTCACATGTGTACCGCCACAAGGTTGTAGGTCGACATCGCCAATTCTAATTAATCTTATTTTACCATCTGCTTGAGGAGGTTTTACTGACATAGTTCTTACGAGTTCAGGTTTTTCTTCCAATATATTACTTTCAATCACTTCACTAGTAACGGTGTGATTATCTTCAACCAACAAATTTATTTTTTCTTCTAATTCTTCTTTATTTATTAGTTTATCTGGATCATTAAAATCTAATCGACTTTTTTCATAACCAATTTGACCACCAGTTACACCTAAAGGGACTATACTACATAACAAGTGTAGTGCAGTATGCATTCTCATATGCTTATATCGTAAATCCCAATTTATTTTTCCAATTATTTCACAATTCTCCTCAAGATCTTTCAGGTCATCCACAATATTTATTATTTTGTTATTTTCTTTAATAGTATCTAAAACTTGTATTTTAGTACCTTTAGCTTCCATTGTACCTATGTCTCCAGGTTGACCTCCACTTTTTGCATAAAATGCTGTTGTGTCTAATTCAATACGATTATCCTCTTTTATTATATCTATAATTTTTGCTTTAAATTCCTTAAGGTATGCATCACCTTCAAATAATTTTGTCATAGCGTTTTTTAACAGTATTTTAAAAATATTATATTGACTTTTTTCTCATTCTGAATAAATTAGAACAAAAGTAGAACAAATAATTTTATAAATAATATAATTATTATTTATCAATTATTTAAATATTTTTTTTAATACTATGTCTAAAAAAATAGAAAATTTAATATTTAAGGCTGAATCCAAGGTAGATCTAATAACACCTTATTTCCTGGACACAGTATCTGCAGGTTTCCCATCACCAGCTACTGATTATATGGAAAACAAACTCGATCTTAATGAGTATTTGGTCCAACGTCCAACAGCAACGTACATCGTCAAGGCTAATGGCCCTTCTATGACTGATGCAGGCATATTATCAGGTGATCTACTTATTGTTGATAGAAGTGTTACGCCTCGTAATGACAATATTGTTATAGCCTCCATCTTTGGCGACCTAACAGTTAAAAAATTAAAAAAGAAAGATCAGTCATTATTCTTAATTTCTGCTAATAGTGAGTATCCTAGTATTCAAGTGAAAGAAGAAATGGAGTGTTTTATATGGGGGGTAGTGACATATGTCATACACAAAACTACTTAATAGAAATCATAGTGCAGTAAATCAATCTATAGCATTGATAGATTGCAATAATTTTTATGCCTCATGTGAAAGAATATTTAATCCAAAACTTATAGGCAAACCAATTGTCGTACTTTCTAATAATGATGGCTGTATCATTGCACGTTCAAAAGAAGCAAAAAAATTAGGGATAAAAATGGGCGAACCTTATTTTAAAGCAAAAAATATTATTGAAAAAAATGATGTTAAAGTTTTTTCATCTAATTATTCTTTGTATGGTGATATTTCTCAGAGAGTAATGGAGACTTTATCAAGTTTTTCTTCAGAGGTAGAAATCTACTCCATAGATGAAGCATTTCTTGGTTTAAATGGTTTTGAGAACTATGAGTTAAACACTTATTGCAAACACATTAGACAAACAATTAAGAAGTGGGTTGGTATTCCAGTTAGCATTGGAGTGGGTCCAACAAAAACACTATCAAAAATAGCTAATCATCTAGCAAAAAAACAATCAGACTATAAAGGTGTGTGCATACTAAAAAACAAAATAGAAATAAAAAAAGCATTAGAATTAACATTTATTGAAGAAGTATGGGGTATTGGAAGAAGATTATCTCTCTTCCTAAAAAAATATAATATTCATAATGCTTATCAATTTTCAAAAATGGACAGGGGATGGATAAGAAAAAATATGGGTGTAGTGGGAGAGAAGACATACCTAGAATTAAATAGTGTATCATGCCTAGATCTTGATTTGGTTCCAAGTGATAAACAAAGTTGTTGTGTATCAAGATCATTTAGTCAGCCAATAGAAAAATTATTTGATTTAGAGGAATCAATATCAACTTATGGATCAAGAGTATCAGAAAAGATAAGAGAAGAGGGATTAGTGGCTGAGTCAATGAGTGTTTTTGTTTTGACTAATCATTTTAATAGAAGGGAAAAACAATATTCAAATTCAATAAAACTTCACTTACCTTTTCCGACAAATAATAGCATAAAAATTGTTAAAAGAGCTCTTGATGGAATTAGAAAAATATACCGACCAGGCTTTCGTTATAAAAAAGCTGGTATTATATTATACGGCCTTAGTAGACATAATATAACTAGAGGATTACTTGATTACGACCGTGATACATCAGACAGAATAATGAATACTATTGATAATATTAATTCTAGATATGGAAGTTCAACGTTGAAGATAGCTTCTGAAGGTATAGAAAAAATATGGAAGATGAAAAGAGAAAACGTATCCCCATGTTACACAACACGTTTTGAAGAATTGGTGGAAGTTAAGGCTTAGAGATAATGGCTCCCCGGGCCGGGCTCGAACCAGCGACCGATCGGTTAACAGCCGATTGCTCTACCACTGAGCTACCGAGGAACATAATTTTGTTGATAATAAAAAAAAATTAAAAAACAAGAGAAAACTGGAGGCTCGGAGCGGAATCGAACCGCTGTGCAAGGCTTTGCAGGCCCCTACATAACCACTCTGCCACCGAGCCTAAAAAAAATGACAATTATCACTATATTATTTCTAGTCAATTAATGAAAAAAAAATCTAAAAATTGATAATATAATTTAAATAATTGATTATATGAAAGGTTTATATAAAGCATCCTTTGAGAAATGAGTGAAACATTTGAAATAGCAAGAAAAAATATGGTTGTTAATCAGTTAAGACCAAACAAAATTAATGAAGAAAATATATTAAAAATATTTGAAAATACCCCTAAAGAAAATTATTTAGATGTCAGTTTAGGTAAGAATTGTTATCTAGATAATAACTTAGATATAACTGATAAAAGAGGATATCTTAAAAATTTACACCTAGCTCAAATTATAAAATATTCGAAAATATTACCTAATGATAAAGTATTGCATATAGGAGGTTTAACAGGTTACTTTTCTGCTCTTATTGGCTCACTATGTCAAGAACTTCACGTTGTGGAAGAAAATAGAGAACTATTTAAATTATTAGAACATAATATTAGTAATACAGATACTTCTAATATTAGCTTATTTAATCATAATTTATTAGATGGATTAGTTGATAAAGCTCCATTTAATTTAATTATTATTGACGGGCCTATATTTAAAATAACTGATAACTTAAAGAAGCAACTAGTAACCAATGGTGGAAGACTAATATATATCAAGAAAATATATGATAATCTTGGTAAGGCTTATAAAGTTATAAGAAATGAAGATTTATATTCATCTGAGTATTTATTTGATGTAATGAGTACTTATCAAATTCAAGAACAACAAGAGGGTTTTAAATTTTAAATGAGATTATTTATATTATTATTACTTATTTATTCTAAATCTTTATTCGCATTATCGATTGATGATTCCGTAAAAAGCACGATAGCTAATAATTTGAAGGTAAAAATTGCTTTTGAAAAACTGAATGAAAGCAAAGAAACTATTGAAGTAGCTATAGGGAAAAAACTTCCAACAGTTACTGGTACAATTTCTGGTACGTATAGTAATAGTGATACAACTTCAGCAGCCGGTGTATCAACAACACCAGAAACTTTTACAGATAAGTATAAAATTAGTATTACTCAAAATTTGTACGATGGTGGTGAAAAAAATTTAGAAATTGAAAGATCAAAAATTATTTATGAAAACGCAGTAATAAATTTTTATAAATCAGTCCAAGATCTATCTTTAACAGCAGTAGAAGGTTATCTAACCGTTATAAATTACGAAAAATCATTAGAGGCTTCTGAAAGAAATTTTGATTCTGTTTCAAGATTTTTAGAAGAAGTAAAATTAAAATATGAATTAGGATCAGCAACCATAACTGAACTGAAAAATTCTGAGAGTGCGTTTTCAATTGCTGAATCAAATCTTTTTTCAGCTGAACAAAACTACAAAGTCAGTTTAAAAACATTTAAATCAATTGTTGGTAAAGATGCTATTAATTTAGAAGATTATGTAAATGTAGAAGATAATTTAAATTTTGAAAATATACTACCTGAAGTCTATAAGAATAATTTTAATATTTTAATTGCTCAAAATAATATTAAAATTAAAGAACTTGATCTCTCAAAAGAAAAAGGTTCTAATAGACCTACTTTAGACATAACAGCTTCAACTGAGTATTCGGATGGTTCACGTATAGATGCTGGAAGTGAAAATACTAATGCATCGATAGGCTTAACTTTAACAATTCCTATATTTCAGCAAAATATTGATAAATCGGATATTAGAAAAATAAATTCTCAAATTTTACAAACTGAAATTGAGCTTGAGGATCTTAAAGAAAGTTTAAATATTGAGGTATCAAACTTTTATAAAAACTATTTAGTTAGCAAATCAAATTTAAATACATCTTTATTAACTATAGAGTATGCAAACACTCTTCTAGAAAGTACTCAGGAAGAATACAACCTTGGGACCAAATCTATTACTGATCTAATAGAAGCAGAAACTAATCTTTTAAACGTAAATGTCGAATATTTTAATGCAAATAAAAACTATCTGATTAATTACTTTAATTTACTAGCTTTAGATGGGTCACTGATTAAATTATTTGAGGATTATCTTCCTAGTTATAATTAGAGTTTTATTAATTTAATTAAACATTTATAATACCTATATGAATACAAAAAATTCTATCAATGAATCTCTAGAAGTTATACGAAGAGCACTCGAAGATGAAAAAAACATTGCAGATAATGATTTATCATCCAATATTTTGATACTTAACCAAAAGGTTAATAGTGATGGTACAATAAAATTACTTCAAAAAGACGAAGATATAAATAGTGAAATTAATGATATAATAGACCAAAAACTTTCCTATCTTATAGAAAATAAAATTGAAAAAATACTTGATAAAAAAATCCCAAAATTACTAAAAAATTATTTCGATACAAAATAGTTACAATGCAGCTTGATAAATTTTTTGATTTTTTAAAAGATGAAAAAAAACTTTATTCGCAATGGGAGCAATCAAATTGTTTTAAACCAAAAAAAGGAGGTGAGCCATATTCTATAATGATGCCACCACCTAATGTTACAGGAAGCTTACATATGGGTCATGCTTTAACTTTCACAATTCAAGATATATTAATAAGATACCATAGAATGAAGGGTATGGAAGTATTGTGGCAAGCAGGTACAGATCATGCAGGAATTGCTACTCAGATGGTGGTTGAAAGAAAATTAAGTGAGTCAAACCTCGATAGACGATCTCTAGGTAGAGAAAAGTTTATTGAAAAAGTATGGGAATGGAAAAAAGAGTCAGGTGGTCAGATAAGTAATCAATTAAGAAGACTTGGTGCATCTGCAGATTGGTCAAGAGAAAGATTTACTATGGATGAAGGTCTTTCAAATGCCGTTAGGAAAGTTTTTGTAAATTTATATAATGATGGAATTATTTATAAAGATAAGAGATTGGTTAACTGGGATCCAAAACTTTTAACTGCTATTTCTGATCTAGAAGTAGAGCAAAGAGATACTGAAGGAAGCTTATGGCATATTAAATATCCTATAGATGAAAACAATCATATCATAGTTGCAACAACAAGGCCTGAGACGATGTTAGGTGATACGGCAGTTGCTGTTCATCCTGATGATGAAAAATATAAAAACTTAATTGGCAAATTTTGTAACTTACCAATTTCAAATAAAAAAATACTAATCATTGCTGATGAATATGCAGATCCTGAAAAAGGTTCTGGTGCTGTTAAAATTACTCCCGCACATGACTTTAATGATTTTGAGGTAGGAAAGAGACATGATTTAGAATTTATTAATATTTTTGATGAAAATGCTAAACTTAACTCAAATGTTCCTGAAGAATTTCAAAATTTAGATCGATTTGAAGCAAGAAAACTAATTTTAAAAAAATTAGATGAAATGAATTTATTAGTTAAAGAAGAAAAACAGCAAATGGTCATACCATATGGTGATAGATCAGGTGTTGTTATTGAGCCATGGCTGACAGACCAATGGTTTTGTGATGCAAAAAAATTATCAGTTGATCCAATATCAGCTGTTAGAGATAATAGTTCTAATTTTATTCCCAAACAATGGGAGAATACATTTTATAATTGGATGGAAAACATTCAACCATGGTGTATTTCAAGACAGTTATGGTGGGGGCATCAAATTCCTGCATGGTATGGTCCAGATAACAAATATTTCGTTAGTGAAACGTTAAAAGGTGCACAAAATCAAGCAAAAGAATTTTATAGTAAGGATGTTGAGCTTAGACAAGATGAAGACGTTCTTGATACTTGGTTTTCTTCTGCTCTATGGACATTTTCTACATTAGATTGGCCAAATAAAACATATGAATTAGATAAGTTTTATCCTGGTAATGTCTTGGTTACTGGTTTTGATATCATATTTTTTTGGGTTGCACGCATGATGATGATGGGGTCTTATTTCATGAAGGAAACTCCATTTAAAGATATTTATATTCATCCTTTAATTCGTGATGAAAAAGGACAAAAAATGTCCAAATCAAAAGGAAACATAATTGATCCATTAGTTTTATTAGATAAGTATGGTGCTGACACATTAAGATTTACATTAACTGCACTCTTAAATCCTGGACGAGATGTAAAATTATCTGAAGCTAGAGTTAAAGGATATAAATCATTCACAAATAAAATTTGGAATGCAGGAAAATTTTTACAAATGAATAATTCAATTTTTAAAGATGATATTTCAATTGATATAATATTTTTTGATGCAAACAAATGGATAATAAAAGAATTGAATGATTTGAACACTCAACTTGATCAATTAACTAAAAAGTATTCGTTTCATGAAATAGCCAATAAGATTTATCATTTCGTATGGCATTCTTATTGTGATTGGTACATTGAAATTATTAAACAAAATTTTGATAATGAAAAATTTGCCGATGAAATTAAAAAAGTTTCTGGATGGACATTTATTCAAGTTTTAAAGATTATACATCCCATTATGCCATTTATTAGTGAAAAATTATGGAGATCTTTAGTTGATGATCATTCATATTTAATGAATCAAGTTTATTCAAATTATGCAACAAATAATTCTTTTAATATTTCTAGAAAAAACTTTGAAATATTTATTGAATTCATAACATCAATAAGAAATTTGAGATCAGAACTAAATATACCTTATAAACAATTAATTAATATTTCTATAGAAGCTAGAAATGAAGAGCTTAAAAATTTTCTACTTGCTCATAAAAATGAAATAAGTCATTTTTTAAAAACCAAAAATATTAGTTTTGATAAAATTCAACCTAACAAGAATTCAGCTTTAATTGTATTAACATCATTGTCAGTGTTGATCCCTTTAGATGGTATTATTGACTCAGAAGTTGAGCTAAAAAAATTAAATAAGAAAAAGCAAATTGAGCAAGAAAAATTTAATAAAGTTAATGATAAATTAAATAATGATAACTTTATGAATAAAGCATCAGAAGAAATTATTGATAAATTCAAAAATGAAGCAAATATTTATAAATCTTCTATTGAAAAAATTGATCAAATAATAAATACTATTAAATAGAATGGAAGACAAAGGATCAAATAGAAAATCTAATCTACCTAGTAGATATGTTAGTGTAGGGCCTAAAAGTGCACCTCACAGATCGTATTATTATGCTATGGGTTTGAAAGAACATGAAATTTATCAACCATTTGTTGGCGTTGTTAGCACTTGGAATGAATCAGCTCCTTGCAATATTACTCTTCAAGATCAAGCGCAGCATGTGAAGACAGGTGTCAAAGAATCTGGAGGAACACCAAGAGAATTTACAACTATAACAGTAACAGATGGAATTGCGATGGGCCATGAGGCAATGAAATCTTCTCTTATTAGCAGAGAGGTTATTGCAGATTCAATTGAATTATCTGTGAGAGGTCATTGCTATGATGCAATAGTTGGGCTTGCTGGTTGCGATAAATCTCTGCCGGGTTTGATGATGGCTATGGTTAGATTAAATGTACCATCTGTATTCATTTATGGAGGCTCAATCTTACCAGGAAAATACAAAGGCAAAGATGTTACCGTTATAGATGTTTTTGAAGCAGTGGGTAAACATGCTGCAGGAACTATCTCAGATCAAGATTTAAAAGATATTGAACAAGTTGCTTGTCCTTCTGCCGGATCGTGTGGAGGGCAATTTACAGCTAATACAATGGCATGTATTTCTGAAGCAGTTGGTTTAGCTTTAACAAATTCAGCAATGCCACCAGCAGTCAATACTGAAGAAAGAAAATCTTATGGTGAAAAGAGTGGTAAAGCTATAATGAATTTATTAGAAAAAAATATAAGACCAAGAGATATAGTAACTATTGATTCATTAGTTAATGCTGCAAGAGTAGTTGCGGCCACTGGCGGTTCAACTAATGCAGCACTTCATCTTCCTGCGATAGCTAATGAAGCAGGTTTAAAATTCACATTAAGAGATGTTGTAGAAATTTACAATTCAACTCCTTATATCGGAGATATGCAACCAGGTGGAAAGTATGTTGCTAAAGATTTATATGATGTAGGAGGTGTACCAGTTGTTATTAAATCTTTATTGGATGGTGGTTATATAAATGGAGATTGCATAACTGTTACAGGAAAAACAATAGCTGAAAATCATAAAGAAGTAATATTTCCTACAAACCAAGATGTTGTTTATAAAAGCGATAATCCAATTAGTGAAAATAGTTCAGTCGTAGGGTTGTGGGGTAATCTTGCTCCTGATGGATGTATATCAAAAATAGCGGGTTTAAATAAATTAACTTTTAAAGGAAAAGCTAAATGTTTTGACTCGGAAGAAGATGCTTTAACTGCAGTTTTAAAAAATGAAATTAAAGCAGGAGATGCTGTAATAATTAGGTATGAGGGACCTAAAGGAGGACCTGGTATGCGTGAAATGCTTTCAACAACAGGCGCAATATATGGGCAAGGACTAGGTGAAACTGTTGCTTTAATAACAGATGGAAGATTTTCAGGTGGTACAAGAGGGTTTTGTATTGGTCATGTAGGACCAGAAGCAGCTGTAGGAGGTATGATAGGTTTACTTAAAGATGGTGATGAAATTATTATTGATGCTGTTAAAGGCGAAATCAATGTTAAGCTTTCAGACGAAGAAATAGAAAAGAGAAAAAAAGAATGGAAACCCAGAAAAACAAATCATAATTCTGGGTCTATATGGAAATATTCCCAAACTGTTGGACCAGCTTACGAGGGTGCTGTTACTCAACCTGGAGCAAAAGACGAAACGCACACATACGCTGATATCTGATTTTAATTAATTAATTCAATTGTAACTGGTGTGTGATCGGAAGCCTTTTCCCATCCTCTTGGTTCACGATTAACATTAACTGATTTAATCAAATCAGTTATCTCTGGCGTAGTAAGAAAATGATCAATCCTTAGACCATTACCCTTTTGCCAATTTCCACCTCTATAACCCCAAAAAGTCCAGTTTGTATTTCCATCAACAAAGTATTTAACTGTGTCAACAAAACCTAAATTTAAAAGATTTCTAAATTTTTCTCTTGTTAATGGATGAGCACATGCATCATTTTTAAAATTTTCAGGTGAATACACGTCTTCATCGTTTGGTATTACATTAAAATCTCCACCTATAATAATTGGGTATTTTTTATCAATTAATTCTTTGATATATTTATTAAAATTTTTCATCCAATCAATTTTGTAATCAAATTTTTCAGTTTCAATAGGATTTCCATTTGGAAGATAAATGTTTATTAATTTAATTTTACTTTTTATATTACTTAAAGATATATCTGTTTCAATAAACCTTGAATTTATATCTTTGTAATTAGGGATATTTAAGTTTGAAATTTTAATATTTTCTTTACTGAGTATTGCTACCCCATTCCAAGCTTTTTGCCCATTTACATAACACTTATAATTAATATTTTCTAATTCCTCTTTAGGAAAACTTTCATTTATGCACTTTAATTCTTGAATTAAATATAAATCTGATTGATCTTTTTTTATAAATTTTATTAGATGCTCAATTCTTGCATTAACTGAATTAACGTTCCAGGTTGTAATTTTCATTTATATAGAAAAAGAAGTTCCACATCCACAAGACGAAGATGCTAGTGGATTAGAAATTTTAAATGATGATCCAATCAATTCATTAACATAATCAATTTTTGATCCTTTAATTAATTCAATTGAAGTTTTATCTATTAATACATCAGCATTTTTATAATTGAATACTAAATCGTCATCATTTGGTTTATTGGAAAAATCAAATTTATATTGAAATCCAGCACAACCACCGCCTAATACAGTTATTCTAAAATAGTTAGATTTTTCAGAAAGAAGTATCTTATTGATATGTTTTTGAGCGCTTTCCGTAACTTCAATTATATTGTCCATTTATCTAAATATTGTTATTAGTTATTATTTTACAACTATAATATAAATTTTCTTATGTTCAAACATTTAGCTTCCAATCCCGATAACTCAAATGGAAGATTATATAATGAGTTAGATGATGATCTGAGAAATCCATTTGAAAGAGACAGAGCTAGAGTTATTCATTCTAATTCATTTAGAAAATTAAAACACAAAACCCAGGTTTTTATTGAGAGTGAAAGTGACTATTTTAGGACAAGACTTACTCATTCTTTGGAAGTTGCCCAAATATCCAGATCAATTTGTAGATTACTTGAATTAGATGAAGATCTAGGTGAAACAGTTGCTCTCGCACATGATTTGGGCCATCCTCCTTTTGGTCATATTGGCGAAGATGCACTCGATAATTCAATGAAAAAGTTTGGAGGTTTTAATCATAACGATCAAACTTTAAGAGTTTTAACATTTATAGAAAAAAGACATCCTGATTTTGATGGATTAAATCTAACATGGGAAAGCTTAGAGGGAATAATAAAACATAATGGAATTTTGAGTGGTCATTTACCTTATCACTTAGATAATTATTCAAAAATACATAATCTAAATTTAATTGATCAACCTTATTTAGAATCACAAATAGCAAGTATATCTGATGATATTGCTTATAATAATCACGATGTAGAAGATGCTATTAGAGCAAATTTAATATCATTAGATGATATTGCAGAGTTAAGTTTTTTTGAAAAAATTATAATTAATTTAAAGGATCACTATAAAGATATTCCAAATAAACTTCTAGTGTATCAAGTTTTAAGAAACTCCATATCTAATATGATAAATGATATATATGAAACTACAAAAAAAAATTTAATTAAAAATGATATCAATTCTTTTGATGATATTCGTAAAAAAAATAATTTCATTGTTTCATTTTCAAATGAAATGAAGAATAATTGTGACATAATTAAAAAATTCTTATTTGATAAAGTTTATAATCATAGACATTTATTAGATAAGAGACAGTATTCAAAAAAGGTTGTATCTACTTTGTTTACTTATTTCGTAAAAAATAATAATAAACTACCAATAGATTGGAGAAATCAAAATATTGAAATTGAAAGATTAATTTGTGATTATATTTCAGGAATGACAGATAGATTTGCTCTAAATTTATATAAGGAGATTAGTGAATAATTTTATAAAAGACCTTTCAGATTTTTTATTTGATTTTACAGATTTTTTAGAGAGTAATAAATTCATATCTCCAATAAATAAAAACAAGATTAGCATCGATTATTCTTCAAATAATAAACAAGGTGATTTAGCGACGAATTTTTATTTAATTGTTAAAAGAAAAATTATTAATGAAAATTTTAATATTGAAAAAGAATTAAATGATAGAATTAAATCAATTGGATTTATTGATCATTTTGTGATTTCAAAAAATGGTTTTATAAATTTTTTTCTAAAAGATGATTTTGTATTAAAAAGTTTAAAAGAAATTTATAGTAAAAATTTTTTAAATTATATTAATTATGGTGCAGATAAAAAAATAAATGTTGAATTTGTTTCAGCTAATCCAACTGGACCATTGCATATAGCTCACATAAGAGGTGCTGTATTTGGAGATGTATTAAGCTCTCTTTACACTAAAACAGGTTTTGATGTTACCAGAGAGTATTACGTAAATGATGCAGGTTCTCAAATTGATAAATTATCAAACTCTCTTTTGAAGCGATATTTACAATTTTTTGATAAAAATATTGAGTTAGAAGAAGATGAGTATCCTGGTGAATATTTAATAGATATAGCTAAAAAAATTAAAAATGAAGATAGCGATAAGTGGTTAAATTTTCAGAAAGAAGAAACTATTCAATATTTTAAAAATTTTGCATTAAAAAATATACTTGTAAGCATAAAATCAGATTTAGAATTAATAAATATAAGATTTGATAAATTTACTCACGAAACTGAAATAGAAAAAAGTAAAATTATTGATGAACTTTTTTCAATTTTGGATGAAAAAAAATTATTATATGAAGGTATTTTAGAAAAACCAAAAGGAGATGACTCTGATTGGGAGCCAAGAGAGCAATTATTATTTAGATCCTCTAACTTATTAGACAATGAAGATCGGGCATTAAAAAAATCAAATGGTGAATGGACATATTTTGCTAATGATGCAGCATATCATTTAGATAAATGTAAAAGAAATTTTGATAGATTAGTCAATATCTGGGGGTCTGATCATATTGGCTATATCCCAAGAATGAATTCGTTAATTAAAGCTATTAAAGATGATGAAAATTATTTAAATATTTTAACTTGTCAAATTGTAAGTCTAATCCAAAATAAACAAAAAATTAAAATGTCAAAAAGATCTGGAAATTTTGTGACATTAGCTAATGTTCATTCTAAAGTTGGTAAAGATCCTATTAGGTACTACATGATTTCTACTAAAAATGAGACAGCAATTGATTTTGATTTAGATGCTGTTGTTGAAAAAAATAAAGATAATAAAGTTTTTTACTGTCAATACGCACACGCTAGGGCTTCATCTGTAATTAATAAAGCAAACGAATTAGGTATATACATTACAAATGATTATAATTTAACTGAAATACAAAATCTATCCGATGAAGAGTTAAAATTGATTAAAAAATTAATTTCTTATCCTTATTTACTGTATCAATCATCATACTATAATGAACCACATAGACTAATCAATTACCTAGAAGAAATATCGTCTGATTTTCATTCAATTTGGAATAAAGGTAAAGATAATGAATCACTTCGTTTTATTGATGAAAAAAATACAGAAAAAACGATTTCAAAAATATTTTGGTTAGAGTCATTCAGAATAGTTTTAAAAGATATATTTTCAATAATTGATATCAGTGCACCTGAAACAATGTAATGATTAAAAGAATTATTTTTCAAAGAAAAAATAATTACATAATTAAATATTCTTTATTATTATTTCTATTTATTATTATTCTTTATCTTATCTCATTTTATTATTTTATTAATAGAGAATATTTTATAATTCCTACTTTCACTGATAAATATTTTATTATTCCTACAAACAAAGAAGGGGAAGTTGTTGATTATTTAGATAAGAAAAGCTTAAATAATATAAAAAATAAAATTCAAGATTTTGAATTTAATGATACAAGCGAACTTAATTTTACAATTCAATTATACAGTAATGATAATTTTGAAAAAATTAATAAATACTTGATTAATTTATTTGAAAATAAAAAAGAAATTATAGATCAAGAAGATATTATTGTTTTTTATAAAGAAACTGAAATAGGGACCCAGTATTTCATTACCTATAAAAATTACATTTCTAAGAATGAAGCTTCTGAGGCTTGTGATTTATTAACTATTGTTAAGAGTTGTATAATACTTAATTTACAAAATTAATAATATTGAGAGAATCTCAATAATTTTATATAAAAAATTGTGTTAAACACTCCAGATACAGAAATAAAAGAAGGTCAATTTAACCTATTATTAGACAATTTTGAGGGTCCTATTGATCTTTTGTTGGTTTTGGCTAGATCACAAAAGGTTGATTTATCTGATATATCTATATCTGAATTAGCCGATCAATATATTAATTTTATTAATCAATATAGAAATATTCATATTGAAATTGCTGCAGATTATCTAGTGATGGCAGCATGGTTAACGTATTTAAAATCAAGATTACTATTACCTAAAGAAGAAAAAACAGATGATTATACAGCCGATGAGTTAGAAGAGGCTCTAAAATACCAATTACAGAGACTAGAGGCTTTTCAAAATATTTCTAAAATCATTTATTCAAGACCTCTTGTTAATAGAGATGTATTTTATGGTGGCTCATCTGAAGGTCTTAAGGTTAAATATAATATAAATTATACTTCTAATTTATATGACTTGCTAAAATCATACAGTCAAATACTTAAATCGAATGAACAAGTAAAGCAATTAACCATTGAATATTCAGAGCTTTATTCAGTTGATCAAGCAGTTAAAAGATTAAAAGGTATTTTTGGTAATATTACTGAATGGACTAATTTTTTAAACATAATTCCAAATTTAATTAAAGCTAATAAAACAATTAACAAATCAATTATCTCATCAAATTTTGTTGCTTCTTTAGAATTGTCAAAAAATGGCTTTATTGATTTAAAACAAGATGAAAGTTTTGGTAACATTTATATAAAATTTAATCAAAATGGATAATAAAGATAGTAAAATTTTAGAAGCGATATTATTTGCATCAGGAGAGCCACTTGATGAAAATGATTTAAAAGAAAAAATTAAAGACAAAAAAAATATAAGTAACCTATTACAAGAAATTAAAGATTTTTATCAAAACAGAGGGATTAATTTAATTAAGACTGGCAACAAATGGTCTTTTAGGACTGCAGAAAATCTCAGTGATGAATTAACTATTTTTAAAACACAGAGAAGAAAATTATCAAGAGCAGCACTTGAAACATTATCAATAATTGCCTATCAACAACCAATAACAAGATCAGAAATTGAAAATATTCGAGGTGTTCAAATGGGTAGAGGCTCACTAGATCATTTGATGGAAATAGGATGGATACGTCCTTCAGGTAGAAAAACTATACCAGGAAAACCAACTTTATGGTCTACAACAGATTTGTTTGTTGAACATTTTGGATTAAATAGTCTATCTGATTTACCTAATAAAGAAGAGCTAAAGGCAAGTGGGTTTCTTGATAAACGTGCAGCAATTGCTACTATTAGTGATCTTGCAAAAAATGATGTAAATTTACAAAGCAATGATAATATAGAACAGGATGATGAAAATAATATTGATGATTTTATTTCAAATAATTAATTAATTTTATTATTAACAATCTAGAGTGTTATCTTTTTCCCATTTAGTCACTGATCTTTTCTTATCAAATCGCCATTGTTTTTTGAAATCATCTAATTCTTTTCTCTTTAATTTTATATAGCTATCAATATTTTTTTTTCCAAACGCTTTATTTAGAGTTTTACTATTACCTAGCATATTTAATGCTTCAGAAACATTATTTGGTAGCTTTGGTAAATTAGGATATTTCTTATAATCTGTATACATATTACAGAATAAAGGTTCTCCTGGATTTATTTTTTTATCAATGCCCTCTAAACCAGCAGCAAGAACGCCAGCCTGTAATAAATATGGATTAACCGAACCATCCATTAATCTAAGTTCAAATCTTCCTTGTTCAGGAATTCTTATCATATGTGTTCTATTATTCCCTGTATAAGATATGCTGCTAGGAGACCAAGTTGCCCCTGATTTAGTTGGTGGAGCATTTATTCTTCTGTAACTGTTTATTGTCGGATTAAAAAAAGCTGATAAAGGTTGAGCATTCTTAATCACTCCGCCTAAAAAATTGTAACCCAATTTGCTAAGACCTAAATTATCTTTCTTATCTAGAAATTGATTTTTACCATTTCTCCAAACAGAAATATGTGCATGGCAACCATTTCCTGTTAAATTATTGAATGGTTTTGGCATAAATGTTGCTCTTAGACCATGTTTCTCAGCCAAATTTTTAACCATAAATTTAAAAAATACGTGTCTATCTGCAGTTACTAAACAATCTGAGTAATCCCAATTCATTTCAAATTGACCATTCGCATCTTCATGGTCATTTTGATAAGGTTTCCATCCTAACTCAATCATACTGTCACATATCTCTTTAATTAAATCATATCTTCTCATTAATGCTGATTGATCATAACAAGGTTTTGACTGTATATCTCTTTGGTCTGCAATAGACGATCCATCTTCTGAGATTAAAAAATATTCACACTCAACACCTGACTTCATTTGAAGTTTTTGTTCACTTAATTTTTTTATTTGATTTTTCAACATTACTCTAGGTGATGCATCTACAGCTACACCATCCATATATAAATCTGAAGCTAACCATCCTATTTCTTTATTCCATGGCAATTGAATTAAACTATTTGGATCAGGTATTGCAAACATATCACTGTCTGCTGGCGACATATCTAGCCAAGTAGCAAAACCTGCAAAACCAGCTCCATTCTTTTGCATCTCATTAATTGCTTGTGCTGGTACTAACTTCGATCTTAACACTCCAAATAAATCTACAAAACTTATTAGAAAATATTTAATTTTTTTAGATTTGGCTATTTGAGACAAATTTTTAGGCATTAAATATAATATGAATAAAATTACTAAGTAGCAATATTTATTTATTATTTATACCAGGTATCCAAGTAGTCCCAGCTAAAGGTATTCTTGCCATTGCTGCAGCTTCAATTGTTAAGGCGCACAAATCTTCAGGCTCTAAATTATGTAGGCTATTTTTTCCACACGATCTAGCTAGCGTCTGAGCTTCTAACGTCATTACTTTTAAATAGTTTGAGAGTTTTTTCCCAGCTTTTATTGGATCTAACCTTTTAATTAATTTTGGATCTTGAGTCGAAATACCTGCAGGATCATTTCCTTCATGCCAATCATCATATGCACCAGCAGTAGTTCCAAGTTTATTATAATCTTTTTCCCATTTAGGATCATTATCTCCAATAGCAATCATTGCTGCGCTACCAATTGAAACTGCGTCAGCTCCCAGAGCTAATGCTTTAGCTACATCTGCTCCATTTCTTACACCACCAGATATAATTAATTGAACTTTTCTATGCATATCTAAATCTTGAAGAGCATCAACAGCTGGTCTTATGCATCCCAAAGTTGGTTGACCAACATTTTCTATAAATACTTCTTGAGTTGCAGCAGTTCCACCTTGCATGCCATCTAAAACAACAACATCTGCGCCGGCTTTAATTGCTAATGCTGTATCATAATAAGGCCTTGATCCTGCAATTTTTACAAATATTGGTACTTTCCACTTAGTAATTTCTCTTAATTCTAAAATTTTGATTTTTAGATCATCTGGTCCAGTCCAATCTGGGTGTCTGCATGCAGAACGTTGATCAACTCCTTTAGGTAATGTTCTCATTTCGGCTACTCGATCACTAATTTTTTGACCCAAAAGCATTCCGCCTCCACCTGGCTTTGCACCTTGTCCTATTACTATTTCTATTGCGTCTGCTTTTCTTAAATCATTAGGATTCATTCCATATCTGGATGGTAAAAGTTGATAAACTAGATGTTTTGACTGTCCTCTTTCTTCTGGTGTCATACCTCCATCACCAGTTGTTGTAGATGTACCTGCATTACTAGCGCCACGTCCTAAAGCCTCTTTAGCTGATCCTGATAATGCTCCAAAACTCATTCCTGCAATTGTTATTGGTATTTTAAGTTCTAAAGGTTTTTTTGCATACCTTGTACCTAATGTAACATTTGTTGAACATTTCTCTCTGTATCCTTCCAAAGGATATCTAGATATAGATGCTCCTAAAAATAAAAGATCATCAAAATGAGGAAGTCTTCTTTTAGATCCTCCTCCTCTTATATCATAAATTCCTGTTGCAGCTGCTCTTCTAATTTCGGAATTTGTGTATTCATCAAAAGTCCAAGACTGTCTTGGAAATGTTTTTTTATTTTTTTTCATATTTAATAACTTGATATATTATCTATTTTAAAATTATAAAGTTTTCTGGCTGAACCATATCTTTTAAAATCTTTACTTTTTAACTTTTCTAACTTAGCTTTTTTTAAAAGTTTTTCTAATTTTTTTAAATGTTTATTGTCCATTTTTTTTTCTATGCAATCAGTTCCTAAAGATTTAACTTTTCCTTTAATATAAATATCTGTTTCATATAAACTATCACCTAATGCCTCACCGGCATTACCGCAAACTATTAAATTACCTGACTGGGCCATAAAAGCGGACATATGTCCCACAGAACCTTTTACAACAATATCAATTCCTTTCATTGAAATACCGCATCTAGAACTTGCATCTCCATCAATGATTAAAAATCCTCCGTGTGCTGTAGCACCTGCAGATTGAGAAGCATTTCCTTTTACGTGAATTTTTCCAGACATCATATTTTCAGCAACACCCGTTCCTACATTACCCTCT
>CACKRO010000010.1 GCA_902602695.1 uncultured Alphaproteobacteria bacterium | reverse complement strand
AATTAGTTTTTATTGTGTTATCCCATTCATCAATAGAAATATTCTGAAGATACTTTGTAGGTCCTGCAATACCTATGTTATTTATTAATCCATCTATTTTTTTTAAGTTAGTTAGAGAATTAAAATATTCTTTTATATCTTTTGGATTTGTACAATCTAAGTGCTGGGCAAATATTTTATTATTATATTTTTTATTTGAATTTATTTTATTGATTTTTGATTTATTTATATCAGATAAATATACTTTACCACCTGAACTGATTATTTTATTAGCTATAGCAAAACCTAAACCATCTGCACCAGCAGAAATTACATATTTTTTTTTACTCAGATTGATTTTCATTTATTGAATATTATCTATCTCTTTTTTAGAAATATATCCAATAGTTTTGCCTTTATTGTCAGTAACTACTATTGTTAAATTCTCTGAAAGAATTTTATTTTTAAAATTTTTTAGTTTTATATTTTGATTTACTTTAAAAATAGAACCTAATGTTAAACTATCTTTATTAAAATAATTCTCGCTGATCATTATATTTTGAGCTTCAAGATTATCTATTCTATTTTCTTTGCTAGAAAAAAAATTAGATAAAAATTTCAAAATATTCATTATTTAAAATATAAATTGACTATGAAGATCTTTTATTCAAGAGATTAGTTAACCAATCAGGATCCATTTCTGGGACTGAAGACAATAGTAGTTCTGTATATTCAGGATGTGGTGGATTTAAAATTTTACTTTTTAAACCCTGCTCTACTACTTCACCTTGATACATAACTACTATTTCATCTGAAATAGCTTTTACAGTTGCTATATCATGGGTTATAAAAATATAAGTTACACCAAGATCTTTTTGTAATTTTTGGAGTAATTTTAATATTCCTTCTTGAACAATTTGATCTAGTGCTGATGTCACTTCATCACAAATAATTAAATCTGGGTTTGCTGCTAAAGCTCGTGCAATACAAATTCTCTGCTTTTGACCTCCCGATAATTCTGATGGCAATCTATCTAAAAAAGTTTCATCTAACTCGATCATTTTTAATAATTCAATTACTTTTGATTCTCTTTCTTTGCCTTTTATGCCTTGATAAAATTCTATTGGCCTTCCAATTATTTCATCAACAGTTTGACGGGGATTCATTGCAGTATCTGGCATTTGAAAAATTATTTGAATTTTTCTTAATTCTTCTTTTGATCTTTGTTCAAGTTTTGGAGACAATTTTTTTCCGTCAAATATTATTTCCCCACTTGATTGAGGTAGCAATCCTGTAATTACTCTTGCTGTAGTCGATTTCCCAGAACCACTCTCACCAACTATGGCTACTGTTTTACCCTTTGGAATATCTATAGAAACATCGTACAGAACCTTTGATGAGCCATATGCTGCATCAATATTTTTTATTGATAAAATATAGTCTTGATTTGTTTCTTCGGGTTTAATAAGTGATCTAACAGACCATAGAGATTTTGTGTATTCTTCTTTTGGATTAGATAGCATATCTCTTGTTTCAGCTTCTTCAACTTCTTCACCGTATCTTAAAACTTTTATTCTATCAGCCATTTGTGCAACTACTGCTAAATCATGGGTGATATAAATTGCTGCTGTATTAAATTTATCTACTATAGATCTCATAGCGGATAATACTTCAACTTGAGTAGTTACGTCTAATGCGGTTGTAGGTTCATCAAATATTATTAGCTCTGGTCTTGGTGACATAGCCATTGCAGTCATTATTCTTTGAAGTTGACCTCCAGATACTTGGTGTGGGTACCTATCTCCTATATTTTCTGCATCAGGAAGTTGTAGTGATTCATAAAGTTGAACAGCATCTTTTTTGAGTACATCAGTTGGATTTATTTTTAATCTATTTGAGGCACTTATTGTTTGATCCATTAATCTATGAGCGGGATTAAAAGATGCAGCTGCTGATTGGGCAACATAAGAAATTTTAGTGCCCCAAATTTTTCTCTTCTCAAATTCAGTTAATTTTGCAAGGTCTATTCCATTAAAGTTAACCTCTCCATTTATAATCTTACAACCTGGTTGAGTATAGCCCATAGCAGCTTTACCCATAGTTGATTTACCAGCACCACTCTCCCCTATTAATCCTAGTATTTCGCCTCTGTATAAAGTCAAATCTACACCCTTTAAAATTTTATGCCATCTCTCATCTGAAAATCCATCAATATGGATATTTTTCATTTCAAGTAGCAGTTCTTTTGATTTATTTGACGTCATCTTTTAATCCACTAGTAATATATAGATACCAATCAACAACAAAATTGATTGATACACAAAGTAAAGCAATTGCAAAAGCTGGAATTAATGGTGTTAAGCCTGCTGTTAAATCGTATTGAGCATATTGAATAAGTATTGCATTTTCTCTTACCATTGATGCCCAATCCGCAGAAGGAGGTTGGATTCCTATTCCTAAAAAACTCAGACTAGATATTGTAAAAATTATAAATATAAATCTCAATCCAAATTCAATAATTAAAGGTGATGATATATTAGGAAGAATTTCTTTAAAGATTATATATGGTAAATTTTCACCTCTTAATCTTGCTACTTCTACATATTCTAAAACAACTTGACCTACAGCAACTGATCTCGAAATTCTAAAAAATCTCGTAGATTCTAAAATTCCTAAAATAACAATCAAATTAAAATTTGTTGGTCCAAAAACTGATAAAAGTATAAAAGTAAAAATCATTACAGGTATAGCCATTAAAGTATCCACTATTCTGCTTAACAACTGATCTAAATACTTTCTATCAAGAGCTGCAATAATTCCTAAAACTGTTCCTATCCCTAGAGCAATAAATGTAGCCAACAAACAAATACCAATTGTATTTCTCGCAGCATAAATTATTCGTGAAAAAATATCTCTTCCAATCTGATCAGTTCCAAAAATATGCCCGTCACCCCAAGGGGCATAAGCAACAGGAAATATTTCCGCTTCTCCATGTGGTGCAATTAAGGGAGCAAATATAGCAGCAAAAAAATAAACAAATAAAACAGTCATTCCAAACCATGCAGAAATTGGAGCTTTTGATAATGCTATTTTTAATCTTTCAACTCTAGTTCTTCTTTTAATTAAATTTGCAACTTCACTTTTTGCAGAATAAGATAAATTTTCACTCATTTTGGATATAACAACCTTGGATTAGAAATAATACCAATCAAGTCAGCAATTAGATTTAATATTACATATGTTGATGCAAAAATTAACGCACAAGCTTGTACGACAGGAAGATCTCGATTGTAAACCGAGCCAACCATCAGTCTGCCAATACCTTGATAATTAAAAACATATTCAACAACAACTGAACCAATCAACATATAAGCTAAGTTTATTGCAATTACTTGAGAAATAGGAGCCCATGCATTTGGAAGTGCGTGCTTAACAATTACTTCGTATCTTGAAGAACCTGATAATTTTGCCATTTCAATATATTCACTTGATAAAATATTTATTATAGCTGACCTTGTCATTCTCATCATGTGACCCATTGTAATTAATGTTAATGTGAAAACTGGAAGTGCCGTCCTGTAAAATCTTTCAACTAGAGTTGTGTCCTCATCGACAGTAGCAATTGTTGGAAAAACTGGGAATAGAGTCGCTAATAAAAGAATAAAGATATAAGCAGTAAAAAATTCTGGTGATGATACAGTTACTAAGCTAACTCCAGTTGCAGACCTATCATAATAAGAGTTTCTGTATAATGCTGCTGAGATACCTAGGATTAATGATAGAGGAATAGCCAACATGGCGGCAACTCCTGTTAGAAATAAAGTATTCTTTAGCCTTGGAATAATTAATCCAACAACTTCTCTAGATCTATCACCTTGATCACCTTGTACTTTAGATCTTCCAGAAAAAGAACTTCCAAAATCTCCTTGAAAAACATTTCCTAGCCAATCAAAGTATCTTGTCACAGGAGGTTTATCCAAACCTAATTCTGCTCTTAGAGCTTTAACTGCAGATTTTGTTGCACTTTGGCCTAATATTTCTGTGGCAAAATCTCCTGGCAGAAAAGAGAATGTACTAAATATTATTACTGAAAATGCAAAAACAGTTACGAGACCAAGAGTAAGTCTTAACAAAATTGTTCTAAATATTGGATGAATCCTAGTAATGTTACCCTCCTTAAAGATACAATTTTAATTCTTAAAGTTGTGTCAAAATTGGCTCAACATACAAGCTAAAATTAATAATTAATTAATAATTTATACGTTGAATTAAAACGTTATATATGTTTTTATATATTAACTTAAGTTTGTTTTTTGTTAAATTTCTAGAAATTATGAACAAAAATATTAGGTTTTTGTTCAATTATAAGGGAGGACAAATGAAAAATAAGAAAATAGACAAATACATTGAAGAACAGTCTTCAAAGCTTACAAAAGGGCTTATTGATAGAAGACAGTTCATGATGTCTGTCCTTGCTACTGGGGTTACGCTTCCAATTGCATTATCTTTAGCAGATAAAGCAGTTGCAGCTACACCAAAAAAAGGTGGACATTTAAGATGGGGTAATAGTGCAGCAGATGCAACTGATACTCTTGATCCAGCAACTTATCAGAGCTCGTTTATGCAAGCTACTGCTTGGTCATATCAAAACTGTCTAACAGTTGTTGATTCAGATCATACAATTGTTGGAGAGCTAGCTGAGTCAATTGAATCAGATGATGCTCAAACTTGGGTGTATAATCTTCGAAAAGGAGTTGAATTCCATAATGGTAAATCAATGACTGCAGAAGATGTTGTACTCAATTACCAGTATCATATGAATCCAGATACTGCTTCAGCAGCAGGTGGATTGTTATCTCAAATTGATACAATTTCAGCTGATGGAAATGACAGAGTTATTTTTAAGCTAAAAGGAGCTAATGCCGATTGGCCTGCAATAACCACTGACTATCACATTATGATTAAACCAACAAAAGATGGAGTTGTTGACGCTCAATCTACGATTGGAACTGGTCCATACATTATGGATGAATTCAATCCAGGTGTTGGTGCAAAATTTGGAAAAAGAAATCCAAATTATTTTAAAGGTGATAGTGTTGCACATTTTGATTCAGTTGAAGTAATTGGAATTAATGATCCTGCAACAAGACAAGCAGCTTTATTAAATGGTGAAATTGATTGGATGAACGGTGTTGATCTTAGAACTGCAAATCTATTAACTAGAAATCCTAGTGTAGAAATCACAGCAGCTTCTGGTTACGCTCACTATACAGCACCAATGAGATTAAACGTTCCACCTTTTGATAACTTTGATGTTCGAATGGCATTGAAGTTTGCAATTAAAAGGCAGGAAATTGTTGATAAGATCATGCTTGGATATGGTACTGTTGGTAATGATCATCCGATCTCTACCGCTCACCCATATCACAATGGTGCTTTAGAGCAACGAGAGTTCGATGCTGATAAAGCTTCTTATCACTGGAAAAAATCTGGTGTAAGTGGACCAATTGAAATTAGTACTTCTGAGGTTCCTTATGCAGGATGTACAGATGCAACTAACTTGATAGCAGCATCTGCTCAAGAATGTGGTATCGATCTTCGAGTTAAAAAAGAACCTGAAGATGGTTACTGGAGTAACGTATGGAATACCAAAGGTTTCAGTATGAGTTCTTGGGGCGGAAGACCTACAGAAGATATGATGTGGTCTGCTGCATTTACTGATGACACTGAGTGGAATGAAGCCGCTTGGGGTAATTTAGTTCAAACTGATTCAACTGTTCGCTTTAACGAACTAGTTAGATCAGCTAGATCTGAGCTAGATGCAGAAAAAAGAAAGTCAATGTACTGGGAAGCACAAGCTCTTTGTAACTACGATGGTGGTGCAATTGTTTATGCATTTAACCAATATGTTGGTGCGGGTTCTAAAAAACTTGGCCACGGTGAAGATGTTGCTGGTAACTGGGAAAGTGACGGTAACAAATTATCTGAACGTTGGTGGTTTGCATAAAAATATAAATTTATTCAATGGCGCATGTTTGAATGCGCCATTGAAAATTACTGTCTCTTAAATTGTTTCATAAAAATAAAAAATATATCCTTGATGGAGGTTCTGGACAAACCCTTCTTGAAATGGGATTAAAAACCAGTGGAGATCTTTGGTCTGCCCAAGCACTTTTAGATAAAAATTATCATTCTATGGTTTTAGAAATGCACAAAAATTTTATAAAAGCTGGTTCCGAAATAATTGTTACAGCAAATTTCAGTGCTAGAAGAAGACTTTTGGGGAAATATAATTTAAATGACTCATTAGATTATGCCATAAAATCTGCAGGGCAAATTGCAAGAAAATCTGCAGATGAGTTTGATAAAAAAATTATAGTTGCTGGTTCGTTACCAAATCAAAGTAATACTTATTCACCTTTACAATTAGAAACTGATCAGATTATGCATCAGGATTTTTATAATGTTGCTAAAAATCTTAACGAATATGTTGATATTTTTTATTTAGACGTTTTGAGTTCAATTAAAGAAATACAAATTGCTCTTGAGGCAATTAAAAGTTTTAATAAAAAAGCTCTTATAGGAGTTCATTTACGCTATGATGCTAAACTTCCATCGGGTGAAACGCTAAATCAATTATTTGAAATAATTAATCAATACGATTGTTGTGGTATAGTTTCTGCCTGTGTATCACCTGAAATTGTAGAAAAAAGTTTTCTATTTTTGGAGAAACAAAAACTTCCATTTGGATACAAAATGAATTTATTTAAAAAGTTACCTACAAGTCATGAAGATAATTTTGAATCAGATGGGTTTGAAGGCCAAGCTGAATACCTTAACCCAATAGAATTACTTGGAACAAGAAAAGAAGAATATACAATTGATAAATATAAAAATTTTGTTTCTTCTTCTTTTAAAAGAGGAGCTACATTAATTGGTGGATGTTGTGAGGTTAAACCACGACATATTGAAGCTATAAAAGACTTATTTTAAAATTTTATTTTATATATTTTATGTTAATCAGGCTTTATTTTATGGATAATTTAATAAATAATTTTAGATTTGTTGTTAAACCAGTAATTAAAGAAAATGGTAGATCTCTCGATTTGGCGAGACCAATGAAAATTCATCCATTAACTTACCAAGAAATTCCTTTAAACCCTGAATATACTAATTATGCTGATGGAAGATTTACACTCGAAAAATTATCTCATGCCACAGCTGATGAAATGTATTGGAAAGCAAGACAAGAAATAATTTTGAGACATACAGGTGAACATCCATATGAAATTTCTGGTCCAGATGCTAAAAAATTACTACAACAAATCTTCCCTAGAGATATTTCAAAAGTTAAAACTGGAAGATGCTCATATCAATTTGCATGTTATCATGATGGTGGAATGATTTCTGACGGATTATTATTAAAATTGAATGAAAATAAATTTTGGTTTGCACAAGGTGATGGACATTTATACAGCTGGTATAAAGCTCATTCAAAAAATTTAGATGTTCAAATAACTGATCCTGATGTTTGGGTGAGTCAGATACAAGGCCCCAAATCTTTAAAACTATTAAATGCATTAGTTGATTATCCAATAAAAGAAAAATTTAATTATTTTGATTGGATTGAAACTTCAATAGCTTCAGAAAAAGTAATAGTTAGCAGAACAGGTTTTACAAATGAATTGGGCTGGGAACTTTATTTAAGACCAAATAATCATGCAAAAAAAATAGGAGATTTAATTCTAAGTAAGGGAAAGGAAATGGGAATGATTTTAACGGCTTCTCCTGGATTTAGATGTAGGAGAATTGAAGCTGGTCTTTTATCTGCAGGAAGAGATTTTACAAATGAAAGAACTCCATTTTCTGTTGGGCTTGGAAAGTTTATTGATTTTACTAAAGGAGATTTTATTGGAAGAGAATTTTTACTTAATTCAAACAAAGACTGCTTGACTTGGGGAATGAGAGTTGAAAATAGCTTTGCATTAGTTGATTCTGAAATTTTAATTGATAATAAAAAAGTTGGAATAGTCACTTCAAGCACATGGTCACCATTCCAAGTTTGTGGTGTTGCTATAGTTCACATGGATGGTAAAGAATATGGTCCTGGCACAATAGTAGATATCAATTGTGATGATGGTAATATCCATAAAGGAGAAATTTGCACATTACCGATGTATGACGAGAAAGGTGAAATACAAAGAGGTATAAAACAAGACATTCCATCTTCTCCAATACCTTGGAAGGGTGTTTCAAAAAACTAATATATTTTGTAATAGAATTATAAAATATATTAGATTACAAATATTAAAATGAATGACTTTATTAAACCTAGTACTAAAATTCATACAATTGATGATGCAATAAAATTATCTAAAAGACGATTACCTAAATTAGTCTTTGATTTTATTGATGGAGCATCTGGAAATGATAAACTGGCTGAAATTAATAGTAAGGCTTTAGATCAAATTAGACTTGAACCTAAGGTTTTCAGAAATGTCGAGAATAGAAACTTAAGTAAAAAAATATTTGATTTTCATTTTGATTATCCATTTGGATTTGCACCAATGGGGATGACAAATCTTTCATGGCCTGAAGCAGATAGAATGATAGCTAAAGAAAGTGCGTATAATAATATTCCAACATGTGTTTCAATGGCTTCTAGCACTACACTTGAAGATATGTTTACTTTCTCAGAAGGTCATTCGTGGATGCAAATATATATTTTCCAAAGTGAAGAATTTATTATGGAATTACTAAAAAGAGCAGAAAGCATTGGATACAAGGTTTTGATTCTCACTGTCGATGTTCCTATTCTTTCAAGAAGAGCCAGAGATGATAGAAATGGCTTTGGTTATCCGTTTAAAATTGGCCCAAAACAATTTTTAGATTTTGCATTACATCCACAATGGAGCTTATCAACTTTTTTTAAAGGCGCTCCTCAACCAATGAATTATGTTACCTCTAAAAGTGGCGATCAAGTTTTTAGACGAAAAGAAAGTAGAGGAGCAACTGATTGGAACACTCTAAAAAGGGTTCGAGAAGCATGGAAAGGAAGATTAATTATAAAAGGTGTAATGAATTCTGAAGATGCTTTAAAAATTAAAGAGGCTGGTGCTGATGCAGTACAAGTATCAAATCATGGTGGTAGGCAATTAGATAGTGCTACTGCTTCAATTAATGCCTTACCATTAATTCGAAAAGTGTTGGGAGATGATTTTCCTATACTTTTTGATAGCGGGATTAGAAGTGGTAGTGATATTTTACGTGCATTAGCTCTGGGAGCTAACTTTGTTATGTTTGGCAGACCTTTAATGTACGCTATTGGTGCGGATGGTGCCAGAGGTCTTAGAAGAATTATCAACTTAATTAAAGAGGAGTTAAGTACAAATCTTGGTTTAGTAGGATTAACCGATATAAATGAAGTTGATAAAAAAATTATAGCAGAGAAAATTTTTAAGGATATAAAGTATTAAGATGGGAGTTAAAAAGATTAGAGGTGGAGCATTAGTTGCAAGAGCTCTTAAGGACAAAGGTATTAATAATGTTTTTACACTTTCTGGTGGTTTTTGTAATCCAGCACTTGAAGGATTTATGGAGTGTCAGATTAATGTCATTAATTGTCCTCATGAACAAATTGCTGGTCATTTAGCTGATGGTCATACAAGAATTACAAGAAAACCATCTGTTTGTATTGTTGGGCCTGAAGGTTTTGCAAATGCAGTACCCTCAATGATGGAGGCCTGGGGTGAGAGATCACCTGTTATTTTTATAACTGGATCAAGTAGTTTAAAAAGACAAGGAGCAGGCGGTTTTAAAGAAATAGATGATGTGTCTATTGCAGCACCTTTAACAAAATATAGCGCCAGTATAACGGATGGAAATAGAATAAGGGAGTTCGTAGATAAAGCATATAGAATTGCAACAAATGGCTATCCAGGTGCAGTACATTTAAGTGTGCCAGTAGATATAATGTTTTCATCATTTGCTGATGATGCAGGTTTAGAAGAAAGACCATTTACTCATCAAAAAAAACCTTTAGCCAAAGCTTGGCCCGATCCTGAAAACTTAAATGAAATTTTTGATCTATTAACTAATTCTCAAAAACCAGTTTTTATTGGAGGACATGGAGTTTGGTGGTCTAAAGCAGAAAAAAAATTAGAGCAAGCTGGGTTTGAATTAAATATTCCAATATTTAATATACCATACCATCAAAAGCTTCTAGGCGAAGAGGTAGATACATACATGGGTCTTGCAGATATTCATCAATTCCCTCCATCAAAGATGGCTCTCAATGAATCAGATTTGGTTCTTATGATTGGTGCACGTCTTGATAATCAAATGAATTTTGGTAATCCCCCACTTTTTCCAAAAAGCACTAAGCTTGTTTGTATCAATGGATCCCATGAAGAAATAGAATTAAATAGAGCAGCAGATATTAATTTACTTTGTGATCCTGAAGTCTTTTTGGATAAACTCATAGAATTAAAGAAAGGCAGTAAATGGAAATTAAAAAATGAATGGTTTGATAAGAATAAAAAAGAGAAAAAAAATTGGATCGATAAAACATTAGATGACTTAAATAAAGAAACTGAAGAAACTAAAAAAAATGGTGGAAAAATTCATCCTCTCCAATTAGCTTTAGATGTTCAAGAAGTATTAACTGAAAATGATTGGTTAGTTATTGATGGTGGAAACACACATTTCTGGTCTGAGATTGCAATTAACATTGCTGGATCAAAAGGTAAAAAACTTGGAGGAATATTGCATCCAGGCACTTTCAGTATGTTAGGTGTTGGAGTTCCTTTTGCAATATCAGCGAAAAATCTTAATCCTAAATCTAATGTTGTTTTAATAAGTGGAGATGGTGCATTTTTATCTGGCGGATTATCAATTGAAGCTGCATTTCAAGAAAAAAAACCTATTGTTGTAGTTATAGATAACAATGGAGGTCTTGACTGTATTTCTCAACAACAAGAAAGGTTATTTGAAAGTGGGAAACACTTTGCAACTGATTTTAGAGATATTCCATTTCATTCAATTTTTGAGGGTTTTGGAGGGCACGGAGAATTAGTTACAAAAAGAGAAGATTTAGGTCCCGCTTTAAAAAGGGCATTAGAAAGTGGTAAAACAGCATGTGTTAATGTTAAGGCTAAAGGTGTTATTAGTCCAATTGTAGCTGCAGTTAGTGATAAAAGAGATAAAGCGTCTATAGAGTAGATTATGGCAATTTTTTCTACACATTTACTAAACTCAATAGATGGTACGCATGCAAGTGACGTAGAAATTATTATTCATAAAGTAAATAATAAAAACAAAGTTGTATTTCTAGAAGATAAAACAGATAGCTCGGGAAGAATGCTTAAAGAATTTGAATTATCGAAAGAAGATTGTGAAAGTGATTATGAAATGATAATTAATTCTGGTAAATATTTTAGAAATACAAGTGAAATAATTAATAAAATAAGTGTCAAATTTAAAATGCAAGATCCTCATAAAAAATATCACATACCTCTAATTATTTCTCCAAATGGATACTCAATATGGTGGTCTAAATAAAATGAGTAATTCTGGATTAAACATGTCTAGACGTATAAGGAGAACTCCATATACCGAAAAAGTAATTGAGGCTGGTGTCAGTGGTTTTACTGTAGTTAATCATATGCTTCTTCCAAAATCCTATAAAGCAACAGTAGAAGAAGATTATTGGCACTTATCTAAAAATACGCAAATTTGGGATGTTTCATGTCAACGACAGGTTCAGATAATAGGAGATGATGCCACAAAATTAATACAACTCATGTCTCCAAGATCAATAAAAGATATGCCTATTGGAAAGTGTTACTACTATCCAATGATTGATGAAAATGCAGGAATGATAAATGATCCCGTTCTTTTAAAATTAAGTGATAATAAATATTGGCTATCAGTTGCAGATTCAGATGTTCTTCTTTGGGCAAAAGGATTGGCTGTAGGGAGAAATTTTAAAGTTGAAATTATAGAGCCCGATGTTTACCCACTAGCAATTCAAGGTCCAAAATCTGAAGAATTAATGTCTTCAATATTTGGTGAAAAAATTAAAAAATTAAAATTCTTCCATTTTTCTTTTTTTGAATTTGAAGGAACAAAGCAGATTATTGCAAGATCAGGATATAGCAAGCAAGATGGCTTTGAGATTTATCTTAAGGGTTTTAGTTTAGGAAAAAAACTTTGGGAAACTATTTGGGAGGCAGGAAAAGATTTTAATATTTCACCTGGATGTCCAAATTTAATTGATAGAATAGAAGGTGGTTTATTATCCTATGGTAATGAATTTACTTTAGAAAATAATCCACTTGAATGTGGATTTGATAATTATTGTAGCAATTTATCTCATGATTTCATTGGAAAAAGTGCATTAAATAAAATATTAAAAAATGGAATAGAAAAAAAATTAAAAGGAATTACTTTTGATGGATCTCCTACTCCTCAGTGCTCAATACCTTTTCCTGTATACTCAAAAAATAGATTTCAAATTGGTAATATCACCTCTGGCATTTATTCACCATTTTTAAAAACCAATATTGGGCTATCAATGGTTGATAGAGATTATTGGAATGATGGGCAGGATGTTATCGTATTAACACCAGACAATATTGAGAGAAAAGGTAAAGTGTGCTCACTACCTTTTAATTATTCTTAAAATGAGCCATTCAATCGAATTAAAGTGGGAACTAGGAGATCAAAAACTCGAATTTGGTAAATACTTAACTGACCACACAGTAATACTTAATGAAAATGTATCTATTGATGCGGGATCATCTCCAGATTATGGAGGAAGCGAAACTAATATTAATCCAGAACAAAAACTAGCTGCAGCTATAAGTAGTTGTTTTATGATGACATTCTTAGCTTTAGCTGCAAAAATGAAATGGCCAGTTATCAATTATAAAGATAAAGCAATTTCGTATTTAGGAAAAAATTCAGAGGGAAGAATGTACGTCAACAAAATAGAACTTAATCCAGCTATAGTATTTGAAGATAATTTTACTATTTCTGACGAAGAAATGAGAAAAATGAAAGAGAGATCACATAAATATTGTTTTATCGCTAATTCACTATCTAAAGATGTTGAAATTAAAATAAATTAAATGAATTTCAATGTAATATTAACTGAAAATAGTAATAATATTTTTAATATTATTCTCAATGATAAAAAAAACCAAAATACTTTAAGTGAAAATATGATCAATGAATTAACATCAGCACTAGACATTGCTGATAAAGATCAAAATGTAAAAGTAATTATTTTATCATCCAACGGCAATATTTTTTGTGCAGGACATAATTTAAAAGATTTAAATTCACAAAGATTGCAAAATGACAAAGGTGAAAGCTATTTTAAGAAAATATTTCAAATGTGCTCTCAACTTATGCTAAAAATTAATAAAAATAATAAACCAGTTATAGCTATGGTTGATGGTATCGCTACTGCAGCAGGCTGTCAGTTAATTTCTAGCTGTGATTTAGCTTACTCAAGTAGCAGAGCAAAATATTCAACTCCTGGTGTTAATATTGGATTATTTTGTTCTACACCAATGGTTCCATTATCAAGAACTGTAGGTAAAAAGCAAGCAATGGAAATGCTTCTCACTGGAGATCTTATAGATGCAAATAAAGCATTAAGGATTGGTTTAATAAATGATGTCTTTGAAGAAGATAGTTTAAAAGAAAATGTGTTTCAAATTGCTAAAAAAATATCGTCTAAATCTTCTAATACTATTAAAATTGGTAAAGAAGCTTTTTACAAACAAAAAGATATGAATTTAGAAGACGCATATATTTTTACTTCAAAGGTAATGACGCAAAATATGTTACATGATGATTCCAAGGAAGGTATTGAAGCTTTTTTAGAAAAAAGAGAGCCAAACTGGAAAGAATAATTACTTCTTAAAATGGGTTTGGTTGAGATGGATTGGTAGCTAGCCAAGTAGACTTAGTCTGCATGTAACTTTGCATTCCTTCCCATCCATTTTCACGACCGTATCCTGATTGCTTGAATCCTCCAACCGGAGATTGAGTAGAAGCATTAAAATAATTATTTATATAAACAGTTCCAGCCTCTATCTTATCCGCTAAACGTATAGCTTTATTAGTATCCTTAGTCCAAATACCTGCTGCAAGCCCATAAATAGTATCGTTTGCAATTTTAATTACTTCATCTTCATCATCCCAAGTATGTATTGAGGCTACAGGTCCAAATACTTCATTTTGAGCTAAATCATCTTCATTTGGAACATTATCAAAAATAGTTGGTCCAATATAGTATCCTTCAGACTTTTGTTCTTTTCTTCCATCAATTAGTAATTTTAAACCTCTTTTTTCTGCAGATTCTATTTTAGATAATATAAATTCATATTGCTCTTTATTTGCTATAGGTCCTATTTGTGTTTCAGTATCATTTGGGTGACCAACTTTAGCCTTTTTAACAACTTCTAATAAATTTTGAGTAAATTTATCTTTTATATCTTTATGCACTAGTATCCTTGATCCTGAAATACAACTATGACCTGAAACTGGAAATATTCCTGACACAACTCCATTTACTGATAAAGTTAAATCAGCATCTTTGAATATAATTTGCGGTGATTTACCCCCTAACTCCATAATAATAGGTTTAACATTTTTGGATGCGCTTAAACTTGCCGCACTCCCCCCCTTTGTTCCACCTGTAAAACTTATCATCCTAACATCTTTGTGTTCAATAAGAGGCGCTCCTGTTGTAGGACCAAAACCAGTAACAACATTTATCAAACCTTCTGGAAGATCAGCTTCTTCTAAAATTTTCATTAACTCTAATGTAGAGCAAGATGCTCTTTCTGAAGGTTTAATTACAACAGTATTACCCGCTGCTATTGCTGGCGCTAATTTCCAGATTAATGTTCCAATTGGTGAGTTCCAAGGAAGTATAAGTGCAACAACTCCAAACGGTTCCCATTTTAAATAATTATGCATATTTGGAACCTCTGAAGGTATAAGTCTACCTTCATACTTGTCACACATACCTGCATAATAATAAAAACTCTCAGTCTGCCAGCTGGTTAAAGAAGGAGTAATATTTTTTGGAAGTTTGCCGTTGTCTTTAGTTTCTATTTGCCCAATGTGTTCTGCATTTTTAGCAATAATATCTCCAATTCTAGTTAATGTTCTCCCTCTTTCTGCTGGATGCATTTTACCATAAGGACCATCATAATAAGCATGTTTTGCAGATGATACTGCAAGATTAATATCTTTTTCATTACAATCAGGGACCTTTGCCCATACTTTTCCAATAGATGGATCCTCACTTTCAAAATATTTTTCAGAAGAAGGTTTATGCCATCTATTTCCTGCATAAAATTTGTAGGTTTGAATTTCAGACATAGCTTATTTAAACTTAAATATTTTCATCGGTCAACTTATTTGTAATTAATTAATTTTTTAATATCATATCTGAAGCTTTTTCTGCTAACATGATTACAGATGCATTTATATTGCCACTTATCATATCTGGGAAAGAAGAAGCATCTACTACTCTCAGATTGTCTATTCCTCTAACTTTAAGCTGATTATCAAGTACAGCCATCTTGTTATTACTTGAACCCATTGCGCAAGTAGATGCAGGATGATGGCCTGTTTGTACATAATTTCGAACTGACTCTCTTAAATCTTGGTCACTTTTGATTTTTTTTCCTGGAAGTAATTCTTCTGAAACAATTTTAGCTAAACTGGGTTTTGACAATATTTCTCTTGTATGCCTCATCCCTTCTATCATATCTTCCATATCAGATGGATCGGTGAACCAATTTGGATTTATATTAAGTTCATCATTTGGATTTGAGCTTTTAAGTTTTACACTTCCTGTACTCTTTGGTCTTAGTAAATTAATTTGAAAGTGTAATCCTGGAAAAGCTTTTTTACCTCTAGAAAAAAATAATGAACCAAAATTTAATAAATTGTCTAAACTCATAGACCAATTATCTTTTTCTTCTTTGAAACACATAGGTGTCATGAACACTTGTATTTCAGGCATATCTTTTTCTCTTATTGAATGGAATAGATTTGTTGACCAAAAAGGAGCTGCAGCTAATCCCTTTTTGAATAAAATATATTTTAATCCCACAATAATAGCTCTATCGATCCTTTGATATTTAGAGAAACTTAAATTGTTGTTTTGAAAAGTCCAATTCATTGGCATAACAGGATGATCGTGAAGGTTTTCACCTACTCCAGGTAAATTAATAAATAAATCTATGTTTTTTTCTTTTAAATGTTCTTCTGGTCCAATTCCTGATAACATTAAGCATTTGGGACTACCGAATGCTCCTAAAGATAATATTACCTCTGATGATGCATAAACTTCACCATTTGATAAAAGTAATCCTTTAGCTTTATTTTTCTCAATTAAAATTTTTATAACAGATGTATTTTTATAAATTGTTAAGTTGCTAGGCTTAAATTTCAAATAAGCTTCTGCAGATGATTGTCTTTTTCCATTCCATACCTTAACATCATATCGACCTACTCCATTTAAATTGCCATTATAAAAATCATTATTAATTTCTGCTCCTGCTTCAACACATGCATCAATAAATGCTTTATCGATAGAATTGTAATTACCAGCTGGTGTAAGTTTTAAAGGACCTGAATGCGAGTGATATTCATTTTTTTTTCTATGAAAAGCCGAAGCAGATCTTTTGAAATATGGTAAAACATTATTATATGACCAACCATCTAAGCCCTTTTGTCTCCACCTGTTAAAATCACCCGGAGCACCTCTCATGTAAATCATACCGTTTAAAAGAGATGATCCTCCTAGTCCCTTACCTCTAGGGTATAAAATTTTTCTGTTATTCAAAGAAGGTTGAGGTATTGACTCAAAACCCCAATCAAATTTAGGGTTTCCAAAAATATATCCGTTACCACCGGGCATTTGTGTGAATAAACTTTTTCCTGATCCCCCTGCTTCTATTAGTAATACCTTTATATCTTTATTTTCAGATAATCTTGAGGCTAATGTACAGCCAGCAGAACCTCCTCCTGCTATTATATAGTCAAATGTTTTTTTCATTTTTTAAAAATATAAATTATACTAATTTTTAATTTATAAGTAAACTCGAGTATATTAAATATGAATAATTACAAAGATTGGATTGGAAAGAAAATTTCAAGAAGCGATATTATTACTCCTCGATTAGTTGATCATTTAAAAAAAACAATCGATCAAAACTGTTTAAGTGATCAAATGGTACCTGAGGGAATTTTTTTATGCTTATGTCCAGATGTAGCTTCAATAAATGATCTAGACAAAGATGGAAATACAAAATTAGGAATTGTCTTACCTGAGGTGCCTTATAAAATTAGAATGTGGGCTGGTGGTAAAATAAAAATATTTGATCAATTTGAAATTGGATCTGAAATTAAAAAAAATTCAATAATTTCAAGTATTGAATTTAAAGAAGGTAAATCAGGCAATCTATGTTTTGTTAATATTAATCATGAATATTTAAATAAAAATAAATTAATAGTATCAGAAGATCAAACTGCTGTTTATAGAGAAAAAATAAATAAAAACTCTATTACTCCTAAAATAAAAGATGAATTAAAGTTAATTGATAAAGTAGAAATTTTTAGTTCATCAACTTTACTATTTAGATATTCTGCATTAACTTTTAATGGGCATAAGATTCATTATGATAATGATTATACAAAAAATTATGAGGGCCATATGGGATTATTAGTACATGCGCCTCTTCAAGCAACTTATCTTTTAAATCTTGCAAGAAAAAACGAGATTGAGTTCAATTCTTTTGAATACAAAGCTACAGCGCCTCTTGTATATAATAGTAATTTCTTTGTAGAAATTGGTGAAAATTTAGAAGATGAAATTATTGGAAGAATTCTTAATGAAAAACAAGAAATTACAATGATTGCAAGATATAAAAAATGAGTTTTCATAAAAAATTTTGCAATTGGGCATCACAAAAAAAAATTAATATCAATAAGGTAACTTATAAAAGAGCAGAAAATGCATTCATAGATACTCTAGCTTGTATATTAACAGGCGTTAAAGAAAAACAATCAAAGGTTGCCTTAAAATACTGTTTAGAAAAAAATAATTCAGGAAAGATTAAGATTTTCGGAGGAGGAAAAAAATTATCTATTTCTGCTGCATGTTTTTTACATGGAGTCAGATCAGCATCTACTGACTTTGATGATTACGAATACGTAGCAGGATCTCATCCTAGTGCCCCAATTTTTTCAGCTCTTATATCTATCGCTCAAATGAAAAATATCTCAATTGAAGAAACATATCAGGGATGGGTAGTAGGATATGAATTAATAATAAAATTAGGACAAGCACTTAGTTATGATCATTATTATAAAGGGTGGCATTCAGCAAATACAATAGGCGTGGTTGGAACTGCTGCAGCAGTATCTAAAGTGTTAAAATTAAATGCTGATCAAATGGCAAATGCAATTTCTATTGCAACAAGTTTTTCATCTGGTTTAAAACAGCAATTCGGCACAGATATAAAAGCTTTTCATGCAGGGTTTGCTTCTCAAGCAGGGGTACAGTCAGCCTTACTTGCAAAAAATGGAGGGACAGCTAATCAAGATATTTGGAATATTGAGAGAGGATTTATTGAATTGTATGGAAGTAAATTTTCTAAAAAATTAAATAATAATTTTAAAAAATCAGATTTAGGAAATGCTATAATTAAATTTCCAAATTTCATTAAGTTTTGGCCAGTTTGTAGCTATTCACAAAGAGTAATACAAGGAGGATTAATTTTAAATAAAAAAATTATTATAAAAAAAAATATTAAAACTATTACTATTCAGTTTCCAGAACCTTGGTTCAGAGTATCAAAATTTCATTTACCTAAAAATTCTACTGAAGCTAGATTTTCATTGAGCTATTGTTTAGCAACCGCTCTCATTAATGGTAAATTTGATTTAAGTAGTTTAAATATTTCCAAAAATAAAAAAAGTTTAAACATGACTAGAAAGATTAAACTAATTACATACAAAGTGCCAAATAATTTTGAAGATTATGATCCTAAGTATCCTGATATAATTAAAGTAATAATGAATGATGGAAGTATATTGATTGAAAAAATATCACATATTAAGGGAGGAAAAAATAACCCTTTAAAAGATGAAGATATTGATAATAAATTTTTAATTTGTGGAGGTAAAAAAAATATTTTAAATAAAATAAGAAATCAAAAATATAAGAAGAAAAATTTAAAAGAAGTGATTTTTTAATTTAGCTATTTTTTCTTTCTCTGTAAGCTATAAATATTCCAGTACTAATAATTATTGTTCCTCCTAAATAAATACTTAAAGTTGGAACCTCAGAATAAATTAAATATCCCATTATTCCTACAAATATGAATGATGAGTATTCAAATGGTGAAGTAATTGCAACATCTGCGTATTTAGCTGCCTGAGACATAAATAAATGTCCAAGTGACCCCATCACACCTAAACTCATAGCAAAAATTAATTGAATTCCATTTGGTATAATAAAATTATCCGGAAAAAATATTATTGACGTAATTAATAATGCAAAAGAGTAATAAAAAACAATTGCTACACTAGAATCAGTACTCATTACTGATCTCGTTGACAAATAAACAGAAGCCATAAAAGCTGCAGATATTAAAGGATAGAGTGTTTCTAATTTGAACAAATCAGTACCCGGCTTAACAATAATTAATACACCGATAAAACCAATTAATATTGCTGTAGTTCTAAAAATCCCAATTCTTTCACCAAGTATTGGAACAGCAAGAAATGCAGCAATAATGGGGGCAGAATGTGCAATAGCAATGTTTTCAGATAACATTAAATGATTAATACCGTAAATATAGAATACAACACAGGCAGAAGCAGAAAGAGCTCGGATAGTATGTCCAATTGGTTTTTTAGTTTTTAACTTATCAAAGCCAAAATACATTGCTAAGAAAGTTGCAATAATACTACCACTTAGTGCCCGGAAGAATATTGACTCCCATACAGGAAAATAAAAGCTTAAATATTTATAAGTTATATCATTAATACTGAGACAAAGCATAGACAGCAACATGAAAGAAATTCCTAAGAGATTATTATTTTTTGATTTCATTAATATAGTAAATATACTAAGATAATTTATTCAGATATAAATATTTCAAAATGGTTAGTAAATATCATGTAAAAAAATTAGAGAAAAAGAATGGTCACTTAACTATTTTATGGAAAGATAATTTTGAAAGTAAATTCCATTTTTTGTGGTTAAGAGATAATTGCCCAACAGCAATTCATCCTACAGCAAATATGAGAGTTTTTAATATTTTAACTGTTAGTAAAAAAATATTTCCTAAAAAGTATAAAATTGAAAAAAATAAACTCAATATTGATTGGAGTGAGGGTGATCACACTAGTAAATTTAATTTAAAATGGCTGAGAGATCATTGTTATACTGAAATAAATAAACAAAAATATAAATCACCTTATGTTTTTTGGGATGGTAAATTAAATAAAAATTTAAAGAAAATTATTGTTGATCACAATAGTGTAATAAGAAATGACAAACATTTACGAAAATGGCTAAATTTACTTCATACATATGGTTTTGCTTTAATTAAAAATTCGCCAACTAGCAAAAAATCAGCATTCAAAATATTAAATAGAATAAGTCATCACAGAGAAACATTTTTTGGAACTCCATTTGAAGTAATTAATATACCAAAACCCAATAATACTGCTTATACATCAGATGCATTAAGAAATCATACGGATTTACCTTATTTTGAATATGCCCCAGGTTACCAGTTTCTTCATTGCTTGGTAAATGAAGCTAATGGTGGCTTATCATCTGTTGTTGATGGTTTTGCAGTTGCAAATTATTTAAAAAAAAATCAAAAAGATATTTTTGATATTTTAACACAAACTTATGTAAAGTTTAAAGATACTGATTATACTCAAAAAGCTGTCAGAATTCTTCATTCACCAATAATAACACTCACAAAAGATAATGATTTCAATGATATTAGATTTAGTATGGCCGCAATGGGAGCAGTCGATGTTGATCCAAAAAAAATGGAAAAATTTTATGACTCATACCAATATTTTGCATCACTGCTTCAAAACAAAAAATTTAAAATTGATTTTAGATTAGAGGCAGGTGATATATTTTGTTTTAACAATAGAAGGGTATTACATGGTAGGACTGAATTTGATGCAAACTCTGGAAATAGACATCTTCAAGGATATTATATTGAAAGAGATGAAATCATAGGAAGATTAAATTATTTTAATAATATTAAAGTTTAGATCATTCCCATCCGCAGATAGTTTTAATTTCTAAATATTCTTCCAAGCCCCAATCACCACCTTCTCTTCCATTACCAGATTGTCTATAACCACCAAAAGGAGTTCCTGGATCAGCGCTATTTCCATTTATATAGACACCTCCAGATCTAAATTTTCTAGCTACTCTTTTTGCCTTTTCTTTATCTTGAGTTTGAACATAGTTTCCTAGCCCATAGGATGTATCATTGACAATTGATATAGCTTCATCTTCATTTTCAAATGGAATTATAGATAGTACCGGTCCAAAAATCTCTTCTTTTGCAATTCTCATATCATTTGTGACATCTGTGAAAATTGTTGGCTTAACAAAATAACCCTTTTCTAGCCCATTTGGTTTTTCAGGCCCCCCGGCTACAAGTGTAGCTCCTTCTTTAATCCCACTTCTTATTAGGTCAATAATTTTATCATACTGAGTTTGTGAAATAACTGGCCCAATATGATTCCCATTCTTAGAAGCAATGTCAACTTTAATATTATTTGCTTCATCAGAAGCCTCTTCTATTGCTCTTTTATAAATTGATTTTTCAACCAGCATTCTTGTTGGCGCATCACAAGATTGACCAGAATTACTCATTATATTTCTAACACCATCTCTAACTGCTTCTGAATGCGCATCAGCAAATACTATATTACCTCCTTTGCCACCTAATTCTAAGCAAACTCTTTTAATTGTATCTGCAGCATTTTTAGAAATAAGTTTTCCTGCCCTTGTTGATCCAGTGAATGATATCATATCAATATCGTTATGGGATGATAAATCTGACCCAACACCTTCACCATCACCATTAACTAAATTGAAAACTCCTGGAGGAAAACCTGCTTCATGAATAATTTCTGCAAAGAGCATTGCTGATAGTGGTGCAATTTCTGAAGGCTTTAATATCATAGTACAACCAGTGGCTAATGCTGGAATTACTTTCAGTGTAATCTGATTAATTGGCCAATTCCATGGCGTAATAAGACCACATACTCCAATAGGTTCATAAAAAATATAATTATTAGAGTTTTTATTAAAATTAGTTTCAAACTCAAAATTTTTTAATCTTAAAATGAAATCTTTAATATGATCAGCGCCTGAAGAAGTTTGTGCAGAAGAGGACCAATCTAAAGGTGCCCCCATTTCTTCGGACATTGTTTGAGTTATTTCATTCCATCTATCATTATAAATCTTAAGTAATTTTTCTAGTAAAATAATTTTTTCCTTTTTATCAACCTGACTCCATATAAGAAATGCTTGTTTTGCTGAATCTACAGCTAAATCAACATCTTTCTTACTGCCTAAAGAAATAACAGAATAAGATTGTTCATTGGATGGATTTATAACTTCAAAATCATTTTTAACATGAGGCTCTATCCATGAACCATTAATATAAAATTTACGCTTATCTAACATTTTTAAAAAATAAAATTAAAGAATATTATTTATTTTTTCTTATATTAGAATAAAAGATAATACAAGAAGAGGTAAATTTGAAATTAGAAAATATAAAACTTGATATTAATTATGTAAGATCGCAATTTCCAGCATTTACTGATCCCTTATCAAAAGATTGGTCTTTCTTTGAAAATGCTGGAGGCAGTTATGTTCCAAAAAATGTTATTAACAAATTAAATGAATTTATGGTTTCGACTAAGGTTCAACCCTACGCAGAATATCCAATGTCTAAAATAGCAGGTCAAAATATGGACAAAGCTATAAAACTTTTTGCAAATTTAATAAATGCTGACGAAGAAGAAATACTTATTGGAGGTTCTACATCGATTAATTTATATGTACTTTCTAATGCATTAAAAAAATATATTAAACCTGGTGATGAAATAATTGTTACCAATCAAGATCACGAAGCAAATATAAGTCCCTGGAGAAGGCTCAAAAATGATGGAGCAATAATAAAAGAATGGAAATTTAATTTAAATACTCATGAATTAGAAATTGAAGATTTACAAAAATTAATTACTAACAAAACAAAGATATTAGCTGTGACCCACTGCTCTAATATAGTTGGATCAGTAAATAACCTCAAAGTCATTTCTGAGATAGCACATAGAAATAATATAATTGTTGTAGGTGATGGGGTTTCATACGCACCACACGGTTTTCCTGATGTTAAAGAATTAGATGTAGATTTCTATACATTTAGTTTATATAAAACTTATGGTCCACATTTAGCTTTGCTTTATGGAAAAAAACAAATTCTTAGAGACCTTCCGAATCAAAATCATGAGTTTTTAGAGGGTAAGTATCCATATACAATTAACCCAGGTGGCCCAAACCACGAGGAACTTGTTTCAATTATTGGGATTTATGAATATTTAGAAAATGTATACAATCATCATTTTGACGATAAATTTACTGCAGATAAAATATCTAGAATAAATCAATTAATCTCAAAACATGAGGAGGATTTAGGCAATCCAATTCTTGAGTACATTTCAAATCGCAAAGACTTAAAACTGATAGGTAAAAATAAAATTAAAAATAAAGATAGAGCTCCAACAATCTCATTTGTATCAAAAAATAAAACTTCAAAGTCAATATCAGAACAGTTAGTCAAGAATGGAATTGCAACTAGAAATGATAATTTTTACGCATGGAGATGTCTAAATTATTTAGGTATAGATACAAATGATGGTGTGATAAGAATTAGTATTGTTCACTATAATAACAATGAAGATATAAATAATTTTATTAAATCAATGGATAAGATTTAATAATTATATTGAAATATCGCTGTTTAAATTAATTATTTCAAATGCCTCAGCCAACTTAAATTTGCTCTGTATGCCTCTAAATAATAGTTGAGATTTAATAAAATCATTATCAAAATATCGTCTAAATTTTTGTGATTTATATTGCGATAGTGATTTAATTTTTTTTAAAAATTCATTCATTTTTATTTCAACATATAAATTAGGTTTAAAGTTTTTAGTATTCCATGGAATTTCATATGATAAGAGGTTCTCAAACTTAAAAGCCCTAATTGATTCTTCGTTTATTACTTTATGATCTTGATGAATATCATTTATGCTAGTAGTAAAAATTATAAATGGATTAATGTTTCTTTTATAATTAATCATAATATCTAGAATTTCTTGCCTATGTTTACCAAATTCTCTAACTTTAAAATTTAAAATATTTAAATTTTTATTTTGAATACCAAGAATTTTTGTAGATTTTGTTACTTCATTTCTCAGTATATTTTTATCAAATTTTTTAGGTACTGAATCTTCACATGATGAAAAGGCAATATAATGTAAATTATAACCCTTTTTATTAAGTTTATATATGGTAGAGCCACAACCTAATTCAGCATCATCTGTATGTGGCGAAATAATTAAAATATTTTTATTTTTAGTCATCAATATATTTTTAATATTAAACAATTTTGGGAAATATTGTATTTATATTTTTAAATTTTATTCTGATATTCTTACAGAGCTGCTTATCTTCTTTACTATCACCAATAAATAGTACTTTTGATGGTTCTAACGATCTCTTTACTATAAAATTTTTTAAAAGCAATGGATTAGGTTTCTTAAAATTTCCATGTGCATAAATAACATTTTGTAGGAAAAATTGATTTAATTTTAGTAACTCAACTTTGTTTTTTTGCTGACGTAAGTTTCCACTAGTACATAAAAATATTTTATAATCATTTTTTATTAATTTATTCAAAACAATTTTTACCCCTCTAAATAAATTAATTTTTATGTCATCTTTTGATCTTAAGTTTCTTAAAAATAATGAGATTGAAAAATCTTCACAAAAATATTTATTTATTTTTTGAATTAATTCTTTTCTTTTCCCATAAATTATTTGCTTCATCATAAATATAATTACATCATTTTTTCTTTTGTTAGATAAATTATATTTTGAAAGATAGGTTAGATTTTTTTTATATAAAAATACATATTCATTAAATAAAGTATGGTCCAAGTCAAAAAAAATATATTTGTATCTTTTTATTGTTTTTTGAAATTCAGAATTATAAATAAATTTTCTATTATATTTCCATATATTTTTCTTTAATAAATCCATAACCTCCGTAAGACCTTTCAAAGCTTGTATTCCAATTTATTTTACAGTTGTGATTTATCTTATTTGATAATTTTTCTTCTATAGCCATTTTGATTAAATTTGCACCCGATATAGTTGAAATAACCATGCTTCCCTGAACTCTTGGATTACATTCAAGAATCATTGGCTTTCCGTTAAAATTTTCTTTAAATTGCATACCTAAAATACCTTGATAATTTATATATCGTGCAAATAATGTTGATAGTCTAATTAAATAATTATTTTTTTCTAAATAGGTAGAGTGACTAATCCCAGATCTAATTGTTTTTCTAACTCGTGGAATAGAAAATATTTGTTTTTTTCCAACATACATATCAACCGAATACTCTTTACCAGGAAGATATTCCATCATTAACATATCAGGTAGTTTTTTTGGGAATAATTTTTTAAAAGTTTCTATATTAGTTGTTAATTGATAATCTTTTTCATTAATAAAATTTTTGAATACTATTTTTTTTTCACTTAATATTAAAAAACCTCTTTTTCCAAAAGAATTTCTTGGTTTTAATACTATTTTCTTAGATGGATATTGAAAAAATTTTAAATTCTCAATTACTTCATCTCTAGTAGATATTTTAATAATTTTTGGAGTTTTAAATCCTAACTTTTGCAATTCTTTATTTGTATTATATTTATCATTTGCAACTTTAATTGATTGATAATTAGAAGTTAATATTTCTATATTATTTTTTTTAAAATAATTTTTATTATTAGATAAAAATACATTTTCTTTAGTTGTTTGTGGTAATATTAAATTAATGTTATTAATTTTTGAAATATTTAATAATTGCTTTAAGTAATCTTTGTCTTCTGTGCTAGGTATTTTATAAAATTTATTACATATTTTATCGGTTGAAAGAATATTATTTTTATCAACTCCAACAATTAGATTTAATTTTTTCATCTTTTTAAGAGAATAAACTGTGCCTTTAGTACCTGGTGCTCCACTACCAGTTAATAAAACATTAAATTTTTTTAATTTTTTCATTTAAAATATCTTTTTAAAAATTTTTGAGCTGGTAATTCAAAGTATTTATGTAAATATATCGATATAATTATACATAATATAACATTAAATAATATAAATATATTGAGAATTGCCGAACTGAGATCAAAGATTGAAAGAATTTTTTTAGAAAATTGAAATATATATGGATGTAATAAATAAAGACAATAACTTGAATCGCCAAGAAGTACAAATATTTTTGGAAAATTAAATTTATTTAAGAAAAGAAAAATTAATAATATAATTACACTCGGTATACCAGAGTATAACAATCTGAATTTATTAAATTCTAAACACAGATATATAACTGATATTAATAAAAAAATAGATATTAAAATTTGTCTAAATGAAAAAACATTTAATTGATTAGTATTTTTAAAAAAAATAAATGTAATTACTCCAAAAACAAATTCAAAAACTATTGGATTGGAGTAAACATTTGAAATAAAATTATCTAAATATAAATTTAAAAAATAAATTAAGAAAAAGATTATTAAAAAAGTTTGAATTAAGTTTTTTTTATTAATTAATATTGATAAGCTAAATATTAAATAGAAAAATATTTCATAATTTAAAGTCCAGCCATATATTACTAATGGATAATGTCCTGTTTCTATATTATTAAATGGTATAAAAAATAAAGATTTAATTAAATAAATTAAATTGAATTTGCTTAGATCAAATAGGTCAGGAAAAATTAATAATGTGGCTATAAATAAAAATGTAATAAGCCAATAGAATGGTATAATTCTTATTAATCTATTAATAAAAAAAGATTGAGTTTTTTTATCAGTAACATATGCAATTATAAAGCCACTTAAAACAAAAAAAATATCTACTCCAATATGACCAAATTCAAAATTTAAATGCACTGAAACAATTAACATTGCAGCTATGAAGCGTAATAATTGTAGACTTTCAATCTTAGAATTGATCATTTATTTAAAAAATACTTTTTATATCAAATAAATTATTTTTTCCTTTCATTAATTTATATATACCTTTTTTGCCCATTTTTATAAATTGTTTGTGAGAAACTGCTATTATTACTAAATCGTAATAATTATTTTTAGGCTTTAAAATAAATTTACAATTATAAATTTTACTTGCTTCGTTTATATTAATATTTGGGTCATAAACTTCGGTATAAATATTTTTTTTTATAAAAAAATTGTAAATATCGATTACCTTTGTATTTCTAATATCTGAGCAGTTTTCTTTAAAAGTAAATCCTAAAATTAAGACTTTAGATGTATGTAATTTTTTTTTATTTTTTTTTAATAAATCAAGTGATTTTTTTGCATAATATATAGCCATGTTATCATTTAATTTTCTACCAGCTAATATCAATTTAGGGATGTAATTATTTTGTTTAGATTTAAAAGATAAATAATATGGATCTACACCAATACAATGACCTCCTACTAAGCCAGGTTGAAAATTTAAAAAATTCCATTTTGTTCTAGAAGCATCTAAAACCTTATTAGTATCAATTTTAAGTCTGTCAAAAATAATTTTTAATTCATTAATAAAAGCAATATTTATGTCTCTTTGCGTATTTTCTATTACTTTTGCAGCTTCAGCAATTTTAATTGTCTCACAAGGAATTATATTTGCTCTTACAATACTTTTATAAATCTTTTTCATTAAATTTAATGTTTTTTTATTATCAGCAGAAATAAGTTTATTGATATTTGTTAAATAATGATCTTTATCTCCCGGGTTTATTCTTTCAGGAGAATAACCTACATTAAAGTCTTTTTTCCATTTAAGATTTGAATATTTTTCTAATATTTTAACACAAATATCTTCTGTCACACCAGGATATACAGTAGATTCAAATATAACTATATCTCCCTTCTTTAAATTTATACCTACTATTTTAGATGCATTTTTAATAATTTTTAAATCTGGTTTTTTATTTTTAGTAATTGGGGTAGGAACAGCAACAATTTTAAATTTATACTCTAAAATATTAGCTGGCTCATTAGTAAAATTAAGAAATTTAGAGTTAATTATTTCTTTTTTTTTAAATTCTTTATTTAAATCTATATTTTTTAATAATGCTTTTATTTTTAATTTAGATATATCATATCCAATTGTTTTAAATTTTTTTCCAAATTCTAGCGCTAAAGGTAGACCAACATATCCTAATCCAATAATGGCAATAGATAAATTTTTTCTCATAAAAAACTATTTAACAATATATCCATTTTAGTATTCCAAATTTTATTATTAAATTTTTCATTTATTGTTTTTTTTGCGTTAGTTGAAATATTTTTAAAAGTATTTTCATCTAACTCTATACAGTATTTTAAAATTTCATAAAAACTATTAGTATTATTTTCACAAATAAATCCATTTTTACCATGTTTAATAATTTTATCAATGTCATCACTTTTATTAACGATTGGAATTAGTCCATGATTCATTGCTTCCAAAAGTGAATTATTTCCAAATATTCTTTTACCTGATACAATAAAAAATTTAGAATTTAAATAATACTGATAAGGTTCATTAAAATTTAATATTTTTATATTATTATTATTGTAATTTTTATATTCATTATCTAAATCGCCCAAAAATAATGATTTAAAATTTTTTTCCAATTGAAGTTTTTGAAGTGATTTAATCACTATACTGGGCGTTCTTGTATCTGCAAATCTATTAACCCAAAGAAAGTCTATTTTCAAATTTTCTCTTGAATTATAATTAAGTGGTTCTACGCAATTTGGAATTAGGTAAATTTTTTTCTGATTTTTAATAAATGATAATTTATTAATCATGTAAGGTTCTTTGACCCATATAGCTTTAGAATATTTAAATATTAAATATACAAAAAATCTTTCTAAATATGATTTTTTTTTTATTAAATCTATGGGGCCCCACTCTACTACAACAATTTTTATTTTGAATAATTTACAAATCGTATATGTAATTATTGATGTTTTTCCATATGGTGAAACAATTGCTATTTTATTTTTTGATTTATCATTAATTAGACATCTTAAAAAAATAAAGAATCTATAAATAAAATTTTTATTTATATAAAAATAATATTTGCTTTCATTTTTATGATTTTTATTAATTAATGAATTAATACCTGCTGTAATAACATAAATTTTATTAAATTTATTTGCAAAATAATTAAGTTGATAATCGTTCTTTCGATTAATTGTTTGCCAACCTGCCAAAAATAATGATGAATTCATTTCTTTTTCTTAAAGATTTTATTATATAAAAATTCTAAAATTTCCCAAATTTTTTTTTCTGAAGAATATTTGTCATGATTAACAGGATGTTCATTTAAATATTTATTAAAATACTCTTCTGAAAAATCCATTTTTTTTAAAAAATAATTTTTATCTCTAATATAATCATCAAAAGAAAAATATGGTTCATTTTTTAAAATATTTAAACCTTCTTCTCTAGTCATTTGATTAGTAATTACTAAATTGGAAAGATGAACTTTTCTTTTATCAATTTTAAATTTTTTAGGTAAAATATGACATTGATAAAATCTAGTAAAAATAGACTCAGAATGTTTAAGTTTATACTTTGTAAAATTACTAAATAAACTAAGTTCATCCATAGCCAAATTTTTGTTATAATCAAAATAATCTAAAAAATTAATCCATTTTATTTTCTTAAATTTCGAATAATATATATAATCAAATGTACCAATTGTTGGCAGTGATTTTATTTTTTTGTTACCATATTTTTTTTGGATTGAATGAATGTTTTTTTTATCATATTTAAACCAATTCCAATTATTAGGCATACGCATACCTTCTGTTGCTCTATTTGTACCAGCCAATATATATTTAACCTTAAATTTTTTTGCCAATGAGTAATTTATTTTCATTAATGCATTGTCATAAATTAATTCTATATCAACTACATTAGATTTAAAAAAAGATTTCATTACGTCTTTATACTCCATCCAATCGACTACATATGTTACTAGATTAACATTTAATTTTTTTAATAATTTATAAATATTATTTTGAGACATGTTTGTATTCCATCCATTATCAAAATGTACAACAAGTGGTCTTAATCCAGATTCAACTGCTTTTTTTAAAGCCCAAGCACTATCCACACCGCCAGATATACCAACAATACAATCATACTCTAAATTTTTTCCATGATTTTTTACTTTATCAATAAATTTATTTAGATTTTTGTGTTTATTATTATTTTTGATTGAATTAGATGTTTCCAAAAAATCTGTACAAAAATTACAATTACCATTTATGTCAAATTTGATATCAATAGCAGAAGTATCCATTAAACATCTGCTACAAATCTTATACATTTATTGTAAAATTTTTATTTATTGTCAATCTTTCAGTTTCATTAATATAGGAAATCAATACTGAATTATATTTTCCATAAAATATAAATAAAGATCCAATTGCAACACTATGAAATCCATTTTTTAAAACAGCTATTATATCATTTACTGAATTAATCCCGCCTTGATAAATAATTGGTATATTTACTTTTGGAATATGATTTATAATATTCAAATCTGGCCCTTTTAATGTACCATCCAAATTAACTATATTAACTAGAATTTCACCCACACCACAATCAATAGCTTTATTTATTGTATCATTTATATTCAAATCTAAAGTTTTTTTTGTTTTGCTATCAAAAATTAAATAAATATTATTCTTTATTATAATATCAATTGACAGTAGAATACTTGAACTTCCAAAATTTTTCACAAAATTTCTTAAATTTTCAAATCTATCAAAAAAAGTTTTTTGTATAGAGATTTTTTCAATTCCTGCTTTAAATAATCTATATGCCTCATCTATATTGCGTATACCTCCTCCATAAGTTAAAGGAATAAATACTTCTGACGATAGATTTTTAATTAAATCAAAATTAGGTCCATCATTTAATGTTTTGATTGATTTATCAATTATTAATAATTCATCTACTTTTTTATCATTAAATATTTTTACAGCATTTAAAATATCACCAACATATCTTTCATCTGTAAATTTTTTTGTTTTAATTAACTTATCTCTATTTATTAATAAAGAAGGTATAATCCTAGGAGAAAATGTCATAATAAATTAAATTCTTTAAAAAATTGCATTCCATTTTCTCCACTTTTTTCAGGATGAAATTGCACACCAAAAACATTATTATATTTTATAACCGCTGGAAAATTATATGAATATTTAACACTATCAAAATGATGTTTTATCGTAATTTCTGGATGATAAGAATGTAAAAAATAAAATTTTTTATTTTTTAAGTTAAACTCTGAAATAGTATTTGAATTAATAGAATTCCATCCGATATGAGGAATAATTAAATTTTTATTTTTTTTAAATTTTACAATTTTACCCTTCAAAATACCTAAACCATTAAAGTTACCTTCATCACTTTTTTCATAAAATATTTGCATACCTAAGCAAATTCCTAAAATTATTACGTTTGCTTCAAATGCCTTCATAATTGAATTGAAAATTTTATTTTTCTTAAGTAAATATATAGCAGTATCAAATGATCCTACGCCAGGAATAATTAATTTATGAGCATTTTCTATTTCTTTTGGATTATTAGTAATGATATGTTCGATGTTTAAATAATTAAGCATATTTGAAATTGATAACAGATTCCCCAATCCATAATCTATTATTATTATTTTACTTGCCATAAAAATCTTTAATTCTTAAATCTCACAAAAAATAATTTGTAATTATTATTTATAAAATACATTGAGGATAAAATTATATATAAAAATGATAATAAAATTTTAATTAAGATATCAATCTGTAAATAAAGTATCGTTATGGATATTATAAATACTAATAAATAATTAAAAGATATAAAAATATATGGAAAAATAATATTTTTTATATTTCTAACAATAATTAATGTTATAACAAGTAATATGCTATATGAGGCGATAGTTGAAAAAGCAGCACCATAAACTCCATATTCTGGTACAAAATAAAAATTAAGTAGTATATTTAAAATTAGAGTTAAAAACATTACGATTGTTGTATAATAAGTTTTTTTTTCAATCCACATTGAAGATGAAATTATATTAAAAAAACCATAAAATATTAGATACCAGCTAAGCAGAGGAAATATATATTTTGCTTCATGATATAAATAATTTGAAAAATTAGTAATTATAAATTCAGACAATAATGATAAAATAATAATTACTATACAAGTAATAAATGTGTAAATTTTTGCTATTAATACGAAAATAGCTTTAGATTCTTTATTAGTATTTCTTAATTCATTTACTTCTTTCATTAAGAATGGGAGCCATGCTCTATTAAATATCTCTATTATTAAGTTAATTATTAGGGCAAATTTTCCTGCTATAGCGTAAATACCTAAAGAGGTTTTATCTAGGTAATAATAAATAAATATTCTATCTATAACACTCATTAAATACCATGATAATTGAGTGAATATTAGTGGAAAACCATAAAAAATAATTTTTTTAAACAAATTATTATCTATAGGTTTTAAAGAAAGATTTTGTTGAAGATAAAACCATAAGATAATTGTTACTAAGAGATAACTATAAAAATAAGAATAAAAATAACCATTAATACTTAAATTATTAAAATATAAAAAAAAGATAAGAAAAGCAAAAATTAAGAAAGTTTTTAGAATATTAAAAATATTAAATTTCCATTGATAAAACTTAATATTTAATACTATTAATCCCTGATTAAAAATGCCTGTTAATGAAGCAATCAAAAATATTGTAACAAAAAGTGTAAAATTATAATTAAAAAATTTTTTAAACGAATCTATAGTTATATAAATTAAACTTAATATAATTAAGGTAATAATTGTAATTAATAATCTTAATATAAAACTTTTAGATATTACCTGTTTTTGTTTAAAACTATTTTCTTTATACTTATAGTAATAAAATGACTGAGCATCACCTAAACCAAAATTAGTAATAATCATGATTAAGGTAATCAAAATTGTATAAATTTCAATTATTGCAAATTGATCTGGATTAAATACTTTAGTTAAATATGGTAAAATTAGAAGTATTAAAAAATTAGAAGATATAATACCAATTGCATATATATAAAAACTTTTATAAAAATTTTGTAAAAAGTTAAACATTTTTTTTAAGATACTTTAAATTAATCTAAAGTTAAATCTATTAATTTAAAATATATGAGTGAATTTGATTTAATATAAGATAAAATAAATTTGTTTTGATTAGTATATTAATTGTAAATATTTATTTATAACTATCTCATTTGAATATTCTGTTTGAATTATTTGCTTACCTTTTTCCCCCATTTTCATAACTTCTTCCTTTTTCAAGTTCAAGATTGAAAACATTTTTTCTGCTAAATCATATTTGTTTTGCACTTTACATAAAAAACCATTTGAACTTTCTCTTACTAATTCATCACATCCTGCTACATTAGTTGTAATTATTGGCTTTCCTAATGCCATAGACTCTAATAACGATCTAGAAAGACCTTCTCTGTAAGATGGAAGAACTACGCAACTGGAATCAGAAATTACAGGGATAGGATTATCTACAAAACCTAAATAATTGATTATTTCTTTATCTATAAAACTTTCAAAATATTTAAAATCAATTGAGTTTGGATTTTTTTTATCAAATGATCCCAGAACAACAAACTTAATGTTTTTTGAAGTTTTGCTTTTTACTATTTCTGCCGCTTCAAGGTATTCAACTATACCCTTATCTTTTATAAGTCTGCCAACATATAAAAAAGTAAAAATATTATTATTAGTTAATATTTGATTATTATATTTATTAATATTGATTCCAGATCCAGGTATTAAATTACTATTATATATGTTTGTAATTTTTTTATTGATAAAAATATTCATATCTGATTTATTTTGGAATACAACTTTGTAAGATCTATAAAGAGTTAATCTATAAATAAAAAAAATTATCTTTGAAAATAGATTATTTTTTATTAATGCTGACCCTAAACCAGTAATGTTATTTATCATTTTTGTTTTTGAAAACAAAGTTGCAATAGAGCAATAAATATTTGGCTTAATTGTAAATGCAAGAGAGTAACTTGGCCTGTGTTTTTGAATTATATAAATAAATTGAAGTAAACAAAATAAATCACTAAAAAATGATTTCTTATTTTTTTTTAAATAAATTGGGCAAAAAATTAGATTTTCTTTAAAAATTTTACTTAAATATTCATCATATGGAGCTGCAATAATTATTTTATATTTTTTACTAATAAGAGTTGAAATTAAATCTTTTCTAAAATTATATAAATTCCAACAACTATTAGAAGCTATTAGAATTTTCATTAAAGTCTGCCCTTAAAAAAATTATAAACTATTGCAAGATATTCATACAAAACAACTTTTATCTCGTTAAGCTTAAATTTTGATGATGATTTGTATTTTCTATCTAATGGTTCTGCGAAATAAATTTTAATTTGTGGAGCATTTTTCTTCCAAATTAATGATGATCTTTTAGCATGAAAAGGGGCTGTAATAAAAATTATTTCGTTAATTTCATCTTTTACAAGTTGTTTCTCAACCATAATAACATTTTCATATGTACTAGATGGATAAGTAGTGAATATTTTTATATCTTTTTCTTTTACTTTATTTTGAATTAAAAGAGCTTTTATAATCTCAACTTGACTAATTTTTTGCTCTTTACCTGAAGATACATATATTTTATCTGCATATCCAGATTTATAATACTTTAGTACGTCTAGTGTTCTTTTTTGAAATCCTAAGTTTTCATAACCTGAATAACCATCGCCACTAAAAACAACAATAGCATCAGCTTTTTTAATTAAATAATTCTCCTCTAAACCCTTTGAAAGATAATAAAAAAAAGGAGAATGAAATGTAATAAAATATAAAACTAATAGTGGAATAATAAAATATGATATAACACTTTTTGATTTAAGATAATTGAATTGCTCATTTTCTTTTTTCTTAATAAAAGAAGAAATATTACTATTATAATTAAATTCAAAAATCTCTTTGATTTTTGAAAACCTATTTGACCAAGAATTTTCTTTTGCAACTTCAATTCTTTGTTGCTTATATTTCCAAAAAATAGAAAAATCTCTACTTAAGTAGTTTTTAAATTCTTTGTGTGATTTGGAAACATAAATTGTATTGGGATATTGATTTTCAAAAATCTTAAATTCATTTAAATCTGTTGTAATAACCGGGAGACCCATAGCTAAGTACTCATTTAGTTTAAAAGAATAAACATTTTCAGTAAAATCATTTTTTAAATATGGAATAATAGCTATGTCAAAAATTTTAAGATAATGTGGGATACTATCATGATCGACATGACCTATAAATTTAATATTTTCGATTGTTTTTAATTCTCTTAAATCTGTATGCTCTTTTCCAATTATCAAAAATGTATAGTCTGGAAAACTTTTTGATAAATAAACTAATAATTTTTTATCAAATACCTTCGTAATAGCACCAATATAGCCTATTATTGGTGTTTTATATATTTTTTTTATTTTCAAATCATTATTTTTAATATCGTAAATCTTTTTAAACTTTAAAAAGTTTACTCCAGATGGAATTAAATATGTAGAGCCATTAAATTTTTTACATTTATCAAATAAATTGTGAGAAGTACAAAATACTGCATCTACATTTTTAATAAAATTATTTTCATGAATTTTTTTTACATTATATGTATTTGATCTTGTCATATCATCTGCACAATAATAAATTTTATAAATCGAATTAATTTTTGAAAAAACGTTATAAACTAAAGGCGTTGGAAGAAATGATATAAAACAAATATCTCCATTTCCAGTATTCTTAATCCAATTTCTAATCGATCTTGTTGTTAAATAAGAATTTATAATTGTTGAAATTTTATTATAAGGAAAAGGTAAAATAAGTGGTGAATATAATAAAAAATTTTTATTAATTATTTTATATCCTTTTTTGCTGTAAAACCATTTTTTTATTCTTGAAAATACTCTTGATAAATCTGTAAATCGTAAATTTCTAGTTCCTGTATTTTCTATAAAAAGAATTTTTGATCCCTCTTCGAGTAATGAGGTCACCAACTCATGATGTAATTGCCAATTAATATCCCAATCTATAGATGAAAAAATGATAAAGTTCTTAGATTTCATTTAATTTAGTTTTTTTCAAAAAAAGAGTACATTACATCACATACATATTTTGTTTCTTTTGATGTTTGATAATCATTGATAGGCAAACTTAATACTTGCTTTGATATTTTTGATGCATTTTTTAAGTCTTTAAATCTGCACTTATTTTTATAATAACTATAGTTTGAAACTATTTTATCATAATAAATTGCTGTAGAGATATTATGACTTTTCAAAAATTTTTTTAACTTATTTCTATTTTCAGTTTGAATAGTATATTGCGCATAAACACTTTGGTTAAAATCAAGAATTTTAGGTTTTTTTATTAAATCTTTATCTGATAAGCTATTTATTTTATCAATAATTTTATTGTATTTTGTGGCTATTTTTGATCTATTAGATAAATTTTTTTTTAAATATTTTAATTTTGTTAAAATAATTGCACTTTGTAAAGTATCCATTCTACCTGAGACGCCCTGTATATCATAATTTTTTTTGTTTATTGAGCCATGAGATCTGATTTTTTTTATCTTATCTGAAAGAATTTTGTTATCTGTAAAAATTGCACCACCATCCCCATAACAACCTAAGACTTTTGTTGGAAAGAAACTAGTGCAAGATATATCAGTAAAATAATTGGAATACTGTCCATGATGCTTAGACATTAAACTTTGAGCGTTATCTTCAATAATCTTTATACCTTTATTTTTTTTTATATTTTTCTTTAACAACTTTAAGTTCGCAGGTTGACCAAATAATGATACTGGAATTATTGCTCTTGTTTTTTTTGTAATATAATTATTAATTTTATTAATATCGATATTATATGTTTCTGGATCTATATCAATTAATATAGGTTTTGCTTTCATTGATAGTATTACTTCGATAGTTGAGATAAATGTAAATGGACTTGTTATTATTTCATCGCCCTCTTTAATGCCGATAGCAATTAATGATATTAAAAGAGCATCAGTTCCAGAGGATGTAAGAATACAATTTTTAGATTTTAAAATACTGCTTAATTTTCTTTCTAATATTGAATTTTCAGGACCATTAATATATTTATTATGATCAATTACTTTAGATATATTGTTTAAAATTTCATTTTTTATTTTTTTACTTTCTTTATCAAGTGAATAATTATTGATTTGCATATTTATTTTATAATATTTACTTCATTTTTTAATTTATCATAAAAATATTTCTTTTTAGACACTGGGCAATAATAAATGTTGTTATTTTTATTTGTAAAACTAATATTATCTCCTTCAATAGTGACCCAGCCTCTATGAGAAGCAGGGTTTCCATAATATTTTTCAAATTTTTTTACATTTTTAGTCACTACTGACCCGGCACCAACAAAAGCATATTCATCAATATTTATACCACATATAATAGTTGAATTTGCACCAATAGTTACTCCTTTTAAAACTTTTGTTGGTTGAAATTCTTTTTTCTTATTTATAAATGATCTAGGGTTGATAACATTGGTAAAAACAACACTTGGTCCACAAAAAACTTTATCGCCTAACTCTACTCCTTCAAAAATTGATACATTGTTTTGGATTTTTACATTATTCCCGATTGTAACATTTTTACCAATAAAAACATTTTGCCCCAAAATACAATTATCTCCTATTTTTGCGCCAGAAGATACATGAGTCCAATGCCATATTTTTGTATCATTACCAATTATTACATCGTTATCAATTTTAGCTAATTCGTGAATGTATTTCATTTAATTTTATTTACCAAAGGATGACTATCCAAATTTGGAGAAGAAACTATAGATTTTTTAATCTTATAGGTTAGTTCTATACCACTTCTTATAGAATTAATTTCAAAACCTTTTTTTTCCAAGATTTTTTTATATGAGAGAGTATGCAAATTAACAAAATTTTTTGAGAGATTTATTTTTTCATCATCTACTTTTAATATTTTCACTGGATTATTTGTTTTTTTTCTGCCTACTAAATTTAAATGATTTTTATCAATCGATAAAAAGTATCTGATATTGGCTTTTTTTGTAGAAATAAATCCAGAATAGCAATTTTCAGATGCGAAGTTTACTTTTGTAATTTCAATCTTGCCAAATAAAAAATTAATTAAATCAAATAAATGAATACCAATATTATAAAGTAATCCACCAGATTTATTTTCATCTCCCTTCCAGCTATATTTATACCAATTACCTCTTGGTGTAATATAGGTTATTTCAACATCATGTAATTTTTTAGAGTTTTGTATTTTTTGTTTTAATTTTATTATTGATGGGTGTAACCTAAGTTGATTTATTGAATATACTTTTTTTTTATATTCGCGTTGCATTTTTTCAATAGCATCTAAATTCCAAGGATTAATTACTAATGGTTTTTCACAAATAACATGAGATTTTGATCTTAATCCCAGTCTTATATGTGAATCATGAAGATAATTTGGCGAACAAATTGATACGTAACTTATTTTATCTTTAGTTCTAGATATCTTATCTATGTACCTGTCAAATCTTCCAATTTCAGTAAAAAAATGAGAATTAGGAAAATAATTTTCTATAAAACCTACACTATCATTTATATCCAAAGAACAACTAAGATTGCAATTATTTTTTTTAATTGCCTCTACATGCCGTGGAGCTATATATCCACCGAGCCCTATTAAAGCAAAATTAAATTTGAATTTTTTATTCATCATTTGTTCATATAAACTCATTAGTTTAAAATGGGTATATTTTTTTACAAATTAATAAAATTGGTAAAATAAAATATTATAAGGCACCCATTCATTTTTATACGTAGAAAAATTTAACCAAACATAGTTTATTGTAAAATAAAAAGAATACATAAATAGGTATACAAATTTTCTAAAAAAGTTATTTTTAATAATTAAATCAAGATTTGAATAAAAATACAATTGAACTATTGTTAAATATAATCCCATTCTATCAAATGCGGTTGGAGCGTATTGGTAAAATAATAATCCTGAAAAAGTAAATAATATTAATAATGATAATATTTTTTTTTCACTTTTATTTGTTAAAAAATTTGTGCCGTAATACAGAATGAATAAACAAGGTATTAAATTTATAAGATACCTAAAAACAGTTCCTGTTGATGATAAATGTTTGCCTTCTCCCAAATAATGGTAGATATAAAATTGAATAGTATCCAATTTGTAAATTATTAATACAAAAGAAATGGAGGCTAATACGATCAAAAGGGTGATTCCCTTTAAATTAAAATTAAAATTAACAAAATATAAAATTAAAAAAAGAATTAATGACTTATGAAAAAGAGATCCAATAATAATTAAAACAAAAAATAATAAATTTTTATTTTTTTGTAATGCTAAGATTGAAAATATCAAAAAAGCATAGCCTACGCTTTGCCTAGTGTATCCCATGCCTATTACATTTATAATATAAGGTAATGCAACAAATAAAACTAATATTGGTTTATTTTGATTAAATGCAAATAAAAATAAAGAACCTATAAATAGAAATGCGCAAAATATATTTATAATATAAATGTTATATTCAACATTGAATAACAAATATAATAAACCATTAAAACCCCAATCTGATCTAAAGGTGAATATTTTTTCAGGATATGTTTTTAAGTCTTGAATATACCAAATATAACTGAACCAATCGCCACCTACTTCGTGTCTCAGTCCAACAAATAATAATAGAAAAATAAATAATATAAAATAAAGAATTTTTTTTAATGAAATAGGAAGATTATCTATAAGAAAGCTAATTAAAAATATAAAGATGAAAGATATATTGTATGGCAACATTAATTATGCTCCATCCAAGATTGAAACATCAATATAGGCCAAAGTTTGTTATGAAAATCAAATCTTCCATTTTTGTGTTCTCCCCAATATCTCTGAATTATATTGTTATCAAAATAACCTTGATTTTTTATAGTATTTGGAGATAATAATGTTTCAGCCCAATCCTTAAGATCTGTCCTAAGCCAAGAAGATAAAGGTATACCAAATCCTTGTTTAGGCCTTTCAATTAAATGGCTAGGAATATATTTTTTAAGAATATCTTTTAAAATAACTTTTCCATTATTTTTTTTAATTTTCATTTCTAGAGGTAACATAGACGAAATTTCATAAACTTTTTCACTTAAAAATGGCGCCCTTGTTTCCAAGCTTTTGGACATAGATGCTCTATCAACTTTGCATAGTATATCATTAGGTAAATAGTTTATCGTATCCCAATACATCATACGTTCAATAAAATTAAATGATCTTAATTCTTCAAAATCTTCATATAAAGAAATTTTTTTATTATTACTATCAACAACTATTTTATCATTCCAATTCCACTCTGTAGTTAAGCTAATGAACAAATCTTCAATATTTTTAACATACTTAAGTCTCTCAAAAGTTTTTATTGCCTTTTGCCCAAAAAACTTATCTAAATTTTTATTATTTGAAAAAAAATAATATAAATAATTAATTTTGTCTGGATTGGCACTAGATAAGATTTTTCCCAGTATCATCCTTATTTCGAAAGGCAGCCATGAGAAATATTTCCATATCCTATTAATCCAAAAGTATCGATTATAACCACCAAATAACTCATCTCCACCATCTCCACTTAATGCAACTTTAACATTATTTTTTGCAAATTTACTTAAAAGAATTGTTGGTATTTGTGAGCTATCTGCAAAGGGTTCGTCATAAGTATTCATTAAGTCTGGAATAATAGATAATGTTTCACGAGAAGATAATATTGCTTCATGATGATCAGTTCTCAATATTTTAGATATTTGTTTTGCATATTTAGATTCATCAAAAGAATCTTCTGAAAATCCAATTGTAAATGTATTAATTTTATTTTTTGAATTTTTGCACATTAAAGCAGTTATGAGTGAAGAGTCTATTCCGCCTGACAAAAATGATCCTAAAGGAACATCAGAGATTAACTGGGATTTTACTGAATTAAATAATGTATTTTCAACATCAATTTTAGCTTTTTCATAATCCTTAATTTTTTTATCCCTATTTTTAATAATTACGTCTTTGGGTTTCCACCAATATTTATAAAATTGTTTTTTATTTAAAAAATTAATATCTATATTTTGAGATAAAATTTTATCTAAAGATATTTCAAACATTGAACCTGGTTCAAGTTTAAAAATATTTTTATAAATTGTTCTTGGCGCTCTAATGCATGAGTATCTTACAAATTCATCTAAAGAATTTCTATCAACTTGATTATTGAATTCTTTAAATGCTTTAAAAACTTTTAATTCAGATCCTATAATAAAAGCTTTATCTACATTTCCAAAATAAAGTGGTTTTTCTCCAAATCTGTCAATTGCAATATTAATCTTAAGTTTTTTTCTATCAAATAAACAAATCGCAAACATTCCTGATAAAAAATTCAGAGTATTTTCCAAACCAAATATCTCAATACTTTTTAATAAAGTTTCAGTATCAGAAGTTCCACGCCAATGAATTTCATTATTAAAATTTTTTTCTATTTTTTTTCTTATGTCAAAATGATTATATATTTCTCCATTAAAACATAATACATATCTCTCATTTTGTGATAACATAGGTTGGTTTCCATTAGCTGATAAATCTTGTATTGATAATCTAGTATGCCCAAGGCACACTCCCTTATTTTCATCCAACCAATAATTTTGAAAATCAGGCCCTCTATGCTTTAGGCAATGATTCATTTTTTCAATATAACTTATGAATTCATTTTTATGATTTAGTTTATTTGTTAATAATGCTGATATTCCACACATTACAATTATATATTTTTTTCTTTATAACTTATTGCACACCAATATGGCTCTTCATCAGAAAAAGATATGTTTTTAAAACCAGTTTGTTTGAGTAAGTCTGTTATTTGTTGTTTAGAAAGTCTTTGTTCTATTTTGGTGCCAAATCTATCAAGTGCATCATTTCTTAAAACATAAATACTTTTATTAGAATAAAATGAAAGAGGAAAGTTTTTTACATTAAAACCAAAATTTCTAAATATTTTTGAAATTCTTGATATTGGGAAGTAGACTAAATACGCAATAAGATCACAAATTTTACTTTTAATATAAAAAGGCATTCTAGATATTATCATTCTAAAAATATCTGTAAATCGCCATACTACACGAAACCAAAGAGGTTTATTTTCAAAAGAATAATAAATGTATATTAGTAAAGGTGCGTTTATTTTTAATTTTTTATTTATACCAGTTAATGCTTTTTTTATATTAGGAATAT
>CACKRO010000009.1 GCA_902602695.1 uncultured Alphaproteobacteria bacterium | reverse complement strand
TTTCATTAAATATGCTGTTTCAACAAAACCCAATAATTGTAAGTAAGGATGTACCATCATCTAATACAATTAACTTTGCAATAAGCTCTTCTATTGGTTTTTTATCTGCAACAATTGGTATAGGTGGTGGCAGTTTTAGTGTCCCAACTTTAACAATGTTTTCAAAAAAGATTCATGAAGCAGTTGGTACCTCTGCTGTTTTTGGTTTTTTAATTGCTTTTCCAGGAACACTTACATTTATGTATACTGGGTCAAATATTAATGAACTTCCCATTTATTCTCTTGGTTATGTAAATATAATAATAGTTTTTTTTATATCGATAACTAGTATATTTACTGCTGGAATTGGTGCTAAAGTTTCATCAAATATAGATAAGTTAGTATTAAGAAAGATTTTTGCTATTTTTTTGTTGTTAACTTGTGCTAGTCTAATTATTGAACATTTTATAATTTAAATGAATTTTGTTGCAGATAGACTGAGTAAAATAAAACCTTCAATGACTGTAGGTATAAATGTCAAAGCCAAAGCTTTGAAGGACGAGGGTAAAGATGTAATTGTTCTTGCAGCAGGTGAGCCAGATTTTAATACACCAAAAAATATAAGAGATGCTGCTAGTAAAGCGATGGAAGAGGGTAAGACAAAATATGTACCAGGTAAAGGTACACCAGAATTACAAAAAGCAATTCAGAAAAAATTCAGAGAAGATAATAATATTGATTATAAATTAGATGAAATCATATGCGGTGTAGGAGGTAAACACATTATCTATAATGCTATGATGGCAACAATTAATCCAGGAGATGAAGTCATTATAACAGCTCCTTTTTGGGTTAGTTATCCAGATATTGTTTTATTAGCAGAAGGGAAGCCCGTGATAGTTGAGTGTCCTCAATCACAGAATTTTAAAATTACACCAGAACAACTTGAAAAAAATATAAACTCTAAAACAAAATGGTTAATGTTAAATAGTCCTAGTAATCCAACTGGATCAGTTTATTCAAAAAAAGAGTTAGAAGACTTAGCACTTATCTTAAAAAATTATCCTAATGTTCTTATAATGTGTGACGATATATACGAAAAAATTATTTACGATGGAGTAGAATTTCATACACTTGCTTCTATTGAGCCTTCACTAAAAGACAGATGTTTGACACTAAACGGTGTTTCAAAATCTTATTGTATGACAGGATGGAGACTTGGATATTGTGGAGCTCCAAAAGAGATTATTGCTGCTATGAACAAAATACAATCTCAAAGCACAACATCAACTTCTTCAATAACAATGGCTGCTGCAGTTGAAGCAATAAGTGGTCCACAGGATTTTATAAACGATCATAATAAAAAATTTTTGAAACGCAGAGATTTAGTATTGAATAAATTAAATGATATTGATGGAATTACATGTCAAAAACCGGAGGGAGCTTTTTACGTTTATCCAAATTGTGAGGGTATAATTGGAAAACAGACATCAAATGGAAAATATATTTCCAATGATGAAGATTTCATGACATACCTTTTAGAAGATCAAGGCGTAGCAGGAGTTCATGGTGCAGCATTTGGTTTATCGCCTTATTTCAGATTATCTTATGCAACTAGTGATGCAATTCTAGAAGATGCGTGCAACAGAATAAAAGAAGCTTGTAATAAGCTTACTTAAGATCTTTATCAGCAATTATTTCAGCTAATCTAAGTAGATTAGTGGTGCCAGCACTTCCAAATGGAACACCAGCCGAGATAACCACGTTATCTCCTGGTTTTACTAATTTTTTATTTTTAGCAATTGAACATGCAATATTAACCATATCTTGTGCATTTTGAGCATCTTCTTGAGTATGACATGAGTTTACACCCCAGTATAATTGCATTTTTCTTGTAGTATTAATATTTGGAGATAAACCAACAATTTGAACTGGCGTTCTTTCTCTAGCCATTCTAGTCGTTGTTCTTCCACTTACAGAAAATGTAATTATTGCTTTTGCATCTGATTTTTTTGCAATTGAGTACGCTGCTAATGTTATTGCATCTGTATTATCAACATCATCAATATTTTCTTGTATAATTCGTAAATCATAATTATTTTTATCGTTTTCAACATTTTCTATAATTTTATTCATAGTTATTACTACTTCTATTGGATGTGCTCCAACAGCAGATTCACCAGATAACATTACAGCATCTGCTCCGTCGTAAATAGCATTAGCAACATCCGATGCTTCAGCTCTAGTTGGAACAAGATTTTCAATCATACTTTCAAGCATTTGTGTAGCAACAACAACTGGTTTACCAAAGTGCCTACATCTCTTTATAATATTTTTTTGAACAATAGGAACTTGTTCTGTTGGCATTTCAACACCCAAATCACCTCTGGCTATCATAATACCATCTGCAGCATTTATAATATCATCAATATTTTTTACTGCTGAAGGTTTTTCAATTTTTGCCATCACGAGTGCTTTATTATTAATTATTTTTTTTAGTTTGAGAATATCCTCTGCTTGTTGCACGAAAGAGAGTGCAACCCAATCAACGCCCATATCTAATGCCTTCATTAGATCAGATTTGTCTTTTTTGGTAAGAGCGTCTATTGGAAGAATAACATCTGGAATATTTACACCTTTGTTATTTGAGATTTCAGCATCATTTAAAACTTCTGTTATTAAACTATCTTTTTTTTGCTCAATAACTTGTAATCTAATCCTTCCATCATTTACTAATAAAATAGTATTAGGTGTTAAAAAATCATATATTTCTTCATGGGGAAAGTTAACCCTATTATTATCTCCGGGTTCAGTTGAAAGATCTAGTATAAAATTTTGACCTTTAACTAAATTTTCTTTTGTATTCTTAAATGTACCCACTCTTAACTTGGGTCCTTGTAAGTCAGCTAATATGCATGATGCATGATTATGTTTTTCTTCAAGAGATCTAATAGTTTCATAATTTTTTCTATGAGTTTCTAAATCACCATGTGAAAAATTTAATCTAAAAACATCACATCCAGCCACAAATAAATCTTCTATTATTTTTTTATCTGATGATGCAGGACCTAAAGTAGCTAAAATTTTAGCTTTTCTGTTACGTTTCATTAATTATTATATATATATCACAAAAAAAGATTTATATAATTTATTTACGTAATATGACCAAAAACTTTGATAGAGATTTACTTGCTGATGTAGCAGAAAGATTGATTCATCATCTAAAAAATAGAACAGATGTTCAAAATATTGATTTAATGAATTTGTCAGGTTTTTGCAGAAACTGTCTTTCAAAATGGTATGTTAGTGCTGCAGAGAAGAAAAATATTTCTATTTCATACGATGAAGCACGAGAAATGATCTATGGCATGCCATACGCAGAGTGGAAAACAAAATTTCAAAAAGAAATCACTCCTGAACAAAAAGAAAAATTTGATAAAGGAAAAACTTAATATAGTTTTTCTAAATTCTCTCCATACATCTCTTTTACTTTAAACCTTCTTACTTTCATGGAAGGAGTCATCATATTGTTTTCAATTGTAAATTCGTGATCAATTAAAATAAATTTTCTTATTTGTTCAATACTAGAGAGGCTTTTATTGACTTTATTTACAACTTCTTTCATCTTTTTATCAAATGAAGAATTTTGAATTATTTTATTTAAATCGCCCTCAACATTATTTTTTTTTGCCCATTCTAAAGCTAAATCTTTATTAGGTACCAGGATTGCAACTAGGTAATTTTTGAAATCTCCATATAACATTGATTGAGCAATTTCAGGTTCAATATCTAGTTTTGCCTCTATTCTTGAAGGAGAAATATTATCTCCACCTGCATTTACAATAATATCTTTTTTCCTATCCGTTATTTTTAAATAATCTTCTTCATCAAATTCACCAATATCACCTGTATGAACCCACCCGTCAATTATAGTTTTATTAGTTGACTCAGGATCATTCCAATAACCATTCATAATTAGTTCACCACGAGCTAAAATTTCTCCATCTTCAGAAATTTTTACTTCATTTCCTTGAAGAACTTTTCCAACAGTATCTAATTTAATTTTTTCAGGAGGGTTTGCAGAAATAACTGGAGCAGTTTCAGTTTGTCCATAGCCTTGAAGTAGTGGAAGCCCAAGGGCGCTTAGGTATAATCCAACTTCAAAATTTAGTGCTGCGCCTCCGGATATCAATGCTCTCAGACTTCCACCAAATCTTTTCTTAACCTTTTTTCTTACTATTCTATCCATTAATCCATTCATAAATCTTTCAAAGAAACTCATTTGTTCATCAAAATATTTTTTCTTTCCTAGATTTAATGTAATTGCAAAGAACCTTTGACTTAATTTACTTTGGTTTTTAAGTCCTTGTGAAATACGTGTGTGTAAAGAGTCATAAAATCTTGGAACAGCTGTCATAAAATGTGGAGCAGCTTCAGCCATATTCACTAATAGTTTATCAATACTTTCCGCGTAATAGATCTGTGCACCTTGCCCCATTTCTAAGAATTGTAAAGTATGCTCATAGGAATGGGATAATGGTAACCAAGAAAGATATCTAATCTCTTTTTTTAAATCTTTAGTAAGACTTTCAAGTAATTTATCACAAGAAGCACAGTTTCTTAACATAGCTCCGTGACTCAACATTACTCCCTTAGGGTTCCCCCCTGTCCCAGAGGTATATATAATACATGCTGTATCTTTTCTGTTAAAATTTTTTGACAACTCTTCTATTTTATTAGAAGCTTTACTCTTTTCTAAATTATCATTTATAATTTTATTATAAGATATTATATTTAAAGCTTCTGAATAAGTTTCATTGTCATCATTAAATTTAATTACATTTTGACAGTGAGAATTTTTTTCAATTGCAGGTAGAGCTTTCTTCATTAATTCGTGTGAAGATACAATGGCGCATCTAGCCCCAGAGTGTTTAATTATATATTCATAATCATTTGTTGTACTTGTAGTGTAAGCAGGCACAGATATTGCTCCAATAGACATTATGGCTAAATCAGTAATTTGCCACTCAGGTCTATTTTCAGATAAAATTAATACTCTATCACCCTCTAAAATTCCTAGATCTTTTAAATATGTTGCCAAACTTTCAACCTGCTCCTTTACTTGTATCCAGCTTAAAGAAACATATTTATCATTTTCTTTTTTCCACAAATAAGGTTGATCTTTCAGATCATTTGATTGATAATAAAAAACACTAGGTATGTTATTAAATTCATCAAAATTAACAATCATACTTTTAATCCTCCCTACAAAGCTCTGATAATAGACCTATATCGAAATAGTCAAATATGAAACAAAAAAATTATCAAAATTTAACAAAAAATACCCTTGGAAAACTGCCAGTTTGGAACCTCAAAGATTTATACGAATCTCCAAAAGCGAAGAATCTGAATAATGATTTGAATCAACTGAGAATAATTACAAAAAAATTTGAAAAAAAATACTCATCTAAAATTATTAAGCTTAGTCCTAGTGAACTCTTAAAAGCAATTATTGAATTAGAAAACATTGATATAAAAATAGATAAAATTATGTCATACGCACATCTCTTAGTTGCAGAGGATGGTAATAATGAAAAGAATAAAATTTTTTACCAACAAATGCAGGAACAAATTACTAATATTGCTTCATCAATAGTTTTCTTTAGTCTTGAGTTAAATGAAGTTTCAGAATCAAAATTAAATAAGATTTATGCTGACAAGAAATTAGAGCTTTATAAAAACTGGATTAAAAATATACGAAAATTTAAGCCATATCAATTAGATGTTAAAACAGAAAAATTACTTCAAGAAAAAAGTATTACTTCTAGATCAGCTTGGGTAAGATTATTTGATGATACAATTGCGTCACTTAAATTTCCATTTAAAGGTAAAAATTTATCTAGTGCTGAAATTTTTAATTTTCTTTCTGATAAAAAAGAATCAAATCGAAAAAAATCTGCAGAGGTTGTATCTGGTGTTTTAAAAGACAATATTAGTTTGTTTACATCCATTACCAATAATCTTGCTAAAGATAAATCAATCAATGATAAGTGGAGAGGTTTACCAAGCCCAGTCAGCTCTAGAAATTTGTCTAATGTAGTTGAAGATGAAGTTGTAGAGGCATTGACTGAAACAATAAAAGAAAATTATCCAAAAATTGCTCATCGCTATTATAAAATAAAAGCCAAATGGTTTAAAAAGAAATCATTGATGTATTGGGATAGAAATGCACCTCTTCCCTTCCAATCACAAAGTGTATATTCCTGGAAAGATGCAAAAAGAATTGTAAGTGATGCTTATTCTAATTTTGATAAGAGAGCAGGAGACATTGTAAATAAATTTTTTGATAATTCATGGATACATGCTCCTGTTATTGCAGGTAAATCTCCTGGAGCATTTGCTGCTTCTACTGTTCCTTCAGCTCACCCATTTATACTTGTTAACTATCAGGGTAAAGCAAGAGATATAGCAACACTTGCTCATGAACTAGGTCATGGAATTCATCAGTATTTAGCGGGACGAAAACAAACTTATTTTAATTCTTCAACACCTCTAACTCTTGCTGAAACAGCAAGTGTTTTTGGTGAAATGTTAACATTTAAATCTCTTCTATCTATAACTACGAAAGAAAATGAGCGTAAAGGGCTTTTAGCAAATAAAGTTGAAGATATGCTTAATACTGTTGTACGACAAATTGCATTTTTTGAATTTGAAAAGCGCATACATGACCAAAGAAAAATTAAAGAATTAAGTGTTAATGAGATTTGTAAAATTTGGATTGATGTACAAAAGCAAAGTTTAGGACCTTCAATAAAATTTAATGATGATTACAAATATTTTTGGAGCTACATACCTCATTTCATTCATTCACCATTTTACGTTTATGCTTACGCCTTTGGAGATTGTCTTGTAAATTCTCTTTTTAATGTATACGAAAGTAAATTACCCAAATTTGAAGACAAATATATTACTTTATTAGAAAGCGGTGGAAGTAATACATATGATAAACTCTTGAGACCCTTTGGATTAAATCCGAAGAAAAAAGATTTTTGGCAAAAAGGTGTTAATGTTATTGAGAGTCTCATTGACCAATTGGAAGAATAAAATTGATGAAAGATAAAGAAGCAAAATCTTTAACAAAACAACTTACTAGATATGCAAAAGTTGGTGGTGTAGTTGGAAAATTAGCTACAAAGCTTGCAAGTCAAAGATATTTAGGGGTTAAGTTAGACAAAGAAAAACATGCATCTGAAATTAGAGCCGCTCTTGGAAGTATTAAGGGGCCATTAATGAAAGTGGCACAATTATCGGCAACAATACCTGATCTACTTCCTGATGAATATGCACAAGAACTTATGCATTTACAATCAAATGCTCCTCCTATGGGATGGTTGTTTGTTAAAAGAAGAATGGCAGCAGAATTAAAACAGGATTGGCAAAAAAATTTTATAGAGTTTGATAAAGAAGCAACAAGAGCAGCTTCACTTGGGCAAGTACATAAAGCTAAAGTAAAAAATGATGAAATAGTAGCTTGTAAACTTCAATATCCTGACATGACCTCAGCGGTAAGTGCAGATCTCTCGCAATTAAAAATGATTTTTTCAATTTATCAGTCGTATAATAAAGCTATTAAAACTGATGAAGTATATAAAGAGATTACTGACAGATTAAAAGAAGAGCTAGATTATGAAAGAGAAAAAAAATTAATGTCAATATTTAGAAATATTTTTTCAAACATAAATTTTGTTCACGTACCAAAAACCTATGACAAATTATCTACAAAGAGACTGCTGACCATGAGTTGGCTTGATGGAGAGCCTATTTTAAATTTTATAAAGTCATCTAAAGAAACAAGAAATACATTAGCATCAAATATGTATAAAGCATGGTATAAACCATTTTTTGAATATGGTGTTCTTCATGGAGATCCACATTTAGGAAATTATTCTGTTCAAAAAAAAGACCTTAGTATTAATATTTATGATTTCGGATGTATGAGAATATTTAATGGTAATTTTATTCAGGGTGTAATAGATTTATACTTTGCTCTTCAAGAAAAAGATAATTCAAAAGCAGTTCATGCATATGAAGAATGGGGATTTACAGACATAACTAAAGAAAAATTAAAAGTATTAAATAAATGGGCAGGATTTTTATATTCTCCCCTAATGGAAGATAAAGTTCAAAAAATACAAGAAAGTGATAGCGGTATTTATGGAGCACAAATTGCATCCGAAGTTCATCAAGAACTCAAGAAACTAGGTGGTGTTAAACCTCCAAAAGAATTTGTTTTTATGGATAGAGCGGCAGTAGGATTAGGTTCTGTGTTTATGCATTTAAAAGCTGAAGTTAATTGGTATAGAATATTTCACGAACTCATTGAGGATTTTAACTCAAAAAAACTGATGGAAAACCAACAAAAAGCTTTAAAAATAGCGAACCTATCAATATAAGAACTCATGCTCTTATCTGCCATTAAAGAAAATGATAACAATGAGACAAGAGTCTCTATTTCTCCGGAATCAGTAAAGCTTTTTTCAAGACTAGGTTTAGAAGTTATTATTGAGAATGGAGCAGGAGAAACTTCAGGATATCAAAATTCAAATTATGAGGAAGCAGGTGCAAAAATTGTTACTCGATCCGAATGTTTACAAGCTGATGTTTGTCTATGTGTTAGAATGCCAAATACTGAGGATATAAACAATTTAAAAAGTAATTCATTACTTATTGGCATTTTGAATCCATATGAAAATAAATCTGAATTTACTAATTTAAACAAAAACAAAATATCATCTTGCTGTATGGAGTTAATACCAAGAATTAGTAGAGCACAAAGTATGGATGTTTTATCATCTCAAGCAAACTTAGCTGGATACAGGAGCGTAATTGATGCTGCAGAGCAATTTGGAAAAGCTTTCCCAATGATGATGACTGCAGCTGGAAGAGTAAATCCAGCAAAGGTCATGATACTTGGTGTAGGTGTTGCAGGTTTACAAGCTATAGCAACGGCAAAAAGACTTGGAGCAGTCGTATCTGCCACTGATGTTCGGGCTGCAACTAAAGAACAAGTTGAAAGTCTTGGTGGAAAATTCATTATGGTTGAAGATGATGAAGCTCAAAATGCTGAAACTGAAGGCGGTTATGCAAAAGAAATGAGTGAAGAATATAAAAGAAAACAAGCTCAATTAATATCAGAGACAGTAGCAAAACAAGATATCGTAATTTGCACAGCTCTTATACCCGGTAAAAAAGCACCTGTATTAATTACAGAAGAAATGGTTTCTTCAATGATTCCAGGTTCAGTAGTAATCGATTTAGCAGTGGAAGCTGGTGGTAATTGCCCTTTAAGCAAAATGAATGAAATAGTAGTGCATAACGGAGTTAAGATTGTTGGGTACGGAAATGTTCCTGGAAGAGTGGCAAAAGATGCTTCAGCGCTGTATTCTAAAAATATTTTCAACTTTTTAAGCTTATTAATAGATAAAGAAAATAAAAAAATAAATTTTGATTTAGAAGACGAAATAATTAATTCTGTTTTGCTAACGCATGATGGGGATGTAAGATTGGAGCAATTTAAGTAGTATGGAAGCACATTCTTCAGAGGTTTTTGTTATTGGACTTACGGTATTTTTCTTAGCTTGTATTATTGGGTATTATGTAGTTTGGTCAGTCACCCCTGCTTTGCATAGTCCATTGATGGGTGTTACAAATGCAATATCAAGTGTAATAATAGTTGGAGCAATACTGGCTGCAGGCCCTCAAGGTTTTGATACTTCTAAAATATTTGGTTTAATTGGTGTTGTGTTAGCTTCAGTTAATATCTTTGGAGGTTTTTTAGTAACATATCGAATGCTCTCAATGTTTAAGAAAAAAACTAATAAAAAAAAGGAAAATAAATAATGTCTTCTAACATGGTTGCAATATTATATTTAATATCTGCATTATTATTTATCTTTGCCCTAAGAGGTTTATCTCACCCTGAATCTTCAAGAACTGGAAATATTTTTGGTATAATTGGTATGATTATAGCAGTATTCACTACTCTTATGTTCAAATCAGTTCTTAGTTATTATGAAATTGGAGCTGCTATACTAATTGGTGGTGCTATTGGTTCATTTATAGCCTTAAGAATAGAAATGACTGCATTACCTCAGTTAGTTGCTGCATTTCATAGTTTAGTTGGATTAGCAGCTGTTTTTGTTGCTGCTGCTGCTTTTTATGACCCTGTTGCCTTTAATATAGGTAAAGTTGGGTCTATTAAAATTTCTAGTCTTGTTGAAATGAGTATTGGAACTTTTATCGGCGCAATCACTTTCTCTGGTTCAGTATTAGCTTTTGGAAAGCTACAAGGCACAATCTCCGGTAAGCCTATTGTATTCAAGTTTCAACATCTAATTAATGCATTAATTTTTTTACTTATCATTTTTTTAATAATTTTTTTTGTTGTTAACCAATCACCAACAATTTTTTGGACTATAGTTTTTGTATCCATATTACTAGGTTTTCTTGTGGTAATACCTATTGGTGGAGCTGATATGCCAGTTGTTGTTTCTATGTTAAACTCTTATTCAGGTTGGGCAGCTTGTGGAATAGGATTTACTCTAAGTAATAATCTTTTAATAATAACAGGCGCTCTTGTTGGAGCTTCTGGCGCAATATTAAGTTATATAATGAGTAAAGGGATGAATAGATCCATAATTAATGTTGTTCTAGGAGGTTTTGGTGGCGAGCAAGACACTAGTGCTAGTAAGGATAACTCAGATAAAATTGTCAAACAGGGTAATGCAGAAGATGCAGCATATATAATGAAAAATGCAGACTCTGTAATTATTGTACCAGGATATGGAATGGCTGTAGCCCAAGCCCAACATGCTTTACGAGAAATGGGTGACATATTAAAAAAAGAAGGAATAGAAGTAAGATATGCAATACACCCAGTTGCAGGAAGAATGCCAGGTCATATGAATGTTTTATTAGCTGAAGCTAATGTTCCTTATGAAGAAGTCTTAGAGCTAGATGAAATTAATCATGACTTTCCAATGACGGAGGTTTCTTTTGTTATTGGGGCAAATGATGTAACAAATCCTGCTGCAAAAACGGATGAGTCCTCTCCTATTTTTGGTATGCCTATTTTAGATGTAGAAAAATCTCAGAGTGTTTTGTTTGTAAAACGTTCAATGGCAACTGGTTATTCCGGTGTTGATAATGAATTGTTTTATAGAGATAATACGACTATGCTATTTGGAGATGCTAAAAAAATGTGTGAGGATATCGTAAAAAGTCTTTCTGCTTAATCATTATTTCTTTTTGCAGACTTCCTAGCTCTTCTAATATTTTCCTCTTTTTCTCTGGCACGTTTCAAACAAGGTTTTTCATAGTGTTTACGAAGTTTCATTTCTTTATATAAACCTTCGCGCTGCATTTTCTTTTTTAGCGTTCTAATTGCTTGTTCTACGTTATTATCTTTTACGTTTACAAAAAGTGTCATTGGAACGGGCTAGTAACATAAACTTATAATATTTGCAAACTGATATATTGAATTAATCTATTGGTATATTAGAAAAAATACATATATTTATAACGTGTCTATTCTGAAAATATCAAAAATCGGTCATCCCATCTTGCTAAAAGAATGCTCTGAGATAAATGAATTTTCATCAGATTCTTTAAAAAAAATAATTTATGATATGTCTGAAACAATGCTTGACTATAACGGTATAGGTTTAGCAGCACCCCAAGTACATATTTCAAAAAAAATAATAGTATTTCGTAATCCTGATAATGAAGAGAAAGATAAAATTGAGATAACACCGTTAATAAATCCTAGTTTAACACCTATGGGAAAAGAAACTGAGGATGATTGGGAAGGCTGTTTATCTATTCCTGGTATGCAAGGTTTAGTTAGAAGATTTAAAAAAATTAAATATTCTGGATTTGATCTTGATGGTAAAGTGATTGAAAATGAAGTTGAGGGCTTACATGCAAGGGTAGTACAACATGAGGTTGATCATTTAAACGGGATTTTGTATACATCGCGCTTAGCGCATAAAAATGCTTTTGGTTTTGAAAAAGAAATAACAACTTATTGGAAAAATGAACAAAACAGAAAATAAAAAAAAAGAGGATATTCTCAAAAAAGCAAAAAAAATTGTATCAATTGAAGGTTGGTCATCGGAAATATTTTTAAAATTACAAAAACAAAAAATAGAAAAAATTGACTTATTCTATTTTTTTCCAGATGGATATAAAGATTTATTAGAATATGCTCTACAAAATATTAATGAAAAACTTGAATACAAATTAAAAAAAATTAATTTAATTAATTTTCCAATTAACAAAAGAATAAAAAAAATATTATTATTACGGTTTGATATATTAAATGAAGATAAAGAATTTTATAAAAAAACCTTTAACCATCTTTTGCAACCCACAAATAATAAAATATCCAAAAAAAGTTTATATAATTCAGTAAATACAATGTGGTATTTAGCCGGAGATAATTCAACAGATTTCAATTTTTATACAAAAAGACTTATTTTATCAGGAGTATATACTAATGCCTTATTCGTTTTTTTTTCAAAAGAAATGAAGTATGTTGAAGAAAATATCGATAAAAATCTTATTAGAATATCAAAAATCCCCAAAATTAAGCAAAGAATATCTTTTATTAAGGATAACGCTCCTAAATTTTTAAAAAGTTTTTTAACTTAAGCTATACTATCTGGCTCTAATTTATTTTGAATTTCTAATATTTTATCTTTTAGAATTAATTTTCTTTTTTTTAACCTTTGAATTTGTAAAAAATTTACAGTATTTTTTTCTTGAAGTCTTATAAGTATTTCATCAAGATCTCTATGTTCTTGTTCAAAATTTTTTAAAATTTCTATAAGTTTGTCTATGTCGTCCATGAAAATAAATAAGTAAAAATATAATATTAGTATATAAACGCCCTGTGGTAAAAAAAATAGCTATTTTAACTAGTGGTGGAGATTGTGCAGGTTTAAATGCAGTAATTAGAGCTGTTACCTTAAGAGCACACAATAAGTATAAATGGGAAGTTTACGGAATTAAAGATGGAACATTAGGATTGTTGAAAGAGCCATTGGACGTTATCAAATTAGACCCTCAAAATTTTGAGGGTAACTTAATGAGAATGGGTGGAACTTTTTTGGGATCAAATAATAAAGGCAACCCTTTTAAAAAAATTATAAGGAATGGAAAAAAAATTGACTCATCTGATTTAGTTATAGAAGGTTTTAAAAAATTAGGAATAGATGCACTAATAGGTATTGGCGGAGATGGAAGTTTAAAAATCCTACAAAGTATTACAAAAAAGGGAAATATAAATTTTGTAGGTATTCCAAAGACTATTGATAATGATGTAAAGCATAATGAGCTATCTATTGGATATGATACTGCAGTTGATGTTGCAACAAATGCATTAGATATGCTTCAACCAACAGCTGCTAGTCACAGAAGAGTAATGATTTTAGAAGTAATGGGTAGAGATGCAGGTCATATTGCTTTGAATGCAGGAATAGCTGGAGGAGCAGATGTTATTTTGATTCCCGAGATTCAATATTCTATAAAATCTATTGCTGATCATATTGAGAAACTTAGGTCTAAAGGAAGAAATCATGCATTAATTGTTGTTGCAGAAGCTGTAAAAAAAGAAAATGGTAAAAAAGCTACAGTGAAATATATTGATGGAGAGGTGCGCCTTGGAGGGATTGGAAATTATCTTGGTGATGAAATCTATAAAATAACAGACTCTGAAACAAGAGTTACAGTTCTAGGACATGTTCAAAGAGGTGCTCAACCAACTCATAGAGATCGTTTAATTGCAAGTGCCTTTGGTGTTTATGCTGTTGATTTAATTGCAAAGAAAAAATTTAACAGAGTAGTTGTATGGAAAGACAGAGGAGTACAAGATTTGATGCTTAGCCAAGTTGCTGGATATTCAAAAACTGTTCAAAAAAATGATCCTTTAATCAAAGTTGCTGAAGGTCTTGGAATTTATATTGGTGAAACAAACTAAAAATTTCCTAATTTTTTCCAAATATAAAAATATATTTTGTAAGGCAATATCCTTGTAAATTTAAAAAAATATACAATCAAATACGGAAAAATTATTTCAAATTCTGTACCTTTAGTTAGTCTATCAAATATTTTTTTTCCTGCATATTCAGCACTTTTTAAAAAAGGCATTTTGAAGCTATTTTTTTTGGTTGCTTCGGTATCAATAAAACCTGGACATATGACTCTAACATTAATGTTCAACTTTTTGAAATCAAAATACAAGCTTTCACTCAAGCTTAATTGTGCTGCCTTAGAAATACCATATGCCCCAGCTGTTGGCCAACCTCTATATCCCAATGGTGAAGAAATAATAGCTATCGTATTATTTCTATTTTTCATAACATCTTTTAATTTGTTAACACAATACAAAGTGCCTTTGATATTTACATCTACTAGTAATTCGTAGTTTGAAATATCAAATATTTGATTTTTGTTTGGACTATAAGCCGATGCATTTAATAATGCTATATCAATTTTACCAATATTCTTTTCTATAGAATTAATCGTTTCATCAACATTATTTTTTGAAGAAATATCACATACAATAGCATGAACTGAATTTTTATTATTATTATTTAGTTCTAATTTTTTTTTTGCAGATTCAAGTTTTATTTTATTGCTTGAAGAAATTACAACATTCCAATTATTAGTTATAAATTCTTTTGCTGTAGCAAAACCAATACCTGAAGATCCACCGGTAATCCATATAGTTTTCAACTATTGACTCCAATCATTACGAATTATTGTAATAATATTTTTTTTATCATTTGGGTTTTTGAATTCCATTTTTACGAGTTCTTTTTCAAAATACCAAAGTGTATATTCTGGGAACGGTCCTTTATCCTTTGGATTTTTTGATGCATTGAAAAGATACTTGTTAGTTAATATTTCAATGTCATTAATTTTAATTTTTTCATCTTCAAGTTTGTTTACTTTTATAGTTCTTACAATACCCTTTTGAGTATCAAATACTTCTCTTTCATTTAACATTTCGAGATTCCAATAATTTAATGGTACTATATTTTTATCTAATTTTAATTGTCCATCCATACCACTAGCAATAAAAAAATTGTTTTCATCATTTCCAATTATTTTATATTCTCGATCATCTTCAAAGTCTGTAAATCCATCTATTGATACAAACTCACCATTTGTCCAAGTTTCTTTTGTTTCTTGAAAAAATTTGTATGCTGGAATAAATAAAACCTTAACATTTATCTTTAAGACTGAATGTATAACGACACTATCTTCATTTTCTATAAATTTTGATACTAAGCTCCCAATATTTTTCTTTTTTCTAATAACATCATAACTTACCTCATTATCTTCAGGTATCGGAAACGGCTGACTAAAAACGCTAAATGAAAAAAGAGATAAACAAATTATAAAGATATATTTCACGATTTAATTCTTAATGATGATCTTCCTCCATCTATATGAAATATTTGTCCAGTAATCCAACTATTTTTATCACTTAATAGAAAACTTCCTATGTCAGAGAAATCATCACCAGATCCAATTTTAGGTAGAGGATGCATATTTTCAATTGCTTTCTTAATAGTTGCATTACTAAGTAACTTTTGTGTCATTTTTGCGTCAGTTAAACTTGGCGCTATACAATTTACTCTAATTTTTGGAGCAAATTCTGCAGCTAAGCTTAAAGTAAGACCTTCAATGGCACCTTTTGCTGTCGAGACTATTGTATGATTAGTAAAGCCTTGTTTTACCGCAATAGTTGAATAAAGAAGAATACTGCCATTATTTTTAGCCAGAGTTTCTTGATTAAATTTAATTGCATTTATGGCACTAAGTGTATTTATTTTAAAAGAATCAATAAAATCTTCATCTTTAGTCATTTTGAGAGGTTTCAAATTTATAGAACCAACACAATAAGCTATACCGCATAATCTATCTTTGTATTCTTCTGAAATGCTTTTAACTTTATCAAAATCTAAAACATCACAAACTTTATATTCGCAACCAATTTCCCCAGATAATTGTTTTAATTCTATCTCATTTCTAGAAATAATTATTGGATCAAAGTTATTACTCTTCAGTTTTTTTGATAATGCTTTTCCAATAGAACCCGTTCCCCCAAAGACAAATATATTTTTATTAGACATTTTTAACCTTTCTAATTTTAATTTGATGATAACTAATTAACAAAGTTGATAATAACAAAATTGAATTAGTTTGATGTAAACTTGCGACTGGTAAGTAAACATTACTTAAAAGAGTAATAATACCTAAAATTACTTGTAAGGTTAGAAAGAATAGAATTAAATATACAAGAATACTTGAAACGTTTTTATTATCAAATTTAATAAATCTAAAACATACAAATAGGATATAAAAAAAAACAAATATTGATAACCAGCGGTGGTTAAAATTTATTGCGACCGTATTTTCAAAAATATTATAAACACCTAAATCATCAATAATGTAATCATCAGGTATAATTTTTCCATTCATTAATGGAAAAGTATTAAAAGATTGTCCAGAGTTGGTTCCTGCCATAAATCCTCCTGTTGCAATTGTGAAAAATATTAGGATTACAGCAATTAAAATATAAAATTCAATTGTCTTTGGATTAGATAAAAAACTTATAGTAGAAGAATATCTGTAATCCATTGCTATCCATAATAGTATAGAAAAAATTATAAGAGCATTTAAAAGATGAAAAGTAAGTCTATAAGGGCTTACATAAGGATTTTCTGTCAAACCACTCTTTACCATCCACCACCCAATAACCGCTTGAAACAAACCGAACACAAAGACAATACCAAGCCTTATATACAGTGATGATTGAATTTGCTTTTTAAAACTGAAATAAATTAAGGGTATTAGAAAGACAATTCCTATGGCTCTTGCAAATATTCTATGAAACCACTCCCACCAAAAAATATATTTAAACTCATTTAATGTCATATTTTTGTTAACTATTTTGTATTCTGGTGTTTGTTTATACATTTCGAAAACAACCAACCAACTTTCTAAACTCAGTGGAGGAATTATACCTAAAATTGGACGCCAGTCGGTCATAGAAAGTCCAGAGTCGGTTAATCTTGTAAGACCACCTATTACTATAATTAATAAAACCATTGCGGTTATTGTTAATAGCCATATATAAATCGCAGGATTATAATATTTTGAAGTATTAGCGTAATTCATTGAGAATATATATAATCCCTAGAAATAATAAAAAAAGTTGTTATTTTTCACATATGACAGAAAAAACTGATGTAGTAATTATAGGCGCAGGTCCGGTTGGCTTATTTGCTATATTTGAATTAGGTCTCTTAAATATAAAATGTCATTTAATTGATAATTTAGATAAGGTTGGAGGTCAGTGCGCTGAATTGTACCCAGATAAACCAATTTATGATATTCCTTCAAGACCAGTTATTACAGGACAAGAATTAACTGAAGAGTTAATTAAACAGATAAACCCGTTTAAGCCTAAATTTCATTTAAACCAACAAGTTGAGAAAATTGCAAAAACAGAATATGGTTGGATTGTAGAGACTAATATAGGAACAAAAGTTGAAGCAAAATGTATAGTTATAGCTGCAGGAGCAGGAAGCTTCGTACCACGAAAACCTCCAATTGAGAATGTTGAAAATTTCGAAAATAAGAATGTTTTTTATGCAATTCGAGACAAATCAATATTTAAGGATAAAAAACTCTTAATTGCAGGAGGAGGAGATTCTGCTTTGGATTGGACAAATGAATTATCTAAGGTTTCAAATGTAACTCTAATACATAGAAGAAAAGAGTTTAGAGCAGCACCGGATTCCGTTTCAAAAATGCAAGAATTGGAAACAAAAGGAAAAATTAAATTTTTAAAAGGCCAAATAAAAAAAATTTCAAAGATTCAAGATAGTAAAATAATGCTTGAATATGAAAACGATAATGAAAGATCAAAAATTGAAGTAGATTACCTTTTGCCATTTTTTGGGTTAAAAATGGAACTTGGTCCAATTGCAGAATGGGGTTTAAACTTACACGAGAACTTAATTAAAGTGGACACTGAAAAATTTGAAACTTCTACACCTTCAATCTTTGCGATTGGTGACATAAATTGGTATCCAGGAAAACTTAAGCTTATTCTATCAGGATTTCACGAGTCTGCCTTAATGGCTCAAGAAGTATTCAAGTATTGCTTTCCTGATAAGAAAAACATTTTTAGATACACAACATCTTCTAAAGAACTTCAGAAAAAACTAGGCGTTTAATGCCAAAGTTAGTAATCACTGATAGATCAGGTAAAAAGTCTGAAATTGAATATGATAGTAATTTTACATTAATGGAAACTCTTAGAGACAATGGCTACGATATTGAAGCTTCGTGTGGAGGATGTTGTGCTTGCGCTACCTGTCATGTTTATATTGATGAAAAATGGACAAACAAGCTGAAAAATATGGATGATGATGAGGAATCTATGCTAGATCAAGCTTTTGATGTTAAAAATAATTCCAGATTATCTTGTCAAATTGATCTTTCTGAAGAGCTTGATGGCTTAGAGATAGAAATTGCACCAGAATAGTATTGACATAAATTATTAATTTGTATACAAACAGTTTGTATAAAAACTATGGCAGACACTTCTCTTAATGAGAATAGATTAGCATTATTAATTTGGCAAACATCAAACTTATGGCAATCTAAAGTAAGACAAAAATTAAAAGAGAGTCAAATCACATTAAATGAATATCTTATTCTCGAGACAATTTATATATTACAGCAAGAAAACATAAATATTAGTCAACAGGATATATGTAAAAATGCATCAATTGATAGATCAGTTGTTAGCTTGCGTGTTTCTAAACTAGAAGAAAAGAAGTTAATATCAAAACAGCAACCCCAAGATAAAAGATCTGATAGTTTAATTCTAACTGTAGCAGGGAATGATTTAATTAATAATATTATTGATAATATTGTAGATTTAGAAAATGAATTATTTAATAAATTAGGAACTGAAATTTTTAATTTCACAAATTCATTAAAGTTGTTATTGGGTAAAAAAATTAGAATTAGAGCAAAATTAAATGATTGATCAAGAATTAGCACAATCCTTAAAAGCTTGGCCTTTTAAAGAAGCATTACAAATCATTAAAAAAAATGGTGGTTTACAAAATTTTAAAATTCCATCTAAAGGATATATATTATTAGAAACTGGTTATGGTCCCTCAGGTTTACCTCATATTGGAACTTTTGGTGAAGTTGTAAGAACATCAATGGTCAAAAATGCATTTAGCTCTATAATTGATTGCCCAACAAAACTAATCACATTTTCTGATGATATGGATGGTTTAAGAAAAGTTCCTGAAAACGTTCCAAATAAAGAAATGTTAGAAAAATTTATAGGTAAGCCGCTTACTTCTATACCAGATCCATTCGGTAAATATGAAAGTTTTGGACATCATAATAATGCAAAACTTAAAAGTTTTTTAGATGAGTTTAATTTCGACTATGACTTTGTTAGCTCAACAGAGAAATATCAAAGTGGAGATTTTAATGAAACAATATTAAGCATATTTGAAAACTATACAAAAATATTAGATATTATTCTACCTACCCTAAGGGCAGAAAGAAAAGAAACTTATAGTCCATTTCTTCCAATAAGTGAAAATTCAGGCGAGGTACTTCAGGTAAAAATTGAAGAATATAAAATGGATTCAAAAACAATTATTTACAAAGATCCATCTTTAGAAAAGTTCGTTGAAACAGAAGTAATTAATGGAAAATGTAAGTTACAATGGAAAGTAGATTGGGCAATGAGATGGATGTCGTTTGATGTTGATTATGAAATGTGCGGTAAAGATCTTACAGAAAGTGTTGATTTAGGATCCAAGATTTGTAAAGCATTAAATAAAAAACCACCTACTAATCTAATTTATGAAATGTTTTTAGATGAAAAGGGTGAAAAAATTTCTAAGTCAGTCGGAAATGGTATTAGTGTAGATGAGTGGCTTCGTTATGCTTCTCCTGAGAGTCTTGCACTCTATATGTTTCAAAAACCAAAATCAGCAAAGAAACTTCACTTTGACGTAATTCCTAAAACCGTAGATGATTATCTTTCTCATTATAATTCATACTCAAAATTAGATAAAAATAAACAGTATGATAATCCAATTTGGCATATTCATTCAGGAAAACCAAAAGAATTCAAATCAGAAATAAATTTCAATACCCTAACTAACCTTGTAAATGTCTCTAATTCTAAAGATAAAAAAGTAATTTGGTCTTTTATTAATAAATATGATGATCAAATTAATGCTGATAATAATCCTGAATTTGATCGCCTTATAGACTTTGCATTAAATTTCTATGAAGATTTTATTTTGCCTAAAAAGAAATTTTTAGAGATTGATAGTACTAATAAAGAGGTATTTATTGATATTATTAATGTTTTAGAAAATGAGGTTACTGAAAACAGTTCATCTGAAGATATTCAAACATTATTATACGAAGTAGGAAAAAAATACGAATTTGAAAACTTAAAAGATTTTTTTAAACTAGTATATCAAGTAATGCTTGGTCAGGATCAAGGTCCTAGACTAGGATCATTTTTTAAATTATTTGGATTAAGAGAAACTATTGATTATCTAAAAAAATTAATAGATAATTAATTTATTGTACAATAGTTCATTAAAAATATTAAGATTATTACCTCCCGAGATATCTCATACTATTACAATTAATTTTTTAAAATATTTCAAAGTAAGACAAAAAAATATTGAGGATCCTATTCTTGCACAACATCTAATGGGTTTAGATTTTGCAAACCCTATAGGTCTCGCTGCCGGTTTTGATAAAAATGCTGAAGTGATTCATTCAATGTTTTCATTTGGTTTTGGATTTCTTGAAGTTGGCACAATTACTCCACAACCTCAAAGTGGCAACTCTAAACCTAGAGTATTTAGATTAAGTGAAGATAAAGCTATTATCAATAGTTTAGGATTTAATAATAAAGGTATAAATAAAGTAAAAAAAAATTTAATTAAACACCGAAAATCATACCTAAATAATAAAATTGTAGGAGTTAATATTGGAAAAAATAAAAATTCAATTGAAGCTATTGACGATTATCTAAAAGGTTTAGAAGAGTTAGGCGATTTGGCAAGCTATATTACTATAAATATATCTTCACCAAATACTGAAGGGTTAAGAGATCTGCAATTGAGAGGAAAGATAGAAAAATTAATTAAAAAAATTATAGATAAAAGAGATGAAATAAAAAATATTAATACCAAGCCAATATTAATTAAAATTTCACCTGATTTAAATGAAGATCAACTAAGAGATGTAGCTTTAATTTCCTTAGCTAACAACATAGATGGATTGATCCTTACAAATAGCACTATAAAAAGAGAGAGCAATTTGATTTCTATAAACAAAGGAAAAAAAGGGGGCTTAAGTGGCAAACCTCTATATTATAATTCAAATATAATTTTGAAAAAAATGTATGAATTAACAAATGGTCAAATACCATTAATAGGAGTGGGTGGTGTATCAAGTGGAAGGGATTGTTACGAAAAAATTAAATCTGGAGCTTCTTTAGTTCAGTTATATACCGCTTTGGTTTATTCTGGCCCAAATTTAATCAATAGTATGAAAGGTGACTTGATTGACCTAATTAAAACTGATGGATATAAAAATGTATCTGAAGTTATTGGTAAATCAGTATAGTAGTGAAAGAAATTAAATCTATTGAAGAAATTATTTATGATTATGACAATTTTATAATTGATCAATGGGGTGTAATGCATGATGGAAAATTTGGATATGATCATGCTTTTAATTCTATAAATATTCTCAATAGTAATAATAAAAATTTATTTATAATTTCAAATTCATCAAAAAGATCAAAATCATCAATAGATAGATTGCCAAAGCTTGGTTTTCAAAAAGAATCTTTTATGAAAACGGTGACAAGTGGAGAAATGATTTGGCAATTACTTAAAGAAAAATTTTTAGACAATAAAAAAAATTGTTTTCATATTTTCGATGAAGAAAAAGAGGATGGTCTAGATTTTAGAGATGGTTTAAATTTTAATTTTGTAGAAAAAGTAGAAGAAGCAGATTTAATTTTAGCCTGTACTCCTTTTGTAAATTTGCAACCAATAGATTACATTCCAATATTAGAAGTAGCTTACAAAAAAGAAATAACAATGTATTGTGCAAACCCTGACTTTGAAACAGTTGAAAGTAATGGTAATAATAATGTCTTCTGTATGGGTGCTATTTGTGAAATTTACAAAAAAATGGGTGGAAATGTTATTATAAAAGGTAAGCCTGATGTAAGCATATATACTGAAACCACAAATCAAAATAATTTAATAAAAAAAAGAACAGTAGCTATTGGAGACTCATTATTTCATGATATCCAAGGTGCTAATAACTTTGAAATAGATAGCGTTTTAGTAAAATCTGGTATTCATAAAGATTTAAATCAAATAAATAATATAATTAAAAATCATCAAATAACCCCTACTTATATTATAGATAAATTTAGTATTTAGAATACTTGACAAAGTAATTTTTATATTTACATGCAACTTCATTATGTCAATGAGATGTGAATTAACGGGAAAATCTTTCCAAACTGGAAATAACGTCAGTCATGCTAAAAATAGAACAAAAAGACGTTTTAAACCAAACCTTCAGAACATCACTTTTGTTAGTGAAGCATTAGGACAAAAATTTCAACTTAAAGTTGCAGTCAGTACTATTCGTACAGTAGAAAAAAAAGGTGGATTAGATGAATTCCTTGTCAATACACCAAACTCTAAATTGCCCTTGAAAGCTAAAAAATTAAAAAAAACTATTCTATCAAAATCTAATTAACTTTTAGTAATGGGATTTTTCTTTGAATTAACAACAATACTTAATTCCATTAGTACTGAACTAATGTGGTTTATAATGCTATTTTTTTGTTTTTTCTCTATTCTCATTTTTTTAAGGATTTTTGGATATATAGGAATTTTTATCTATTCTGCACTAGCTGTAATTGCAGGCAATATTCAAGTTTTAAAAACAGTAGATTTTTTTTATTCACCCGAACCGGTAGCTTTAGGAACCATTCTTTTTGCATCCACATTTTTATGTACTGATATTTTATCTGAATATTATGGCAAGGAAAAAGCTAGAATGAATATTTTAATTGGTTTCAGTGCATTCTTATTTATGACATTATTAATGGTAATTACTATTGGTTTTCAACCATCAGATGCTGATTGGGTACAAGAAAGTTTGTCAAACGTATTTACTCCAATGACAAGATTTTTTATAGCTAGTATGATAGCATATTTAATAAGCCAATATTTTGATGTTTGGTTCTTTAACTATTTGAAACAAGCTTTATCAGGTAAGTCTCTCTGGTTAAGAAACAATTTATCTACAATTACCTCCTCTTTGGTTGATAACACTGTTTTTAGTATATTTGCTTGGATCTTATTAAATCCTGAACCAGTAAGTGTGTATAATGTCATAATGATTTATATTTTAGGTACTTATCTTCTTAGAATATTTATAGCTTTACTCGACACTCCTTTTATTTATGTAGCTAAGTTTTTTGTACCAAAAACAAATGACTAACTTTTCTTGGAAAGTTAAAAAAACAAATAAAAATAACAAAGCAAGAAGAGGAAAAATTTCTACACCACACGGTGATATTGAAACTCCAGCATTTATTTTTTGTGCAACAAAAGCTGCACTAAAATCTTTTACAACTCATGAAGCAAAAATAAATAATACACAAATTATACTATCAAATACGTACCATTTGATGCTTCAGCCAGGTAGTGAATTAGTAGCTCAGCATGGAGGTCTTCATAAATTTACAGGTTGGAATGGACCTATGTTAACAGATAGTGGTGGATTTCAAATTTTTTCTCTTGGACATGGCTCAGTTGCTGATGAAATAAAAGGACGAAAAACAAATTCAAAAAATAAAAAAACTTTAATAAATTTGAATGAAGAGGGTGCATTATTCAAGTCTTATATAGATGGTTCTACTCATATGTTATCTCCTGAAAAATCAATAGAGGTACAAAGAAATCTTGGTGCAGATTTCATCTTAGTTTTTGATGAATGCACTCCTTATAATGTAGATAAAATATATACATCTGATTCTATGTTAAGAAGTCATAGATGGTCTTTAAGATCAATCAATGCATTTAACTCTAAACTTAATTATAATCCTAAAAATGGTTCAGCTGGTAGACAAGAAATGTATGGGATTATTCAAGGAGGGATTTACAGAGATTTGAGAGAAGAAAGCATTGAATTTAATACAAAAAAAATCAACACTTTTGGGATTGCTATTGGTGGAAGTTTAGGATCAAATAAAGATGAAATGAAAGATATAGTTCATTTCACTTCTTCTAAATTAGATATTACTCGTCCAGTACATTTACTAGGCATTGGCGATCCAAGGGATATATGGGATTTTGTTGCAGATGGAATCGATACATTTGATTGTGTAAGCCCAACTAGAATTGCTAGACATGGATCAGCTTTAGTAAAAGGTAAACAAGGAAAAATAAATTTAAAAAATGTTAAATATAAAAATAATTTAAATCCAATAGATAATGAATGTAATTGCTATACTTGTAAGAACTTTACACTTGCATATTTATACCATCTTTTTTCTGCACAAGAATTACTTGGATTACAACTGCTAACTACTCATAATATATATTTTATGAATAATCTTATGAAAGAAGTTAGAAGCTCAATTGATAACAATGATTTTGATAATGCAAAAAAGAAATGGTTAAATTCTTAATTATCTAAATGAAAAGTAGTAGATAATTGATTTAGCAATACTTCACCTAATTGATCGACATCCATTATTGTTACAGCTTTACTATAATATCTTGAAACATCATGACCAATTCCTATAGCAATCAATTCAATTTCATCCTTTTTTTCAATCTCATCAATTATATCTCTCAAATTTTTTTCTAAATAATTACCTGGGTTTACAGAAAGTGTTGAATCATCAACTGGCGCACCATCACTTATAACAATAAGAATTTTTCTTTTTTCCTTTCGAAAAGATAATCTATTATATGCCCAAGATAAAGCTTCTCCATCGACATTTTCCTTTAAAATTCCCTCTTTTAATAATAATCCTAAATTTTTCTTTGATCTCCTCCACGGTGAGTCTGCAGATTTATAGATAATATGTCTTAGATCGTTTAATCTACCTGGATTAGAAGGCTTTCCATTTTTGATCCATTTTTCTCTTGAGCTACCTCCTTTCCAAGCTTTGGTTGTAAATCCTAATATTTCAGATTTAATTAAGCATCTTTCCAATGTCTTCGCTAAAATATCTGAGCAGAGTGCTGCAACAGTAATTGGTCTACCTCTCATTGAACCAGAATTATCAATTAGAAGAGTAACAATGGTATCTTTAAATTCAATTTTTTTTTCTATTTTATAGCTTAATTTATTATTTGGATTGGCAATTATTTTAGCCAATCTTGATGTATCAAGAAAACCCTCTTCCATATTAAAATCCCAATGACGATTTTGCTGTGCTAAAAGTTTTCTTTGAAGTCTGTTGGCAATTTTAACAATTAATGGCTGAAATGAAAATACTTGCTGATCAAGATTTCTTCTAAGTTTTTCTAACTCTTTGATATCACAAAGTTCTTCAGCATTAATAATTTCATCAAAATTATAATCATAAACTTTATAACTTTCTAAACTCTCTAAAATTTTTTTATCTTGCAAATAATCTAGTTCTGTATCCCCACTTTCTTCTCCCATATCATCATTTTCTTCTAATGAGGCAGACTGCTCAACTGTTGTTTCAATTGTTTGCATTTCAATGTTTGACTCAGTTTGTTCATCATTTTTTTGATCATCATTATTTTCATTTTCATTGTCTTGATCTTCCTCGTTTTGATTAACATCGTCGGTCTGCGTATTGTTTTCACTTTTATTAAGTAATCCAAGTTCATCTAGTTTTTCAACTATTGTAGATGTATATTTTTCTTGATCATGTAGACATTTTTTTAAATCTTTAAAAAAGTTTGAATAATCATTTTTTAATTTTTCTTTTACAATATTTTTAAAATTACTATTACTCTTGCCTAAATCTACACCAACAATTTCTTCAAATGCAACGTTTTTAAAAGCTTGAATTAATAAATTTTGATCTTTTTTAGTATTTCCAATCTTAAGATCTCTAATATACTTATTTTTTAGATTTGTTTGTATTCCCTTGAATTCACTACTACCAATAGCTTCCACTCGAGCCTGCTCTAAAACATTAATTAGCTCGTTTGACAACTCATCTTTATTTAAGAAGTTTTGATGTATGTCTTTTGAATGTAATCTAAATTCAAGGGCAAAAGCATCTGCTTCAGCTCTTAAATATTCTAGATTATTTTTGAAATTTTCAATTTTGGGTTCAGTTAAGTTAACTGTGTTACCAATAATTGAGGGATTTTCTTTAACAAAATTAATCTCTATATCTTCTTTTTTTCCTATAGATTTTATTGTTGCACTTAAAGACTTTTTAAAATCTTCAATAATTTCATTATTCTTTGACATTAACTACCTTGGCATCGGTAATATCAATTCCAAATGACCTTTGAAAATATTCCTGCAAGATAGACCTCTCCATTTCATCACATCTATTTAAAAAAGATAGTTTAAAAGAATATTCTATATCATTGAAAAGAAGATAATTTTCTGCCCAAGTCAAAACAGTTCTTGGGCTCATAACTGTTGAAATATCACCATTAATAAATCCTGATCTTGAAAGATCTGCAGTAGCTACCATCGATTTAACAATGTCTTTTCCATCTTTATTATTAAGTTTTTTTACTTTACTTAAAATAATATTTATTTCTTGGTCGTTGCTAAGATAATTTAAAGTTGATACAATATTCCATCTATCCATTTGACCTTGATTTATTTGTTGAGTGCCATGATACAAACCAGATGTATCACCAAGTCCAACAGTATTTGCTGTAGCAAATAACCTAAAGTATTTGTGAGGTTTAATCACTCTTGATTGATCAAGCAGAGTTAATTTACCTTCTGACTCTAAAATTCTCTGAATAACAAACATTACATCAGGTCTACCTGCATCATATTCATCAAATACTAAAGCTACAGGATTTTTGTAGGACCAAGGAAGTATGCCATCTTGAAACTCTGTCACTTGTTTATTTTCTTTTAGTATAATAGCATCTTTGCCGATCAGATCTATTCTGCTGATGTGGCTATCCAGATTAATTCTAATACATTGCCAATTAAGCCTGGCAGCTACCTGTTCGATATGAGTAGATTTACCAGTACCATGATATCCTTGAATTAGTACTCTTCTATTAGAAGAAAAACCAGCAAGTATTGAAAGAGTTGTCATCGGATCAAAGATGTATGTTTGATCTATTTCTGGAACATGCTCAGTCTTGTCTTTAAACTTATAAATATCAAAATCACAGGAAACTCCAAATAGTTCTTTAGGATCAATTTTGATACTAGGAGATATTTCTATATTTTTTTTATTAGTCATTTTTAAATTTATTTAAAAGTATTTTGTATGAGTTATTAATTTCCTTAAACTTCTCTTCTGCTTTTTTATCGTTACCATTTACATCAGGGTGAAATATTTTCACTAGTTTTTTGTAAGTTTTTTTAATTTTGTCCAAAGTTAATGGCAGATCTAGATTAAATAATGATAGAGCTTTGCTTTCTTCTTTTGTAAGATTTACATCAATCAGCTTATTTCTGAAGTAATTGTTCTCTCTTTCATTTGGATTCAAATCATTAATTTCTTCATTAAAAAAATTGTTAATTTGATCCATTACTTTATGATAATTTCCCTTTAATGGCCATGATGGCCTGTTCCAAATAATATCTTCTCTCATTGAATTTTCAATTTGATTAACTGATAATCCTTTGTAAAAATCCCATGATTTGTTATATTCTTTAATATGCTCTAAACAAAAATAATAATACTGATTCAGCAATACTCTGGATTTTGGAGCTCTAAACTTTCCTTCATTATTACAATCATTCTTTTCACATTTCCTAAAAAAAGTTTTTTCCCAAGAAAGACTATTTTTATTAATATCTATTTTATGTTTACCCACACTTATTATATAGTTTAAAAATTATGAATCGTAAGCAAAGAATTGATAAAATATTATCAAAAAAATTCAATGATTTTTACTTAGAAATTATTGACAATTCAAATTTACATAAAGGGCATAACAATTTTACAGGCAATAATGAAACACACATTAAAATTATTTTAACAAAAAAAAATAAAATATCTACAAATAGACTAAATATTCACAGGCTTATAAACAATTTACTTGAAGAGGAATTTAAGACAGGTCTGCATTCATTGGAGATAAAAATTAACTAATTTTAGAAATTTCAATTTTTGATATCTGTTTTTTTGAATGTGATAAAATTTTGTATGTAAAATAATTGTCTTTAAAAGACTCGCCATATGAAGGTATTTTTTTTGATATGTCTAAAATATACCCGGCAATAGTTGAAGATTCAACTTCTGGTGGATCTAAATCAAAGCTTTTGTATAAATCTCTGATATTCTTTTCTCCATTAATAACAACCTTACCATAGTTATTAAGCTTAAAATCATTTTCTGGCACATCAATTTCATCAACTATTTCCCCAACTATTTCTTCAATTATATCTTCTAGTGTTATTAATCCAAGAAGTTCACCAAATTCATCTACAACAAATGCTAAATGTTCTTTTCTTTTTTTAAATTCAACTAATTGCTCTAATAAATTTGTAGTCTCAGGGATAAACCATGGATTAGAAATTTTATCAAAAATAATTTCTTTTGATTCATTATGATTCTTTAAATCAATATTTAGTGTTCTAACATTTAATAATCCTATTATATTTTCAGGATTATCTTTCCAAAATGGAATACGAGTATATCTAGAATTATTAATTTTGCTAATAATCTCATTGGTCTTTAGTGAAGAATCTATCGAGTAAATATTTTTTCTATGAGTAAAAATTTCTTCAACAGTAATATCATTTAATTGTAATATACTTTGAAGCATATCTTTTTCTTGTTCGTAATCTGGATTTGAAGTCTTATAAAGATCAATTACACCTTTTAATTCTTCTTCTGACTGTAGATCATTATTTTTTATATCATTATCATTTTTTTTAAAAATCAATCTAACTATTAAATTAATTACAAATACAAAAATAAATAAAATTTTATTTAAATAATAAATAATTGGAGAAATTAATAATGCAGTTCTATTCGGCCTGTTGATAGCATAGGTTTTAGGAAGAACTTCTGCAAATATTACAATCACAACTGTCATTATTAGAGTTGCATAAAAAATACCTTCTACTCCAAAAAGATCATAGAAGAATGCTGTAGCTAAAGAGGATGCCAGGATATTAACTAAATTATTTGACAGCAGTAAGGTAGAAATTACATTATCTTTTTTATCTAGTAGCTCAAGTACATATCCAGCTCTTTTACTCCCCTTTTTTTTCTTATAAAGAATTCTTGCTTTAGAGGTTGCAGTGATTGCAGTTTCAGACCCTGATAAAAAACCTGATAAAATGATAAGGATAATTAGTAATACAAGTAGAAATATACTGGTCATTTATATATTTTGTAAAATTTTATGAACTTGGTTCTTGTTTAATTTTTTATAAAAAAAAGAGCTTCCTATCTTATCTATAAGTGATAAATTAATTTTGTTTTGAAAATTTTTTTTATCTTTTGATAGTATTTTTATTAATTTCCTGTCCTTTAAAATTTTATCATTTATTTTAAGTTTATATTTTTTAAAATGTTGTATTATTTTTCCTAATTCTTCAGATGATAAGAAACCAAGGTAATTTGAAATCTTTGCTTCAGTTATCATACCTATAGAGATCGCTTCTCCGTGATTAAATCTCTTATAATCATAGTAACTTTCTATAGCATGACCAATTGTGTGTCCAAAATTTAACATTGCTCTAGAGTTTTTATTTGATAAAAATTCTTTTTCATCTTTTAATACGTAATTAAGTTTTATCATAATCGATTTATAAATTGCTCTTTCTAAAATAGATTTATTTAAATTAAGTAACTTATCTGCATTTACTTCTAACCAACAAAAAAATTCATAATCTTTGATCAAAGCATGTTTTATTATTTCTGCATATCCAGATTTTATTTCTTTTTTTGGTAAGCTCCTTAAAAGAGAAATATCAATTAATACTTCTTTTGGTTGATAGAAAGTTCCAAGTAAATTTTTTCCATAAAGTGTATTTATTCCATTTTTACCTCCAATAGAACTATCTACTTGAGATAAAAGTGTTGTAGGTATAAGAAAAAAATCCAAACCTCTTAACAACGTACTTGCAACAAAACCTGCCAAATCACCTAATGTACCACCTCCAATGGCTATAATTACAGATTTTCTATTTACATCACTTTTAATTAGTCTTTCTGAAAGATTTTTGTAACCATCAATTGTCTTAATTTTTTCCCCACATTTAATAGCAATAATTTTTATGTTTTTTTGTTTTGATACATTTAAATCAATATTTATTTTTGTATCTAAAATACAAAATACACTTTCATTTTTCTTTGCAATATTTTTAATGTATTTAGAAATATAATTTTTTTTTATTAATATTGTAGTTTTTAATTTTTTATTTTTAATAAATAATTTATTTATCATAAGTATTAAGTTCTATTTTAATTTTTTTTAATACTTGATTTTTGTCATTATCATTATTGATAATAAAATCAGCTTTTTCATAAAATTGTCGTCTATTATCATAGAGATTTTTCAATATTTCTATTTTATTTTGATTTTTATTTAGCAGCGGTCTTTTTTTTGAAGATTTTATTCTATCTACTAAATTGTTTAGATTAACTTGTAAATAAATAGAATAGGAATTTTGCTTAATTGATTTTCTAATTTTTTTATTAATAATACTTCCACCTCCTAAAGAAATCACACAATTATTGTAGGTTAATAATTCTAAACAGATTCTTTCTTCAATATCCCTAAAATATGACTCTCCATCTTCCTCGAATATTGAATTTATGCTTTTTTTTGTTTTAAATTCAATTTCCCTATCAGTATCATAGAATTCTAAATTAAGATATTTGCTCAAATCTTTTCCAATAATTGATTTTCCTGAGCCCATAAGTCCCATAATACAAATATTTTTCTTATCAATTTTAGTTAGATCGAACATATTATTATTTTTTTCTTATTATTGACAAATTTTTAATGAAATTAGAAAAAACTTAAAAAAATGGTAAAAACATATATTAGTCATTTTTTTAATATCATATATGAAAAACAATTATATTATATATATTTTTGCAATACTAACAATAATCGTTTTAGGTGCTCTTTATTTTATTGAAATTCCTTCACCTTCATCAATTATCACTGAGAAATATACTTTAAATCTAAAATGAAATTTATTTTTACCATATTATTTTTATTTTTTTTTAACTTTGTTTCTGCAAATGAAAATGACAATGATGAAGTAGAGGTTATTAATTTACATGATAGTAAGAGTCTAGATCAAATGGTTTTAGATAATCTTAACGAAGATGAAGAAACCGAAGAAATAGTTGAAAGCTCAAATGAAGCTGATGAAATTGAAACTAATGATGTTGAAGTAAAACAAATTGAAATTTCAAAAAATAATTTCATTCAGAAAAATGAAATATCAGATTTTAAAAATTATTTTAATAATCTACAAAAAATTTATTCAAAAACATTACAAAAAGAATTAATTTCTACTTTAGAAAATATTGAATTAAATCTTGAAGTTGATAAAGATAGAGAACTATTTTTTTTAATTATTGATTATCTACAATCTATTGGTCATATAAATAAATCTTATGAATTAATTGAAACAAACCAATTGAGTGATGATAAAAATCTTAGTTTCTATATTGAAGTTAAATTAAATTATCTTTTATCAACTTTTCAATTAAATGAAGCATGTGATTTCAAAGAAGAATTAAATTCAAATTTGAAACTAGATTTCTTTTATTTAGAAAAACTTGACATATTTTGCTTAATGTTAAATGATAATTTTTCTGAAGCTAACCTATTAAATTCAATTTTGATAGAAACTGAAAATAATTTAGACAATTTTTATCAAAATTTGTTTTCACTTATTTCTAATTCATCAGAGGAAACAAATTTTAACAATCAAATTAATAATTCTATTATTAATAAAAAATTAATTTTTTTATATAGTGCCATGACTAGAATTGCAGAACTGCCCTTTTCATATGAATTTTATGAACTTGATAAAAAAAATCTTTCAATACCAATAATTTTAAATCAATCTTCGCCAATAGATTTGAGAATTAAAGCAGCAAATGAAAGTTTTTTAGAAAATTCAATTACTGTGGATAGCTTAGCTGCATTATATATGTCAGCTGATTTTGATTCAGACCAATTAAACAATCCTGATGAAACTATAAAATCTTTTTCAGAAAATATAGAGCTAAGTATGGCTTTTTTATTTCAATTGGTAAATATTCAAATTTTTCCAAATGAAAGATTAGATGTTTTAATTCAATTTTGGGATTTTGCTAAAGAAAAAAATTTAGAAGAAATTGCTTACAAATTATCAATCAATATGTTGAGTTCTATAGAAGCTACCTCAGAAAATATAAAATTTGGAACACAAATAGCTTCAGCCTATATTTATAATAATAATTTTGAAAGTGCAATTAATTGGATAGAGTTATATGAAAATGCTAGAGAAGTTGATTCAAAAAGTGTTTACACAAGAATTTTATTAGACTTGTATTCTTCTAATGATCTAAATTCATTTATTAATTCTATAAATTTAACTTTAAATACATACTCATACAATCAAGATCTTCAAAATGCAGAATTATTGTATGTTTTAAAAGCTATTATGAGTTTAGATATAATTTCTGATAATAATATTAATTTAAACAAAATTTTTGATGATAGGTCAATGCCATCAATATTTCTTCTTAAGGAAATAAATAATAGCATTATTATCAACGATAATGAAAAATTCCTTTTTTATTCATTAATTTCTTTAAATGATAAAAGTTGGAATAAAATTCATCCAGAACATCTTAAATATATACTTAATGGATACTTAAAATATAAAGAAGGAGCACTTTTTAGAAATATAATATTAGAGGTATTTAAAGATTATAAATTTATTATATGATAAAATATTTTGAATTTGAATATGGCATAGAAAAAATTGAAGCTATATTAAGTAAATTAAATAATAACAAAGAATTAAATCTTGATAAAATTAATAAATTAAATAAAGAAAAAAATGAATTATATAAAAAAATTTATTCAAATCTTGATCCTTGGCAAAAAGTGCAAGTATCTCGACATGGAGAAAGACCTCATACACTAGATTATATTAATAGTATATTTGAGAATATAGTCCTTTTGCATGGAGATAAAAAATATGCAGATGATAATGCTATTTTGGGCGGCCTAGCAAAAATTGATGGTAAGTCTGTCTTTTTTATTGGAACAGAAAAAGGAAGCACTATGGAAACAAGGATTAAACACAACTTTGGAATGGCTAAACCAGAGGGATATAGAAAAGTTCAAAGGTTATTAAAATTAGCTGAAAAATTTAAATTACCATTAATATCATTTGTTGATACAGCTGGAGCTTTTCCAGGAAAAGATGCTGAGGAAAGAGGTCAGTCAGAATCAATAGCTTCATCAATACTTCATTTTTTAAAAACAAAAGTTCCAACAATATCAATAATAATTGGAGAGGGTGGTTCTGGAGGAGCAATAGGAATAGCTGCTTCCGATAGAGTTTTAATGCTAGAGCATTCAATATATTCAGTCATATCTCCTGAGGGCTGTGCTTCTATTTTATGGCGCAACACTAAATTCTCTCAAGAGGCGGCAAAAACTTTAAAATTAACCTCAGCTGATTGCAAAAATTTTAAAATTATTGATGACATTATTCCTGAACCATACGGAGGCGCCCACAGGCACCCTATAAAACAGGCTGAAATATTAAAAGAAAAAATTATTCATTTCATTGATGAACTGAAGCAATTTTCAACAAAAGAATTAGTTCAAATTAGAAAAGAAAAGTATTTAAATATAACTTCTGATATTTAATTTCCGTGACACTGTTTATATTTTTTACCTGAACCACATGGACAAGGCTCATTTCTACCTATTTTCTTGGTAATAATCCTTCTTGGCTCTATCTCTGTTTTTTGTTTTTTCAAATTTTCGTCATTATTATTTTCACTTATTAGTTTAATATTAAATAAGGTTTTTAAAACCCTTTCATTTTGGTTTGAAAGCATCTCATCAAAGTAATCAAAAGACTCTTTCTTATATTCATAGAATGGATCTTTGCCCCCCATAGCTCTTAAATTCACACTTCCACGTAAAGAATCCATTGCTGCCAAATGATCTCTCCAATCTTTATCAATTTGAAACAACATTACTCTTTTTTCTGCAAATTTAAGTAATTCTGCAGAATATTGATATTGTTTCTCTTTATATTTTTGATTAATCTCGTCTAATAATCTTTTTTTAATCTCTTCATCATCAACACCTTCTTCATCAAACCATTTTGAAGTTGGTATACTTAAATTAAAAGTTTCTTTCACTTTTTCACTTAGTAAATTTGCGTCCCATTCATGAGAGTATTTTTTTGGTGGAATCGTAATATCAATTAAATAATCAGCATAGTCAGCGATCATATCTTCTATGATTCTAGATTGATCATTAGTATTAAGAATTTCCAATCTATTTTGGTAGATTATCTTTCTTTGATCATTCAATATATCGTCAAATTTTAAAATTTGTTTTCTCATGTCAAAATTATGACTTTCTACTTTTTGTTGAGCTCGTTCTAAAGATTTAGTAATCATTGAGTGAGTTATAACTTCACCATCTTTCAGACCTAATTTTGATAAGACGTTTTCAAGTGTTTTTGACCCAAATATTCGCATAAGATCATCTTCTAATGATAAGAAAAAAATACTTTCACCAATATCTCCCTGTCGACCAGATCTACCTCTTAATTGATTATCTATCCTTCTACTTTCATGCCTTTCTGTACCAATTACAAGTAAACCGCCTGCGTCAATTGCTTCTTTCTTTAAATTATCAACACCATTTCCTAATTTAATATCAGTACCTCTTCCAGCCATATTAGTTGAAATAGTTATATTACCTGGCATTCCTGCTTCTTCAATAATTTTTGCCTCACTCATATGATTTTTGGCATTGAGAATATTATGCCTTAAATTTTCTTTTTTTAATAAATCAGAAATTTTTATAGAATTCTCTACAGATGTTGTTCCTATAAGGATGGGTTGATTGATATTATTACGTGACTTTACAAGCTCTAATACAGCATTGTATTTTTCTCTTTTCGTCATATAAATTTGGTCATTTTTATCAATGCGATTTACTTTAATATTGGGAGGAATTTCAACGACATTTAAATTATATATGTTTTCAAATTCTTTTGCTTCTGTTGTGGCAGTTCCTGTCATTCCACTTAAACGATGATATGTTCTAAAAAAATTTTGATATGTAATAGAAGCAATTGTTTGATTTTCTTTCTGAATTAATAAGTTTTCTTTTGCTTCTATAGCCTGATGTAATCCATCACCGTACCTTCTTCCTTCCATGGCTCTACCAGTTAAATCATCAATAATGACTACGTTTCTATCTTTAATAATGTAATCTTTATCTTTTATAAATAAATGATGAGCTCTAAGAGCTTGGATAATATTATGGTTCAAAACCATATTTCCTAAATCTTGTAATGTGCCTTCTTTAATAATTCCATTTTCTTTTAGCAATTTTTCACAAAATTCCATTCCCTCTGTTGTAAGTAATATACTTTTACTTTCTTCATTAATTTCAAAATCTTTTTCTCTTAGAATTTTAATAATTTTATCTATTTTAGGAAATAAATCAGTATTAGTATTAGATTCTGCAGATATAACAAGCGGAGTTCTAGCCTCATCTATTAAAATGCTATCTACTTCATCTACTATTGCAAAAGCATTTTTTTTAAAACATAAATTATTATAATCATTTTTGAGATTATCTCTTAGGTAGTCAAATCCTATTTCATTATTTGTTGCATAAACTATATCAGCATCATACTGATTTGATCTTTCTTCATGATTTGTTTCAGAAGTTACACATCCAACACTAAGATCAAGATAATTATATATATTCCCCATCCATTCTGCATCTCTTTTTGCAAGATAATCATTTACTGTAATAATGTGTACGGATAAGTTTTCTATTGCATTTGCATAAGCAGCTAGTGTAGCAACTAAGGTTTTTCCTTCTCCTGTTTTCATTTCAGTTATCTTATTTTCGTATAAGACCATTCCACCTATTATTTGCACATCATAGTGCCTCATATTTAATGTTCTTTTCGATGTTTCTCTAACTACTGCAAATATTTCTGGTAATAGCTTAGATATTGATCCAGTTTCTTTAAATTTATTTTTAAAGTAATTAGTTTTATTTTTTAATTCTTGATCAGAAAGTTTAGAAACTTCCTCTTCAAGATTATTCACTTTCTCTACAAAACTTCCATATTTTTTAAGCGAATTAGATTTTATAGAGCTAAATAATTTATTAACGATATTAATCATGTTATGATAAATGGCATTTAATATATGAAAAATATTCTTCTACAAAGCAATTTAAAATAAAATATGGCTAATAAAATTATTTCAATATTTAAGCCAAAAAAAATCAAAGATTTTAATCCTAGTGGCCTTAATATTTTTACTTTTAACGCTGGATTTAAAAAAAAAGACAAAGATCTTTTATTAATAGTTTTTGATAGAATTATTAACGTGTGTTGTGTTTATTCAAAAACATCAACACCTTCAGCTCCTATAATTTGGGATAAAAAAAATAATAAAGGAAAGGCTAAGGCATTAATTGTAAATGCTGGTAATGCAAATGCGCATACTGGTAATAGTGGTCTGAAAATTATTGATAAATATGTAGAAGCATTAACACAAATAATTGAATGCAATACTAATGAAGTACTTGTGTCATCAACAGGTGTGATAGGTGAAAAATTTGATCCAAAATTAATTATAAACAAATTCAAAAAATTAAACTCCAAGAATAAAAATAGTCTACTAGAAGCCTCAAATGCAATTATGACAACAGATACTTTCCCTAAAGTATCAATTAAAAATGTTATATTAGATAATCAGTCATTTAAAATTTATGGTATAGCAAAAGGATCAGGAATGATTCAACCAAATATGGGAACAATGTTGGTCTATATTTTCATTGAATGTGAAGCTTCAAAGCAATTAATGACTAAACTTCTTAAAAATAACTTAGACAATACATTTAACTCAATTACTGTTGATAGTGATACATCAACTAGCGATACTTTAATGATGTTTTCTATAGCCAATAAAAAGATAAATTTTAATAAAAAAAATTTTAAAATACTTAATAATAAAATATTTGAATTGATGCACGATTTATCTCTCCAAGTAATTAAAGATGGTGAGGGTGTTTCAAAATTAATAAAAGTAAATATTTTAAATGCAAAAACAAAAAATCAAGCAAAAAAAATAGCATTTAGTATTGCAAATTCTCCTTTGGTAAAAACAGCTATAGCAGGAGAAGATGCAAATTGGGGTAGAGTAATAATGGCAATTGGAAAAACTGGAGAAAATATTAATCAAAATAAAATAAAAGTTTTATTTGGGAAAAATATTGTTTGTGAAAATGGATCGATTAGTAAAAAAATAAATATAAGAAAACTCGATCAATATATGAAAAATAATATTATAGAAATTAATGTAAAATTAAATTCCGGTAAGATTTATCATACAGTTTATGGAAATGATCTAACTTTTGAATATTTGAAGATTAATGCTGATTACAGATCTTAATACTATTTTTTCCAAGCACAAATTGTATTAAAATTTATATCAAGATTAAAATTTTCTTGATAATAATTTTTCTTAAATTGTTTTTCCAAATGAATAAAATATATCTTATTTTCAAAATAATTTCTTTTATCATTACCAGTGTAAGACAAGTTTAGAGATCTTACATCATCAAGTAGTTTTTTAAAAACTGAATATTCAATGTTAAAATTATTAGTATTTATTAATGGTGCATCAAAATTGTATAATTTAAGTAGCTTAAAGATTTCATTTGTATCCAGACTTGGATTAATTCTCTGATGAATTCCTCCGTATAAAGTATTATCAGTTTCATACATCGAATTTACAAGCTGATATATATTATCATTGCAAGGAATGGTTGCTATAAAAAATCCATTGTGGTTAAGGATTTGAAAAATATTTTTTATTAATTTTTCAAAATTAGAAGTTAAGTGGCAAAAAAAATTACTAAAAATCAAATCAAATTTTTTATCTTTGATTTGTAAATTGTCTAAATCAATTTCAATTAATTTTTCATCTGTTTTTTGGTTAAAAAGAGATAAATCAATATCGGCACTAGTTATAGAGCAAGATGGAAATTTTTTTTTAAGGTAATTAATTACTAAATTATCATTAATTCCAAGTTGCAAAATATTTTCAAAAGGCACTTTCAAAATATCTAAAGAATCAACTATATTCTTGCTTATTTCATTATATATAAAATTTTCTCCATATTTTCTATCTTTAGATCTCAATAGCTTAAGATATTTTTTGTTTATCATTTTTTTATAAAGTATAAAAAGTAATTATGGATATTATTCTTAAAGAGATAGTTGCAATAATTAAAGAAGAAACTGAAATTATTAATAAAAAAATTTATGGAACTACACTTTTAGAAATATTAAAAGAAAAAATTTTAAACAGGAAAGATCAAATTTCTTTAAAAAATCTTCCTATGCAAAATACTAATATTAATTTAGAGGAAAATATAAAAGTTCTTGAGAAAAATCTTTATTTTAAATTATCTTTTTACCAAACTCCTAAATCTTTATTAAGAAACAAACTAGATAAAAATTTGTTACTTGTTGTTTTTAAAGAATTTGTAAAAATTGATATTTTAGATTTAAATACTCAAAAATATAATAATATCATTCTAAAACCTTTTACTGGTGTCACTATGTCTAAAAGTACAGTATGTAATTTAAATTTCCCTAAAAATTCTTTAATTATGCAATTAGAATCTAACGATATTGATTTAAATGTTGAAAAAAAACAAGATACAACAATATAATATTTATGATCGTTTTTAATCTAAATTGTACCGATTGCACTTTTTCTTTTGAAGGATGGTTTGAAAATACAAAAGACTATAACAAACAAGTCAAGCAAGGTTTCGTGTGTTGCCCTTCATGTAATAGTATACATATTAAAAAAGGTTTAATGGCACCAAATGTAGCAAGAAGATCAAATACAAAGCTTTCCAAAAGTAATAAATCAATCGCATCTAAGATTAAGAATCTTAAAAAGATTATAGAAAAAGAATTTGACTATGTAGGTGATAAATTTACTGAAGAAGCAAAAAAAATAAAATATGGTGAAGTTAAAGAGAGAGCCATATACGGCGAAGCTTCAGTTGAGCAAACTAAAGAACTTATAGATGAAGATATTGATGTGTTGCCTTTACCTTTTTCATCAAAAAAAACTAATTAATTAATCTTGCTGTACAAAAATAATTGATCATATAATTATTTGACAATTTCCACTCTCTGCTTAATGGATCAAAAATAAGGCCCTGAATATTATTAAAATTAAAATTTTCTTTTGATAATGTTATCTTTAATTCTTGAGGTTTAATCAGTTTATTATAGTCATGTGTTCCACTTGGTATCCAATTAAGAATATTTTCAGCAATATTAATCGCAAATATTTTTGATACTAAGTTCCTATTTATAGTAGAAATAATAATTATACCTTTTTTATTTAAATTTTTTTTTATTTTTTTTATTGTTTTTTTCCAATTTTCTAAATGTTCCAAAACTTCAAACATTAGTATTATATCAAATTTTTCATCTAATTGTGATTTTTCAATATCTTTGTAAATATAGTTAATGTTAAGTTTATTTTTTTTTGAATGAATCTTAGCAGCTTTGATATTATTTGGAGCAAAATCTATTCCAGTAACTTTAGCGCCTAATCTTGCCAGTGGCTCACAAATTATTCCTCCACCACAGCCTACATCAAGTATTTTTAATTTTTTAATATCTCTATTATTAATTTGGTCTAATATATAAGTCATTCTATGAGTTTTAATTTGATGAAGAATCTTAAATTTACCATTTTCATTCCACCATTCATCTGAAAGCTGATTAAACAAGGCAAATTCGTCATTTTTTGATTTTATATTCATCATATATCTTGTTTGTTAGAAACAATAATTATATTAGCTGAAATAATTTAAAAAATATTTAAGTCAATGAAACTTGTAGTAATGAAATTTGGTGGTACTTCAGTTGGTAGTATCGATAAAATAAGAAATGTTGCAAACATTGTTGAAAACCAACTAAATGATAAAAAATTGATTGTTGTCTTATCTGCAATTTCAGGTGTAACTAATAAAATGCAAGAATATATTGATGCAATTGATTCAAATGAGATCATTGAAAATGATTTAATTTTAACTTCTGGTGAAGCTGTTTCAGTTGGTCTTCTTTCAGCTATTTTAAAAAAAAGAAATATTAAATCAATTCCATTACTAGGATGGCAAATCCCAATTATAACAGACAGTAATCATCAAAAAGCTAAAATCTTAAATATTGATAAAGTTAGAATTGACCAATATTTAAAAGATTTTGATGTTTTAGTGGTTGCTGGATTTCAAGGTATTAATATAGATGGAAACATTACATCATTAGGAAGAGGTGGATCAGACACAACTGCAGTTGCTGTTGCAGCAGCTGTTGATGCTGATAGATGTGATATTTATACTGACGTTGACGGTGTTTATACAACAGATCCAAATATTGAACCAAAAGCTAAAAAGATTAATAAATTAGCATTTGAAGAAATGTTAGAAATGTCTTCTACTGGAGCAAAAGTACTTCATACTCGTTCGGTTGAATTAGCTATGAAAAATAATCTTACCTTACAAGTGCTTTCTTCAATAACTAAAAAAAGCGGTAGTCTTGTTGTAGATGAAAATAAATTGATTGAAAAAGAAATAGTAAGCGGAGTAAGCTATAGTAATAATGAATCAAAGCTAACCTTATCTGGTATTGCAGATAAACCTGGTATATCTGCAACAATTTTTGGATTGTTAGCTAATAATAATATTAACGTAGATATGATTGTTCAAAATACATCACAAGATGGTGTAAATGCAAATATTACCTTTACTGTTCCAAACAGGGAAATTTATAATGTTAAAAAACTATTAGAAGAAAGTCAAAATTTAATCAATTTTAAATCTATTGAAACTGATACCAATATTTCTAAAATTTCAGTAATTGGTATGGGTATGATGTCTCAATCTGGAGTTGCAAAGAAAATGTTTACAACATTAGCAGATAATTCAATCAATATATTAGCTATCTCAACATCAGAAATAAAGATAAGCGTCTTAATTGATAAAAAATTTACAAAAATTGCTGTAAAATCTCTACATGAGGCATATAATCTAGGTAGTTAAATGAAAACAGTAGGTCAAATTTTATCAATTGCTAGAAATTCTAAAAACCTTTCAATTAGTGATATATCAATTGAATTAAAAATTTCTAAAAGTATCATTATTAATCTTGAAAATGATAACATTAAAAATAATTCAGATATTATTTTCAATATTGGACATCTAAGATCTTATTTAAATTTTCTTGAGCTAGATACTAATACAATTGTAGAAAAATTTAAGGATCAGATATCATTTAATACTATTGAAGAAAAAAATAATATTACCCCTATAGTTGAGAATAATTTTTTTAAAATAGAAAAGTTTTTTGCTGCTTCTATTATCTTTATTATATTTACATCATTTTATTTTTTGTTCATTAATCAAAATGATAATGAAATTAATTTTGCCTTAGTGCCAGACTTACCAGAAAGTTTTGAACCTGTAGTAGAAAAAGCCAATACTTTTAATCAAAATTTATCTAGAAGTAGTGACATAAATAAAAGTGATTTGATAAATAATTATAGTGCTATAGCATCTACAGAATTTGATGAAGATGTAACTACGGTTGCTACATTAAAAATGTTAAATCCTACTTGGTTGCAACTAAGAGATGAGTCAAATAACATTGTTTTAAGTAAGTTAATGGATAAAGATGAAGAATTTTCATATGAACTAAAATTGAATTATAATATTACAGCGGGAAATGCTGGGAATATTTTAGTACTAATAGATGGTGAAGTAAGGGGTAAGATAGGTAAATACGGTGATATACTGGACTCTTTTGTTATATATAAAGATTTCACTAACTAAATAGATGCTAAGACCGTATCAACAAATTCATAGAAGAAAATCGCGCGTTATGAAAGTTGGAAATGTAAGTATTGGTGGCAATAATCAGATTGCAGTTCAAACAATGACAAATACCCTGACTTCTAATGCCAAAGATACTATTGCTCAAATAGAAAGATCAGCAAAACTTGGAGTTGATTTAGTTCGTGTTTCTGTTCCAGATAAAGAATCTTCACATTCTTTAAAAGAAATAGTGAAACATAGCCCTGTACCTATTATCGCTGATATACATTTTCATTATAAAAGAGGTATTGAAGCAGCAAATAATGGCGCTTCTTGTATTAGAATAAATCCTGGAAATATTGGGAGTATTGAAAGAATAAAAGAAGTTATAAAAGCTGCAAAAGATAATAATTGCTCAATTAGAGTAGGTGTTAATGCAGGAAGTTTAGAAAAACAAATTTTAGAAAAATTTTCTGAACCCAATCCAGAAGCTTTAGTTGAAAGTGCTAAATTAAATATAAAGATTCTTGAAGATAATGATTTTACCAATTTCAAAATAAGTGTGAAATCTTCAGATATATTTATGTCTATAAAAGCATATGAGCAATTAGCTGAATTATGTGATTATCCATTGCATTTAGGTATTACTGAGGCAGGAGGTAAAAGAACAGGTTCAATTAAATCTTCAATAGGAGTTGGAAATTTACTTATGAAAGGAATAGGTGATACAATTAGAATATCACTTTCAGATGAACCAGAAGAAGAGGTAAGGGTTGGTTTTGAAATTTTAAAAAGCTTAGGATTAAGGAATAGGGGTGTAAAAATTATATCATGCCCTTCATGTGCTAGACAACAATTTGAAGTAATAAAAACTGTAAAAAATTTAGAAAAAAAATTAGATGATATTTCTACACCTATAACAGTATCAATAATTGGATGTGTAGTTAATGGCCCTGGTGAAGCAACCATGACAAATATTGGAATTACTGGCGGTGGTAATGATACACACATGATTTACCTTGATGGTAAAAAAAATAATGTTGTAAAAAATGTTGATTTAGAAAGTTATCTTGAAGACCTTATTAGAAAAAAATCAAAAGAAATAGAGCTTAGTAATTAAAATGAAATTAAGATCAGTAAGAGGAACTCATGATATTTTTGGAGAAGAAATAGATAAATTTAATCGAATTTTTAAAATTGTTTCAAAAAATGCTTATTTAAAAGACTTTAAAGAAATCCAGACACCAATTTTTGAATTTAGTGATTTATTTACAAAACCCCTTGGAGAGCAATCTGATGTTGTGTTGAAAGAAATGTATTCATTTGAAGATCGAAATAATGAATATTTAACATTACGCCCTGAGTATACGACTCCTATGATTAGAGCTGCAATCACTAATAATCTCTTGAATGATATTCCATTAAAAATTTTTGGTATTGGACCAATGTTTAGAAGAGAAAGACCTCAAAAGGGTAGATATAGACAATTTAATCAAATAAATTTTGAAATGTTTGGAACAAAAGATTTTCTTGCAGATGTTGAATTAATTTTATTGTCCAACAATATTTTAAAAGAACTTTTACCTAAATCTAAAATAACACTTCAAATAAACTCTTTAGGAGATAAAAAAACTTTAATTGATTTTAAAAAAAATCTTACAAAATATTTTAACACTCATAAAAAAAAACTATCTGAAGAAAGTATTAAAAAAATTGATACTAACCCATTAAGGATATTAGATTCAAAAAATGAGGAGGATGTTGAAATTTCACTTTTGTCACCAAAAATATATGAATACTTAACCGATGAAGCTAAAAAGCACTACGAAGATCTTAAAAGATCATTAAATTTACTAGAAATTAATTTTGAAGAAAATTCTAATCTCGTTAGAGGTCTTGATTATTATTGTAATACAGTATTCGAATACAAATCTGATAATTTAGGAAGTCAAGACACCTTATTAGGTGGAGGAAGATATGATGGTTTAATAAAAGTATTAGGAGGACCTGATATACCTGGAATTGGATGGGCCGCAGGTATTGAAAGAATTGCATTGTTAATGGAGTCTGAAAAAAAAGTAATCTCAACTATTCATATCGCAATAACAAATGAAAAATTTATAGATTATTTTCTTCATCTACAAAAATATTTATCTGAAAATAGAATTTCATATTACTGGAATTATAAATACAATTTAAAAAAATCATTTACAAAAGCTAATACATCTTCAGCATCACATATAATTATTATTGGAGAAAATGAGTTTTATGGTAATTTTTTTACTATTAAAAATTTGATGACTGGTGAACAAAAAGAATTAAAGCTTAATCAAATATTTAATCATTTGAATGATAAATCTAGATAAACAATTTTCAGTAATTTTAGAAAAATTTAAATTAATTCAAAATTCATTAAACAATATAAATAATATTGGTTCAAATGAATTAATTAAATTAAACAGAGAATATTCTGACCTTCGACCAATCGTAGAAAAAATTCAAGAATACAATAATTTACAAAAAGATATACTAAATCTTAATGAGTTATTAAAAGATAATGATCTAGAAATAAGTAAAATAGCTGAATCAGAACTAATTGAAAAAAAAAATCAAATCAAAGATCTTGAACAGGAATTGTTAAAATTACTAATACCAAAAGATGAAAATGACTCTAAAAATTCAATTTTGGAAATTAGAGCTGGTACTGGAGGTGATGAAGCATCACTTTTCGCTTCTGATTTATTGAATATGTATCAGAGATATGCTGATTTAAATTCATGGAAGTTTGATATTTTATCAATATCTGAAACAGGTTTAAAAGGAGTAAAGGAGGCTATTTGTAATATTTCAGGACTAAATGTTTTTTCAAAATTAAAATTCGAATCTGGTGTTCATAGAGTTCAAAGGGTTCCAACGACAGAAAGTAGTGGAAGAGTTCACACATCAGCTGCTACTGTGGCAGTTCTACCTGAAGCTCAAGAGGTTGATATTGAAATTCTTGATAAAGATCTAAGAATTGATGTTTTTAGATCAAGTGGACCAGGAGGACAATCTGTCAACACTACTGATAGTGCCGTTAGAATAACACATATTCCAACTGGTATAGTAGTTTCTCAACAAGATGAAAAATCTCAACATAAAAATAAAGCAAAAGCTTTAAAGATTTTACGATCAAGATTACTAGACAATCAAATACAAGAAAAAAACAAAGAAAGATCTGAGCAAAGAAAAAATCAAGTAGGTTCTGGAGATAGATCTGAAAGAATAAGAACCTATAATTTTCCTCAAGGAAGGGTCTCTGATCATAGAATAAATCTTACATTGTATAATCTGTCAGAAATACTTGAGGGTAAAATAGATGAGTTGATAAATCCTTTAATTGCTGAAGAAGAGAGTACAAAGTTAGCAAATATGAAAAATGAATAATTTAATTAAAGAGAGTTTAACTAAATTAAAACAAAAAAATATAAGTAATCCAGAACTAGATCTAAGAATTTTACTAAAGTATGCTTCAAAAAAAAATAATGAAATTATTCTAAGTAATCTAAATATAGATAATATTGATATTGTTAAATTTAAATCTTATCTTCAAAAAAGAATTAATAGACAACCAATAGCTAAAATTATTAAAAATAAACCTTTTTGGAAAAATGATTTTTATGTAAATAATTTTGTGTTAGATCCACGTCCTGAAACAGAATTAATAATTGAGGAAGCATTAAATATTTATAGAAACAAAAACCTTAAATTAAAAATATTAGATATTGGCACTGGATCAGGCTGCATTGCAATATCACTAGCAAAGGAATTTAAAAATGCATCTATTACAGCTATAGATATATCTAAAGAAGCATTAGGAGTTGCAGAAAAAAACTTAAAAATACATAATTGTTATAATCAAATCCAACTTAAGATGATTGATTTTAAAAATATTAATTCCAAATTTGATTTGATTGTATCTAATCCACCATATCTAACAGACGAACAGTTTAATAATGCAGATCCAGAAGTAAAAAATTTTGAGCCTAAATTAGCTTTAGTTGGAGGAGATGATGGGTTGAAATTTTACAGAGAATATTCAAATAATCTAAAAAATTTAATGAATAAAAGTGCATATTTTATATGTGAAATTGGTATTAATCAGAGACAAGATTGTGAAGAAATATTTGAAAATTCTGGATTATATTTGAATAAAATAGTTAATGACCTTCAAGGAATACAGAGAATTCTTAGTTTTTCAAAGATATAAGTTGAAATAAATCAAATGAACTGTATACCTAATGAAAAGATTAATAATTTATAAAATTTTTAATTTCCAAACAATATGTATAAAAAAATCGGTAGAACCGCTTACAAGACTAATAGAAGAACCAGTTTTAAAAAACCTGGTGGATACAAAAATTTCAATAATAGAAGTAGAGGAAATGTATCCCAGCAATACAACAAGTATTTAAAACTTGCTAAAGAAGCATCAAGATCAGGTGATAGAATCCAATCCGAATACTATTATCAATTTACTGATCACTACTATAGAATAATGGTTGAGCTTGGTATTCATATTGAAGAAAACACAAATTTTGATGAACAAAAGCAAAGCACTTCAAATGAACAAACTTCAGATAGTGATAATCAAACTATCGAAGTTAATGATAATGTTAAAGCAGAAGATGATTCTATAGGAACCATTCCATTTATAGCTGAGCCATCTAAAGAAAAAAGAACAAGATCAACAAAGTAGTTATTCGTATAACATACTTAAATGATCTGCATATATTATTTTATACTCTTCTTTAAATTTTTCTAATTCAATACCCTCAAGTATTTTTCCAGAAGGGAGTTTTAGTTTTAATGGATTTATATATTTATTTTGATGAATAATTTCATAATGAAGATGAGGTCCTGTAGAATTTCCTGTACTACCTACATAACCTATAACTTCACCTTGGTTAACTCTTACTCCTTTAGAAATACCTTTCTTATAATTTGACAAATGTGCATACGCCGTTTTATATCCATTATTATGCCTTATACGAATATATTTTCCATATCCTCCATTCGTTCCAATGTATTCAATAATTCCATTGCCTCCAGCATAAATTGGTGTTCCCGTAGGTGCAGCAAAATCGACACCTTTATGCATTTTATTGAAACCTGAGATAGGATGTTTACGCATACCAAAATTTGAAGAAATTCTTGCACCATCTAAAGGTGTCTTTAATATTGATTTTTTAACATTTTTGCCCTCTCTGTTAAAATAATCAATATAACCATCATCTGTAATAAACTTAAAATATTCTAATTGTTTCCCATCAATTATTATAGAAGCATATTTAATATCGTTATATTCTAATCTACCTGTTTCAATTATTTCATCAAATTCATAGGATATTGAAACAACTGTATCGACTCTAATATCTCTTTGAAAATCCAGATCAAAACTAAAAAGGCTTATAATTTTAATTAAAATATCTGATGACACACCATTTTTAATACCATCTGAAAATAATGATTCTGTAATTGTATATTCTCTTGATTCTATAAATGAATTCTTAGTTAATTCTCTTATATTTAAATTTATTTCTTTATCTAAA
>CACKRO010000008.1 GCA_902602695.1 uncultured Alphaproteobacteria bacterium | reverse complement strand
TCCATACCAATTCTATTTGCAAGCCTAACAGTCATAAGATTTCTTGATTTTTCTATGCCAGTTCTCATCGTTGTAAGACCATAAAATTCATCTGTGTAATTTGAAGGTTTCCATTTTGGTAGACCTGGACCTTGATCAACAACATATGGAGCATCTAAAATTAAGGTAGAGGGTGAATATCCCTCGTTTAAAGCTGCTAAATATACAAATGGTTTAAAAGCTGATCCGGGCTGCCTTTTAGCTTGTGTTGCTCTATTAAATTCACTCTTTTCAAAACTATAACCACCTGAAAGAGCCAAGATATCACCTGTATAAGGATCTATAACAATTATTGCTCCATTCACTTTTGGCTCTTGCTTAATTATGTAAATATCATCCTTTTTTTCTACATAGATTAAATCACCTTTTCTAAAAGTTTCATCCAATAACCAATTATTGAAATCATTATATAAATCAATTTCTATTTTAATTCTATTTTGATTGAGTGCTTCTATTTTATTGCGATATAATTTTTCAATAATTACAATTTCCCATTTTGGTGCAAGAGGATTTAAGTCTCTATAATAATTTTGATTTTCAAAAAAATTTTCAAAAGTTGTATTTTCAATCAAACCATTCCATCCTTGACTTTTTTCATATTCAACTAATCCCTCAATAAGACTTTGGTTTGCATTTTGTTGCATTGATGAATCTAACGCTGTTTTGATTATAATTCCTTCTGAATAAAGTTTTTCTTTACCAAATTTTTGAAAAAGTTCTTTTCTGATTTCCTCATAAAAGTAATCTGCATCTGAAAATTTTATATCAGTTCTTTCATATACTTTTAAAGATTTTTTTTTATAAATAAGATCAACTTTTTTAATAAACCCATTAGCATACATCCTATCTAATACCCAATTTCTTCTATCTATTGCTTTATTGTAATTAGTTTTCGGATTATAATTATTAGGAGCTTTAGGTAATGCTGCCAAAAAAGCTATTTCATGAAGTTCAAGATCATAAATAGATTTATTAAAATAATTTAAACTTGCAGACCCAATTCCATAAGAACCATATCCCAAATAAATATCATTTAAATACAATTCTAAAATATCATCTTTTTCTAAAATATTTTCAATTCTTATAGCTAAAATAATTTCTTTTATTTTTCTTGAATAACTTAACTCGTTATTAAGTAATATATTTTTTACAACTTGCTGAGTAATAGTCGATGCCCCAACTACTCTTTTATTAGAATTGATATTAATAATATTTGTAAAAAATGCTCTAAAAATAGCAACAATATCTAAACCGTAATGATTATAAAAATTTTTATCCTCAGATGATAAAAAAGCATGTTTTATGTTTGTAGGTATTCTATGCTCAGGAATGAATATTCTTTCCTCTTTATAAAAACTCTTTAAAAGAAAGCCATCAGAACTATAAATTCTAGAGGATAGATTAGGTTTATAATTTATAATACTTTCATATGATGGTAATTCTGGTGAATATCTCCAGAGTATATAAAATACAGTAAAAACTGAAATAAATGAAAATATAAATAGAAAAATTAATAATAATTTAATATAACCAAATAACCTAAACATATTGATATTCTACATTGAGAAATAGTTAAAAATGTGACATTAGGCAAATATTATAAAATATTCAAAAAATGATTTTAATAAATAAAAAATTTTACGGAGTTTCGGCATTATGTCAAAAAATATTCTTATTGATACAACAAATAACATTGAAACAAGAATCGCAGTTACTGATGATGGTAAACTTGATGATTTTGAAATTGAAACAAATAAAAAAAGCGCGGTAAAAGGTGATATTTATTTAGCTAAAATAACAAGAATAGAACCTTCCTTACAAGCAGCTTTTGTTGATTTTGGAGCTAACAGAAACGGATTTCTTCCTTTATCAGAAATACATCCTGACTATTTTAAAATTCCTGCTGCAGATGAAACAAAAATAAAAGAATTAAATGAAAAAATTTATAATCTAAATGATGATGAAGATACTAATAACAATGAGAATGAATTAGAAGATTTTGAAGAAAATAATATTGACATTAAATCTGAAGAAGACAGTGATAGTAATGATGAAAAAATTATTTCTATTAAAAAAAGAAAAAATAAAAAATTAACTCCAAAAAAAGAATACTTTAATTTTTTTAGGAAATACAAAATTCAAGATGTAATTAGACCAAAACAAATTCTTCTTGTACAAATTAATAAAGAAGAAAGAGGTTTAAAAGGTGCAGCCCTAACAACATATTTATCATTTGCAGGCAGATACTGTGTACTAATGCCAAATAGCATGAATAGTGATGGTATATCTAGAAAGATTGGAGATATTGAAGAGAGAAAGAAATTAAAACAAATATTATCTTCAGTTGAAATACCTGAAAAAATGTCTGTAATTGTAAGGACCGCAGGTATTGGAAGAACTAAAAAAGAAATTGCCAAAGATCTCTCATTTCTTGTAGCTCAATGGAATAAAATTAGAGAAATGACTCTAAAATCAGAAGCTCCAGATATGATACATGAAGAAGGTAATGTTTTAAAAAGAGCTATAAGAGACATGTTAACTGAAGATGTAGAAAAAATTTTAGTAGAAGGTAAAGACGGATTTGATAAAGTAAAAAAAATTACTAAAAATTTAGCACCAACATTTGTAAAAAAAATTAAACAATACAAATCTGATGAGAATTCACTTTTTGCATCAAATAACATTGAAACTCAAATTAATGATCTTTTTAGTCTTAATGTTAAATTAAAGTCTGGTGGATCCATTGTAATTAATACAACTGAAGCACTAGTTGCTGTAGATGTTAATTCTGGAAAAAATACATCAGAGAGAAATATTGAAAATACAGCTTTAAAAACAAATTTAGAAGCGGCAATTGAAATAGCAAGACAGCTAAGGTTAAGAGATCTTGGAGGATTAATTGTCATTGATTTTATTGATATGGATGATTACAGAAATAATTTTAAAGTTGAAAAAAGCCTTAAAACTGCACTTGTTAGAGATAGAGCACGAGTCCAGATTGGAAGAATAAGTATGTTTGGTCTAATGGAATTATCGAGGCAAAGATTAAGATCAAGTTTAATTGATAAATCTTTTGAGAAATGTAATTATTGTAAGGGCTCTGGACTAATTTTAAATTCCTCATCAATCGTTGATCAAATAATAAAGGTTATTAAAGAAAAAATCTCTGATAACAAAAACACAACAATTAATGTTAAATGTAATACTGATTTGGCAGAAAATTTACTTAATATTAAAAAAAATGAAATTTATTTATTAGAAAACAAATTTGATTCTAAAATAAACTTTTATTTCAACCCTCAATATTCTTTACATGATCCACTAATAGAAATTGATGAAGACAATGTATCTAAAAATATAGAAAAAATAAATAAAAAGCAAAAAAATAAAACTAGTAAAGTAATTAAAAAGAAAAAAGTAATAAAAACAAAAAAAATAAATAAAAGTAATAAAAAAAATAATTTAGATGATAATGAAATAAATAAAGATGATAAAATTGATATACAAAAAGATGTAAATTTAACCGAGAAAGAAATAAATGAAGACGAAGAAAAAACTGGATGGTGGTCTTAAAAGAATATTATTTTTTTTTATATTTTCTATTTTTTCTTCAAATATTAGTTACAGCTCTCAGATACTAGATTATGAAACTGAAGAATTTATTAATCAAATAATAGAAGATATAATCAAAGTTAATAGAATAAATAAAAAAATAAGATTTAAAATAAATAATAGTAATGAAATAAATGCTTTTGTAGATATTAATAATATTATACATATTAATTCAGGATTAATTATTTATTGCTCAGATTATGTAGCTTTACTATCTGTATTATCTCATGAAATTGGCCATATAGATCTAAATCATGTTAAACTTAGAAAAAAAACAATTGAGAAAAGCAAGAAATTTAATACCCTGAGTCTTCTCTCTGTAATAGCCGGCTCAACATTAACCCAAAATCCTCAATTTTTACAAGGAAGCATCCTAACATCAGCTGCTTTATCAAATCAATATATAATCTTCAGTAAAGATCAGGAAATGGAAGCAGATTTATATGCATTAAAAACTCTAAGTTTATTAAATACTAATTCTAAATCTATCCAAGAATTATTAGAGACAATAGAGCAAAAATTATTTGATAAAGGTTTTTCAAAAGATAAACAGAGACTAAGCACTCATCCATATTTTGAAGATAGGATTTTATTAATAAAAAACTTTAAAAATATTAGAGATATTAATTTTAATGAAAATTACAATGAAAGATTTAATTACATAAAAGCAAAATTTGTAGGTTATGGTGATAATGAAGAAGTTTTAAAAGAGTTAAATGAACCTTATAAAACATATGCAGAATCAATTAAAGAGGCTAGAAATGGAAACCTAATTATGTCCTTGCAAAGTTTAAATGAGATAATAAAAAAAAATAAGAATAATTTTTTGTTAGAAACTAAAGCTGACATATTACTTGCTCATGGATATACAAATGAAGCTGTAAAATTTTATAAAAAAAATTTAGATGAATATCCATTAAATTATTATGCACAGATAAGAATATTTGAAAATATGGAAATTAAAAATTTATCTAAAAGTAATATAGAGGTAATATTTCAGAGAAATAAAAATCTTTTGTATAAGTATTTTAATAATAAAAATGTTCTATCAAAATATATTGAATTAGCACAAAAATTAAATAAAGAAGAATGGTTTAAATTCTTTAACTTTATTTTATCAATTAATAACATGGAAAAAGATGTTTTTGAAACAGAAATAGAAAATTTTAAAAATACTAAAAATAAAGATCTATTAAGATTAATTAATATAATTCAGAATATAAATTAATGCAGGGATCATTAGTATATCAAGATTATATAAATTTAATTAATAAAAATTTCATTACTACTGAAAATACTAATAATCATCAAATACAACCATCAAGTATAGATTTATCGTTAAGTGAAGAATGTTATGAAATTAAACATAGTTTTTTATCCTACAATTCAAAGGTAAGAAATAAATTAAAAGGTTTAGCTATAAAAAAAATCAATTTAAATAAAGAATTTATATTTAGAAAAAATAAAACTTACATAGTTAGGCTTAACGAAAGTCTTAATTTAAAAAATAATATATTTGGTCATTGCAACCCTAAAAGTAGTACAGGCAGACTAGATATTTTTTGTAGATCAATTGTTGATTATGCTGAAGAATATGAAAAAATTCCTAAAAATTATAAAGGTGAAATTTTTTTAGAAATAACATCAAGATCATTTGATGTATCTTTAAAAAAAAATAACAGCTTAAATCAATTAAGACTTGTAAACAAAAAACATAATTTTTTGACTGATAAACAATTAATTAATCTTGGTAAAAAATACAAAATATCTAGTCAAACTAAAGATAAGATTAAAATTGATAATGGATTAAAGTTATCAGTTAATCTTTCTTCATCCAAAATTATTGCCTATGTAGCTAAAAAACATGCTCCAGTTCTAAATTTTTCTAATATTAAATCTCATAAAATAAATGATTTTTGGATTGCAATTACAAACAATAATAAAAAATTACTTATAGAAAAAAATAAGTTTTATATTTTAAGATCAAAGGAAAAAATCATAATCCCGTCAAATTTTGCTGGTGAAATGCTGCCATATGATACAGGTATTGGAGATTTCAGAGCGCATTATGCAGGTTTTTTTGATCCTGGTTTTGGTCTGTCAAATGGTTCGTATGCTGTTTTAGAAGTAAAAACAAATGAAGTACCTTTTATATTAGAAGATGGTCAAACTATAGCCAGAATTAAATATGAAAAGTTGAACAAAAATAGTAATATTGTATACGGAAAAGGTATTAAATCAAATTATCAAAATCAAGGTTTAAAACTAAGTAAGCATTTTAAATAAAATGAAAAAAATATTAATTATTAATGGCCCTAACCTAAATCTATTAGGAAATAGAGAAGATGATATTTATGGTAAAGACAGTTTAGATAAGATTAAATCTGATTGTGAAAAAAAAGGTATAGAGAAGAAATTAGAAATTATTTTTTTCCAATCTAATAATGAAGGTGAAATAATTGATAAAATTCATGAAGTAAATGATAAATTTGAAGGTCTAATTATTAATCCAGCAGCATTTACTCATTCATCAATAGCCATTCTAGATTCATTAAGAGCAATAAATAAGCCCAAAATAGAAATTCATCTTTCAAATATTTATTCGAGAGAAGAGTATAGAAAAAAAAGTATTACTTCTGAAGGAGTGCATGGTTTAATATGTGGATTTGGTGGAAATAGTTATCTTCTAGGAATTGAAGCAATATGCAAATTAATTTATAAATAAGTATGACTAAAATAGATAAAACAGATTTAGAGAATATTAAGTTAATCGTTAAAGAATCAAAAATTAATAGTATTGCTAAAATAAAAATAAAAAAAAATGATTATGAAATTGAGATTACCTCAAATGACTTCGTTGAAAACAATATTTCCGTTCAAAAAATAGAAAAAAATACTGAAGTTAAAGAAGTTGAAAATACAAACGACGTTGTAAATGAAGATAATATTGTTAAATCTCCAATGGTAGGAGTTGCTTATCTTTCTGCTGATCCAAATTCGCAACCTTATGTTAAAGTTGGTCAACATGTTAAAGCCGGCGATACTTTATTGTTAATTGAAGCAATGAAAACTTTTAATGAAATCAAAGCTCCTAGATCTGGTATTATCAAAAAAATAGTTACATTGAATAGTCAGCCCGTTGAATATGGTGATACTCTTATAATTTTTGAATAATGTTCAAAAAAATACTGATTGCTAATAGAGGTGAAATTGCTTTACGTGTTCTTAGAGCCTGCAGAGAATTAGGAATAAAAACTGTAGCCATTCACTCTGATGTTGATGAAAATGCAATGCATGTAAGAATGGCGGATGAAAGTATTTGTGTTGGACCAGCCTCTGCTCAATCTAGTTATTTAAACATACCTGCAATTATAACTGCTGCAACATTAACTGATGTAGATGCAATTCATCCTGGATATGGTTTTTTAAGTGAAAATCAAAGGTTTGCAGAAATTATTGAAGAACACAATATTAAATTTATTGGGCCAAAATCGGAACATATCAAAATGATGGGTAACAAAATTGATGCAAAAAAAATAATGGATGAAACAGGGGTGCCAACAGTAAAAGGTATAAATGACTTAAGTAATAAAAATAAAATTGAAGAATTTATAAAAAAAGTAAAATACCCGATTATAGTAAAAGCAGCGAGTGGGGGTGGTGGTAAAGGAATGAGAGTCGTCACAGAAGAGGATGATTTGAATAAAGCTATAAATGAAGCAAAAATTGAAGCAAAAAAATCATTTAATGATGAAAATGTTTATTTAGAAAAATTTTTAACATCTCCTAAACATATTGAAATTCAAGTTCTTTGTGATGCATTTGGAAATGTTGTTACTCTTGGAGAAAGAGATTGCTCAATTCAAAGGAAGCATCAAAAACTTATCGAAGAAAGTCCAAGTTCAGTTCTAACAAATGAAAATAGAGAAAAAATTTCTGAACTTTGCAGAAAAGCAATGAAAGAAATTGGATATGAAGGTGTTGGAACATTAGAATTTTTATACGAAAATGATGAATTTTATTTTATGGAAATGAATACAAGATTACAAGTTGAGCACCCAGTAACAGAAATGGTAACTGGCATTGACCTTGTTAAAGAACAAATTCTTGTTGCTAATGGTGAAAAACTTACAATAAAACAAGAAGATATAAAATTAAAAGGAAACTCAATTGAATGTCGAATTAATGCCGAACATCCAGAGAGTTTTATACCATCACCTGGTAAGATAACACAATATCATCAACCTGGAGGACTAGGTATTAGAGTAGACTCAGCTGTTTACGATGGATACTCAATTCCATCCCACTATGATAGTATGATTGGTAAGTTAATTACCTACGGCGCAACAAGATCAGAAGCTTTAAAAAAAATGAACCGAGCATTAGAAGAATATGTAATTATGGGAATAAATACTAACATTCAACTACATCAAAAAATTATTCAAACTGATGAGTTTAAAAGAGGAAGTTACAACATTAATTTTATGTCAAATTTAATTGAGTAAAATATTTGATTTAAACAGCTTAATAGAATTTTATAAAAAAGCTTACTTTCCGATGGCTGATAGTAAGTATTCTGAAGAAATAAAATTTTATAAACCCAAATTAAGATTTATCATTCCAATTTCAAATTTTCATTATCCAAAGAAACTTTTTAGTGAGTTTAAAAAAACAAAATATAGTTTTAAAATTGATCAAAATTTTGCAAAAGTTATAGAGTTATGCAAAGAGATTAAAAGAAAAGATCAAGATACTTGGATCAATGATGTTATTTTAGATACATTTAATGAATTATATAAAATAGGTAAATGTCACAGCATAGAATGTTATGAAAATGATAATCTAATTGGTGGTTTATACGGTTTACACATAGGATCATGTTTTTTTGGTGAAAGCATGTTTAGTTTAAAAACTAATACAAGTAAGTTTTGTCTACTTTATTTATTAGCAATATTGAAAAAAAATAATTTTTCCATTTTAGATTCACAGTTTTTCAATCCTCATTTAGTTCAGTTTGGTGCGTATGAGATAGAAACCGAAATTTATGAAAATAAACTAAAAGAAGGTTTAAAGATTGAAAGTTTTTTTGAGGATATTAATAATTTTCAAGAAATTTTATCGTTACTACAATCTACTAACCATAAATCATAGATAGGATTTTCTAAAGGAGTAACATCAGGAGAAGAAGAAATCATCCAGCCTTTATAAATATTAGTATTTTCATTATTGATAGTATCGTAAACATCTATCAAAACATAATCTTCAGGAATTTCAGTTGGAGGAGTGCTACCACAATACAAAACTTCAATATTTAAAGTTTCCCATGATATTTTAGAATCTACTAAAATATCTTTTGTAGAGACTTTATTAGTAGTTTTGTTTAATAACTTAAAAGAAGCATATTTTTTTTCAATAGTCTCAGCAGAAACAGTTAGCGGTAGGAGAAAAAATAATGTTGCTCTAATTAGGAGTCCAAGATTTATATTCTTCTTCTTTTTTTTCTGGGTCATAATTTTTTGAAAGAGGATGAGATGATGGGAAATATGCATCACTAGTACCTGTCATGTTTGGTTTATGATTTTTTTGCCATTTGTATTTGTGTGAATAGTCAAGAGGAGGATTATTAATAGTTTTGTGAAGCCAAGCATGCCAGTGTGGCGGAATATTTGATGCCTCTATTTCACCATTAAATATTACCCATCTTTTTGCTTTTAAATCTATAAAATCTTTAGAACTACAGTAATATTTATTTCCTAAATCATCACTACCAACTAAGTTTCCCTTAAGCCAAGTATAAATCTTTGTTCCCAATGACATTAATATTTCTATAAAGATTAATTGACTACTTTCCAATTAATTTTTTTATTAGCATAAAAATTCTTAACCTGAATATCTTTGTAACTAGATAATTCTGTCATAATCCATTCCTCTTTTTCTAATTTAATTTTTTTATCATTAATTGGAAAATTATAATGTTTTGCCCCATTAATTGAACAAAAAATCTCTAACTTATCAATTGCATTTTCTTGATCGAAAATTTCTGTATATAATTCTAGTGAGCAAGGAGAGGAAAATATTCCTGGCTTGGAGGACATATCTGGTTTTTTTTCTTGAATTGGATGTGGAGCTGAGTCCGTACCTAAAAAAAATTTAGAATTATTTTGACATGCAGCTTTTCTTAATTCTATTAAATCTGTTTCGTTTTTAACAACTGGCATACAAAAATGGTGAGGATTAATAGAGTCATCATGAAATACATCTTTTTTTGTTAAAAGCATGTGGTGAGGTGTAATTGTTCCTGCAATATTTTCATTTTCTTTCACATAATTAACTCCATATGAAGTTGATACATGTTCAAGTGTGATTTTTAAAAGGGGAAATTTTTTTCTAATAATGCATAATTCATCATCTATAAAATATTTTTCTCTATCAAAAATATCGATATTTTCGGCTACTTTTTCGCCGTGTATTAGTAATGGACTTTTTTCTTCTTCTAAAATCTCCAAAAATTTAAAAATTTTTGAAATGTCACTTACTCCATGACTTGAGTTTGTAGTTGCATTTGAGGGATAAAGTTTAGATCCAAAGAATATTTTATTTTGCATACCTTTTCTAAAATCTTCTAAATCTAAATTTTCATTTAAATAACAAGGTATAAGTGGTTCAAAATTATTACTAGATGCTTTATTTAAAAGTTTTTTATAAGCGGTAGCTTTATTAGTATCTGTTATGGGAATTTCTGTATTTGGCATTGCCACACATCTATTATTTATTCTTGAGGAGAAATTAGTAACCATTTCTAACATGTCACCTTCTCTAAAATGTACATGCCAATCATCAGGCTGAATTATTTCAATATTTTTATTCACAATAATTATTTTTTTGTAATGTAGAATAAATCTTTTCTACGCTTATAGAGTCCATATAGGACTTTGTTTTATCAATATTTATACTTTTAAAATAGTCATAGCTTTCATTTGTTCTTATAACTTGTGAATCTTGCATAAATGGGCCGTAAATCACGTCATTTGTTGGGCCAAATAATACTATTGACTTTAATTTTGTGGCTGAAGCCATATGTGATAATCCTGAATCATTTCCAATAAATAATTTTGATTTCTTCATATAAGCAGCAGTTTGAGTCAATGATGCACCAAATAAATTAATTATCTTATTACTATCAATATTTTTTGTTATTTCATTTAAATAATGTTCTTCTTCTGACTTTGAACCAACTAAAATAAATTTAATATTTTTATTTTGAGATAAAATTTTGATTAATAGTGAATTATAATTTTTAATACTCCAAATTTTTGGTTTCCAATTTCCACCTGGAAATATAACAAAATATTTAAAATTATCGGACAAATGTTTTGTAACTATTTCTTCTTCTTCTGTATTTGTCTCAATAAACAAATCTGAACAATCGAATTTAAAGTAATTAGATAATTGCTTTACATGGTTTAGATTAGATTTTTTTTTAAAAATAAATTTTTGTTTATGTTTTAAAAAATATGATAACAACGAACTTCTAAAATCAATAATTATATCCCACTTCTTTCCATAACAATTAGAAATTATATCTAACCAATGCATATTGTATCTTTTTTTGGAAATAGTAATTATAGTTTCTACAGATTTAAAGTTTTTGAAAATTGATTTAGCAGATGGACCAATTACAAATGTAAATTTAGTTTCAGGATATTTATTTCTAAAATAATTTATTACTCCAGTTGATAGAATTGTATCTCCAATAAGATTTGACGAAATAACAAGAATTTTCACAGAAATATTACACTTTTAGTATATTCAATATATATTTAGATAATTATGAAAGATAAATACTTTTTTCATCATCTGAATTCAAGATTTTTCGAGATTTCTGGAAAAGATAGTAAATCATTTATTCAAAATTTAATTACTAATGACATTGAAAAATGTAACGATGGATCAATTATTTATTCATGTCTATTAACACCTCAGGGTAAATTTTTAGCAGATTTTTTTATATTCAATATAAATGAAAACTATATTTTTGAAACTAATGATAAATTTTATAATAATTTATTAGGACGATTAAAAATTTATAAACTTCGCTCTGATATAGAAATTAAAGAAATTAATAATCTAAATTCTTATTCATTATTTAATATAGATTATGAAGGTGATTATAATGTTTATTTAAATGATCCTAGAAATATAAACTTAGGTAAAAAACTTATAACGGATAAAAAAATTTTAATTGAAAAAGAAAGATTTAAAGAAATTAATGAAACAAAATATCATGAAATTTTAATTAATCATACAACACCCTATTCACCATTTGATATTTTAGAAAATAAATCTTTATTATTAGAAAATAATTTTGATAATTTAAATGCTATTGATTGGGATAAGGGATGCTATGTGGGTCAAGAAATTACTGCAAGAATGAAATACCGTGGATTACTCAAGAAAAAACTTTACGCTTTAAAAATAAAAAGTGGAGATGTGCTAGAAGGAGATGAGTTGATGGTAGATAATAAAAAAATAGGTACAATTGTATCAAAAGCAAATTCAAATATTTTTGCAGCATTAAATATTAATTTTGTTAATGAAATAAAAAATAAAAATCAAAATTTAGTAATTAATGATTCATTATCTTTTGATTTTTTAAACTGAAAATTTTTTTCTATAAAAACTTATTGGAATTATTAAAATCATAAAAATTATTAGCATTGGAATAAATATATTATTAATTCCATAGTTGTTTGCAATAAACCCTAATGAAGCTGGAGCCCCTATAAATGTTCCGTAAACTGCAATTGAAATTATTGTTATCCCTACTCCACTGTCAATTCCCTCAATTTTTCCAGCTAAACTATATGCTATAGGAACAATTGAGGATGCTCCGATACCTAATAATGAAAAACCAATAATAGCTGCATAAATACTGCTAAAATTAGATAAAATTATTAAACTTATAATCGTCGATAAAAATAAAAAGAAAATCAAAAGAAAAACTCCGATTTTATCTCTTACCCAATCACCACTAAATCTTCCGATAACCATAAAAATATTAAAACTTAGAGTTGCTAAGCCTATATAGAAACCATCAACTTGAATAAAATCTCTCATATAGAGAGCTCCCCATGCATCAACACTTCCTTCTGTTAGAGCGTTTGCCATTGCAATTAATGCTAATAAAAAAATAAGTAAGGGCCAAATAAAAAATATATTTTTTTTACTGGAGTCTTCTGATTTTGTTTCAACTTGTGACTCTAAACAAAGTACAAAATACAAACTCAAAGGAAGAAGAATGATGACATACAAAAGTATATTAAAAATAAAAGAATAATTCCACTCTAGTAAAAAGCTTGTAATTAGAGATCCAAATAAAACTCCAAGACTCCAAAATGCATGAAACCCTGACATCATTGATTTTTTTTCTCTAACTTCTAAATTTGATGCATAAACATTGCAAGCTATTTCGAATGCACCATAACTCATCCCAAAAACAAATGAGAAAACCATAAAAAGCCATAACTCTTGAATGAAAGGTACTGGCAACCACAAACAACCTTCAGCAATTAAGGTGCATGTTAAAATAGATTTTGTAGAAGTTTTAAGAATAAGAGCATTTGCAAAAATCATTGCAACAATTGAACCAATTGCAAATGATAACATAATATATCCAACACCAATATAATCAGTTTGAAGTTGATCCTTTATGGTAGGTATCCTAATAGCCCATAAACCCACATAACAAGCAGTTATAAAAAAAATAATTTTAATTGCATGAATATCACTGACTTTTTTCATACAATTTTATTAATTGAAATATTTTTTGTAATATTCAGATAAATTTTCTATAGAAACTCTTTCTTGTTTCATAGTATCTCTATCTCTTACAGTAACACTTTTTTCTTCTAGAGTTTCAAAATCTACAGTTAAACAAATTGGTGTACCTATTTCATCATGTCTTCTATAATTCTTACCAATGTTTCCTGAATTTTCTAAAACAACTCTACCCAATCCCAATTTCTGTAGATTAGATTTTATTTCTTTAGATAAATTAACTAATTCCTCATTATTCTTTTTGAGAGGAATAACTGCAGCTTTAATAGGTGATAGATGAGGTTTAAGAGATAAAACAATTCTTTTATTATCTTTATCTACATTTTCTTCACGATAAGCTTCATTTAACAAAGCAAGAACTCCTCTATCAACTCCAGCTGATGGCTCAATTACGTAAGGAATATACCATTTTTTTTCTTCTAAATCTTGAACAGCTAATTTTGTAGTTGAAGAAGAGTTTTTCATAACTTCTGATGTAATTTTAAAATCTTTTTGATTTTTAGTGTGAGAACCTAAGTCAAAGTCAGTTCTATTGGCTACTCCTTCAAGCTCCTCTTCCCCATGAGGAAACACATAATTGATATCAACAGTTCTCTTTGAGTAGTGTGCTAGTTCATCTTTTTCTACTTCAATTTTTTTTAAATTTTCTTTTTTTATGCCTTGATTAACCCACCATTCTATTCTCTTATTTATCCAATATTCATGCCATTCATCATCAGTACCTGGTTTAACAAAAAACTCTAATTCCATTTGTTCAAACTCTCTAACTCTAAAGATAAAATTACGAGGTGTTATTTCATTTCTAAATGCTTTTCCCATTTGTGCGATACCAAAAGGAACAGTTCTAGAAGTTGAATCTAATATATTTTTAAAATTAGTAAAAATTTGCTGACACGTTTCTGGTCTTAAATATGCGAATGATGAACCATCATCAACTGGTCCTATTGCAGTTTTAAACATTAAATTAAAAGGCCTTGGTTCAGTCAAATCTTTAACTTTACAATCTGGCAATAGTCCTCCTCTTGGGCATTCACTATTTTCTAACTGATCTGCTCTAAATCTAGCTTTACAAATCTTACAGTCTACAAGTGGATCTGAGAAAGTATCTTCATGACCGGAATGTTTTAATACAACTGGCGCACTTAAAATACTTGCATCTAATCCCTCAGTGTCATCTCGCTCATATACAATTGATTTCCACCATGCTTGTTTAAGATTATTTTTTAACTCGACTCCCATTGGTCCATAATCATATAAACCTTTGATACCACCATAGATGTCATTTGATTGAAATAAAAAACCTCTTCTTTTACAAAGAGAAACTAACTCTTCCATTGTTTGTGCGGTCATATAACTCTTAATCTTTTGGTTTATATTCTTTCGTTCTTGGATCTTTCTCTAAATCGATTATTGAGTCATTATTTACTTTATTATTAGTGAATTTGTCTTGTTTTTTTTTCTTAAACCTTAAAAATAATAAAATAGAAGCTAAAATTACAAATAAAACTAGAAATTTCATCACAGACCAAACCTAGAAAACATAATTCGTTCTTCAATTTTATTTAAAATTTCATCAGAATTAAATATTGAAGAAGAAAACCTGCGTTGTAAAAATGATTTTTTTTGACTAATCATTTTAATTTTAATTTTTTTTCCAAACTTTTCTTCTAAAATTGGTTTTAATGCACCAATACCATCTGCTAAACCTAAATCGATAGCTTTATTACCAACCCAAAATAAACCAGAAAAGATTTCATCTAATTTATTCTGATCTAGCTTTGAGCCTCTTCTCTCTTTCACATAATTAATAAAATTATCATGAATTTGTTCTTGAATATTTTTTAATCTATCAATGTCTTCCTGTTTTTCTTCTTTGAAAGGATCTAGAAAACTTTTACTTTTTCCAGATGTATACACTCTTCTTTCAATTCCAACTTTTTTTAAAAGATCAACAAAACCAAAACCTGGTGAAATAACACCGATTGATCCAATTACAGAATTTTGATCAATATATATCTCTTCAGCAGCACATGCTAACCAATAACCACCAGAAGCTGCAACATCTTCAACGAATGCTAAAACTTTTTTATTCTTTTCCTTTGCCAGATCAATGATCCTTTTTGCTATTAAAGAGGATTGAGTGGGAGAACCTCCAGGTGAATTAATGACCAAACCTACAACAGGAGATTTTTTATCAGCAAATAATTTATCAATTAATTTTTCTAAATTATTTATTGCTAAACCAGAGCCTGTTAAGCCTGACTGAGATGATATAATGCCAGATAAACGTAAAACTGGTATTGTAATACTCTTTGAAAATAACCTTTTAAACATAATATCTAATAACAAATGTTAATCTTTTCTTAAAGCGTTATGTAGCATTTGTTTGTAATTTTGGTAATTTGAGTTTAAGTGCGTCAATTAAGTTAATGAATTAACTTAATATTCTAATAGTTAAACAGCATGGATAATGTTCTTCCACTCAGAAAAAAAGATTTTTCATTTGAGGATGAAATCAGAGAATTAACAGATCTATGCAAAGAAGATCTAGTATCTGTAAATACAATAATTCTTGATAAATTAGATAGTAATGTTCCTTTAGTTCATGAAGTTGGAAAATACCTTATCTTATCAGGTGGTAAAAGGTTACGACCTCTTTTAACTGTTTCAAGTTTTCATATGACAAGAAATGAAACTAGCGAAATTAGAAATACAATGAATCATATCGGTCTATCTGCAGCAGTAGAATTTATTCACACAGCAACACTATTACATGATGATGTAATAGATGAAAGTAAACAAAGAAGAGGAAAACCTACAGCAAATGAGAAATGGAAAAATAAAACAAGTGTATTAGTCGGTGATTTTTTATTCAGTAGAGCTTTTCAATTAATGACAAAATATGGCAACACTGAAACATTAAAAATATTAGCTGATACTAGTGTTGTAATTTCTGAAGGAGAGGTTTTAGAACTTGCTAATGATAAAAATTTAGAAATAAATGAGAATATATATTTTGAAGTTGTAAATGCAAAGACTGCCTCTTTATTTAGTGCAGCATGTCAAGTTGGATCAATTAGTGCTCTTGGAACAGAAGCTGAGGTTAATGCTTTAAAATCATTTGGAACAAACTTCGGCATGACTTTTCAATTAATTGACGATGCTATTGATTATTCTTCAAACAAAAAAATATTAGGAAAGAATACTGGAGATGATTTTAAAGAAGGCAAAATTACTCTTCCAATAATATTAGCTTACGGAAGATCAAATGATAAAGAAAAAAAGTTTTGGGAAAGAACAATATCTGATCTTAACCAAAATGATGGTGATTTTGAAATAGCATTAGAAATTATTAATAAATATCAATGTATTGAAGATACTCTTACAAGAGCAAATCACTTTTCAAATGTTGCTGTAGACTCAGTTGATATATTTAAAAATAATATTTACAAAGAAAAATTAGTATCTCTTGTTTCAAAAAGTGTTTCAAGAATTTATTAATTAATATTCCTCATAAGATTTTACCTCTAATAATTCAGATCCAAATGTTTTGTTAATATCATTTTTTACTTTTGCCCTTTCATCATTGGTAAAATAAACACTTCTAGCTAGATCAATAAATTTTTGATCAAATAATTTTTTTCTTTCGCACTCTCTAATATCATCTTCTATATCCCACAATTTTGAATTTATATTTACTAGCTTTAGAAGAAATTCATTTATTTCATGTTCAGAAATATATTTCTTTAATGTTTTCTGAAGAAATTCTAATTCTTTATTTACATGTTGAACTTTAATTGAATCAGAGATGTTTTTCTTTTTAATAGTTAAAATAGATATTTTATCTACTAATTCGCCTAAGGAGATTGGAGTATTTATTAACATTAGATTATATTATAATTCTCATCATATCTTTTTATATCATTTTCATCGAGAATTTCTCCGTACCACATTTCTATGATTATCAAATCTTTAGAACCCTTATTAACAATTCTATGAAGTGCGCCTTTTGGAATAAAAATATTTTCATTTTCTGCAAGATTTATAGTTTTTTTATCTAAAGTAACCTCAACTTCACCTTCTGCAACGAGCCAATGCTCTGACCGATGCTCATGATTTTGTAAAGATAACATTCCTCCTGGTTTAACAAAAAGTTTTTTAACAAGAAATCTTTTACCAGATTTTAAAATCTCATAGTATCCCCAGGGTTTTTGAACAATAGAATTCATTATGAATGTCTATTTATATATTATATATCTATTTTTAAATGATAAAAATTTCACCATCTATATTATCAGCTGATATACTAAAATTAGAAGAAGAAGTTAAACTTTTAGACAAGAATGGTGCTGATTATATTCATATAGACATCATGGATGGTCATTATGTGCCCAACATTACTTTTGGACCAAATATAGTTAAATCATTAAGAAAGGTTACCTCAAAAATTTTAGATGTGCATCTTATGATTAAACCAGTAAAACAATATATTAATGAATTTGCAGAAGCTGGCTCAGATATCATTACTTTTCATCCTGAAGCTGATGATAAACCTGAAGAAATTATTAAAATGATACGTGATGCTGAAATTAAAGCAGGAATTGCCATTCACCCTGATGTAAATATTGCAGATATTGATCATTTATTTAGTAAAGTACAACAAATAATAGTTATGACAGTCACACCTGGTTTTGGAGGTCAAAAATTTATGCATAGTCAAGTGCAAAAAATTAAAGATTTAGATGAAATTAGAAAGAACAATAATTATAACTATGAGATAGCTGTTGATGGTGGGGTAAATAATGAAAATGCAAAGATATGTAAAGATAATGGTGCTAATGTGTTAGCAGTAGGATCTTATTTATTATCTCAAAATCAAAATAAATATAATGAAATTATAAATTCCTTAAGATAATGGACTGGGATAAATTAAAATCATTTTACGAAATTGCAATTGCAAGAAGCATTTCTAAAGCAAGTGCAAAACTAAATATCAGTCAATCCGCCCTTAGTAGACAAATACAAGATCTTGAATACGATTTAAAGACACCTTTATTTATAAGACATCAAAAAGGTGTAAGATTAACAGAGCAAGGTGAAAATTTATTTAATACTGTAAATCAAATTAATTTTTCAATTTCTGATTTTGAAAAAAAATTATTAGATAAGAAAACTAAACCAGTAGGTAAATTAACAGTTAGTACAACTGTTGGTTTTGGATCAGCATGGCTAACACCAAGAATAACCAAATTTGCTAATCAATATCCAGAAATGGATGTAAATTTAATAATGAGTGATGATGAGGTTGATTTATCTGCAAGAGTTGCTGATGTTGCAGTTAGAGTAAAGAAGCCAACACAGGCTAATTTAATTTTTAAAAAATTTGTTAACTTTCATAACCACATTTACGGTTCTTCAGATTATTTACAAAAAAGTGGCATACCAAGAAATGTTAATGATTTAGACAAACATGATTTAATTTGCTTTGGAGCTGGATTACCCTCTCCTGTTTCTAATATTGATTGGATATTAAAAATTGGAAAAGAAGGAACAAAAAGACGACCTAAATTTAGAGTGAATAGTATTTACGCGATGTCACTTGCAATTGAAAAAGGTGGAGGTTTAGCATCTTTACCTGATTACATGGTTGCAGACAAACCTCAACTTGTACGCGTTCTACCTAACTTAGAAGGGCCGTCTTATCAAACATACTTTGTTTATTCTGAGTCTTTTAAAAATGATAGAAGATTAGAAGTTTTTAGGGATTTTTTATTTAATGAAGCTAAAGATTGGCATTATTAGTCTTTGACTTAACAATAAGAATTTGTATAAAGATCATCAATTATGGGATACCCTAAAAAACATAGAGGTCGTAGAAAAAGAGGCTCAAAGTATAGACGTAATAAAAAACGACAAAAGAAAAAATAATTATTTTCTAAGTTTACCTATCTTAGTAATATATTTTAAAGTTTCTTGTAGAATATAGAGGACAATCATTATATTTAAAATCCATGCCAAATAAGCATATCTACCACTAGGCTCAAATATAAGTAAAACTAGATGCTGTGATATTGCTAAACATGATATTATTTTAAAATATATATTTTTATATCTAAAAACATATAACAATAGAAAAAAGCTAAATATGTAATGTAATTCCCCTGGTCTAATCCATCTACTAAATTGAATAATTATTCTCTCAATATTTTCAGAGTTATAGAAATTAAGATTAATAATATCAATTAAAGCTGAAAAATATATGCTTAATGAAGCACCAGTGTTATGAATATGACCAGAACTCAAAAAAACTAATTGTTTACCAAAATATAAATTATGAAGAGTTATCAAACTAGTAAAGCTTAGACCAATCAATGTATACAAAATTTGCTGATTTTTGTTATCACGTAATAAAAAAAATAAATGTATTATAGCTAATAATAAAACTGTTGGTAAATAGTTTGGCCTGAGAGAAATAGTTACAAAAGATAAGATTCCAAAAATAAAATTTAATAAACTATTTTTTTGATCTCTGTTTTCATAAATATAAAAAAAAATATAAAGACAAATAAGAAAAGTTGCTATTGCAAAGGGTTCAGCATCATTCATATTTATATGTTTAAGTAATTTAATTATTGAAGCTCCATAGCCTTCAAATAATCTTGTACAAATAACTAATAAGGCAGATATTAAACCAAATTTAAAATCAAAAATTTTTATATAAAGCAAAAGAATTATTAGGCTTAAAAAATATCCTATAAGTAAGTAGCCATAATTTGTATCTTCAAAAACTATTTTAAAAATAGCTAAAAAATATCTGATAGATGAGGGAAAATAAAATATTTCCTCTGACCCTAGTAAAAAATTTGCTATATTTAACTGCTGCAAATGATGAAAAATATTATTAGCATAACTATTGTAAAGTATTCCATCATTTCCTCCAATAAAAATGGTAAAGCCATAAAAGAGATCTTTTTCAGAATAGAATACTAAGAACAAAAATAATAAAGTAGATATACTTCCATAAAAATAAATCTTGTAATTAAATTTAAATACAAAATTTATAAAAATTAAAATAGTTATAATAATTAAAAAAAAAATTAAATAATCTAAAATTAATAAATTCAGATTTTTTTCTATTTTAAAAACTAATTCATTAGAATTTAAAAAATTGTCAAGAGGATCATTATCTCCTATATAATTACTACCATACAAGTAATTAAGTCGATCATTAGTTTCACTTTTGCCAAAACTAATTCCATAAATTTTTTTATTAATGTCGTTTTCTTCAATTAGTTTACAATCATATATTTCATTATATAAATGTTTAAAATTTTTACTATTTTGCTCCCAAAAGACATTACCTTTCCAACAGACACTACTATCTAACAAAAATTTAGGAATTTCTATCATTATAAAAAAAGGTAAGTTTTCTCTTACCAAATCAAATTTTTCACCCCAAAAATAATTATATCTTAAATTGTTAACTTCGCTAATTCTGGCTGATTTAAGATTATAAATATCTAAATTTTTAAGTTTTCTTGAATATTTATTTTTTTGTAAGTTCATTGAGGGTGAATATCTAAGAAAAGATGGTGAACTTTTTGTTGATATAATTTTTGGATCAAAACTTTTCCAGCATTTTGAATCTTTTTCATTGCACATACTATTGTTTTCATAAAATTCATATTTATTTTCGATAAATGAAAACATATTTATTGGTAAATATTTTTCATAAAATGATTTTGAATTTTCATTAAAGATTAAAAGATTATTACCTTCATTAAAATACAAGTTTCCTTGAAAAAATTTAATAACTAAAAGTAAAAAAAAGATCAGTAAAATTTTTATATAACTGATATTTTGTTTAATTTTACTAAATATTATTACAGTTAAGCTGATAGCAAGTGTAATAAAAATCTTTATTTCTATTACTGGAATCAGGGCAAGAACTACAAAAATAAAACTAATAAATTTAATTAAAAATATACTATTATTTATTTTCATAAATTATGTATATACATGTAAAAATAAATGAATAAAGAAATTACAATCATTGGTGGAGCTGGCCATGTAGGATTAGCTTTTGCACTTATATGTACGTCCAAAAATATTAAGGTACATATTCACGATAATAACATTCAATCTATAAAATTAATAAAAAAAGGAATTATGCCTCATAAAGAGAAGAATGGTTCTAAGTTTCTTAAAAATGCAGTTAAAAAAAATTTACTGACTTTTTCATCAAAAATAGATGAAATAAAATTAAATAAAATTAATGTAGTTTGTTTAGGAACACCTATTGATGAATTTTTGAACCCTCAATATAATATTTTGACAGATTTAATTAAATTATTAATTAGAGTTTTAAATAAAGATAATCATATAATAATTAGATCAACTGTATTCCCAGGAACAACTCGTTATTTACATCAAATTTTAAAAAATAATAAAAAAGATATTAAAATGTCCTTTTTTCCTGAGAGATTTGTCCAAGGTCAAGCTTTAGAAGAATTTAATAAATTTCCTCACATTATAGGATCGATTAACAAAAAATCTGAAAATGAGTGTAAAAAATTTCTAAATATATTTTCTAAAGAAATAATTACAATGAAACCTGAAGAAGCTGAAATTACTAAACTATTTTTAAACTCATATAGGTATGTACAATTTTCAATAGCTAATCAATTTTATAAAATTGCTGACTCAGCTAATTTAGATTACAAAATTATCAATCATGCAATGAAACATAAATATAGTAGAGGCAACATACCTTCACCTGGTTTTACTGCTGGCCCATGTTTATTCAAAGATACAATGCAATTGAGTGCATTCTCAAATAATAATTTTTCTCTAGGTATGGAAGCGATGAGTACTAATGAAGGATTGGTAAATTATATTGTTGGTAAATTAATTAAAAAATATACTTTATCAAAAAAAATAGTGGGTATTCTAGGTATGTCATTTAAAGCCGAATCAGATGATATTAGGAATTCATTAAGTTATAAACTAAAAAAAATTCTTTCCTTACATTCTAAGAAGGTTTTAACAACTGACCCCTATGTTAAAAATGATAAAAATATTCAATCTTTAGAATATGTTAAAAATAAAAGTGATATATTAATAATTGCTACTCCTCATAAAATTTATAAAAAAATTAGAACAAATAAAATAATTTATAACATTTGGATTGATTTTTAATTATATGCAAAGATTTTAATTATGAAGGAAGGGTATGACATTATCATTCCTGTATACAATGAAAAAAATATTATCAAATTATTGGATTATTTGTTTAATAATATAAAAAATTATAACTCTCTATATGTATGCTATGATCGAGAAGAAGATATAACAATTCAATTGATTAAAAAAAGCAAATATACAAATTCAAAAATTGTAAAATTAGTTAGAAATCCTTCAATTGGCCCATGTGAAGCTATCAAAATGGGATTAAAAAAATCAGAATCTGATGCAGCCATTATTTATCCAGCAGATGATTTTTTTAATGCAAATATCCTTGAGCAAATGTACGAATATAAAAAATTAGGATATGACATTGTATGTCCAAGTAGGTTTATCCAAGGTGGAATGATTAAAAATTGTCCGTTAATTAAATTTTTAATAGTAAAAACAGTTTCTTTAATATTATTTTATTTCTCTAGTCTTAAAATAAAAGATCCTACAAATGGATTTAGATTATTTAGTAAAGAAGTGCTTGAAAAATATAAAATTGAATCAACATTGGGGTTTTCTTATAGTTTAGAACTTTTAATAAAATCTCACTTAGATAAAAGAAAAATTATAGAAATACCCTCAATTTGGATTGAAAGAAATGACCAAAAAAGTAATTTTAAAATAATTAAATGGTCTAAAGACTACTTAAGATGGTTTTTCAAAGCAATTTTTAATTAATTATTATAGGTGTTGGAAGGGGTACTATAAATTTACCTTTATAACCTCTTAACTTTAAATTGGATATTATCTCATCTGCAATGTGCCATGAGAAAATAAAGGCGTATTCAGGCTTATCAATATACAATTTTTTCTCATTAAAAATTGGAATATCTGTTCCAGGTAGATAGTGATTAATTTTTTTTGAACCATCTATTTCTAATATACAATCAATAATATTGCTATTTAAACCAACATAGTTTGCTAGAGTTGTCGCTCTTGAAGGTGCAGAAATACCGTATATTCTTATATTTTTATTTTTCAGTTTACTTAATATTTTATATAAATCTAATTTTGATTTGGTAACTTTTTTTGCAAAAGAAAAAATCTTTTTCTTGAAAAGATTTTTTTCATTTTCAAATAAAATTTTTAATTTTTTTGATTTTTTATAAATTCCTTTGGAAGCAGCATATACTCTTATTGATCCACCATGGGTATTAATCCTCTTTGCTCTAATAATCTCTAATCCAACTTTATTAAATAAAAATTTTAAACTTGATAAACTATAATAACGAAGGTGCTCGTGATAGATAGTATCATATTGATTATATTGTATTAAATCATACAAATAATGTGATTCAGAAATAAATATACCATCCTTTTCCATTAAATTTTTAATTGATTTTAATAAAGTTACAATTTGTTCCATATGTGCAAAAACATTTGTCGCTGTTATTATTTTTGCTTTTCCATATTTTTTTTTGATTTTTAATGACAAACGATGTGAAAAATAATCTTGAATTGTTGGAACGCCATTTTTTCTAGCTATTTTGGCAATATTTTCAGGAGTTACTCCTAATATATTACAATATTTTTTAAAATTAGTTAGTAAGTTTCCATCATTTGATCCAATATCTATGATCAAATCTTTTTGAGCAAGTGGATAATATTTTTCTATTTCTTTTGATAGTTCAGTAAAATTATCTCTCAAAACTTTTGTTGTACTACTTGTATAGGGATATTCTTTAGGAAAAAGAATTTTTTTATTAACTTCAATACCAAGTTGCACTAATCTTGATTTATGACAGTAAAACAATTCAGTTGGAAAAAATGTTTGATCATTAAGTTTAGAATTTAAATGAGACATTTGATTAACTGGAGGTATCAATCCCAGTGATAATATTTTTTGTAATTTTTTTGAGTTGCTAATTTGGCATTTATTTATTTTTTTATAATTCATATTTTATTTATAATTTGCAATGTACCATTCAATAGTCTTGATCAAACCATTATTTAAACTAAATTTATGTCTAAATCCTAATTTATATAACTTTTTTAAATCAGGAAGTCTTCTTGATGCATTAAAAAAAGATTTATTAGATTTTTCAATTTTTAAGTTTTTTTTCATTAATTTAGCAATCAATTTCGATAAGTATAATATTTTTACTTCTTCTGTATTACCAATATTATAGATTTCTTTATGTTTACCCTTTTTTATTATTATATTAAGTGCTGAGATAAAATCATCTATATAACAAAAAGATCTTTTATTTTTTCCATCTCCTTGAATTTTTACTGATTTTTTTGCCTTAAATGTTTTTATAATGAGTTCTGGGATAACATGCTTTAAACCCATGTCTGAGCCATATATATTATGAGGCCTAAATATTATTGCTCTTTTAAAAAAATTGGAGTTTAATAACAAAATTTCAGAAATTATCTTAGTTGATGAATAAGAAAACCTAGGATTATAAGGATCGGGTATAATTAATCTTACATTTTCATCTGTAGGGAAGCTAGGTGCATTTTGATAGACTTCTGAACTAGAAGCCAAAAAAATCTCTTTAATATTTTTATCTTTGCAAAAATCTATAATATTTATAATTCCCTTAACTCCAACTTCTAATACTAATTCTGGTTTATCATAAAAATTTTGTGTACCATTTATTGCTGCCAAATGAATTACTGAATGTATCTTGGCCTTAACTTTATTTAAGTCATTTTTTTTTCTTATATCGCCATTTACAATTTTAAGATTCTTATTTTTTAAAAAAAATTTTTTTTCTCTAAAGTTGTTATCAAATATAATTATATTATGACCTTGTTGTAATAAAGAAATTGAAATAGCTTTACCAATAAAGCCTTGTCCACCTGTTACAAGATAAGTTTTTTTCACTATTCAGTTAATATATTAATTTATAAATAAAAAATAGTTATAAGTTTTTTCTTGTCTCGTTCAGAGTAGATTCAATATAAAAATACTCATTTATCTTCTGAATATGTTCTTTCATTTTAAATTTTTTTGAAAAAAGTTTTAGTAATTTTGAAGTAAGGAATATTCTTCCATCGCCAGTAAATTTATTTACTGCATTATTATATGGAATAATTTTTTTAGTATTATTTAATTTATTTAATTTAGTAAGCTTAAACCCTTTAGCATAATCCTTTGAGATATTTTTTAATACTAATTTTATTTTATTGTCCTCATAGACTATTGAATGCTCTTTTTTTGGATTATTGGAATTAATGTTTATAGTTGCAAAAATTTCATTATGAAAAAAATAATTAACTATTAAAAAATCTTTATCTTTTCTAATTACTTTACATTTTGATATATTTCCAAAGAAAAAAATTAAGTATTCTAATATGTGAGGAAGGTATAAATTAATAATTCCTCCACCTAAATAGGGCTTATTTTTCCAATTATTAATTTTATTTTTATTAATAAATGATTCAGTTGTAAAATTTATTTTAATTTGTGAGTTTTTATGAATAGTTTTAGGTAAATTATTTTTAAATTTTATAAAAGCTTCATGTTTTTGAAAAATATAGTCGACAATTAATTTATTGTTAAACTTTTTTATACTTGAGTATATTTTTTTTAATTTATCATAATTTATTGTCATAGGTTTTTCACAAAAAATTTTTTTGTTATGTTTTATACATTTTTTTATTATTTCAACTTGATAATAAGCTGGAATAGCAATTGCAACTAAATCTATTTCCTTGTCATTAATCAAATCATCCAAAGAGTTATATAATTTATTTAAATTATTTTCTTTTGAATATATATGCGCTTTTTTAACATTTTTAGAATAAACTCCGATAAGTTTAATTTTTTCAATTTGAAATGCTTTTGCAATTACTCTTTGTCCATGCCCAAGTCCAATAATAGCACCTTTCATAATTTAATTAAAAGAATAGATTAAATTTACCGAAAGATCATAATAAAAATAGATTTTCGTAAATTAATATTTATATAATTATTATGTTTAAGTTTTTCACTGATCCAAAATGGTATGCCTGGGCGTATATTGGTTCTGCAGTAATACTTACTTCAATATGGGTTCAAGTTCAGATAGACGTTCTAATAAACGAGTGGTTTGGTGATTTTTATGACATGATACAAAAAGCCCTTGGCACACCAAACGCCATAACAATGCAAGATTACATGGGAGGTCTTTTAAGCTTTGCACAACTTGCTGCTATTTCAATTGCATTAGGATTAGCAATTTCTTTTCTTACTTCACATTTTCTTTTTAGGTGGAGAACAGCAATGGTTGAATGGTATCATAGTGTTTATGATCAAGCTAGAACCATAGAAGGTGCAAGTCAAAGAGTTCAGGAAGACACCATTAAATTTAGCAGAATAATGGAAGGTCTTGGAACAAGTTTAATTGAATCAGTTTTAGTTCTTGTAGAATTTTTTCCACTTTTAATGACACTATCAATTGGTATTCCAATTTTATGGTTTGGGGATTGGCAATATGGATTGGTATCTGGAGCTTTTATTTGGGCAGTTGGAGGAACAGTTTTGATGATTGTTTTAGCATGGCTATTACGACTTGTTGGAATTGAATATGATCTTCAAAAAAAAGAAGCAGCTTACAGAAAAATATTAGTTATTGCTGAAGACGATGGAAGTATTAGGCCGAAATCTTTAGATGAATTATTCCAAGGTGTTAGACAAATTCATTTTAAGAGTTATCTGTATTACCTTTATTTCAGTATTGGAAGACTAGCATACTTACAAGCTAACGTTCTTGCAGCGTATATTTTTTTAGCACCAGCAATTGTTGCAGGTGTAATGACTCTAGGCGTTATGCAACAAATTATAAGAGCTTTTGGAAGAGTAGAAGGTTCACTACAATATTTATTCAGAGCATGGCCTACAATCATAGAACTTGCTAGTGTCTATAAAAGATTAAGAGAATTTGAGAATAAAATAGAAAAAAACATCGAGGATGAAAAAACTGGTATAGTACGTTAGTGATTTTTCTAGCGTTTATTATTATTCCGATAATTGAAATAAGTATTTTTATAACAATTGGCTCTAATATTGGAATTTTAAATACTATAGCAATAATACTAACTACTGCTTTAGTGGGAATATTTCTTGTACGTAGACAAGGGATCAAATTATTATTTGATGCACAACGAAACTTATCACAAGGCGTAATGCCAACCGAAGAAATTAAAGGGGGTATTTTTCTATTAGTATCAGGATTATTATTGATTACTCCTGGGTTCTTTACTGATTGTATTGGTTTTGCTGTCTTTTTAAAACCTATCCAAAATTTAATTGCTACTCAAGCAAAAAAATATTTTAACTCACGTATTCGCTAATAACGGATCAATTTTTTTTATTAATTCTTTTAAAATTAACACCAACTTTTGACTCGCTGGATCTTCAATATTTTTAAGTGGAGGTAAAACAATATTCCAATCAGGAATATTATCAATAATTGAAAAATATGCTTTCATTAAACTTATTGGTTCATGTGAAGTAATAACTTGACGAATTTGTTGAAGTAAATTTTGTAAATCAGTAAAATTTTTAATGCTGCTCTCATTTTTATGATTTTTTAGGATAAAACTTAGCAGTTTACCACATACATTAGTACCGGCTGTAATTGCACCAGCCCCTCCCCTTTTACTTATACTTAAAGCTAAACTATCATGACCACAAAATACTGAGAAATTATTGAAATATTTTATAATCTTCATCATGCGATCACCATCACCACTTGAATCTTTTAATCCAACAATGTTATTTGGGTACAATTTTAATAATGTTTCAATAGTTTTGAAGCTTATAGGAACATAAGTATTTTGCGGTATGTGATATAAAACATAATGAAGTTCACTATCACCAACATTTTCAATTAAATGACGATAATAATTTATTACACCTTCGTCTGTTACATTTTTATAATAGAAAGGTGGTAGTAATAAAACTGCCCTTACTTTATGTGAGGCAGCATGTTTTGTCATATCAATTGCTTCTTTCAATGATGATGATCCTGTACCTGGCATAAGAATTTTAGGATCTATTCGATTTGAAATTAAAAAATCTATATGATCTTTTTTTTCTTGAACAGAAAAACTATTTGCTTCACCTGTTGTGCCAAAGATAGCAAGACCATCATGCCCTTCTCTCATTAAATACTGACAATGACGAAGGTAGAGGTCTTTATTGATTGATAAATCACTTTTTAATGGTGTTAGTGCAGCGCTAAAGACTCCAGATATTTTATGCATAAAAATATAATAAGATAAATCCTAGTAAAACTCTATAAATAATAAAAATGTTAAAGGTTGAACTTTGTATAATTCTCATCATGATGTTAATTGATACTAAGGCAGTAATACAAGCAACAAATGCTGCAAAGAAAGATTTATATAAATTTATGTTTACCTCAGAGCTACTTATTAAATCTAAACTTGTTAAAACTAAAGATGCTAAAATAAGTGGTATAGATAAAAGCATAGAAAAAATTGCTGCAGATGATCTATCAAAACCCAGAAAACGTGCACCAGTAATTGTAACACCTGCTCTACTTGCTCCAGGTATAAATGCTAATACTTGAAATGCACCAATGATAAAGGCCTGCACATAGCTCATATTCTCCCAAGAAGATATTTTCATCTTAAAATGATCTGCTACAAATAATAAAGCAGCAAAAACAACACTTGATACTGCAACAACTTTGATATCTCGAAAATATAATTGAACAAAATCAAAAATAAAAAAGCCCACTATAACCGCAGGTATTGTTGCAATAAAAACTTTAATTAAATTATCATTTTGATTAATCTTAAAAGAAAAAAAATTCTTAGCTAGTGCTGTAATATGTGATCTTAGATAAATTATAACTGCTAATAATGTTCCAACATGAACAGCAACATCAGTAAAGAGACCTTGATCTTGCCAACTCGTTAATTCTGATACAAGAACTAAATGCCCAGATGAACTAATTGGCAAAAATTCCGTAAAGCCTTGGACAATACCAATAATAAAATATTGAAGTTCAAACATTAACCAAAGATTATTTTACTCAGTTCTTTGCCACTTGGAAGGGGTTCAGCATTTTTATTAGAAAAATATTTCTCCATAAAATTTAAATAAACATTGTAATCTTTTAATATTTGCATCTTTTGAGCTTTATTTTCATCATCACTGTCTTCCATTTTTACTAATTCAGTATCAGTTTGTGACATTGCTTCAGGTATCGTTGTAAAAGGTCTTTCTTGATTAATAACTAACCTCTCATGTAATTCCCGGTGAACCATTTTAAAATCTTCTTTTGATAAAGTTTTTGGACTTTCATCAAATATAAGTCTTTTTAAAATAAAGTTTGCTCTTGGCTCTTTAATGGAAAGAGCAATTTTATATTTTTCATTCCAGTCATTCTGGTCATGAAATTTAGCTATTTCTGTTGATTGTTTAAAACCAAGAAATGCATTTGCAGCACTCTCAGGAAATACATTATCTTGCGATTTTTCATCTTCTTTTTCAATACGTCTATCAATTTCCATTAGTTTAAATTTTTCTGCTAAATCTTTATTTTTGAATACTATTTTAGCTCTTTCATTGAGTAAATCGGAACCAATCTCATCGTATGGCTCATAATTAGAAGCAATCTTACCTGGTAGAATAATAGGATGCTGATTAGTAATAACGTATCTATTTTTCTTTTTGATAAGTTTTTTAAATTCTTCAGAATTTGCCTCTAATAATGGTGTTGGATCGTGGGCTAAATCAATTGTATGAAACCAACCATTATATTGAGATTCACAAACCATGGACAAAGCTTGAAGTTTAATTCTTCCTCCAAAACTTGTCATAAAACAAAATCCTTTATTTTTATTTATATATTCAATAGCATCTTCTTTACTCATCGTCATTTGAAGCTGACTCCAATTAGTAGTGTCTGCTTCATTAATATATTTTGTCAGAGCAATTGATGTTTTAACATCTGAAAATGCATCGTGCGCAAATTCAACAGGCAAGTTGTTCATCTCTGCAATTTTTTCTAATTTAAAACTAGGATTACCTCTTTCTGTTAAAGGTGTTTTTATACTTGATGGGTTGATGGCATATAAACCTCTCGCTAAATTTAATGTATCACCCCTACTCTTTCTTGTTACATAAGGATAAAACATATGACTAAACAAATTGTATTCGAGAACTGATTCATCAAACTCTATTATGTTGTGTCCTATAAAAGTAGAACTTGGATCATCTTTTTTCCATTCATCAAAAGTTTCATTAATTTTTTTCATTAATTCGTAAGATGACTGAGGGGCATCAAGTGCTTCACGCATTCCTTTTAAAGTTGTTATTAAAGCACCAGGTTGAGAAATCACTGATGTTCGAGGTCTGCAAAACTCATTCATATTTTGATTTGTTTGATTAAACTTGGAGTCAGTAACTATTGCAGCAATTTGCATTATCTGCTCCCATTTTGGAGTAGTACCAAAGGCAGTTGGATATTCTTTCTTACCTCTTCCTGATGTTTCTAAATCGTAAAATATATATTTTGACACTGATAAATAACCTTATTGGTATTTATAGACTATTAATTATCTCTTTTGGACCAATAAAAATGATAGAAAAGAGTAGCTGCGATAGCAACAAAAAGAGAGATAAAGGCCACATAAATTATAGTTGCGATTGCCCAGTAAGCTACGGCTATTAAAAGACCAATAGCTGTAATCCCAGCCCAAAAATAGATCAGTCTTTCTAAAAATAATTGCATAATGATTCTATTATACAATAATTATAGAAGTTTATCAATTTCCTCTCGAGAAGGCATGGAATTTGCTGTACCTATTTTCGTCGTTGATAAGCCAGCTGTAGCACTAGCAAATATTAGAGCATCTTTAATATTTTGACCTTCTGTAAGTGCTGCAGCAAAACCAGCATTAAAAGCATCACCAGCACCAGTGGTATCTACTACTGGATTTGAAAGATTAGCTATAGGTAAAGAGAATTTTTCTTCACTATTAGCAAAAAAAGCTCCCTTTTCTCCGAGAGTAATAACAACATTTTTAATTCCTTTTTCTAATAATTGCGTAGCAGCTTTTTCTGCATCCTCATGAGTTTCAACATTGTGATCCACATAAAAACTTGCTTCCGTTTCATTTGGTGTAAAATAATCAATCATAGAAAATAAAGATTCATTTATTTCAGCAGCTGGAGCAGGATTTAAAATTGTTTTGACATTTAAACTATGTGCTTTTTTTAATGCATAGGTCACAACATCCTTTGGTGCCTCTAGTTGTGTAAGAAAAATACTTGAGTTTTTAATTGTCTGTTCTGCTTTATCTATATCTTCAATAGTAATTTCACCTGCTGCTCCAGGAAAAACATTAATAGCATTGGCTCCAGTTCCTTCATTTACAAGTATGCCTGCAGCACCAGTCGAATGATCATTTGAAATAATTACATTACTATAATCCACACCAGAATTTTCGTAAATTTCTGTTGCCATTGAGCCAAATTGATCATCACCAATCTTAGAAATAAAAAAAGTTTTTGCACCAGCTTTGGCTGCAGCTACAGCTTGGTTTGATCCTTTTCCACCAGGACCAATAACAAAATTTTTGCCAAGAATAGTTTCGCCCTCTACTGGGATTTTTTCCCCAAAAAAAACAAGGTCAGCAACAAAAATACCAAGAATACTAATCGACATAATTATTTATCGATAATCCAAACAGTTCCATCTGGTTTAATAACACCTTTTGTTAAAATAAAATTACAGTAAGGTCGTCTTTCACTTGTTGTAATATATGCATAGGTTGATCTTGATTGTTTATAAAATTCTTGTCTTTCGTAGGAACCTATTTTCCAATGATCTCCTGATACTTCCTTAATTGCATCAATTACTTCTTTATTAGCATCATTAATTTCATCTGGCTGATTATCAACTTCCATTCGGTGAACAGCTGAATCTACAAAACTATCCAATGGAAAAACAGATAAAACAGCTCTGATAACAGTTGTCATATCTAAACCGTCTAATCGGTGAACTCTATTGTGGTTCGAATGAGCAGGATAATTAATATCGGATATAACAAGTCTATCACCATGACCCATTTCTCGTAGTGTTTTTAATATATCAGGACTTAAGATAGGATCGACGTTAATTAACATATTTTTAGTATATCACTCTCCGTATGGGATCCAAATATTTTTTACTTGTGTACTTTGATATAAAAACTCTTCTAAGAAATCTTCTTCTTTAGAAGACCAATCAAGATTTTTTGATTGTGGACACCAATTTCTTTTTAAATTTGAAGTTGTACTTTGAATAACCTTAAGACGCTCATTATTATTTTCACTAAAAAACCAAATACCATCAATATTTTCATGTTCAGCTAAGATTTTATTCAAACTATTTTGTTTAGTTGTAAGGATATTAATATAACCAGCTGGAACATCAGAAGTTTCAAGAAGTTGATATAATTCTGCTGCTAAAAGAGACGTATTTTGACCTGGAACAATAATACTAGCATTTCCTGCTGCGAAATTTGCTCCTAACGTTGTTATTAAACTTAAAAGAGGAAAATCATCATTTAAAATATTTGCAACAACACCTATCGGTTCTTTAACGGCTAGTGTTAAACTTCTTATAGGAGGATTATGTATAGAACCCTCAAACTTATCAGCCATAGCTCCGTAATAAAATAATCTTTCTATTGATTGATCAAATTCTTTTTCAGCATCTTTTTGTGAAATACCAATTAAAGAGGATAGCAAATTAGAAAAGGTAGTTTTTCGATCTTGCAAATTTTCTGCTAAGTAATAAAGAATTTGAGCTCTATTAAAGTTGGTAGAAGATTTGCCAACTGCTTTAGAAGCAACCTCAACTGTATCTCTTACATCTTTACGATTTGCGTTTGGAATATCACAAATAAAATTATTTTGAGCATCATATGAAGAAAAGGAATAACCACTATCAGGTCTTTTTTGCTTCCCTCCAATGTATAATTTCGGTGTTCTATCGATAGAGTTAGATGATTGTCCTTTAGATAATTTCTTTCCTCTTTTTGACTTAGAAAGAGGAAGTGGTAATTTTGAATATGCTCTAATACCTTCTGAACCACCTTCTCTTCCAAAACCACTTTCTTTGTACCCACCAAAGCCACACGCAGCATCAAACAAATTTGTAGAATTTATCCAGATGACTCCAGCTTTTACTTTTGGAGCAATATCTAAAGCTAAATTAATATTTTCAGACCAAATACTTGCCGCAAGTCCGTATGGCGTATTATTAGCAATTGATACAGCTTCACTAGGTGTTCTAAATGTCATTGTTGTTAAAACTGGTCCAAATATTTCTACTTGAGCAATAAAAGAAGACGGCGTTACATTTGTAAACAAAGAAGGAGGATAAAATAAACCATTTGTGGGACATAACCATGAAGGTTGCCATAACTGATTTCCATCTTTTTGTGCTTTATTTACTAAAGAATTAATTTTTTTAAGCTGAACCGGCGCAACTATAGCTCCAATATCAATAGACTTATCTAGTGGATCACCAACACGAAGTTTTTCCATTCTTTTCTTAAGTTTTTGGATAAATTTTTTCTCAATACTTTCTTGTACTAAGAGTCTTGATCCCGCACAACATACTTGACCTTGATTAAACCAAATCGCATCAACGACACCTTCTACGGCGCTATCTAAATCAGCATCTTCAAAAACAATAAAAGGTGATTTGCCCCCAAGTTCCATTGTCATTTTTCTATCTGGATTAGTATTTGTTTGAATTATTTTTTTTCCAACTTCAGTTGATCCCGTAAAGGCAATTTTTTTAATATCTTTATGCGATGTTATATATTCACCAGTAGAACCATCACCCGTAATAATATTAATTACACCTTGAGGAATTTTAGCTTTTTCGCAAAGTTCAGCAAAATAAAGCGCTGTTAAAGAAGTATATTCTGCAGGCTTTAACACTACTGTATTTCCAAGAGCAATAGCAGGAGCAATTTTCCAGGCTAACATTAATAATGGAAAGTTCCACGGTATAATTTGTCCTACAACACCAATAGAGTTATCAGAATTATTTGTATTCCTCGCAGCCCATCCAGCATGATAATAAAAATGTCTTGCAACAAGTGGAATATCTATATCTCTTGTTTCTCTTATTGGCTTACCATTATCAATGGTCTCTAAAACAGAAATAAACCTAGAATTTTTTTGTATTAGACGAGCTAGGGCATATAAATATTTTGATCGATCAAAAGATGATAATTTAGACCATTTGATATGAGCTTTCTTGGCAGCACCTACTGCAGCACTAACATCTTTTTTTGAAGCAACAGACAATGTTGCAATTTTTTTATTTGTGGAAGGGTTAATTATATTTAATTTTTTTGAGCTAGACGATTTTACAAATTTTCCATTAATAAAATGATTATTTGGATTATTTAAATTTTTTATCCAAATATTAACTTCTTTGCTGTCTTCTGGTGCTGGTCCATATGATATATTTTGAAAATTTTTAATAACTTTATCCATATTATCCTATTGCAAGTTTCTCTTTGTTTGCATACCTGCCACTAGTGTAGTGATAGAGTTGTCTTTCTATATCAATTAATAAACTAGAAGCACCAATTCGCAATAATTTAGGATTGACCCATTCAAACCCTAGTTCTTCTGCTACTAATATTAAAAATTCTAAAACAGATTTTGCCGTAGATATTCCACCTGCGGGTTTAAAACCAATTTTTTTTCCAGTTTTTGTATGAAAATCTCTAATCATTCTCAACATGACAAGACTATTATTTAAGTTAGCATTTATACTTTCTTTTCCTGTTGATGTTTTAATAAAATCTGCACCAGCCATCATACAAACTAAAGATGCCTTTGCTACATTTCGAAGAGTCTCAAGATCACCAACACCAAGAATAGCTTTAATTTTTGTTTTACCTGCAGTTTCTTTAAAACTGCGAACCTCGTCATATAATTTTTTCCAATTATTTTGGAGCACGTATCCTCTATTGATAACAATATCAATTTCATCAGCGCCATCTTTAATAGAGTCAGAAATTTCTTTTTTTCTAGTTTTATAAGATGATAAACCTGCAGGAAAACCTGTAGAAACTGCAGCAATTGGGATTTTGTTTTGAATTAGTTTTGTACAATCTTTTATTAGATGGTGATAAACACATACGGCTCCTACTCTTACTTCATTTTTATCTAATCCTAAATCGTGAAGAATATAATCATCAATCGGATTAAGAGCTTTATTACATAGTCTTTCAACTTTTCCAAAAGTATCATCGCCGCTAAGTGTTGTAAGATCAATTAAAGTAATAGCTTTTAACAGCCAGGCAACTTGAAATTCCTTTTTTACAGTTCTTCTTTTAGTCAAGGTAGATGTTCGTCTTTCTACAGCACTTAAATTAATTTGTGTGTTGTTCACCCAGCTTGTATCTAAGTTATAAAATGTTTTCTTTGTCATCTAATTAAATTTTTTCATCTGTTATTGGTCTATTCAGCAAATTACTTAACTCTTCTTTTAAATCATGTTGCTTATAAAGTATATTGTATACAGACTCCATAATTGGCATATCAATTTTATTTTTTTTTGAAATATTATAGACTGCTTTAACTGTATAATAACCTTCTGTTACCACTTGCGATTGTAAAAGATCTAAAAAATTATCATATTTTGAAGAAGCTAATTTAATACCAAACTGTGTATTTCGAGAGTTTGTAGAACTGCATGTTAAAATCAGATCACCAAGTCCAGATAAACCAAATAATGTATTTTTATCAGCTTTAAATTTTTTTGCGTATCGTGTCATTTCTGCAAAAGATCTAGATATGAGCGCACTTTTTGCATTTTCACCTAAATTTAACCCTTCTGCAATGCCTGCAGCTATTGCATAAATATTTTTTAACGAACCACCTATTTGCGTTCCAATTAAATCATTTGAATAATAAATTCTAAACTCTTTGTTAGGTATAAGTTTAGAAATATTATTAAAATCTTTTTTATCTTTTGTAGCAAGTGTTACTGCGGTTGGCAAACCCTGAGATACTTCATTAGAAAAAGATGGTCCTGATAAAATACTAATTGATTTAAAAGGCATTATTTCGTTAAATACTTCAGTTAAATATTTAGATGAAATTATCTCAATTCCTTTGGAGCAAATAATAATATGATGATCTTTATTATGTAAAGAAGGTTCTTTAATTACCTCTCTAATATTTTGTGCTGGTAAAGTAATGAATAAATATTTTACCTTTCTAATATCTTTTAAAATTGAAGTAGCTGAAACATTATCGTTGAAAGAAATATATTTTAATTTTGGATTTAATTTATACTCATTTATTGATTTAACAATATTTTGATCTCTTGAATAAATAAGGACTTTATTTTTACTTAATACTCTTGCGAGAGCACTTCCCCAGACGCCACCTCCCAGAATTCCAATAGTCATAAATTTGATCTTTATCTGGTGGGGTAAATGAAGTCAATTTGTGGTTTTTGGCTTAATCATTGGGTATTTTTATGCAAAAAACTGCATGATTGATTTTTATAACTAGTATATGAGGTAAATTATATAAAAGTATACTTTTTGGAGGAAATATGAAAAAATTACTTCTTGCTGTTATTGTAAGTTTGTCGACTGTAACGACTGCTGCAATGGCAGAAATTAAAGTAGGAATTATTCTTGGTTTTACAGGACCAATTGAATCTTTAACTCCTGCTATGAGAGATGGTGCAAGAATGGCTTTTGATGAAGCATCAAACTCTGGAAACCTATTAGGTGGCGAAACAATTACTATCCTAGAAGCTGACTCAACTTGTGTTGATTCTGCAGCTGCAACAGCTGCTGCTGAAGGATTGGTAGCTGATGGCGTTACTGCTATTATGGGTGCTGACTGTTCAGGTGTAACTGGTGCGATCAATGCTAACGTTGCAGTACCAAATGGTATCTTAATGGTATCTCCATCTGCTACTTCACCTGGTCTAAGTAAAGTTCCTGATAATGGAACTTTTTGGCGTACTGCTCCATCCGATGCAAAAGGTGGTCAAGTATTAGCTAAACTTGCTTTAAGCAGAGGAATTGAAAGTATTGCGGTAACGTATACTAACAATGACTACGGAAAAGGTTTAGCTGAAGTATTTGAAGCTTCATTTGCACGTGGTGGTGGAACTATTACAGCATCTGCTTCACACGAAGATGGAAAAGCTGATTATTCATCAGAAGTTGGTGTTCTTGCATCAGCTGGTGGAGACGCACTACTAGTTATTGGTTATATCGATGATGGTGGAAAAGGAATGATCGAAGCATCTTTAGATTCAGGTGCATTTGACACTTTTGTTCTATCTGATGGTATGATTGGTCAATCAATTGTTGATAATATAGGTGCAGATCTAGAAGGTTCATTTGGTTCAATGCCAGGTGCAATTTCAAAAGGTTCAGCAAAGTTTGGTGAACTAGCAGCTGCTAAAGGCATGGATGGAAGTGCTCCATATGTTGGAGAATCTTATGATGCTGCAGCAATTATTGCTCTAGCAATTCAAGCTGGTGGATCTGCTGATAAGCAATCAATCTTAAACAATATTAGTAAAGTATCTAATGCTCCAGGTATCGTAATTAACCCTGGTCAATTATCATACGGCTTACAAATGTTAGCTGCAGGAAAAGATATAGATTACCAAGGTGCAACAGACGTAGAATTTAATGCGTTTGGTGATGCAGCTGGTGCATTTAAAGAGTTAGAAGTTAGTGGTGGCGAATTCGTTACTGTTGGCGCTCTTTAGTACTTACTTAATCATATAAATTTAACCCCAGCTTTAAGCTGGGGTTTTTATGAATGTCTTACTTTCTCAGGTATAATTCCCTTTGGTCTGTATCGTAAAATTAACAATAAAATTAATCCCATAAATAAGTATCTAAAGTAAGGAACACTATCTAGTAAATGGAGCTTAAAAGCATTAGTTGGTTCTAATCCTGCTGTTAGTTGATTAATAATAAATGTTGTAAGTGGTGCTGCTTCAATCCAAGAAAACCAAATAATAAATCCACCAAATATAGCTCCTAAATTATTTCCACTACCTCCAACAATAACCATTATCCAAATAATAAAAGTAAAACGAAGTGGCCTGTATCCTGATGGAGTAAATAATCCATCTAATGTAACTAACATTGCACCAGCAACTCCTACAATCGCAGCCCCTATTACGAAAATAATTAAATGTTGTTTTACAACATCCTTTCCCATTGCATTTGCTGCTGTTTCATTATCTCTTATGGCTCTCATCATTCTTCCCCAAGGAGATAACTGAGCTTTATTTGCAAAGTAAAAAATGATGAACATTACAATTAAAAATAAAACAGCATAAGATAATTTTACAAATATTCCTGAGCCATCAATAATAAGATTATTTAAAACTTGTTGTCTATCACTCACATCAACAATATTATTTAATTTTGAGGAATTAAGGTATGTAATTAAATTAATGAACCAATCAGTATTTTGTAAATTAATTTCATATGGAACTGGTCTTTTTAATCCAATAACATTTTTAACACCTCGAGAAAGCCATTCTTCATGTTTTAAAACACTTACCACTATTTCAGAAATACCTAGAGTTACAATTGCCAAATAATCAGATCGTAATCCAAGAGCAACTTTACCAATGATAAAAGCAACACCAGCCGCAAAAAATCCTCCTACAATCCAGGAAAATATTATTGGTAAACCAAGTCCACCTAAAAAACCTGCAATAGCAGGGTTAACATCTTCAATACTCTCAGTTGCGTCTAAGTAAAAATGTCTGATTACTAAAATACCAAAAATGATAAATATGGAATTAAAAATATACCTGTTTCTTTTATCTGTTACAGTCTTGTTGATGTACATGACAGCAGTTACCAAAATAACAAGCAAAATAAAACTAACACCAATGCCAGTACCCCCTGCTTTCCATGATTCAGTTATAGGAGGATAAGAAACTATGACAGCTGCAAGACCTCCCATGGCAAGAAAACCCATGACACCAAAATTAATTACACCAGCATAACCCCATGAAATATTAACTCCCATCGTCATAATAGCTGAAATAATACACATATTCAAAATTACTAAACTAACTGACCAACCTTGAATAAATCCAACAAAAATAAACAAAGAAACCATTATAGCAATTGCTACCCATTCATATTTCTCAAATTTCATCACAAGACTCTTCCTTTAAATATGCCTGATGGTCTTATTAATAAAACGATGACTAAAATTGAGAAAGATACAGCAAATTTATAATCTGTTGAAAGTAGTTGTACTAAACCTGAAGGCTCTAATGAACTTGGTAAAATATATACAAAAAATTTCTTATAAGCGTAGGTGACCATTATTTCAGAAAAAGCAATTACATAACCACCTACTACAGCGCCAAAAGGGCTGCCAATACCACCGACAATCGCAGAAGCAAATATAGGTAAGACTAAGTTTAAATAAATAATTGGTTTGTAACTTTTATCTAAACCATACAAGGTACCAGCGACACAGGCAAGGACTCCAACAATGACCCAAGTAATGAAAACAACTCTGTCAGGATTAATACCAGATAATAATGCTAAATCTTCATTGTCAGAAAAAGCTCTCATTGATTTTCCAGTTTTTGTTTTTTGTAAAAACCAAAAAGTAAAAGTTAATAAAGCTATAGTAATTAATATTGTTATAACTTGTGATGACTTTAAGGCTAAACCTTCATTTAAACCAGTCATTACTTTGAATTGTTTGGCCTTCATTATAAATTTTTGACCATCAGAAAATTTAATTGTTTCTGTTCCAATAATAATTCTAATTATAGCATTAATTACAAACATTACCCCAATAGAGACCATTGCTAAAACAACTGGAACACTTTTTTGATACCTATAATATTGAAAAACAAATTTATCTGAAATAATGCATAAAATGATAGTAGCTACTATACCAATGGGTAATGCAATTAAAGCTGTAGGTAAAATTCCTAATCCAATATTTTGTGATTGAAAAAACCAAGTAAATAAAATTGTTATCATCGCTCCAAATGACATGATTTCTCCGTGGGCAAAATTTGCAAAACGTAGAATAGCGTACACAAAAGTAACACCAAGTGCACCGATTGCTAATTGAGAACCATATGTTATTCCAGGTATGATAATAAAATTAAGAAGGACAATAATAGAGTTTAAAAAATCAATCATTTAACCTCCTAAGAAAGACTTTCGAACTTCTGGGTTATTTAAAAGCTCTTCTCCTGAGCCTTCATGACTATTTTTTCCATTTACTAGAACATATCCTCTATCCGCAATACTGAGTGCTTGTTTAGCATTCTGTTCAACCATAAGTATTCCAACACTAGTTTTACGAACTTCAATTATTCTAGAAAATAACTCATCCATAACGATTGGTGAAACACCAGCAGTTGGTTCATCTAACATTAAAATTTTAGGTTTAGTCATAAGTGCTCTTCCAAAAGCTACTTGTTGTCTTTGACCACCTGACAATTCTCCTGCACTTTGATTTCTTTTTTCTTTTAAAATAGGAAAAAGATCATAAACATCATTAATGGTATGAATAATATCATCTTCTCTCAAAAAACCTCCCATTTCTAAATTTTCTTCTACTGTCATACCAGTAAACACATTGTTTGTTTGTGGAACAAATGCTAATCCTAAATTAATTCTATTTTGAGGTAACATAGAAGAGATTTCCTCATTTGAGTATTCAACAGAACCTGAAGTTAAACTTAGCATTCCAAGTAAAGCTTTCATTGCTGTTGATTTACCTGCTCCATTTGGACCAACGATGACAACAATTTCACCTTCATTTACTTCTAAATTGATATCTTTAATAATATCAACACCTCCGTATCCAGCAGTTAAATTTTTACCCACTAAATTATTCATAAAATTCTAATTCTTATTAATACCTTTACCTAAATAAGCTTCTATAACTGTATCGTTATTCTTAACTTCATTAAAATTTCCTTGAAATAAAACTGAACCCTCAGCCATCACAATTACAGGATCACAAATTTTTTGTATGAGATCCATATCATGTTCAATGACAAAAAATGTATAATTCTTTTCTTTATTTAATCTTAATATTGCATCCGTAATTTCATTAAGAAGTGTTCTATTAACCCCGGCTCCTACTTCATCAAGTAAAACAATTTGAGGATCAACCATCATGGTTCTTCCTAACTCAAGTAGTTTTTTCTGGCCGCCAGATAAGTTGCCTGCTAGTTCTTGAGTTAAGTGACTTAAATTTAAAAAATTTATTACTTCGATAGCTTTTTGTCTTATTTCTTCTTCCTGTTGTTTTACTTTAGCATTACTTAATAAAGCATATGATAATTTTTCACCAAATTGATTTGGTGGTACCATCATTAAATTTTCAAGAACAGTTAAAGTTGAAAATTCATGGGCAATTTGAAAAGTTCTTAGAACTCCTTTTGAAAATAATTCGTGAGGTTTTAAAAAAGAAATATCTTCATTATTAAGAATAATATTTCCCTTATCTGGATCATATAATCCTGCAATAGTATTAAATAATGTTGTTTTTCCTGCTCCATTTGGACCTATTAAACCAGTAATTGAACCCATTTCAACTTTCATTGATGCGTTATGGACTGCTTTTAATCCTCCAAAAAATTTATTAACATTATTTATTTCAAGCATTATGTAATTTTTTTAAATTTCCATTTAATTCTGCATTAAGAACTAGTCCTAGAGATATAATTATAGCAAGCATTGCCGATCCCCCATAAGATATTAAAGGTAGTGGAATTCCAACAACTGGCATTAATCCAGATACCATGGATATGTTCATTATTACATATATAAATAAATTGCTGCCAACACCTATAGAAAGAATTCTACCAAAAATATGGTTTGATTTAATACTTATATAAAAACAGACTGATATTAATAATAGAAATAATAAAATTATAAACATAGTGCCAATAAAACCAAATTCTTCTCCAATTAAGGTAAAAATAAAATCAGTTTGTTTTTCAGGTAAATACTGCAGATAAGCTTGAGATCCCTCTAAAAAACCTTTACCAGTTAGACCACCAGAGCCTAAAGCAATTTTAGACTGTATGAGTTGATATCCTCTTCCAAGAGCATCTGCTTCAGGATTTAAAAAAGAGAAAATTCTATCTTTTTGATATGATTGTAAATAATTTAATGACAAAGGTATTGATAAAATTAGAATAAAAAATCCTAAAACAAACTTCCAAATTCTTATTCCACTTGCAAATAAAATCAAAATACCAAGCATTGCTATACTTAGAGCAGTGCCAAGATCTGGTTGTATAACAACTAAAGCAAAAGGTAAAAATAAAATTAATATTGGAAAAAATAAATTTTTTATTCGCTTAATTTCATTAAATTTTAAATCATGGTAAAATCTTGCTAGCGCTAGTATTATAGTTATTTTTATTAATTCTGATGGTTGGATGCTAAAACCAAATAAATTGATCCATCTAGTTGCACCCTTACCAAAGACACCAATTAATTCAACAGATAGCAAAAGTAACAAAGATAAGATAAAAAAGACATAAGCAAATTTATAAATATACTTAATATTTATTAAGGCTAGAATAACTGCTAAAAAAATAAAAAAAACTAATCTTATTAAATGTCTTGATGCCCATGGATTATATGATCCTCCTGCTGCAGAATATAAACCTGCTGCACCAATGAAAGAAATTAATATTATTAAGAAAATCAATAAGTAATTTAAGTTTTGAATTTTATTCAACATTAAATTTCTAAATTTTTTGTAAATTGAAAAATTTCTTTAGCTATAGGTGCTGCAGTTGATGCACCTGAACCTCCATGTTCAATAACAACCGAAACAGCATATCTAGGATTTTCAATAGGCATATATCCAACAAACAAAGCATGATCCCTTTTTTTCCATTCTAATTCTTTTTTCCTAAAATCTTCACTTTCTCTCTCGGCTACGGTTATCCTTCTCACTTGAGAAGTTCCTGTCTTACCTGCAAAAGGCACAGACGTAGATCTCGAATTATAAGCTGTACCTTTACTTTCATTAACTACTTTAAACATCGAACTTTTAATAATTTTAATTGCATTTTGGTATTTTTCAAATTTTTCAAATTCAATCTCTTTATTTTGTTTGATAATATTTGGTTTTACATTTTTTCCATTAGAGGCAATAATTGAAGTCATTACAGCAAGTTGTAGCGGATTAGTTAATACAAATCCTTGACCAATAGCAGAGATTAGAGTCTCTCCAGGATACCAACTTTCATCATATTTTTTCTTTTTCCAATCACGTGAAGGAATAATTCCTTTTTTTTGATTAGCTAAAGGGACATCATATATTTTTCCTAAACCGAAATCTTCAGCAACTCTAGCAATCTTATCTATTCCAATTTTTTTTGAAATTTCATAGAAGAAAACATCACATGATTCTTTGATTGCATCACTAACATTCATCAAGCCATGACCATTATTTTTCCAACAATGATATAATCTATCACCTAAACCAATTTTTCCACTACAAAAATGTTTCGTATTTGTGTCAATAATCCCATGAACTATTCCTGCTATCGCAACAACCATTTTAAAAGTTGAACCTGGAGCATATAAACCTTGAATACATCTGTATGTAAGTGGTGAGAGTTCGTTTTCTAAAATTGAATTCCAATAATCCTTATTCGGTTTTTGTATAATTTTATTTGGATTATAAGATGGAGTTGAAGCCATACATAATATGTTACCATTATTAATATCCATAAGTACTGCAGATCCAGCTTTATGTTCATTTAATAAATTCAATGCATATTGTTGAATTCTCAGGTCAATAGTAATCTGAATATCATTCCCTTTTTGACTATCTTGCCTGGATATTTCACGAATTACTCTTCCATAAGAGTTAACTTCAATCTCTCTTTGTCCTGATTTACCAATGAGATTAGGATTAAAACTTTTTTCAATACCATCTTTTCCTATTTCTAAATTAGGCATATTTGCAATAAAAGGTAATTCAACTTCTTCTCGATTAGGTTTATTTGTATAACCGATTAAATGTGAAACTGTATTATCAAACTGGTAAATTCTCATATAATCTTGAGAAATAAATATACCTTCAATATTAAGTTTATTTGACTCTATTTTTTCAAGCTGTGGCCAATTAATATTTTCTAACACTTTTATTTTTTCAAATTTTTTTACCTTTTTAGATAATTCTATTATTTTTCGTCTATCACTAAAATCAATTTTTATAATTTGATTTAATTCGTTTAGAGATTTGCTTATATCTTTTGTATTTTCAGGTATTAAATAAACATCAAATACTTTAATATTTGATGCTAAAACTTTATTATTAATATCATAAATCTTTCCTCTAAGAGGGTAAATAATTTCTATGTCTATTTGATTATTTTTTGAAAGAGTTTTGTATTTTTTTGAATCTTTTATTTGAATATCATATAGCCTCCAACCCACAATACCAAAAAAAGATACTTTTAATAGATATAACAAAAATGTTCTTCTATTTAGAACTGAATATTGTTTTTTGTCATCTGTATAGAACATTTTACTTATCCAATTTAGTAAACAAAAATACTGTCGGTATAAAAATAATTAAAGAAATTAAAAGGAAATTGAAAAAGGAGCTCATATTAATTTTATAATTATGTAATACATTTGCTAAAAATTGTTCAATTAGAAGCAAAATAATTAAAGTTATAAAATAAATAAATATGATTTGATACGAAGATAATCTAATTAAATATTTTCTTAGCAATATAAATAAGATTAAAAGTGATAAAAAAGTAATTAAATGAGCTCCTATATTATTTAGTAATAATATATCAAATAAAATTCCATATATTAGAGCTACAACATAAAGATAATAATGGTAATGGTAAAAAATTAGATAAATTAAGGTTAAGTGGAATAATATATAAAATGCATTATTGATATTAGGAAATAATATAAAAGAATTTACAGAGATTGAGAAACTTATAATTAAAATGATATTTAATTTAAATGAGGAATTAAGAAATTTGGTAAACTCCATTAGTTTGAGTTAACTATTTGCACATAATCAATATTTGTAAAATCAACAAATGGTAAAACAAAAAATCTATTTTTTTCAACTTTGGCTACTTTACCAACTAACAGATCTACAGGAAAGATTTGAGCTGTACCGCTTGTAACTACAATATCTCCTAACCTTGGCATTTTATTTTCTTTAACGAATGAACTTACTAGATATTTTCCATCTCCATTGCCAGTAAGCATAGAAAAAATACCGTCTGATATGGTTTTCACTGAAATAGCTAAATTAGGATCAGTTAAAAGGATTACTCTAGAATTATTTGAAGTTGTATCAATTACCTTACCTACCAATCCTCTTTCATTAATAGCTGACATATTTTTTTTAATTTTATCTTCATAACCAGCATTTAAGTTTATTAACTTAGTATAAATTGTATCATTTCTGTTAATGAGAGATGCTGTTTTTACTAAAGTTAAATTATTATCTGTTGCATTTAATAATTTTTTTAAAACTTTATTCTCTCTTGAATTTTGTATTGCTAATGTTTGCCATTTTTTAAGACGTATTATTTCTTCTTGAAGAATTTTATTTTCAAATTTTAAACTTCTAAACTGTTTATATTCATCAACAAAATTTGAAAAAACATTTACCGGTGCAGAAATAAATCTTGTAATTGGAATAATTACTGAAGTAGATATATTTTTTATTCCATTTAAAATATACAAATCAGATTTTGAAAAAAATATTAAAAGAAATGATAGAGATACTATAGAAATAATAGTAAAATTTTTTAAAAAACTTGATATTTGAAAAACTTTTATTTGGAACTTAGGTGCCATTTTAATTTTAATCAGAGGCAAATACATCACTTAATCGTGATTTTTCTTCAAGTGCTTGTCCTGTCCCCATAACAACACACAAAAGTGGGTCCTCTGCAATTGAAACTGGTAAGCTTGTTGATCTTCTTAACACTTTATCAAGATTATGTAAAAGAGACCCGCCTCCAGTTAACATTATGCCTCTTTCAACAATATCCGCAGATAATTCTGCCGGTGTTTGTTCTAAAGCTCTTTTAATTGTGTCAATTATTTGTGCAACAGGTTCAGCAAGAGCTTCTGCAATTTGTCTTTGAGAAATAGAAATTTCTTTTGGAAGACCTGTTATTAAATCTCTACCTTTTACACTCATGCTTTTTCCATCTCCATCATCTGGTGGGCTAGCAGAACCTATATCTTTTTTCATTCTTTCAGCTGTTGTCTCTCCAATTGCTAATTTATGGGTTGTTCTCATATATTCCATTATAGCTTCATCAAATCGATCTCCCGCAGCTTTAACTGAGGTAGAATTAACAACTCCACCAAGAGATAAAACTGCTACTTCCGTTGTACCTCCGCCAATATCAACAACCATAGAGCCTGTTGGTTCTGCAACTGGCAGGCCAGCTCCTATTGCTGCCGCAACTGGCTCTTCAATCAAATAAACTCTCCTTGCTCCAGCGGCATCAGCAGACTCTCTAATCGCTCTTCTTTCAACATTTGTTGCACCAGAAGGCACACATATTACTATTTGTGGATTTGATAGAGATCTACCTTTATGTACTTTTTTAATAAAACTTTTAATCATTTGTTCAGCAACATCAAAATCAGCTATTACGCCATCTTTCATTGGACGTATGGCTTTAATTTTTCCTGGCGTTCTTCCAAGCATTTGTTTTGCTTCATTACCAACAGCTAAAACTTGAGTATTTCCATCATTTTCAATTGTTGCAACAACTGAGGGTTCGTTAAGAATAACACCTTCTCCTTTTACATATACTAGTGTATTCGCAGTGCCCAAATCAATGGCCATATCTTTAGAAAATAAACTAAAAAAACGATCAATTACCATTAATTAAACTCCTTCTATTTTTAAACTTGCTGTATTCTCTTTAATAGATTTAGTTTTTTTAAAGATCAATCTGTTTAAAGCATTTATATAAGCTTTTGCAGAAGCAACAATAATATCAGGATCACTTCCTTTTGCTTGGGATGATAGATTATCATCTTCAAGTCTTACAGTAACCTCTCCTTGTGCATCAGTCCCTGCTGTAATTGCATTTACTTGGTAAAGTTTAAGTCTAAATTCAGTATTAGTAAGTTTTTTTATTGCATTAAATGTAGCGTCAACAGGACCATTACCATTAATTTTAATATTTTCCACTTTATCGTTAATTTCTATTTTTAATTTAGCTTCAGCTTTTTCAACAGAACCAGCGTTTACTTCAAGAGATACAAATTTAATGTGTTCATCATATGACGATGATCTGTCCTCTGCTAATGCTATTAAATCTTCTTCAAATATTTCTTTTTTCTTATCAGCTAAATCCTTAAACCTTCCAAATAATTCCATTAATGCATTATCACCAACTTCATAACCAAGTTCTTTCAATTTTTCTGAAAATGCATGTTTACCTGAGTGTTTACCAAGGACGAGTGACGATTGATTTAACCCAATTGATTCAGGAGTCATTATCTCATAGGTACCAGCATGTTTAAGCATACCATCTTGATGAATTCCAGCTTCATGCGCAAATGCATTAGCACCTACAATTGCTTTATTTGGTTGAACAGGGAAACCTGTTATTGAAGAAACTAATCTTGATGCTTTCATAATGGACTCTGTTTTAATATCGGTATGATAAGGCATAAGATCCTTTTTAACTTTGAGTGTCATGACAATTTCTTCTAGGGATGAATTTCCAGCTCTTTCACCCATACCATTAATAGTACATTCAACTTGTCTTGCACCCTCTTTAATAGCCGCAACATTATTTGCGGTAGCTAAACCAAGATCATTATGTGTATGAGTTGAAAGAATTGCTTTATCTATATTAGGAACATTATTTTTAACATGTTTAAAAATTGCCCCAAATTCTTCTGGCAATGTATAACCAACAGTATCAGGAATATTGATGGTTGAAGCCCCAGAATTAATCGCAAGCTCAATACATCTGTATAGAAATTCTAGTTCTGATCTTCCTCCATCTTCACAACTCCATTCAATATTATCACAAAGATTTCTAGCATGCGAAACTGTCTTTTGAATTGCTTCTAATACTTCTTTCTCTGTTTTTTTTAATTTATACTTCATATGAAGAGGGCTTGTAGCAATAAAAGTATGAATTCTAGGAGACTTAGCATGTTGCACTGCTTCCCAAGCTCTATCGATATCTTTAAGACTAGCTCTAGCCAAACCAGCAATTGTAGAATTCTTTACATGTTTGCTAACTTCTTGAACTGCTTCAAAATCTCCATTAGATGCAATAGGAAAACCAGCTTCGATTATATCAACATTCATTGAATCTAAAACTTCAGCTATTTGAAGTTTTTCATCCAAATTCATTGAGGCACCTGGCGACTGCTCACCATCACGAAGAGTTGTATCAAAGATATATATTTTTTCAGTCATTTAGTTAATTATACACTAATCAAAATTTAATTAAACTTTCATCTAGTTTTTCGATTTATCAACCATTTTTCCTTCTGCAATCCAAGGCATCAGAGTTCTAAGTTTCTCTCCAACAGCTTCTATAGGATGTTCAGCTTGATCTTTACGCATTACTTTAAATTTAGTTTGACCACTTTTATGTTCTTCCATCCATTCTTTTGCAAATTGACCAGATTGTATTTCTGAAAGAATTTTTTTCATTTCTTTTTTTGTTTCATCAGTAATAAGTCTTGGACCTCTTGAATAATCTCCATACTCCGCTGTATTTGATATTGAGTACCTCATATTCGCCATTCCACCTTCGTATAGAAGATCAACGATAAGTTTTACTTCATGCAGACATTCAAAATATGCCATTTCAGGAGCATAACCTGCTTCAACAAGAGTTTCATATCCTGCCAAAATTAAATGAGTTAATCCTCCACATAAGACAGATTGTTCTCCAAAAAGATCTGTTTCACATTCTTCTTTAAAAGTTGTTTCTATAATCCCTGCTCGTCCACCACCAATAGCTGATGCATATGCAATTCCTATTTCAAGAGCATTACCTGAAGAATTTTTATCAACTGCAACTAAACAAGGAACACCAGCACCTCTTACATATTCTGCTCTAACAGTATGTCCAGGACCCTTAGGCGCAACCATAATGACATCAATTCCTTCTTTAGGTTTAATTAAATCGAAATGGATATTTAATCCGTGCGCAAAAGCAATTGTTGTTCCTTCTTTAATATTTTCAGCTATGTCATTTGTGTAAATCTCAGATTGCAATTCATCAGGAGTTAACATCATAATTACGTCAGCCCAACTAGCAGCTTCTGCAGGTGTCATAACTTTAAAATTTGCTTGCTCTGCTTTAGGTCTTGAATTCGATCCTTCTCTTAACGCTATTGAAACATTCTCTAAGCCGGAGTCTCTCA
>CACKRO010000007.1 GCA_902602695.1 uncultured Alphaproteobacteria bacterium | reverse complement strand
ACCGCATCTATCAGCGGTGGTTTTATTTCTTTATATCTAGCTATAGAAAAATTGAAGAACAATTATAATCTGCAAAAACCAATTATTAAAAATTTTATAGGTGCAGTTTCAACAGGAATAGTTGAAGATAAGGCAATATTGGATCTAGATTACAAAGAAGACTCAAAAGCTCAGGTAGATGCAAATTTTGTAATTTGTGACTCAGATGAAATATCTGAAATACAAGTTACAGGAGAAGAATTTTTTTTTAATGATAATCAATTTGTAGAATTATTTTCACTAGCTAAAATTGGGGTTAAACAAATAATTTCTAAACAAAAAGAGGCATTGAAATAAATTGAAGCAATTATTATTTTTTTCAAATAATAAAAACAAAATAACTGAAATAAAAAAAATCTTTAACAAATTTAATCTAAAACTTTTGTCTTTGAGCGATGTAGACATAAGTGATGAACCAGCAGAAAATGCTCAAACTTTTGAAGAAAATGCTAAAATAAAATCAGACTATGGATTTAATAAAACTGGTATTCCTTGTTTTGCAGATGATTCAGGAATATGCATTGAGACTTTAAATTGGAAACCAGGCGTTTTTTCAAAAAGATTTTTAAATAATTTTAAAAATAATGAAGCTTGTTTTAAAAGAATTATTAGAAGTGTTAAAAAAAATGGAAAACAAAATGCTTACTTTAAAACATCAATAAGCTTAACAATTAACAAAGACCAAAACGTAGTATTTAATGGAAAGATTCATGGAAAAATTTCAAATCATATTAAGGGCAGATATGGTTTTGGTTATGATCCAATATTTATTCCTACACATCATAAAAAAACCCTGGCCGAAATTAGTATTAAAGAAAAAAATGAAATTAGTCATAGGTCTGTAGCTGTAAAAAAATTAATAAACTTTTTATCTAATTGATCACAATAGAGGTGCCATTATTTATCTTTAATATGTCGAGATCTCTTTCAATCATATTATTTTTAAAGAAAAAGTTTCCATCCACACCATCAAATTTTTTAGTTGGATTATTTAAAAGCTTGATTACATCATTAAGTTTAAATTCTTTTTTATAAATAAAGTTTATCAGACCTATTAAATCATAAGGTAATGTTGAAATTCTTAAAAACTCTTCCTCATATATTTCCATATAATTATTAATTAAATTTATCCTTCTTATTTCAGGAATCCCTGGGAATATTGCTCCTTGCAAAGAAGGTTCATAAAAAAAAGTTTTATCATCTATTACTCCAGTGCCCATAAACTGAACAATATTGGGGTCTATATCATAGTAAGGCAGAAGAGGCACAACCTGTAATAGGTTCAAACCATAATCAGCAATCAACACATGGGTGAAATCATAGTCACTTGTAGTTGTAAATTTTTTTAATTTTTTTAATCTTTTTTTTGATTTATCATCCTTTTTAGAGGATAAAATTTGTTTTTGTCTGTTTAGTTCATATTTTCTCAATTCATATTTCCCTAATTCTTTTATTGAATCTCTAACATTTGATAAATCATCTTTATATGAAGATCTGTTAACTAAAATAGCTGGGCTATCAAAAATTAAATCATCGATAAAACTATTTATTAAATATCCATATTCATTTTCAGGATAAAGCAAAGCTACTTTTGCATCTTCATTTAAATATAATAGAAGTTGAGAAACTTCATTTTTAGGAAAAAAATTTAATAGATAAACACAATCTTTTGCGAGTGAAGGGTTGGCAGAAAAAGAAAAAAATATTATTTCACGATTACAATAGCTGTTTAAAATTTTTGTATAATTTGATTGTATTGGCCCCAAGAATAATCGTCCGGGAGAAATATTGGTTTCTATTATATTTTTTAATTCTATGTCATTTTCAAAAAACTCTATTTGTAAATTTATATTCTTTAGTTCTAGGTTGTAGATACCTAACTCAAAAGTATTCAAAAATTGTTTTGTTATTTTTATGTCATCATCTTTTGCAAACAAAACAATTATTGTATTGTCTAACTCAACACCATATAAAATTTTATTGTTTTTATTTTCCTTTTCCAAAATTTTCTTAATCTCTTTATTTTCATTTTTAGAAGTAACTATATTCTCATCAATAGTGTTGTTTTCAGTATTTTTAGTATCTTGTTTAGATAAATTTACTGGAGTACATGATATTAAAAATATAAATACATACAAAATGAATAAATTTATTAATAGTCTTTCAATTGTAGCGACACCCATTGGTAATTTAGATGACATAACTTATCGAGCTGTTAATATACTGAAAGAGTGTGATATTATTATTTGTGAAAATCCTAAACATTCTCTTAAACTACTAAATAAATTAGGCATTAAAAAGAAATTAATAGCCTTACATGATTATAATGAACAAAAAATTATAGATCAGATTAAGGGTTTATTAAAAAATAAAAATTGCGTTCTAATTTCTGATGCAGGGTCGCCGCTTATTTCAGATCCTGGATATAATTTGGTACAATATTGTATTGCAAATAATATTAGAGTTACATCTGTGCCTGGTCCCTCATCAATTATATCAAGTTTACAGTTATCCGGATTACCAATATCAGAATTTGCTTTTTTTGGCTTTGTTCCAAAATCTAAAAAAAAGATTGAAGATCTTGTTAAGAGTATTTCTCAAGAAAAAAGGACTTGTGTATTTTTTGTTTCAAACCATAAATTAATTGTTTTTCTAAATTGCCTAGAAAATATTATTGGTGATAGATCAATTTCAGTATGTAAGGAACTTACAAAGGTAAATGAGTTTGTCTTTAGAGGAAATCCAAGCAGTGTGAAAAATAAAATCCTAGAAGATAAAGAAAATATTAAAGGAGAGTTTGTTACTGTCATTGATAGACAAGCATCAAAAAATCAAGATTTTGACAACATTGATTTGTATAGTAAAGAAATGAGAAAGATGGCTACAAAATTTTCTTTGACCGACATCGTCGAAATAGTACATAAATTTACAAAAATTAATAAAAACAAAATTTACAAATGGTTGTTAAAATTAAAGAAATAATTAAATTTTTATTTATTCCAATGTTTTTGATCTTTGCATCTGTAAATTACGGATGTTCACCAGCAAGTGTGCTTGCGACAGGTGGTGGTAGTGCAATGGTAGTTGCTGAGGGAGAAAGATCTCTTGGTACTGTAATAGATGATGCAACTATTAAGGTTAATATTGCAGCTAAATTCCTAAATGCAGAAAATAATCTTTTTATAAATATTAACACAAGTGTTTTAGAGGGAAGAGTTTTGTTAACTGGTCTTGTTGATAATCAAGAAATAAGAATTGATGCTGTAAGATTAGTTTGGGAAGTTGAAGGTGTTAAAGAAATTATAAATGAAATAGAGATTGGAAACAGAGCTACACTAAAAGATTATGCCAGTGATTTATGGATTAATACACAGGCAAGAGCTTTAGCTGCTAAGACAGTAGGAATTAAAGCAATTACATTTAATTTTGAAACGATCAATGGAAAAATTTATATTGCAGGTATCACCGCGCGCCCAGATCTTTTAGATGAAATGATAACTGCTCTTAAAAACATAAAGGGTGTTAGTGAAATTGTTAATTATGTTATTATAAGAGAAAAATTATAATTTACCTTAATCTTCCTATTTTTTCTCCTGCTAAAATATGAATGTGAAAATGTGGTACTTCTTGTCCACCATCCTCTCCAGAATTTGTTATTAATCTATAACCAGTATTTTCAATTTTAATATTATTTATTACAAGCTGAACACTTTTAAAAAAAGATGTGATATTTTCATTATCTGCATTTTTTAAAAAATCAGAAAAAGTTGTACAAGGAAGTTTTGGTATACCTAAAACATGTATTTTAGCTTGGGGGTTAATATCATTAAAAAATAAGCTAAACTCATCTTCGTAAACTTTATCACAAGGTATTTCTTTCCTTAGTATTTTTGCAAATATATTGTTTTCATCATACATTTTGTTTTACTTTCTTTTATCAAGCTCTTTATGAATTTCATTAATGGAAATTTTTTTTTGATTTTAACAAAACAAGAAGGTGATAAATTACATCAACTGCTTCTTCTATTGTTCTTTTTTTTGATCCCTTTAAAAAATCTATAATTAACTCAGAAGATTCTTCTCCAAATTTTTGAGCTATTTTTTTTGGCCCTAACTTTAATAACTTATTAGTATACGAATTTTTTTTTCTTGTTTGTGCTCTATTATTTATAATTTCATTTAAGTCTTCAATTTTCATAAAATTTAATCTCTAATGCTTATATTTTTATCTTTTAAGTATTCCTTTACTTCTTTAATGCTAATTTCGTTAAAATGAAAGACTGAGGCTGCTAATAATGCATCGGCCTTACCTTTAACTACACCGTCATAAAAATGATCTACAGTTCCAACCCCACCACTAGCTATAACTGGTATCTTTAAAAATTCTGATACTTTATTCAGAAGTTCATTATCAAAACCAGATTTTGTGCCATCCTTGTCCATTGATGTTAGAAGAATTTCACCAGCCCCAAGTTTTTGAGCTTCTTCTATCCACTTTAAAGCAAGTAAATCAGTTTTCTTAGTCCCACCATGAGAATATACAAACCAATCATTATTGTGTTTTTTTGCATCTACAGCCACAACGATGCATTGGTTCCCAAAATACTCAGAAGCTTCTTTAATAATATTAGGATTTTTAATTGCTGCGGAATTTATAGAAATTTTGTCAGCACCAGCCTTAAGTAAAGCTTGTATATTTTCTATTGATGAAATTCCACCGCCAACAGTAAGGGGGATAAAAACCTCATTTGCAGTCTTTTCAACTACATTTACCATAGTATCTCTATTTTCTAATGATGCACTAATATCTAAAAAACATATTTCATCAGCCCCATTATCAGAATAGTGTTTTGCTTGTTCAACTGGATCTCCTGCATCGATTAAATTTAAAAAATTTATTCCTTTTACAACTCTTCCGTCTTTAACGTCTAAACATGGGATGATCCTTATTTTTACCATTTTAGTTTAGAATTTTTTGTGCTTCTACTAGATCAATCTTTCCTTCATAGAAAGATTTACCTGAAATTATTCCTTCAATATTTTTTGTGTTTAGCTTTTTTAAATTTATTAGATCAGAGTAATCTGTTAAACCGCCTGCAATTATAATTTTTTTATTAAATTTTTTAATTAAGTTTATTTTTTTTATGAAATTATTAACAAAATCCAAATTTAAACCTTTTAGCATTCCATCATTTTGAATATCTGTAATTACATATCCTTTAATTTTTGAGTTAGTATAAATATCAAGAATATCTTGTATTTTCTTTCCTGAATCTTCATCCCACCCTTTTATCATTATGTTATCTTCAAGAATATCTAATGATATATATACTTTATCAATATATTTATTTGATAAAACTATGACTTCATTTGGTTTTTCAACAGACATTGAGCCAATAATCAAATTGTTTATTCCTACCTCAAAATATTTTTTTGCTAAATCTAAATTTCTAACACCGCCCCCTAATTGTATTGGTATTGAAATTGATTTTCTAATATTCTTTATTGTTTCAAAATTAACATATGATCTTCCAAAAGCAGCATCTAGATCAACCAAGTGTAGTTTTTTACAACCAATTTTTTCAAAGTAGATAGCTTGTTTTTCTGGGTCTTCATTGTAAACAATGCTAGAACTATCTTTTCCTTTAGATAATCTAACACATTTATTATCTTTTAAATCAATAGCTGGAATAATTTGCACTACAGATTTTTATAGTAATAATAACCTTTAATAAAGCTTCCATTAATGTAAGCATAGTATGGGTTTTCTCCCCATTTAATATAATTTTTACCAGTGAAAAGTTTTATTGCTGCATCTTGTGTTTCTCTAACGGCTAACTGCAAAGATTTGATATTGTCTTCTTTTGCAATTTGTTCAGTGTGGTCAATCATTGTTTTAGCTAAACCATAACCTCTTGCCCATGGAGCAACAAATTGTCTTCTTATTCGCGCAATATTTTTCCTAGACTCAATATTAGGAGCCTCATACGCCAGTTGAAGGGTTCCAGCTATTATACCGTTAAGTCTGCCAACAATAAGTTTGATATATTTATCATTAGATCTTTTAGTCCAATAATCTATTAAAATATCTCTTGTGGGAACTCTTAACCAACCAAAACCTCCTCCAGCTTTAATTGCTTGTTCGGTAATATTACAAAGATCTGCCAAATCTACATCTGTAAGTGTTTCAATATTATCAACTGAAATATTAATTTTTTCTTTTAGTTGTGTAGACATGTTCATACTCCAATAAATTCTTTTAGTAAGTTTAATCCTTGGGAGGAACTTTTTTCAGGATGAAACTGCACGCCATATATATTTTCTTTTCCAACTATTGAAGTAAAATTTGTTCCGTACTTAGTTTCTGCCAAAATATTGTCTTTATTGGCACAATCGAAATAATATGAGTGAACGAAATAATAGTCATTTTTATTTGAAATCAAGTTATTGTATTTTGAATTTGTTGGTGTTGCCAAGTTCCAACCCATATGAGGAAGTTTTAAATTATCTCCTGGCAATAATTTAATTTGACCGTCTATCCAACCTAAGCCTTCATGAAATCCATTTTCTTCACTCTTCTTAGCTAGCATTTGCATACCAACACATATGCCCAAAAATGGTTTCTTTTTTATTAATGCAAACTCAGAAAGCTCATCAATCAAACCATCGGTTTTTTTTAAACCATTCATGCATGTGGAAAAAGCTCCTTGGCCGGGTAATACAATATGGGTTGAGTCTTTTACATCATTAGGTTTTTTTGAAATTAAAACATCAACCTCAATATCATTGTCTTTTGCTATTTTAATAAAAGATTTTTGTGCAGACAAAACATTGCCTGAGCCGTAATCGACAATAGTGATCTTTTTCATTAAAAATTAAAGAGTGCCTTTTGATGATGGTATATTATCTTTTCTTCTATTGTCTATTTCGACAGCAAATCTTAAACTTTTGGCAAAAGCCTTAAAGCATGATTCAATGATATGGTGATTGTTTTTTCCATACAAATTTTCGATATGTAAATTACATTTAGATTCATTTGAAAAGGCTTTAAAAAATTCATGGAATAACTCTGTATCCATTTCACCAATTTTTTTTAAACCAAGATTAACATTCCACACAAGCTCAGGCCTTCCGCTTAAATCAATAACACATCTTGATAAACATTCATCCATTGGAACATATGAAAAGCCATATCTATTAATTCCTTTTTTATCATCTAATGCCTTGTTTATAGCTAATGCAATTGCGTACGCTGTATCTTCAACTGAATGGTGAAGATCAACATTGGTGTCTCCTTCACATCTTAAATCTATATCAATCAAACTATGATGAGATAATAGTTCGAGCATGTGGTCAAAAAAACCAATATGTGTTGTAATTTTAGATTGGCCACTACCATCTAAGTTAACTTCACATCTTATTTTGGTTTCTTTAGTGTTTCTCTCAACCTTACCTTTTCGCATTTTTGCCTAATATCAGTGAAATCTGATTTATTCTAGGTAAATTACTTGATAAAAATAATTAAATAGCCATCTTATGAAAGAATGAAAAAAAACATTATTAAATCAACAACTATCGTAGGAATTAGAAAAGATAATCTTGTCGTTATTGCAGGTGATGGTCAGGCTAGCCTTGGTAATACTGTAATGAAATCTAATGTTAAAAAAATTAGAAGACTCGGAGCTGATGAGTCAGTTATTTCTGGATTTGCAGGATCTACTGCAGATGCGTTTGCTTTATTCGAGAGATTAGAGGGAAAATTAGATCAATATAAAAACCAACTTAAAAGAGCTTGTGTAGAATTAGCTAAAGATTGGAGAACTGATAGATATCTTAGAAGATTGGAGGCAATGATGATCGTTGCTGACAAAGAGGTAAGTCTATTATTGTCTGGAACTGGAGATGTTATTGAATCAGATGATGGAATACTTGCTATAGGATCAGGAGGTCCTTATGCTAATAGTGCAGCAAAAGCACTAATGAAAAATACAAAAATGAATGCAAAAGAAATCGCTGAAGAATCACTAAATATAGCTGCAGATATTTGTATTTATACAAATCATAATATTATTTCTGAAAGCATAGAACTTTAAAATGGAATCAAGTTTTAGCCCAAGAGAAATTGTTTCTGAATTAGATAAATTCATAATTGGTCAAAACAAAGCAAAGAAGGCTGTAGCTGTAGCGCTAAGAAATAGATGGAGAAGGAAACAACTTGATGACTCTTTAAAAGAGGAAATTGTACCAAAGAATATTTTAATGGTTGGTCCTACAGGTTGTGGAAAGACAGAAATCTCAAGAAGGCTTGCTAAATTAGCAAATGCACCTTTTGTAAAAGTTGAGGCGACAAAATTTACAGAGGTTGGTTATGTTGGTAGAGATGTTGAACAAATTATAAGAGATCTAGTTGAAATTAGTATTACAAAAACAAAAATACAAATGGGCCAAGAAGTAAAAGCAAAGGCAGAAAAAAATGCAGAAGAAAGAATATTAGATGTTTTAGTTTCTAAAAGCTCTACTCCTGCCACACGAGATAATTTTAGAAAAAAACTTAGATCAGGTGAATTGAATGACAATGAGGTTGAAATTCCTGTTTCAGCAAATTCAAATTTAAATTTACCAACTATGGATATCCCTGGTATGCCTGGCTCACAAATGGGTATGATTAATTTAGGTGATGTATTTGGAAAAGGTTTTGGGAATCAAAAAAAAATGAAAAAAATGAGTGTTAAAGATTCTCACACTTATTTGTTATCGGAAGAAACTGAAAAACTTTTGGATAAAGATAAAATAAACTCAAGGGCTCTTGAAGATGTTGAGCAAAATGGAATTGTTTTTATAGATGAAATAGATAAAATCACCTCTAGGGCTGAGAGAAGTGGTGCAGATGTTTCAAGAGAAGGTGTTCAAAGAGATTTATTGCCACTAATAGAAGGGACAGCTGTTACAACTAAATATGGTGTTGTAAAAACAGACTATATTTTATTTATAGCTTCAGGTGCTTTTCATTTGTCGAAACCATCAGATATGCTTCCAGAACTTCAAGGAAGATTACCAATAAGAGTAGAGCTTGATAGTTTAAGTAAAAAAGATTTTAAACTTATTCTAACAGAAACTCAAAATAGCTTGATTAAACAATATCAAGGACTTCTTGGAACAGAAAAGGTAGATTTAAAATTTGAAGAAGATGGGATTGACTCAATAGCCTCTCTATCAACTGAAATTAATCAGAATGTAGAAAACATAGGTGCTAGAAGATTACATACGGTTATGGAAAAGTTATTAGAGGAGGTAAGTTATACTGCCTCAGATATTGGGCCTACAGAAATTATAATTAATAAAAAATATGTTGAAAATAGCTTAGGAGAACTCATTAAAAGTCAGGACTTATCTAAGTTTATATTGTAAATCTCATTTAATTTTTTAATAACTATAAAATGAGTACTTTAAATAAAACCAAATACGAATTACTTATTTTATTTTTACTTACAATTAGTATTTTTTTTTCATTTGATGCAGACTTTTGGTTTTACATCTACTTTCTTGATATAAGTAAAAGTTTTAATGGTGTTTTTCTTAAAGAATTTTTTATAGATATAACAAAACTAGGTAGTTCATCTTGGTATTTTGCTATTTCGTTTATTGGATTTATAGTTTTCTACCTCAACAATAAACTTCAAATAATTAAATTTAAAAAATCAAATAAGATAGTCAATTTTTTTATTTCGTCTTTTTTTTATATTTTAACAGTTGGAATTATTACTCAAATTGTAAAACACATCATAGGAAGGCCAAGACCAAATTACACTGATTTTGATAATACTTTTGAGTTTAATTATTTTACTTTTGAGTCAAACTTTCACTCATTTCCTTCTGGTCATTCTTCAACAATTTTCATTGTTTGTTTTATTCTAATAGCTGCTTTTCCAAGATTAAAATATTTTTTTTACTTTTTAGCCACAATTGTTGCTTTAAGCAGGGTTGTAGTTGGAGCGCACTTTTTTACTGATATAGTCGCAGGTGCAGTATTAGCTCTTATAACATTCAAAGCTTTGGAGGTTTTCTTTGAAAAAAACTATAATTACAAATTTACAAATTTAGTTTCTGAAAAAAATTCAGAAATTAATTACTATATTTTATTTTTGTTTATTAGTTGCCTATTTATTACTGTGGGACCCTCTTTAGATTTATATATTTCTACGTTATTTTATCTTGGGGACTCTCAGTTCTTGGTTAATACACATTATTATATTTCAATATTTTTTAGAGAAGTGTTGTTACCCTTTCTCCTTATTTACATATTGGTTTTGCCTGTTGTTGGGCGCTTCATTAATATTGATAAGATTTTTTTTACTTACAAATTTTCTATCAAAGAAATATTTTTATTGTGGGGATCTCAAGTTATTATTGTATTAATATTTGTAAACTTTTTTCTAAAGAATTTTTGGGGTAGGGCCAGACCAAACGATGTATTAGAGTTAGGTGGCAATGAAATTTTTTCACCATGGTATGAAATAAGTAATGCATGTTTAACTAATTGTTCTTTTGTTTCAGGTGATGCTTCAGTTGGATTTTCAATTATAATTTTGTATTTAATTACAAAAAAAATGATTTTTCTATATGCAAGCTTTTTTGCCGGCTTTGCATTAGGATTAATTCGAATAATGGCGGGTGGTCATTTTTTAAGCGACATTTTTTTTGCTGGTTTTTTTATTGTTATTTTAAATATAATTTTATTCGCATTGTATAAAAAGTATTATGCTAAATAAAATTTTACTGCCGTCAGTTATTAGTTTACTTTTATTAAAGATAGTTGCTTTAAATTTTACTACTTTCAATTTGTTTGGTGATGAAGCACAGTATTGGCTGTGGTCTAAAGATATTGACTTTGGTTATTTTTCGAAACCTCCTTTTTTATCGTGGATAATAAGAGTTTATACGGAAATCTTAGGCAGTAGTTTTGTTTCATTAAAACTTCTGCCATCACTTGTTTATCTATTAATTGCTTGGAGTATTTATAATCTTTTAATTAGCACCGGATTAAATAAAAAAGACTCATTGGCGGGTTGTTTAATTTTTTTATTTATACCTGCCGTTTCTTTTTCATCTTTTATAATTAGCACTGATCTTTTTTTATTATTATTTTGGACACTTTCACTCAATCAATTAATTAAAATAAATAGTGAACAAAATTTAAAAAATTTCATTCTATTAGGTATTTTTCTTGGGTTGGGATTTTTATCAAAATATGCAGCTATATATTTTGTAATTTGTTTATTTGTCTTAGTTTTACTAGATCAAAGATTTAGAAGGATTTTTTTAAACAATTTATCAGGCTTTAGTCTAACTTTTTTATCTATGTTTATAATTATCTTACCAAATATTATTTGGAATTTTAATAATGATTGGATAACACTTCAGCATACTTCGGATAACGCAAATTTTGCAAATATTGAAATAGATTTTATTAGAGGTCTAGAATTTTTGTTAATTCAGGTTTTAATGTTAGGCCCATTTATAGTTTTGGGTGGGTTATTTGGATCTAACAAATGGGATTATGTTCAAAAAATTTTTATAATATTTTCTATCCCTATTATTTTAATTGTTTTGGTAGAAGCGATTATTGTAAGAGCTAATGCAAATTGGGCTGCTCCAGCTTTAATTTCCTTGTTTGCTCTTTTGTATGTTAGAATTGATAACTCTTTTTTAAAGATAGCCAATTTCATGTTTAATTTTACTGTATGTTTTATTCTTTTTATAATGATTGGACTGAGCTATCCGTCTAAAATTTTTGACCGAATAAGTGGTATAAATGATTATGCTCTAAAAATTTACAGTAATTTTTCAAATGATGTTGTAAAAAATATAGTAGTTTCAGATCGGCTTTTATTTTCAAGCCTTAATTTTGAATTAAGAGATATGAATATTAATTTCTATATGCCCCATAAAGAAAGTGAAGAAATAACTAACCACTTTAAAATAGTGTCTCCTCTTAGTAAAAATATAAATGAGAACTTTACTTTAATTGGAAGCCCTTCAGATATAAGCTATTTAGAGAATGAACATAATCTGCTTAAAATAAATTCGCCTGATCAGAAATTTACAAAAAGAAAACTTAATGTTTATGAGGTAATATTTGAATAAACTTCTAGTCTTTTTATTTATAGTTGTAGTTAACCCATCTTATGCAAGTAATTTTAATGCTGAATATAAGGTAAGCACAACTGGAATTAAAATTGGTCATTTTAGTTGGTCATTAAATATTGATGGTAATATTTATCAAACGGAAATTAATTTGAAAAATTCAGGTATTTTTTCACCCTTATATAAATTTGAAGGAAGTTATTTTTCAGTTGGGGTTATTGAAAATAACATATTTAAAACCAAGAGTTATGAACAGTTTTGGAAAACAAAGAAGAAAACAAAAATAGTTAAGATGATATTTGATGATTATTTAATTGAATTAAAACAAGAGCCCTCAGAGAAAGAGGTAGCTAGAGTAAACTTAGAAGGCTTATATTTGTATTTTGATCCAATCACATCCTTTATAAATATTTTAAACGGGGAAAATGACGCAAAAACAATTGATGGGAGAAGAATTTATAGATTTAAAAAAAATAAAGGTGAAAATGAAAGTATAATTTTAAAAATAGAAGATTATATAAATATTTGGGCTGATCATAAAAGGAATGATTTAAAGAAAATTGAATTTCTTATTGAAGATGATTTGCTTCCATATGAAATTCTTATTCATTTTAAAAAAAGAGTTTTTAAGTTAGAAAGAATTTAAAACTTTTTTTTTCTTAAATAGACAAAAAGAGCTCCATCGCCTCCATGCTCAAAACCTGCGTCTTGATATGTTAAGATGTATTTCTTAAGATCGTCTTCGTTAATCCAGTTTATTATTGAGTTTTTAATCTTTCCATAGAAAAGTTTGGGAGTTGTGTCTTGCTCATTTTCAATTTTTTTATGAACTCCCTTTCCAGTAATAATAAGTAAACATCTTTTATTCTTGTTATAATTTTTTTTCACCTCGCTCACAAATTTTTCATGTGCTTCAGCTAAACCATACCCATGAAGATCTATTCTTCTATCTATATTAATATTTCCCCGCTTAAGCTCCTTGTTAAAATCACCAAATGATATTTTAAATTCTGAGTTATTTACTCTGTGCTCAGTTACTGTTTGTTTGTTGGTGTTTTTTGTATTATTTTTTTTATCTAATTTTATATTTTTTTTATTAGTTGTGTTCGTTTTAATTATTGAGACATCTTTTTTAAAAGGTTTTACACCCTTCATATTTTTTAAAAAAAAATCTTCTTCCATTATTTTTCTATATAATTTTTAATTAAATTTTTTACTCTTTCAGGTGTTTGTAAATACCACAAGCTGTCTAACATCTCTAGTGATGCCATGAGTTTTTGTTTTTTATTTAGAAAATAAAGCATTTTTATAAATTTAGAAACACCTTTTGCTCCAAGCTGAAAAAGCATTTCTATTAATAATTCTTTCTCTGAAGCTTTATGATTTTTTTTATAAAAATTTTTTTTGTATTGTTCGTGTGCTTTTTTAAAATCTATCTCAAACAATTCTTCAAAATGTTTTTTTTTAAATTTTTTAATGTAATATTTATTTTCTTTTCCTGTAATAAGGTGGCCATAACCAATAGTATAAAGGCCTAATTGATCTTGATAGGGCTTATCAGAATAACCTTCATTTTTTTTAATTCGATCTTTAAGTTTTTTAAGGGACAAATATTAAGTTTGGGTTAATATCCATATAGGGTTTGAGGAATTTGTTGGTTTTTCAAAAGTCCAAGTGTCTTTGTTTTTAACAATAGAGCCCTCATCATTGTTTAACATCTGTTCGCTAATAAAATTGACCGATATTGATATTGTGTTATTTTCTACTTTTGCATCTGCAATACCTTCCACGATAAGTGAGTAAAATTGTGATTCTGGATTATTTGTTTTTTCATCAATCGCTTTTTCAAAAGCAGAGTAAACATCCTTAGACACAAGATTTTTAAGTGTTTTTTTATCTCCATTGTTGAAAGATGAAATAATAATTTCAAATGCTTTCTTAGCACCATCAAGAAATTCTCTGTGATTAAAATTATTTACTTTTTTATATATTGCCTCAAGCTTTATCTCATTATCCGTTAGTGAGGGTATCTTTTGAACATCTTCTTGATTTTTGGTTTCTTGAGGTTTTGGCTCTGATATATTTTTTTGAAATCCTGTTCTTTTCCCTAGAACACTTCTTAATCTATAAATAATAAATCCAGCAATAGCTGCAAATATTAAAATATCAAAAAATTGAAGGTCGCCGTAAATCATCTGATTTATATAATAACTTTTTTAAATATTAATAGTTAAATTTTTTCCAGAGGGGTTTTTTTAGTTTTTTTAACATTTCTTTGTGAGCAAGATAATCTTCTTTATTAACCTCTATAATTTTGGTTTTTGTTTCATTTTTATTGTTGATTTGTGTGTTTTTTTCATCACCGTTTGAATCTAACTCCATAGAAAATTGCTTACCCCCTCTTAGTTCTAAATAAACCGCGGCTAAAAGCTGGGAGTCAAGAAGGGCTCCATGGAATGACCTATCTGATAGATCAATGTTAAACCTTCTACATAAATAGTCCAAATTTGCTATTCTTGTGTTTAGAACCTCTCTTGCAAGAGAAACGGTATCAACTACGGGATTATCTAAAGGGGATAACCTTAAGATTGATAGCTCATTATTTATAAAACCTAAATCAAATGATGCATTGTGAATTATTAATGTGTCATTTTTCAAAAAATTCAAAAGCTCTTTGTGATTTTCTTCAAATGGTTTTTGTTTGTTGAGAAAATCATCTGTTAGGCCTACAATATTTTTTGCACCTTCGCTGATGCTTCTATCTGGTTTGCAATAAAATTGAAGGGTGTTTCCTGTAGGAATGTAGTTTTTTAGTTCTACACAACCAACTTCTATTATTCTGTCACCGGTCTTATAATCAAGACCAGTGGTTTCTGTATCAATTACTATTTCTCTCATTGTTTCAATTAAAGTTTATTTATTAACTTATTAATTTTAATTTTATAATCCTTTAATGTCGAGTTGTTGTAAATAACATAATCAGATTTCTTTTTTCTTATAACGTCTGAAGTTTGAGATCTAATTATATTTTTAAACTGTGTTTCTGTCATTTTCCTTGTTTTTTTTAGTCTTTTTAATCTTACTTGTTTTGATGCTATTATAGATATTACTTTGTGGAACTGTTTTTCTAAATTATTTTCAAACAATAGTGGTATGTCAATGAATATTAATCTTGTTTTTTTTTCTTTTTCTTGTTTTATAAAATCAGACCTCTTTTTTCTAACTATCTTAAATATGTGTAACTCAAGTTTTTTTCTTATCTTTTTATTTTCAAAAATTATTTTTGATATAATTTTTTTATCTATATTTTTTTTTGAAATGCTCTTCGATAAACCAATGGTATGTAGATAAGTAACAAATTTTTTATCAGGGTTTTTGTATATTTTGGCCACCTGCTCGTCTGAACTATGAATTTTGAAACCTTTTTCTTTTAATTTACTACAAAGAGTAGATTTGCCTGATCCTATGCCACCTGTTATTGCTATGATTTGCGTCATTAAATTTTTTTATAAATTGCTTTAAGCATTTTTTTGTCTACAGATGGGCTTTTACCAAACCAAATTTTAAAACACGGCTTGGCCTGCTCTATCAACATTGATATTCCATAAATTTTTTTATTCTTTGGAAACTTTTTAAGAAATGTTGTGTTTTTTGGGCTATAAACAATATCACTTACAATTGTGGATTTAGTAATAAGCCTTAATTGTTTTTTCAATATAGGGTTTATTGGTGTTGTATTTATTATTAAAAAAACTCCCTCAAGGTATTTTTCAAGATCTCTATATGTTTTTGTATACTCAATCTTATTTGAATACTTAATTTTTTTCTTAGATCTATTGAATATTATAATGTCCTTAAAGCCCTTCTTCTTTAAAACGTAGTGAATGGCGTGTGATGCGCCTCCATAACCCAGAATAATAACTTTTTTATTTTTGGTTTTTTTTATATTTGGCAGTGTTTTGTAATATCCTGTCCAATCGGTGTTAGTTCCGCTTATGGTTTTTTTATTTGTTACACAATTTACAGCATCAATTTTTTTTGCATGAGCGTCTATTTTACCAAGATGTTTAATAATTTTGTTTTTAAATGGAATGGTTACATTTAGGCCAAGCGTGTCTTTTTTTTCCAAAACCTCTTTTATTTTTTTATGAAAGTTTTTTTGTGTCAGCTCTAAATACCCGTAGCTCGCTTTAATGTTATATTTTTTAAACCAATAATTAAATATTGTTGGTGAAAGACTTTTAGATGATCTATTCCCAACTACATAAAATTTTTTCATTTTTTTGAATATAAATAATCTAGCAGATTAAATAAAGGCAATCCCATAACATTAAAATAATCGCCTTTTATGCTCTCGATAATATTGGGTCCTAAACTTTCTATTTGATAACATCCGACTGAGCTTAGTATTTGTTTACCTGTTTTTTTTAAGTATGTGTTTATTTCACTGTTATTAAGCTTTCTTATTTTAACATGAGTTTTTTCATAATTTTCCCAAACCTTGGAGCCATTCAGACAAATAGTTAGGCCCGATACTATTAGGTGTGTCTTTCCTGATAGAGATCTAATTTTTTTTTTGGCTTTCTCAATAGAGTTTACTTTATCTAAAATTTTTCCATTGTGATAAATGACAGTATCACAACCCAAAACAACTCGGTTAGCATACATTCTTTGTCTACTTACACTTCTTGCTTTTTCATAAGAAAGTTTTTTTGCAAAAATCTCAGGCTTTGTCTTTCTGTTAATAGTTTTTTTAATATCTTCTTCGTTGCAGTTTGGTTTTTTTTGTGTGAAATTCAATCCCGCATTTTTTAATATTTTGAATCTAGATTTACTTGAACTAGCTAATATAAATTTTTGGTGCATAACTGTGTTAATAAAAATTATAGTTATAAACACTATTAAATATAATTTGAATTTAAGAAATACTTCTTTTATTTTAAAAATGTTTTGTTAACAGCTTAATAACCAATCTGAATGTTATGTAGTGGATGTTAATATATTTATTATACAAAATTAATAACAGGTTATTATAAATTTATTAGAATATAAATCATTTAAAAATATAAATTTTTTTAAATATTCTTTAATTTAACATATTTATTGGAATACTTATTAATATGTTGGTAGTTTGAGAGTGATGCGATGATAAAGTAATAATTAAGCTTTTCCAGGTTACAACTAACACTACAATTAAATATATAAATTATATATTTATTATTATTTTGACATTAACTTCAATTTTGATTATTAAAATTACTCATTTCTTAACTACTCCTACAACATTATGAATTTACAAGAATTAAAAGGAAAAGAACCCCAAGAGCTTTTAAAACAAGCAGACAAGCTTGGTATAGAAAACCCTTCATCTCTTAGAAAGCAAGATTTGATGTTTGCAATTTTAAAAACAATTGCTGAAGAAGGCGAGATTATCACTGGTTTAGGGGTTATTGAAATTATGCAAGATGGTTTTGGTTTTTTAAGATCTTCAGAGTCAAATTATCTTCCTGGTCCAGATGATATTTATATATCTCCATCTCAAATTAAAAAGTTTAGCTTAAGAACTGGTGATAGTGTTGAGGGTGAAATTAGATCTCCAAAACAAGGTGAAAGATATTTTGCTATAACCAAAATAAATAAAATAAATGGTCAAGAAACTGATTTAGTAAGAAATAGAGTCAATTTTGAAGATTTAACCCCTTTATATCCTGAAGCAAGATTTAAACTTGAACAAGAAAAACCAATGCCAGACAATACTGAAAGGATTATTGATATAATTGCTCCTCTGGGGAAAGGGCAAAGACAATTAATTGTTGCACAACCATTTACTGGTAAAACAATAATAATGCAGAAAATAGCAAATGCTATAACTTCTAATAGTCCAGATGCTAAACTTATTGTTTTACTAATTGATGAAAGACCAGAAGAAGTTACAGATATGCAGAGATCAGTCAAAGGAGAGGTAATTAGCTCAACATTTGATGAACCAGCTTCACGCCACGTTCAGGTAGCAGAGATGGTAATTGAAAAAGCTAAAAGATTAGTAGAATATAATCATGATGTAGTAATACTACTTGACTCATTAACCAGGCTCGGAAGAGCTTATAACACTGTTGTTCCATCAAGTGGTAAAGTATTAACAGGTGGTGTAGATGCAAACGCTTTACAAAGACCTAAAAGATTTTTTGGGGCCGCAAGGAACGTAGAAAAAGGTGGATCACTTACAATTATTGCTACAGCCTTAATAGATACTGGAAGTAGAATGGATGAGGTTATATTTGAAGAATTTAAAGGTACAGGTAATAGTGAAATGGTTTTAGACAGAAAACTTAGTCAAAAAAGAACTTATCCTGCTTTTGATATTGGTAAATCTGGCACAAGAAAAGAAGAGTTGTTACTCGACAAAGGTGAGTTAGGAAAAATTTTCATTTTAAGGAAAATATTAGCACCAATGGGAAGCACAGAAGCCATGGAATTTTTGTTAGATAAAATGAAAAATACAAAGACTAACAATGACTTCTTTCAAAGTATGGGAACTAAATAAAAAAAATTTTAAAAGACGCATACTTTAATATTTCTTATTTACTTAATCTGATCTTGGGTTTAATTCCCAAAAAATGAAACAGTCAAAAGATACAATTTTTGCTCTTGCTACGCAAAAAGGTAAATCAGGCATAGCCGTCTTTAGGGTTTCAGGAAAAGGCTCTCACAAAATAATAAAATCAATATCTTCTAAAAAAAAATTTAACACAAAATTTTCTACATTAAATAATTTATTAGATGGAAAGAGTGTTGTAGATCAAACGCTAACAACTTTTTTTAAATCACCAAAAAGCTACACAGGAGAGGATATGGTGGAAATATCTTGTCATGGAAGTATTTCTGTTATTAACAAAATAACTGAAATCCTATTAAAAAAACAAATCAGACTTGCAGAACCTGGAGAGTTTACCAAAAGAGCTTTAATAAATGACAAACTTAGTATTTTAGAAGCTGAAACAATTAATGATTTAGTTAATGCAGAAACAGAAAATCAAAGAAAGATAGCCATTGGTAATTTAAGTGGAAATTTAGATAAATTAGTAAATGAAATATCAAATAAACAAAAAAAACTTCTAGCGGATATAGAGGCCATTATTGATTTCGCTGACGAAGACCTTCCTAAAGAAATATACAGAAGTATAAAAGAACAAAATAAGAACATATATAAACAAATCGAAAATATCATCAAAAGATCCTCTTTATCTAGACAAATACATAGTGGTTTTACAGTAACTATCATTGGAAAGCCTAATACAGGTAAGTCTTCGTTTATAAATTATATTAATAACAAGGAAGTTTCTATAGTTACAAACATACCAGGAACAACAACAGATTTAGTAAGCTCTACTCTAGATATTCAAGGAGATAAATACACCTTTATTGATACAGCTGGAATAAGAAAATATAAGAATTTAATTGAAAAAATAGGTATTGAAAGATCGTTAGAGAGTGCAGAAAAGTCTGATTTAAATATAGTTTTTCTCAAAAATAATGAAAAGAAAGATTTCAGTAAAATCAAATCAAAAATATTTGTTAAATCAAAATATGATGCTAATAAAAAGAAATTAAATGGTGTACAAAGCATTTCATCAGTATCTGGTTATGGAATTGAAAATCTTATTAAAACTATCTCTTCAAAATTAAAGAATAAACCAATTTCTGGACCAGTTTTTTCACGTGAAAGACATTTGGAAAGCCTAAATAAATCCCTTGAATTGCTTAAAAGTTTAGATTTAAAAGAAATAGATATTGCTGCAGAAAATGTTAGAAGATCAATTATGTATATTGATGGAATTAATCAAAAATTTGATATTGAGAAAATTTTAGATATAATATTTAGTGATTTTTGTATAGGTAAGTAATTTCACGTGAAAAAAAACATGGAAAATAAATTTGATGTAATTGTGATTGGTGGAGGGCATGCAGGTGTAGAAGCAGCATGCTCATCTGCAAGAACTGGATCAAAAACAGTTTTAATTACTCATAAAATTCAAAAAATAGGAGAAATGTCTTGTAATCCTGCAATTGGAGGTCTTGGAAAAGGTCATCTTGTAAAGGAAATAGATGCTTTGGATGGAATAATGGCCAAAGCTACAGATAAATCCTGTATACAATTTAGAATGTTAAACTCTAGCAGGGGTGCTGCTGTAAGGGGTCCTAGGGCTCAAACAGACCGAAATTTATATAAAAATGCCATAAATGAGGTTGTAAGGGAGCAAAAAAATCTTCAAATAATAGAAGGTTCAGTTGAAGACTTAATTGTTTCTAAAAATCAGGTAATTGGGATTGTTTTAGCTAATAATAATAAAATATCTGCTAAATCTGTAGTTTTAACTACAGGAACTTTTTTACAAGGGCTCATTAGAATAGGTTCCGAAAAAAAAGAAGGTGGAAGAGTTGGTGACAAGACGTCAATAAAGCTTGCAAAAAGGCTTAAAGATCTAAAGTTTTCAATAGGCAGATTAAAGACAGGAACACCCCCAAGATTACTTAAAAAAACTATAAATTTCAATTACTTAGATGAACAAAAACCAGATAAAAAGCTTATTCCATTTTCTTTTATTAACAGAGATATCCACATTCCTCAAATATCTTGTTTTATTACCCATACTAATAAAAATACCCATGAAATAATAACTCAGAACATCAATCTATCACCAATGTATTCTGGGGAAATACAATCAATGGGGGCTAGGTATTGTCCTTCTATTGAAGACAAGATTCATAAATTTAAAAATAAATCATCACATCAGATATTTCTGGAACCAGAAGGATTAGATAGTGATTTAATATATCCAAACGGAATATCTTCCTCTCTTCCAACTGAAGTTCAAGAGCAATTTGTTAAGACTATTAAAGGTTTGGAGAATGTTACAATTACTCAACCTGCTTATGCCATTGAATATGATTTTGTTGATCCACAAGAATTAACACACACACTGGAAACAAAAAAAATAAAAAATTTATTTTTTGCAGGACAGATAAACGGCACAACTGGATACGAAGAAGCTGCAGCACAAGGCATAATAGCTGGAATAAACGCATCACTTAAAACAACATCCAATAAAGAATTTATAATACCTAGGTCTTCGGGATACATCGGTGTTTTGATTGATGATTTGGTTACAAAAGGAACTAAAGAACCTTATAGAATGTTTACTTCGAGGTCTGAATACAGACTATTACTTCGAGCAGATAATGCAGATTTAAGACTCACACCTCTTGGTATTGATATAGGCTGTGTTGATATAGATAGGCAAAGAGAGTTTGAAAAAAAATCCAATAGAATAAAAGAAGGGTTTAAGTTTGTTAAAGCTTATACATTCTCACCAGATGCACTTCTTAAAAAAGGAATAAAAATAAATAAAGATGGAAAGAAAAGAGATATTATAGATCTTTTATCATTTTCTAATATTACAACCCGTAAGCTTAAAAAAATAATTCCTGAATTAAGGAGTTTAGAAGACGATGTTATAGAACAAATAGAAATTGAAGCTAAATATGCAGGCTATCTTGATAGACAAAGAATGGATATAAAAGATTTTGAAAAAGAAGAAAATTTAAAAATCCCTAAATCAACCAACTATGAATTAGTTGGAAGTTTATCTAATGAGATAGTTGAAAAATTATCAAAAATTAAACCACCAACCCTTGGAGTAGCCTCAAGAATATCAGGTGTAACACCAGCAGCCACTATAGCCCTACTTAGATATATAAAAAAAAATAAGAATAAAAAAGCAGCTTAGTTTGGATAAAAAAACTGTAATAAAAAAATACAATCTTAACGGAAAGCAAATTAGCTTAATCGATAACTACATATTGAAGTTAACAAATAGTAACCAAATACACAATTTGGTAGGACCATCCACAATTAAAATTGCCTGGGATAGACATATCAATGATTCATTACAATTGTCAGAATTTATTTTGAAAAAAAATGCATCAATAGTAGATCTTGGCACCGGTGCAGGTTTACCAGGTGTCATCTTACATATTTTTGGGTATTCAAATATATTATTGATCGACTCAAAGATGAAAAAAATAAATTTTATTAAAGAATTCGCATACGAGCAGAATTTGGTAATAAAAACTATTTGCACAAGGGTTGAAAAAATCAAAAATCAAAAATTTGACTTCATTATCTGTCGAGCTTTCGCACCATTAATAAAATTATTAGATTATTCACGTTTTTTTACAAAAAAAAATACATCACTACTTTTTCTTAAAGGTAGAAGTGTTAAGAATGAAATTGAAGATGCAAAAAAATATTTTAATCTTGAGCACGAAATCTATCCTAGTAAAAGTGAAGGCGGCGGTTTTGTGCTAAAGGTAAACAAATTTAAAAAACTGTGAAAAAAATAATTTCTATATCCAACCAAAAAGGAGGTGTTGGTAAAACCACAACCACTATAAATCTAGCAACCTCATTAGCTGCAGTTAAAAAAAACGTTTTAATTGTCGATGCTGATCCACAAGGTAATGCAAGCACAGGGCTAGGCCTTTCCTATGATGTTAGAAAGCCATCAATTTATGAAATGATTCATGAAAAAAAGCTTCTTACAGAAGGAATAAAAGAAACATTAATTCCTGGTCTAAAAATAATAGGAGCAAACACAGATCTAGCCGCAGCAGAGGTAGAGTTGACAAATTTTAAAAATAGAGAGTTTGTGTTTAAATCAATTTTTAACGAAATTAATGATTTCGATTTTATTTTTGTAGACTGTCCACCAGCACTTGGTTTGCTAACTATTAATTCATTAGTAGCATCTCACACCACGCTAATTCCTCTTCAGTCTGAGTTTTTTGCTTTAGAAGGTCTTTCATCCTTAATGCAAACAATTAAATTAATTCAACAAAACTTTAATAATAATCTCCAAATCGAAGGAATATTATTAACAATGTTAGATAAAAGAAACTCACTAAGCTCACTAGTGGAAAAAGATGTAAGACAACACTTTGGCAATCAAGTATACAAAACAACTATTCCTAGAAATGTAAAAATATCTGAAGCACCAAGTCATGGAAAACCAGCACTGGTATACGATACACAAGCCGCCGGCTCTATTGCTTATATTGAGCTTGCAAAAGAAGTAATTTTAAATCAAAATAAAAAATATGAATAAAGAAAATAAACTAGGTATGGGTCTAGGTGCACTTCTGTCATCATCTAGTAATAAAGATGAAAAAAATAGTGGTATTCAAAAAATCAATATATCTCAAATAATACCAAACCCATCTCAACCAAGAAAAAATTTTAAAGATGAAGAGCTTAAGGAGCTTTCTTTATCAATCAAAAACCAAGGCTTAATTCAACCAATAATTGTTAAACCAACAAATGATAATCAATTCCAAATTATTGCAGGCGAAAGGAGGTGGAGAGCATGTCAATTAAATGGAATGCACGAAGTCGATTGTGTTATTAAAAATCTTGATGAAAATAGTATTTTAGAAGCAGCCTTAATTGAAAATATACAAAGAGAGGATCTAAATGTAATTGAGGAAGCAAATGCTTATAAGGGATTAATTGACATTAAAGGGACTAACAATGAAAATCTTGCCAAACTAATAGGTAAAAGCGCGAGCCATGTTTCAAATATTTTACGCCTTTTAGAGCTTGATATAAAAATACAACAGATGGTAATCAGTGGCGACCTATCCATGGGTCATGCAAGAGCTCTAATTGGTGTTCCTGATGCGATAAGTAAAGCAAATGAAATTATTGAAAAAAAACTTAGTGTAAGACAGGTAGAAAAAATAACTTCTGAATTCAAAAAAAATAAAGGAAAAAGAACTTCAAAAGACCCAAACGTTATAGACTTAGAAAAAGAACTTTCTGATAAAATTGGTCTTAAAACATCAATACATTTTAACGAAAGTGGATCATCTGGGTCCCTTACTCTTTACTACTCAAATCTTAACCAATTAGATGAATTAATGAAAAGGCTTAAGAAATAGTAATCTTTTTAATATTTAATAAAAACCTAAGACCTGAAACCAAAGATAAACCACCCTCTTTTCTTAAAACCCTTTCAGTGGAGCTTAGTAATTTTAAAAGCAATATTTTCTTTGTAGAATTATATTTTCTATAAATATCGATTAAAAAAATTTTTTCCCTAAATAAATATATGGGAATTTTTTTTCTATAAACCTCTTCATTTTTAGAGTCGATGATTAGTTGGCAAAAAAATCTACAATAATAATAAAGATCATTTACATCAGATGCATTAAAAACTCTTTCTCTATATACCTCGACTATCTCCTTGTTTTTTTTTAACAAAAAGAAAAAAATTTTTTCTTTGCTAGAGTCATCAGCGGTTAAGAGTTTTCTAATATTTAAAAGTGTAATGTCTTTTTGATTTAATTTAAGAATTTTATCCAAACTATCTTCTACAAGTGCAAATTTACTATCTAGTTTTTCAATTAGGTACCAATAAAGATCTTTTTCTATTATTAAACCTTTTGATTTAAGAGATTCATTTAAGATTTTTATTTTAGAATTCTTATCCAACTCATAACAATCAATTAATAAAGAGTCCTTATCTTTTAAAAAAATATTCTTTGTTTTCTTAATTTTCTGTGAGTTTTCTTGAACAAATATAAATATACCATCAATATTTCTAAGATTATCTAAACTGCTCTCTTCAATACCTTTACAATTATTAACTAAAAATATTTTTTTCTCCTCAAACAAACCACCCATATCAAAAAAATCATTAATAAACTCAATAGTTGTTAATACAGCTTTTTCCTTTTTTTTATATTTTTCAATTATTGAAGATTTAATTTTTTGAATAAGAGTGGCTTCGTTTCCACTAATAAAATAAAATTTTTTTTCTATTTTAAAATCTTTATCTAATATTACGCTTAGTGGCTCTAACCTCATAAACAATTATTTAAATTAATACCTGATGCAAAAGATATGAACTGATTTAAATTTTCTGTTATTGCTAATTCATATTTTTTTTCCAGAGAAGCATCAGTGCCATAATTATAACCTGCAGACTTTGGTATAATTGAAAAATTAGATAAAATTTCTTTATTATATGAAACACAATCTCCTTTATTTGATATTAAGGTATATTTAAATCTCAATTCATATCTTAGGTTTGAGGTAGCTTGATTAGATTCCACTGATCTTTTAGTTTTCTTTTCCTGAATTTTAATTAATAATTTATAGTTATTATTTTTGGTTTTTCCAAACAACATTGGGATGTAAGAATTTATAAATATTAAATCATCCCCAGATATATCGACTTCAGTTTTTTCGTATAGTGGATTTATTATATTTGTCTTATCTTCATAAATGAAGTCAATTTGATTACATGAACTAACTATTATAACACATATCAGGTATAAAAATTTTTTCATTTTATTACTAAGTTTACTATTTTTCCTGGGACATATATTTCTCTTTGCACATTCTTGCCAACTAAGTGCTTTTTAATTTTATCGCTATTCTTCACAACTATTATTATCTCTTCCTTTGATATATTTTCATCAAAATTTATAACTTCTTTTGTCTTCCCATTAATTTGAATTGCTACTTTTGATTTAACCTTTTTTCTTACATTTTCATTTATCCAATTTTCATTAATACACAGAGTCTTAGAGCCAAGATTAGACCAAATTTCTTCACTTATATGTGGGACAAAAGGTTGTAAAATAATTGATAATTTTTTTAATGCCCACTCAAAACCTTCATTAGATAAATTTTTTTTGGCTAGGGCACTACTAAGTACATTTGTAAATTCATAAATTTTGGCTACTGATTTATTAAATTGAAATAATTCTATATTTTCTGAAACTTCGTTAATTGTTTGTTTAAGTACTTCAACTGTTTTATCATCGTCAACATTACCAGATTGATAGTTTTTAAACTTTTCAATAAAATCATATAATTTATTAATAAATTTAAAAGAAGCACTTATTCCGGTATCAGTCCATTGTAAATCTCTCTCTGGTGGGCTATCAGACAACATAAACCATCTAGCAGTATCTGCCCCATATAAATTAATTATATCATTTGGATCTACAACATTTTTTTTAGACTTACTCATTTTCTCAATCTTTCCAATCTCAACACCCAGACCATTATTATCTTTTAAATCTGTTTCAGTTTTCTTTATATCTTTTGGTTCAACCCAGTCTCCGTTTTTATTTTTATAAGTTACATGAGTAACCATGCCTTGTGTAAACAAACCCTTAAATGGTTCGTTTAAATCAAAGTAACCAAGATCTCTTAAGGCTTTAGTAAAAAATCTTGAATATAAAAGATGTAATATAGCATGCTCAATACCACCAATATATTGATCAACTGGCAACCAATAATCTATATCAATTTTATCAAAAGGCTTATCTGATCTTGCATTGCAATATCGAAAATAATACCAAGATGATTCAAAGAATGTATCAAATGTATCTGTTTCTCTATACGCCTTCATGCCTGTTTTTGGACAGATAGTTTCTTTCCAATTCAAAATATTTTCAAGTGCACTCGAAGACTCATTGAAATTTTCAATATCAGGCAGCTTAACTGGTAACGCATTATCTTCAACTGCCAGTATTTCACCATCTTCTCTATAGATTATAGGTATTGGGCAACCCCAAAATCTTTGTCGTGAAATACCCCAATCCCTCAGTTTGAAATTTATTTTTTTGCTTCCAATTTGTTTCTTTTCAATTTCAGTTATTATTTTCTTTTTTGCCTCTTCTATGTTTAATCCATTTAAAAATTCTGAGTTTATTATTTCTCCATCATCGGTATATGCGCTAATATCAATTTTAAAATTATTTTCCAAAACACCTATAGGCTTTACAACAGGAATAACATCAAGATTATATTCTTTTGCAAATTCTAAATCTCTCTGATCATGCGCTGGACAACCAAAAATAGCACCAAGTCCATATTCTTTTAAAACAAAATTTGCTACGAAAATAGGTAATTTTTTCCCATTAAGAAATGGATGATCTACAGATAATCCTATATTAAAACCTTTCTTAATTTTTTCAGAGTTTACATCTTCGCAATCTTTTATAAATTTTTTTAGATCATCATTATTTTTTGACAACTCTATAATTAATTCATGATCAGAAGATAAAGCTATAAACGTTGCTCCAAAAATTGTGTCAGGCCTTGTAGTAAATACTGTAATTTTAGATTCTTGGTCTGATATTTTGAAATCTATTTCTGCTCCATAAGATTTTCCAATCCAGTTTGATTGCATCACTTTAACTTTATTTGGCCAGTTTTTTAAGTGATCTAAGTCATTTAACAATTCATCTGAATATTTACTTATTTTTAAAAACCATTGAGAAAGCTTTTTCTTTTCAATTATAGCGCCAGACCTCCAACCTTTCCCATCAATTACCTGCTCATTTGCCAAAACTGTTTTGTCTACAGGATCCCAATTTACCTCAGCCTCTTTTTTATAAGCAAGACCCGCTTTAAACATATCAACAAAAAATTTTTGTTCGTGTTTGTAATAATCTGGATGGCATGTTGCGATTTCTCTATCCCAATCTAAAGACAGACCCATCTGCAATAACTGGCTCTTCATTGTTTTAATATTTTGATATGTCCAGGTTTGAGGATGTTTTTTTTCTGTTAAAGCTGCATTTTCAGCTGGCAGACCAAATGCATCCCAACCCATTGGATGAAGTACATTGAAGCCCCTCATTCTTTTGTATCTAGCTACAACATCACCTAATGTATAATTTCGTACATGTCCCATATGAATTTTACCAGATGGGTAAGGAAACATCTCTAAAACATAATATTTTTTTTTATTAAGGTCTCTTTTTGTTCTAAAAACTTTTTTTTCAGACCAGACTTGCTGCCATTTTTTTTCAATTACTTTGTGATTGTATCTTGATGACACTTTTAGCTTGATTGTATTCTTAGTTTTTTTGCTTTATTTAATATAGCATTTTCAATCTTTATGTTGTTTTTGTTATCAATTTTTTTATTGACCCACATTTGGTTTTTAAATTCTTGACAAAATGAGGTGACTTTTAAATTTTCCGTTTTAAGATTTTTTCCAGTAATAAAGATATTAAGTTTGCACCTCTCATTATTATTGCCTGGAGTTGAGTACCAATCAGTAATAATTGTTCCACCAATTTGATCTGCTGAATTAAGAGGCATGAAGCTTATAGTCTCTAAAGCACCACGCCACAAAAAAACATTTACATTCATTGCAATTGAAGCTTGTGCACCATCTTCATTTGCACTGTTCCCTAAAATATTACCTATGGACAAACCACCTTTACCTAGCAGCCCTCCACCACTCTGAAGTCTAGTCTCAGCATCTCTCATTGCTAAATCCATATCTATTCCAGAGTTAAATTTAGTACCTGATCTATCAATTATCTGTTGTTTTGTTTGAGCTTTAGACCACAACTCTTCCATTTCTTCTTTGCTTTTATTACTGTTGCAGGAAATTAAAAAAAACAAAAAAACTATAAGAATTGATCGCATCAAAAACATCTACTGCTAATTATTGTATTGGCGACTAAAAGTAAAACATAAAAAAAACGGCACTAATTTAAGTGCCGTTTTTGTAAGATAATTAAATCTTTAATTAAAATGACATGTTAGCACCAATATACCATGCAGTTCCATCGTCTGAACCAACACCTTCGTCCGTAGACTCAGTGCTAGTATAACCTAGAATTGCAGTTACACCAGAAGCTACAGCGTATGATACACTTGCAGATGTTACGTCTTGACCATCATCAAGTCCGTCATCACCACCAAGAGCGTGATCATCTGCTTCACCTGAAGCAATACCAACATTAAATGTTAGATCTCCAGTTACATATTTCACACCAGCTTTAACAACATCACCTGTGTACTCATCTGAACCATTGTCAGATACACCAGCAACAGAACCATCAGCAAAACCAACAGCTACAGTTAAATCACCAGTTACAGCACTTATACCAAGATGCATACCTGCAGTATCATCAGTTGCTGTAGTTCCATCTCTTGAACCATCAGCTTCTGAAATACCACCACCAATAGTTAGGGCTGTGTCACCTAGATCAGTTACATATGTAGCACCAATTGCAATGTGACTATCAACTCTATAAGTTGAAGTAGCAGCAGCACCACTATCAGTTGAAACTGAGATTGAAGCTTTTAAGCCGTCTGCTAGGAAATCAGATGCAGTGTGATACTCTAAACCAAAGACAGTTGAAGCAGCACCAAAATCAAGACCAGTTGGAGCCATGTTAGTAGATGTATTAGCAACACCTTCCGCACCAGCTGAGCTAGGTACAGATACAGCATGTGAACCAGATGCGTTACCAGCATTAATTAAATCAAGCTTAGAGCCATCAGTAAATGCTAAAGTAAATCCAGCATCAGTATCACCAGCAGCAGCATTTTCATCCATTACTTTAAAGCTAGATGAAATAGTCATACCACCATCAGTAGTTTCAGATAATGAAATTGAAAAATTGTTATCATTATTCTGTGAATTAGTGTCTGTTCCACCAGTTGGTGAATCAAACTCCATACCAGTTTGGTGGTTACCACTCATAGTAGCTGTTACAGCTTCAGCAACTGAAGCAGCACCAAGCGTAGAAACTAGAGCAGTTCCCATTAATAGTTCTTTTTTCATAATTACTCCTTTTGAGTTAATGAATATTCATTAAATACAAGTAACATACCTGTATTGAGTAAGTGTATTATTTAAAAATTGAATAAATTTCAAAATAAGCATAATGATTTATTATATTTTTTTAACCAATGTTGTTTTTTTACCACACATCAATTTATGTTTAATTCAAATAAATTCAATGAAATTAAGGATTTTTTAAAAAAAACCAATAATTCAGCTAAAATTATTGCTATATCTAAAAATCACCCACTTGAAAGCGTATTAGAAGCAATAAACTCAGGTGTCTATATATTTGGTGAAAATAGAGTTCAGGAAGCACAAGAAAAATTTCAAAAAATTAAGCAAAAAAATTCAAATATAGAATTACATTTAACCGGACCATTACAATCGAACAAAGTTAAGTTAGCAATATCTTTGTTTGATGTTTTTCACACACTCGATAGAGAAAAAATAGCTAGAGAATTCTCCAAACACTTAGAGTTTCTTGAAAATAAGAAAATTTTCCTTCAAGTAAATACTGGTAAAGAAAAAACAAAGAGTGGAATTTTTCCAGAAGATGTAAAAGATTTTCTATTTTTCTTAAAAAATGAAATGAAATTAAATATTCATGGCTTGATGTGCATTCCTCCAATTGATGAAGAACCATCATACCATTTTTCTAAACTAAAGAATCTTGCGAATGAAAACAAAATTACTGAATTAAGCATTGGTATGAGCAACGATTATGAAAAGGCATTACAATTTTCTCCAACATATATTAGGCTTGGCACTATTTTGTTTGGAAACAGATAATGAAAACCAAAATAAATATACTTTCTAATAATAAGATTAATAAATTTATATCAACATTTTTGTCTAAGTATGAACTGACCTTTCTCAAATTAGAAGATATTGATTACAGGGCACAAAGTGCAAATATAAATATTATTATTATAAATAACGACAAAGACCTTGATAAAATCAATATTGAAAATTTAAATGAAAATTATTTAATAATATCAAATTTAATTAATAAAAAGTTAAATTTTAATAACAAAGCGCAACTATTAAAAACACCAGCATCAGTAAACAATATAAAAAACAAAATTCAAAATTTTTTGCAGAATATAAAGGTTCATTTTCATGATATTTCTATTAATAACGAAAAATTGACAAATCTTAAAAATAATTGTTTTTGTTATTTAACGAAAGCAGAATTGGAAATCATAACGTGTTTAATAAGAGAAAAGGAGATAAGTAAAAATTTTATAAAAGAAAATATCTTGGAGATTAGATCTAATATCCAAACTAATTCACTAGAGAGTCATCTTACAAGAATTAGAAAAAAAATGAACAAAATTAAAACAGATGTCAAAATACAAACAAGAAATGATAAATTACTTATCACTATTTAATTTAAAAGATTAGGACTTATAAGTTTAAAAAAATTTCTACTAAATTGTTCATTATAATTATGGTTATAAATTGATAGCGTTATAATCTCTTGGTTAATCCACAACTCTACTTTTCTTAAGACTAATGGAGTATTTTCAAAAAAAACCTTTATCGAATATTTTTTGTCTTCCACATCAAATCCGTTTTTTTCAAGAGTTATTTCATTATTTTCAAATTCAATATTGGCATCTGAAAAAAAAAGAGGATTTCTGAAAATATCATAAAAAAACCACGCATTTGTATTTTTTGGATTAAAAAATTCATCTTCCTCTAGCTCATAATTATAATACATAGCTTTATTTTCATCTAAGATTATTAATATCTTTGTTGGTGATAAATATTCAGCCCTAACCCTTTTCTTACCAACATACACTCTACCTTCACTTAAACTTTCTCCACTGCTTTGTAAAAATGAAGCAGAAAAATTTTGCAGTGATTCTAGATAATTTATAATCTTTATTTTTTCTTCAGTGTCTGAGTAAGCGTTATAGGAAAACAAAAAAGAAATAATTGAAAAAAAACAAAAAAAAAATTTTTTATTTTTTAAGGACATGTCTCTTACCCGCATTATTTGCTTCACTAATTATTCCGTCCTCCTCCATTTTTTCTACAATTCTAGCTGCTCTATTATAACCAATTTGAAGATACCTCTGAATATAGCTTGTAGACACCTTTTGTTGTTTAATTATAACCTCAACAGCTTTGTTATAAAGATCATCAGTATTATTTGAAATTAAATCATCACTAGATGAGGTATTCAAGTTTTCATCTAACAAAGATATTTCCTTTTTATAATCAAATGTTGCTTGGTTTTTTATATAATTAACAACTTTATCAACCTCATTTTCTGAAACAAAACCTCCATGAAGCCTCTTTATTATTCCACCATTTTCTAAAAACAACATATCACCACTTCCAAGTAACTGTTCAGCACCCATTTCATTTAGTATTGTTCTGCTATCAAACTTGCTAGAAACCTTATAACTAATTCTGCTTGGAAAATTGGCTTTTATCGTACCAGTAATTACATCAACACTAGGTCTTTGAGTAGCAGTAATCAAATGTATACCTGATGCTCTTGCCATCTGTGCCAATCTTTGAACTAATGACTCAACTTCTTTACCAGCTACCATCATTAAGTCTGCCATTTCATCAATTACAACAACAATAAAAGGCATTTTTTCTAAAACAATCTCTTGTTTTTCTATAATTGGCATTCTTGTGTCATCATTTATACCTGTTTGCACTTCTCTAAAAAGCTTTCTTCCAGAGGAAATAGTCCTTAGAACTTTATCATTATAAGAATCTATATTTTTTACATTTAATGAACTCATTAATTTATATCTGTTTTCCATTTCTCTAACTACCCACTTAAGTGCAAACACAGCTTTCTTTGGATCTGTAACAACAGGTGTTAATAAATGAGGTATATCTTCATAAATGCTTAACTCTAACATTTTAGGATCAATTAGTATTAACTTGCATTCATTTGGTTTAAATTTGTAAAGTATACTTAATATCATAGTATTAATACCCACTGATTTTCCTGAACCAGTTGTTCCAGCTATTAATAAATGAGGCATGCGCTCTAAGTTAGCAAAAATACTTTTACCTGAAATATCTTTACCAAGCGCTAATGTAAGAGAGTCGTTGTTAATTTCAAATTCTTCTTCATCAATTAAATCACCAAATAAAACACCATCTCTTTTTACATTTGGAATTTCAATGCCCAGACTGGTTTTCCCAGGTTGAGTTGAAATTCTAGCTGAAATAGAAGACATTGCTCTGGCAATATCATCCGACAGACCTATTACTTTACTAGATTTGATACCAGCATTTGGGACAAACTCAAATAATGTTACAATTGGACCACTACTAAAACCAATTATTTTCCCCTCAACACCGTATTCAGAAAGCGTCTTTTCTAACTTGACAGCAGCATCTGCATTTATTTTATCTAATTCTTTATTTTTGTTATCTCTTAAATTTGATTTTGAAAGCAGGTTTTTAGATGGAAGGTTAAAACTAAAATTATCTAGCTCTAGTTGTTTATTGGCTTTAGGACTATTATTTTTTTTACTTAAATTAACATAATTTCTTTTCTTAATTGTTGGCTCACTTCTCATTGTTTTTTTTGTAATTTTTTTTCTAAAATTTATGTATTTAAACAAACCAAATACAGAAAATAAAAATTTAAAATATTTAAAAACCTTTAAGAAAGAAAAAAACTTATTTACCCAAGAAAAATTTATTCTAAAAGATAAAAAGATTAAAACTAAACCAAATACTAAAAGTAAAAAATTTATAATAAAATAAATAAAAATATTTTCTAGAAGATTTAAATTTATACTTGTAAATAAATCAATTAGGAATTGAGAAATTAAACCTGTTTTCAAAAAGTTAATACCAACTGATTTTAAGGAAACATTAATAATAATTATTCCTGTCAGATTTGATAAAAATTTTAAAATCATTAATCTGCTTGTTATGCCTAAAAATAATTTTCCACCCTCTAGAATTATAAAAAAAACTAATAAATAACTTAGTGTTCCAATAAAAATTAATGAATAACTTGATAAATAAGCTCCAAAAAAACCCATAAGATTTTTAATGTTGCTGTCATTAATATTGTAATTTAATTGATTAAAACCCGGATCATTTGCAGAGTATGAGTAAAGACTGGTAAAATAAATTAGGCCAAATCCAAATAAAATTATCCCTACTAAAAATTTAACAATAAAATTTCTAATTGAACCATACTTGAACATATAGTTAGATTGTAATACATTTAGATTATGGTAATTCGAAGAAAATTATGAAAGAAATTCAATCAAACATCAATATAATAGGAGGAGGTCTGATAGGGGCTGTTACAGCATATTCACTTTCTATACTTGGTAATAAAGTAGTAGTTTTAGAGCAAAATGCTAAATTTAATCATAAAAATATTTTAGATAAAAGGACAACAGCAATTTCAGAGGGTACAAAAAAATTTCTTGAAGAAATAAATATTTGGAATGAAATTGGTAATTATGCAGAACCAATAAAGAATATTCAGATAATAGACAGAAATCAATCAAACAAAATTTATTTTGACAACCAAAGAAGAAAATCCAATCTTGGATATATAGTTAAAAATGAGTTTATACTTGATTGCCTGTATAAAAAATTACAAAAACAAAAAAATGTTGAAATTTTTAACAATGTTTCCGTTAGAGATATTTTTTATAAAGGGGATAGGGTTATAACTAAGCAAAATAATTTCTTTGTTAATACAAATATTCTATTTGCTTGTGATGGGAAAAACAGCTCTATAAGAAAAATTTTTAAGACACCAATTTATAGAAAAGATTATAAAAAAAAAGCAATTGTAATAAATTTTTATCACTCAAAGAATCACAATAACACCGCTTACGAGTTTTTCTTTAAAAACGGACCTCTTGCAATTTTACCAATGCAAAAAAATAAAAATCAGTTTCAAAGTTCCATAGTTTGGACAAACACTAATAAATATATAAACTCTTTACTTTCTTTAGATGATAATAATATTATTGCTATTTTAAATAAAAAGATACAGGGAAGTGTAGGTGAGATAAAAAAAATAATCACCAAACAAACTTTTCCTTTAAAAGCTCATTTAAACTCTAAATTTTTTGAAAATAGAATTATTTATTTAGGTGACTCAGCCCACTCATTTCATCCAATTGCAGGACAAGGATGGAATCTAGGTATGCAAGATGTAGAAAGTATATATAATCTTGTTAAAAAATATAACTCTTTAGGTCTGGAATTGGGAGATGAAATATTTTGTAAAGAATTTCAGAAAGATAATTTTTTCAAAGCTTATAGGCTGTATCAAATCACAGATAAAGTTGACAGTGTATTTAAATTAGACAATACAATTTTTAATTATGCAAGGTTTTCAGCTATCAATTTAATGGAGAAAAGTAAAAAACTAAAAAATAAGATAAGTGATTTTGCTATGGGTATTAATTAATAGTTTTACTATTATTATCTTCAACGATCTCAAGCTCTAAAATTGAATGAAGTTTTTTATAAAAATCACTTAAATTTTTTGTTTCCAAAAGAACCTGTTTTTCAATGTCACTAAAAGGGGATATCATTGCTATAAACTTTATAATTTGATTAAAATCTATATTTTGAATCTCTTCTAAGTTTAAGTTAATTTTTTTGACTTTAATATATTCGCTATACTTATCTAAAAGATTATTTTTTTGTTTTTCATTTATAATTTTTTTATCTTCCTCAAAATCCAACATTTCAGCCTCAACCAACCTAAACTTATATTTTTTTTCTAACTCTTTCTTAACTTTAAAACAATTAGTACCCTGTAGACTAATTAAATATCGCCCATCTGTTGTTTCACTAAAACTATGAATTTTTCCAATACAACCAATATTATAGAGTTTATTTTTTTCATCGGATTGTATCATACCTATGCACCTTTCCTTTGAAAGAGCGAAGTCAACCATCTCAATATATCTTTTTTCAAATATATTCAGAGGCAAGCTTGTTCCTGGAAAAAGGACGGCACCGTTTAAGGGAAAAATAGGGATTTCCATGTTATGAAAACATTAATTGTGAAAGTTTTTTCCTATATTGAATAGTAATTTGATCAGTATTTCCAAGTACAGCAAAAAATTCAACCATCTTATTTTTTATACTATCCTTATTTTTTGGATAATTTTTTAGAAGTAAATCCATTCCATTTTCATATTGTTTTATTGAAAAATATTTATCTGATATTTCTAAAATTAAATCAATATTATTCGGTTGAATCTCAAGTTTGCCAAGCAACTCATTAATATTTGGTCCGGATGAATTATTTTTCACAATTTCCATTTTTTTTAAAACCTGTTTAACTTCATCATTATTTTGTACATCTTTTTCTAACGAACTAATAAACATTTCAACCTCTTCAAATTGTTTAAGTTCAATCAAACACTCTAAATAAAAACAAATACCTTTAATTTCGTCTGAGTTTTTAGAAATAAATTCTAGAAGAGTGTCTTTAGTTTCTTCAAACTTATTTTCAGCCATAGCGCTTTCTATTTCATTATAAAATTCAGTGAAGTCTTCATTAATTTTAGACCCTAAACACTTTTCAATAAATTCAATAATTTGGCCCTCAGGAATAACGCCCTGAAATGCATTAACAATTTGTTTATCTTTGAAAGCGTAGACTGTAGGAATTGATTGAATTCTTAATTGCGCAGCAATCTGTTGATTTTCATCAATATTTATTTTTACTAAAGTGACTTTATCCCCTGATTTTGATATTATTTTTTCTAAAATTGGTGTTAGTTGTTTACAAGGACCGCACCAAGGAGCCCAAAAATCAACAACAATTAATTTATTCTCACTAGCTTCAATAACCTGATCATTAAACTCTGCTTCAGTAACATCGATTATATTTCTATTTTCACTCATAAAGATTTGACTATACTATAACTATCCAAAGAAAAAATATGAATTTTTTTATTATTTTCAAGGAGGAAGTTTATAAACTCTGAAGTCTTTATACTTATAGTTGTTGTGTTAATTAGGGGGTGGAAGTTAATTAATTCACTGTTAAAAAGTTTTTCATCTAAGTAAAATTCAACAACATCATGCTTATCGTTAAGAAGGGCAAATGGGGAGACTGATCCTGGCTTTATACCCAAAAACTGCTCTAAATATTCAGCATTTGCAAATGATAAATTCTTAGCATCGATAGATTTAGAAAATAGCTTTAAATCAACCTTTGCATTTTCATCACAACTAAAAAGAAAAAAATTATTTTTTTTATTTTTTAAAAATAAATTTTTTGTATGTGCCCCTTTAATCTCACCTCTTAGATTTTCAGAATCTTCAACTGTAAATAAAGGATCATGATCATGAATTTGAAAATCTTTATTTTTTATACTAAGTAATTCAAATAAATCTGTCTTTGTAAGCATAAATAATATTATATTTATTAAGAAATAAGGTATTTAAATACAATTACAAAATTAACAATGGGAAAAAAAGCAGTAGTTATAGGAAGTGGTTTTGGCGGTATTGCGATTAGTCTAAGACTAAAAAAATTAGGCTATGATACAACAATTATTGAAAAACTAGACGAGCTTGGAGGAAGAGCAAGAGTTTTTGAAGTGAATGGGTTTAAACATGATGCTGGACCAACAGTTATAACAGCACCATTTCTTTTTGATGAATTGTTTAGTCTATTTGGAAAAAAAAGAGAAGATTATTTGAATTTTGTTCCTCTTGAGCCCTGGTATAGATATTATTTTCATGATGGTAAAACTTTTGATTATTGTTCTACTATCGAAAAGACAAATAACGAAATAAGCAAATATGATAACAGAGACATCAAAGGATATTCTAAACTCTTAAATCAATCAAAAAAAATTTTTGATGTAGGGTTCACACAATTAGCTGACAAACCATTTATTTCTTTTTTTAAAATGTTAGGAGTTATTCCTAATTTGATAATTTTGAAAAGTTATTTAACAGTATCTCAACTTGTAAATAGTTATCTAAAAAATCCATATCTTAGAAAAGCATTTTCAATTCATCCACTTTTAGTTGGAGGTGATCCACACACAACAACATCTATTTACGCTTTGATTCATTATTTAGAGAGAAAATGGGGAGTATTTTTTTGTATGGGTGGAACTGGTAAAATCGTATCTGAACTAAAACAATTAATGATTGATTGCGGTATTAAAATAAAAACAAATACAGAGGCAAAAGAATTTATTGTTGAAAATAATAAGATAACAAAAATATTAACAAACAATGAAGAAATTTCCAATATAGATCTAGTTGTTTGTAATGCTGATCCACCCATGGTTTACTCCAAACTTTTAAAAAAACAAAATTTAACAAGACCTGTATTAAAAGAAAAAAACTTATTGTATTCAATGGGGCTTTTTGTTCTTTTCTTTGGTACGAAAAAACAATACCATAAAGTTGCTCATCATACTATTTGGATGACTGAAAGATTTAAATCTTTACTTCATGATATATTTAAAAATAAAATTTTATCTGATGATTTTTCCCTATACATTCACAGACCTACTGCAACAGACAAGTCATTTGCCCCTGAAGGTTGTGATAGTTTTTATGTTTTATGCCCAGTACCAAATTTACAAGGCAAAATTGATTGGGATGTTGAATCAGAAAACCTTAAAAATAAGATAGTTAAAGAACTATCACAAACAATTATGCCAGATTTAGAAAAGAGTATTACAGATGTTTTTTGGATGAATCCTAAAGATTTTAAAAATGATTACAATTCTATGCACGGAGCTGGTTTTTCAATAGCTCCGATCTTTACACAGTCAGCTTGGTTTAGATATCACAATAAAGATAAAAAAATTAAAAACCTATATTTTTCAGCGGCAGGTTCTCATCCAGGTGCTGGTATACCAGGAGTTCTTTCATCAGCCAAAGTTGTTGAAAACATAATTAAAACTGAACTAAAATAATAATGATTGATTTAAAGCTTAATTCATCTGCTGACCTTAAAAAGGAAGGCAAAAGTTTCTATTGGGCAAGTTTTTTTTTACCAAAAAGTTACAAAAAAAATGCTGGCACTCTTTATTCAATTTGTAGATATTTTGATGATGTTGCTGATAAATATAGTGAAGATCAAACTATCTATCTTAAAAACACAATTGAAGAAATAAGGACTAATAAAAATAATAAAGTAAATATTTTTTTGCAAAAAAATGAAATTAACAATTTAATTTTTATAGATTTAATTGAAGGATTAATCTTAGATCAGAAAAAAATAAGAATTCAAAACAAAGAAGAACTTATAAAATACTCTTATCATGTTGCGGGTACTGTTGGATTAATGATGTCTAAAATTATAGGTGTAAAACATGATAAGGCAGCACGATCAGCAATTGATTTAGGTATTGGAATGCAGCTAACAAATATTGCAAGAGATGTCTATGAAGATTCTAAAATGAAAAGAATATATTTACCTGCCAATTGGATACCCGATGTATCATTAAAAAATTTAACTGATTTTCATAACAAAAGTTTAAAAAAAGATGAAAGAATATCAAATGCAATTCATGAAGTAATAGACCTTTCAGATAAGTTTTATGAAAATGGTTTTGCTGGTTTAAAATATATCCCCCTATCTACCAGATTAGGCATATTCATTGCTGCTAATATTTATAGAGGTATTGGTACTAAGATAAAATCCAATAAAAAAAAATATTTAAGAGAAAGAGTATATTTAAACTTATTAGACAAATCTTTAATTACAGTTAAATCAATTTTACTTTTTATTTTTTTCCCTTTTACAAAATATCAGTATCAAAAAATTAGAGATAATCTCCCAAATGAAAATTTATAAAGCTGCAATAATTGGCTTAGGACCTAGTGGTTTAGCTGTAAATAAAATTCTTTATGAAGATAGTCATAACGAAATTATTGCATTTGAAAGTGAAGATATAAACAAAAGAGATAATATTTTTGGTTTTTGGTTAACAGATTGGATGAAGCCATTTGAAAAAATTATTGAAAAAAAATGGTACAAATGGACTATTGGTAACAAAAATACCGACGTAACACATACAAGTTTAGATAAACCTTATTGTGTCATTAGTTTTAAAACTTGGAAAAAATTTTGCTTAGAAACAAAAAATAAATTAGAAATCATAAACAAACAAGTTGTCCAGTATTTTCCAGAACAAAATTATTTTAAAATAATCACCGCTGATGACAAAATATATTATGCTGAAAATATATACGATTCAAGATCAGTAAAAGAAAAAAAAGGGGAATTATTACAACATTTTTTTGGAATTAATATTACTGTGGCAGACAATACTTTTAATGAAGATAAATTAACCTTGATGCACTTTACCGAAGAAAATAATGTTTTACATTTTATATACACCCTACCATTCAGCCACAATAAAGCGCTTGTTGAATCGACAGTCTTTTCAAAAGATGTTTTTTACAGCTCCTGGTATAGAGAAAAAATAAATGATTACTTAAAGAAAAATAATATTAATATTTTTAAAGAACAGAGCTCAGAAAAAGGGGTAATACCAATGTTTTTTGCAGGGGAGAAAAGATCAGTTAACCCTAATATCTTCAATATTGGTATTAGAGGAGGTGCGTGCAAGCCCTCTACTGGATACGCCTTTTCATTTCTTATAAAACAAATTCAATTGTTAAAAAATTCAAAGAACAACTATGTAAATGTTCATAATTTTTTAGAAAAAAAAATGGATAAAGTTTTTATCAATTTTTTAAAAAATAACAGAGAAGATGGAGGGTCATTTATAAAGCTCGCATCTAATCTAAATGGAAATGAATTCCAAAGTTTTATGATGGGTGAATCAAACTTACTAACTAAGTTAAAGATTATAAATAGTATGCCCAAGGTTCCTTTTATAAAAGCGTTATTTAAATAATATGTTAGCTGACCTTACAATTTTAAATATTATTTCTTTTTTATTAATTTTTTTTATTGGTCTTCCACATGGTTCATTTGATGGCGCAGTTGCTTCTTTAGTAGGTTTTAGTAACAGAATTCAATTTTTAAAATTTATATTTTACTACCTAATTTTATTTTTTCTTGTCATTTTATTTTGGTTATATTTTCCTATTATTGCTCTAACGATTTTTATTATAATGACTATTGCTCATTTTGGATTATGTGATTGGACAAATTTTAAAATAAATAAACATAAGTATTCTATAAGTTTTACCTATGGAATGACTATTATTTTTGGAATAATATTTTTTAATGAAGATAAATCTTTTTTGATATTTGAATATCTGACAAATAATAATATTTACTCAATTCAAAAATATTTTTTTATCCCATATTTTTTAACACTATTATCTATAATATATTTTATTTACCTCTCCTTCTTCGAAAAGAAATTACGAAAAGGAATTATTGAGATTCTTTTTCTTTTGTTAATTTTTTATTTTTTTGATCCATTACTAAGCTTTACAATATATTTCTGTTTTTTTCACACTTACAAACATTTAAAACATCTGATTAAAAATATTTATTTAAATTTAAAAAATAAATACTTTGTTATTTACTCCACAATAATTTTTACGGTAATTTCTTGGATTGGAGGTTTAGGGGTTGTTTACTATTTAGTTCAAAATTTATCATTATATGAGTCTATATTAAAAGTAATTTTCATTGGACTAGCTGCTTTAACGCTTCCTCATATGTTACTTGTTGATATTGTCTACAGAAGAAGATTTAAATAAATTGTTTTCTCAAATATTGACTTATAAATTCAAAGTGATAATTGTGTAAATTATGCGGGCGTAGCTCAGGGGTAGAGCGCAACCTTGCCAAGGTTGAAGTCGAGGGTTCGAATCCCTTCGCCCGCTCCATGTTTTCCCCTGAACATTGAATCATGAAGTGACGAAGAAATTGTTAAGCAGCCCTTGCGTAGCCGATAGGTTAATTTTTTATATTTATTTTTGAATAAATCTTTTCATAGTATCAAAAACAACACCATGCTTCTCAGCCTCATTTTTCACTTCATCTGAACTTAGCACTTTGTCCATTTCTTCTTCATCTAAAACATTAAAGCATATTGAGACGTGATTCGAATTTTCGGTATCTATAAAATCAACAATATTATCAGCAAACTTTGAGAAAGTTTTTACTCTTTCATCATTAAAAGATAACCATTCGTCAACATTTTTTACTTCATGACTAATTATTTGTAACATTTTACCCCCTTCATAGTTATTAAAATCTATCAAATCAAACGATTATAAAAAAGTGTAATATTTAATATTATATAGAAAAAGTATTTTTAAGTAGCCTATTGCATGTTATGGCTACTATTCAAAAGTGTAAATACTTAAATAAAACTAGTTACCAAGTTCGCATAAGGCAATTGGGTATAAAGACAATAACCAATTTTTCCTTACGAGAACTGAAGCCAAAAGGTAGGCTAGGTCTATGGAAACAAAGTTAGATCATGGCGATTACCCCGATAATTCGACAGCTTACAATTCTAAGGTATCTGGTAATCAAGGTTTTTTTGTTTTATAAATTTATATAAATGAAAATAGACTTCCAATTTGTACCAAGCAAAGTCAATTCAAAAAATGTTTTTGATAAGTCTATTTATTTTATGCATATACCAAAAAGTGGGGGAACCACAATTGATCATATTTTCTTAAAAATCTTTTCAATCTTGAAAAACTATCATTTTAAAAGGTTCAAATACAACGAAAAAAATGAAAAATATAAATTACTTAAGAGTGAAATAAATTTTTCAAAAAATTATTTTATTTCTGGACACATGGATTATGATTTCTGTAATAATTTTAACAACATATATAAGTGTTCAATAGTTAGAGATCCTATCGGCAGGGTAATTTCACATTATAAATTTATGGTTTTTAAATTAAGTTCAATACCAGAAAAATATACCTTTGAAATGTTTATTAATGATGAAGTTAAAAATAACAGAGATAACTTAATAACTAGACACTTTGCTGGTTTGTTAAATGAAAAAAAAATAATTACAGATAATGATTCTCAAGACGCTATAAATAACATCAGTTCTTTTGATTTAATCCATACTTTAGAAAACTGGAATATATTTTTATCTGAAATACTTAGTAAATTTGGGTTGCCTTCAATATTATATTCTAGATTTCAACAACACGAATATAATTTTTCTTATTCACCTAGAGATGAAGATATAAGTTATATTAAAAAATATTATTATTATGATTTTATAATATATTCGAAAATTTTAGAATTTGAAAATGAATTTAAAATTAACAAGGATGATGAATATAATAAAAACATATGTATAGTTTCACCATATTACAAAACAGAGGATAGATTATATAAAGAACAAGAGATTAAACAATTATTTGAAAATAAACATGAAATCTAAACATGTAGTTATTCAAGTTGATATAGATGTGGGAACACAGTGGGGAGACAATCGGACGATTAATCCTATAAGAGAAATATTCATACCTTCAGTTAAACATTATTGCAAAAAATTTAATTACGATCATTTATTAATAACAGAAAGTACATATGAAAAAAAATATTCAAAGTTTGATTTTTTAGAGACTAAAAATAAACATTATTCATTTGAAAGATATTTTCATTTTATTAACAATTATGATTTTACAATCTATTTAGATAACGATGTATATGTTTATCCAGATGCACAAGAATTTCCTGAAATTAATGGTTTAATGAATGTTCGAGAACCTGAGGGTAATAGTTCTAAAATTTTTAGAGAGGTCAATAACCTAAGTAGAGATTATAAATATTTTAATTCAGGAGTTACTTTTTGTGACAAAAATACTGCAAATATACTTTCTAACTATATGATAAATAGACTAAATAATAAAATTAGATCAAAGGGAAAAAATTCTGACAACATGCTTTTAAATGAATTTATCATTGAAAATAAAAATATTTTTCAAGAGTTAGGAAGCGAATGGAACTATATGCCATTTCTTCAAAATTCAAAAAAAATATCTAAACCAAACTTTTTTCATTTCGTTGGTATTATTGGTAAACAAATTATAAATAAATTGCAGGATAATAAAATAGACATATTAGACTTTCTTCAACGTATAAAAAAATAATTATTACAAATTTTTAGTTTAATTTTTTCTATATTAAGATTTTATACTGAGACTAATATTGAAACTAATAACTATTCTTTCTTCATTTGACTTATTTTCATTAACTGAATGATCTAAGAAACTCGGGAATAGAATCAAAGCACCTTCTACCGGACTAATTCCATTTACTTGGGCATTTAAAAAATTTACTGACTTAACATTAGGGTATGAGTATATTGGAGCGGGTCTTGGATCATAAAATACTATATCACCACAATCTTGAGGAGCTCTTACATAGTAAGCACCGCTGATTGTGCTATTTCCATGTTGATGTCTTAAATTTGCAGAACCACCTGTATTTATAATTGCCCACATATTACTAATTTTAGCCGTTTGTTTTCCCTTATCCCAATTCATATCATTCATAACATTTTCAATTGCTGGCAAAATAAAAGCTATAAAGTTTTGTGGATCTTTATCATTTAGATTAAAATCATTTGAATGCCAGCCTTTAACATTACTTTTACTAATACCTTTTTCATCATTTTTTTTATTTGATTTAATATAATTATACATTTGCTCATTGATTGTCTTATAATTATCTAAATTTGTTGTCCAAACAGGTGTTGGAAAAAAAAGATTAGGTTTATTCATATACTCTACCTATACCAAATATTACACACAGTAAACATTTCAAAAAAATATAAATAATGTAACTAAAATTATCTTAATTTTTGATTTTAAAATAATTTTTAATAATTTTTATTGTATCAAGAATTCTTTTATGATGATCAGAAAAGTTTTTTCTTCCTGAAACGATTTTAGGATTTTTCTGTATTAGTTCTTTTATATACAGTGGTATATTATTTTTTTTACTCAATGTTTAAACAGTCTGTGTTTAGTAAAATATAAAGAAATTTTATGTTTATTTGCAAATGATATTATTTTCTCATCATTTATTGATCCACTAGGCTGTGCTAAAATTCTACAACCATTTCTATTTAGAATATTAATACTGTCAGTAAATGGAAAAAAACCATCTGATGCACACACAAAATCAGATTTTTTAAAATAATTTTTTTTATTTTTAATAGCAAAATTTAATGCATCAACTCTATTTGTTTGACCATGACCCAAACCAATAGTTTGTTTATTTTTTGATAAAACAACAGCATTTGATTTAAGGTGTTTTACTACTTTTAATGAGAAAATTAAGTCTTGTATGGATTTTGAAACTGCTTTTTTATTTGTTACTAGTTTAATAAATTTTTGATTTATTGGTCTCATATCTCTTGTTTGATAAAGATCTCCAAATAATGTAGACCTATATTCAGCAGGCTTATTTTTATAATTTGGTTTTTTTAATAAAATTAAATTTTTTTTTAATTTTAATATTTTAACTGCATCATCTTCAAAATCTGGCGCAACAACCATTTCGAAAAAATTTTTAGAAACTATTAGTGCAAGATCAGAATTTACTCTTCTATTTAAAAAAATTATCCCACCAAAGGCACTTTTTTTGTCACTTTCATAAGATTTTATGAAAGCTTTTTTAATATCTTTTGCTGAAGCTACCCCGCATGGGTTTGTATGCTTAATTATAATAGAGGTGGGTTCTACAAATTCACTTAAACATTTTATTCCACTATCTAAGTCTATAATATTATTATAGCTTATTTTTTTTCCACTAATTTGAAAATCAAAAATTGGTCTATTATTACTTATAACATAGGCTTTTTGATTTGGATTTTCACCATATCTTAAAGATACTCTTCTATTTTTTAAATTCATTAAACCATTTTGCTATTTGTTTGTCATAATTTGAAGTTTCTTTAAAGACTTTATATGCCATTTCTTTTCTAAAATTGATATCAGTTTCACCAGCATTTTTTTTAATATTATTTATTAATTTTCTATAATCCATCGGACTAATTATAGGAGTAACAAATTTAAAATTTTTACTTGCTGCTCTTAATAAACTTGGCCCTCCTATATCTATCATTTCAATTAATTTATTTTTTTTGTTATTTGTTTTATATTTCTCAAATGGATATAAATTTACAACCACAATACTTATTTCTGGAACTTTTAGTGATATAAATTGTTTTGAATGATTTTTATTATCTCTAACATAAAGTAATGAGGAATAAATAAGTGGATTGAGAGTTTTAATCCTACCATCAAACATTTCTTTAAATTTTGTTATTTTAGAAATATCAATACATTTAAAACCCATTGATCTAATTTTATTACCAGTAGATCCAGTAGAAATTAAATTATAATTATTTTTGATTAAATTTGAGCAAAGGTATTGTAATTTATTTTTGTTATAGACAGACACCAAAGCAAATTTTTTTTTTAAACTTTTTCTAACGACCATTTCCTTGTAGTTTTATTGTTAACACATACACCTTTAATTACTATCTGTTTTGTAGGCTTTGTTAAATTATTGTCCACCAATATACTATTCTCTATAGTTAATTCAGTATCACTTTTAAATATCCAGATATTATTTAATTTTGTTTTTAAAATTATATTTTTTTTATTATTTGTAAAATTATAAGTTATCTCTTCAGCTAAGTGAAATCTAATATGAAAAATTAACCTATCGCGAATATCTTTATATGAAATAACAGCATCCTCACCCACTAATTTATTTCTATTTTTAAACACAGTTAGTTTTCTTCTAATAATTTTTTTAAATTTTTTAATATACCCATTATGAGATCCCTCAAATATTTCCTCTTCATTGTTCGTTTCTTTTCTAAAAACAACTGACTGAGGAAACTTAATATGTGGGTTACCCTCTTTTATTTCACTGATATTTGTATTTTGTAGAATAATTGTTGAATGTGCAGCACTATATCTTAAATACTCAGGATTTTTACCTAAACTTTCTGATGCTCCACAATTTGTAAATATTTTTTCCCCATGACTGCTCCATTCAATAGAAAGTGTTCCAGCGCTTAAATTTGAACTAATCCTATCTTTGTTTGGTTGAACTACGTCAAAAAAAAGTTTTTTATTTTTATGACTAAAAAAAGCGATACCATTATCTATATTAGTAAATTCTCTTTTTATTAAGTATGTATCCTTATTAAGTGAGTTTGTTATAATCTTTGTGAAAATATTATTTGCCCCATTAAAAAGAGGTAAACTTCCATCATTGTGAAAATACTGGTTTGATATAGATGTCATTTTGAGAATTAACTCATCGAATTGATTTGATTTCTTTACATTAAAAAATAATAAAATATTTTTCAGTTCGTTTAGATTATTTATAAATTTAGAATGCTCTAAAATATTGTAACTCTTATGCATTCCCAATTTATCAATTTGTAACTCAATTATAAATTTTATATATTCAATTTTTCTGTTACTGATTTTATTAATAATTAATAATGACATTACATAAGCAATGATATCAAATGAAGAAACATCACTTACTTTTTTAGCATTAAAATCAAATAACACTCTTTGTATGTGAAAAAAAATAACTGTATCTAATTTTTTTTTATCTATAATATTAGAAGAAGAGTTTATATACTCATAATTATATAAAAGGTTTATTAATCTTTTTGCTGCTAAATCCTCAGACCATGGAAAATTTAATTTATTTTTGTTTTCTTTATACCAACCAAATATAGATTCTTTAGATAAATTTATTCCAATTTTTCCACCAAGTTTGTTAGAGAAGTTTAAAAAATCAAAAGTATGAATATTTTTATTTTTAGATTTATAGAAATTTTCCTTAAAGATAAAAGATTTAATTTGTTTATAGTTTGTAAAATCTATTTTTCTAAAATTTAAATTTAGAAATGAAAATTTTTTTAATGATTTAAATTTATAAACTATACGAATAAAAATAATTTTTCTTATAAGTAAAATCATTTTATTTTTTTTATAAAAGCAGCAAAATACCCATCGATATTATAATTTAGTAAAGTGTCTGGAAGTGTTTTCATAAAATTATTATTTATGAGTGATGAATATTTATTATTTTTATTTAGTAAATCAAAACCAAAGATTTCAAAATTACTATTTTTCAAAAGGAATTTATTTATCTGGTCTTCAGTCTCATATTCTAAAAAAGAGCATACCATATAAATTATTAAGCCATCTATATTTAATAAATTTGAAGCTTTATCTAACATTTTTTCTTGTAAGTTTTCCAAAACATTAAAATCAGGACTTTTTCTTTTAAAAAAAATTTCAGGATTCTTTCTTATTGTTCCAACCGCTGAACAAGGCGCATCGATTATAACAAAATCATATTTATTTTTTTCTTCAAAGTTTGTAAAATCCTTATTAAGTATTTTTGCACTAAAATTTAACCGAATTAAATTTGATTTAAGAATTTGAATTCTAGTTTTGCTTTTATCATTTAAAGTTAAATTATATTTTTTTGATAAAATTTGAAATGATTTACCACCAGGTGCGGCACAAGTATCTAAAAATTTTTTATTTTTCTCTTTAACTTTTAAATTTTGTAATGGAAAAAATGAAGAAAAATCTTGAACCCACCAATTTCCTTGTTCATATGACTTTATTTCTACAACATTCTTCCTTTCCTTCAGAAAACCTGAAATTTCTGAAGTCCTAATTAAAGTTTCTTCAAATATTTTTAATTTTTGTTCATCTTTAAAAACTATATGTATGCTTGGTTCTTGATTAAAATTTTTTAGAAAATTCTTTTTTTGACTATCAGTCAAGGACTTACTTTTATCTTTGAACCACATCGGTAAATCATCAAATTCTATATCTAACTTCTTTAATTTTTCTTTATCCTTAGATATATTTTTTAGAGTAGCATTAATTAATCCGTGATAAATTTTAAGTTTTTTGGCAATTTCAACTGAACAATTAATAACCGCATATTCTTTAAAATTTAAAAAAACTATTTGAGTTATAGCGCTAAGCAATAAAATTTTTTCTTTATCCTTAATCTTATTTTTAATATATCGGTTTATAATTTTAGATGAATGTAAATGAAATCTCATAGAGTTCAATGTTACATTATTCAAAAAAGAAATATCTTCTTTTTTATGATTGTTAATTATTTTTTGTATATCTTTATTATTTAATGTCTTATTGAACTTATAAATTGAATATAAAATATTATGGATATCAAATCTAATTTTTTCACCTTTAATCATTATTAAAATAATTTATTATTTACCTAATTAGTTATATAATAAATATTAAAAATAAAATATATTGACTTATGCGAGGTAATCTTGAGACAATTGTAGGCGCAATGTTTGCTGGAAAAACAAGCGAACTTTTAAAAAGAATACTTTGGGCTAAACATCAAAATAAAAAAATTATTGTTATCAAACCCAGTATAGACAACAGATATTCAGATGAAAAAATTATAACTCACAACGATTTAAGTCACGACTGTTATTCTATGAGAAATTGGGCAACAACTTTAAAAAAATTTGTATTTGAAAAGAGTAAAGTTGATATGGTTTTTTTAGATGAAATTCAGTTTATGAATACAAATGAGACTATTAAAAATGTTGAGGATCTTTTAAATAAAGGAATAGATGTTGTGTGCGCAGGTCTTGACCAAGATTCAAGGGGAAAACCATGGGAAACATCTGCGATGCTTTTAGGTTTATCTGATAAAATTGTAAAAATATATGGGTTTTGCAATGTCTGCGGTATCGAAGCTACCAAAACCTATAGAAAGACAGAAGGCGGTGAAAGAACCCAAGTTGGTGCAGCAAATATTTATGAGCCCAGATGTTTAAAGCATTGGGAACCGAGGTAAGTTTTATTTATTTTTTCTATTTTCTATTAAATCATCAACCACTGATGGATCTGCAAGTGTTGAGGTGTCTCCTAAATTTTCAAAATCGTTTGAGGCAATTTTTCTTAAAATTCTTCTCATTATTTTTCCAGACCTTGTCTTTGGTAAACCGGCAGTAATATGTATAAAATCAGGTGTAGCAATAGGGCCAATTTTTTCTCTAATTGTTTTTTTTAAATCTAAAACTAAATCATCTGATGAATTAACCCCAACTTTTAAAGAAACATAACAGTATAAACCATTACCTTTGACATCATGAGGATAACCAACTACTGCAGCTTCAGAAACATCTTTATGGGACACAAAGGCACTTTCTATTTCGGCTGTACCTAAATTATGTCCTGAAACAATAATTATATCATCTACTCTACCTGTAATCCAATAATATCCATCTTTATCTCTTTTACATCCGTCACCTGTGAAATATTTTCCATTAAACTGTGAAAAATATGTATCAATGAATCTTTTATGATCGCCGTAAACAGTTCGCATTTGACCTGGCCACGATCTCTTCATACATAACATACCTTCACATTCACCTTCTAATTCATTTCCATCTTTATCAACAATACAAGGTTCAATACCAAAAAAAGGTTTAGAGGCAGAACCTGGCTTTAATTTTATAGCACCAGTCTGGGGCGATATTAAAATTCCTCCCGTTTCAGTTTGCCACCAAGTATCTACTATTGGACATTTTGAATTACCTGGTACTTCAAAGTACCACTTCCATGCTTCTGGGTTTATAGGTTCTCCAACTGTTCCCAAAAGTTTTAATGATGATCTATCAGTTTTTATAACAAAATCATCACCTTCTCTCATTAAAGCTCTAATAGCAGTTGGTGCTGTGTAAAATATATTTACTTTATGTTTATCAACTATTTGCCAAAATCTCGAGAAATCAGGATAATTAGGGACGCCTTCAAACATTAAAGTTGTGGCGCCATTAGCAAGTGGTCCATAAATTATATAACTGTGACCAGTAATCCAGCCTATGTCTGCAGTACACCAGTATATATCTCCATCATTGTAATTAAAGATATATTCATGTGTCATTGAAGCATAAACTATATAACCACCCGTTGTATGCATAACACCTTTAGGCTTACCTGTTGACCCTGAGGTGTATAAAATAAACAAAGGATCTTCAGCGCTTAAGATTGCAGGTTCACAAAATCTATCAACGTCTTTTAAAATATCATCGTAAAATATATCTCTATCTTTTTTTAGCTCTATTTCCTTATTTGTCCTCTTTACAACTAAACATTTTTTAACATCTGGGCATGATTCTAGTGCTTTATCTGTAGTTAATTTTAAAGGAATAGTTTTTCCACCCCTTACACCTTCGTCTGCAGTCACTAAATATTCTGATTTACAATCCTTTATTCTACCTGCTATCGACTCTGCAGAAAAACCTCCAAATATTATTGAGTGAACTGCTCCAATTCTTGCGCAAGCTAACATCATGTAAGCCAACTCAGGTATCATAGTTAAGTATATTGTTACTCGATCACCTTTTTTTACACCAATTTTTTTAAGTACATTTGCTGCTTTTGATACGTTTATTAATAGGTCTTTGTATGTTATTTTTTTTGTTTCATTTGGGTCATCTCCTTCCCAAATTATAGCAATCTTATCTGGATCAGTCTTAGCATGCCTATCTATACAATTATAAGATACATTAATATTGCCGTCTTCAAACCATTTAATACTAACATCATCTTTAGAATATTTTATATCTTTGATTTTTGAAAATTTTTTAATCCAATCAACTCTGTGTGCTTGATCTGCCCAAAATTCATCATTTTTTTGAAGAGAATGATCATACATCGAAGAATATTTTTCTTCATTAACCTTTGCATGTTCAAGCCATTCTTTTTTAATTTCCATATTAAGAGACTAATTCTAATTTATTTAAATATCAACAAATAATTTTTTTTAAGCTAATTTGACATTTTAATTATTATATCCCATTCAGTTTTTTTTAAAGGCATTACGGAAAGTCTGCTTTGTTTAATAAGTGCAATATCTTGTAACTTACTATTTTCTTTTATCTGAACGAGAGAAACTGGGCTTTTTAGTTTTTTTGTCGCTTTAACATCAACCACAACAAAACGACCTGTTTTATCTGTAGGATCTGGATAATATTCTTTTACTACTTTAACAATACCAACAATACTTCTTTCTGTAACTGAGTGATAAAAAAAACACAAATCATTTTTTTTCATTTCTTTTAAATTATTTCTGGCTTGATAATTTCGGACCCCATCCCACATTGATGCACCTTCTTTGACTTGGTTATCCCAAGACCATGCATCAGGTTCAGATTTCAATAACCAGTATTTCATTTCAATATTTCTTTAGTTTAAATTTTTTACTAGATTAAATTTATAATACACTTCTTACTCTTAATCTAGGCATTGGTTTAAAAAATAAATCATTTCTGTTTTTTTTATAAAATTTCATGCATGACCAAGCAATCATAGCTGCATTGTCTCCCATCATTTCTTTTATGGGGTAATAAATTTCAATATTTTTTTCGACAAAAAAATTCTCTATTTTGTTTCTAATATAATTATTATTTGACACTCCTCCTACCACAGAAATTGATCTTATATTTATATTTTCAGAACTTAATCTTTTTAAACCTCTCTCTAACTTTTCTATAAGAATTTCAGTAATATTTTTTTGAAATGATGCTGACAAATCTTCTACAAATTTTTTATCAATTTTATTTTTTTTTGTTAAAAGGTTTATATTTGTTTTAATACCAGAAAATGAAAAATTAAAATTTTCTTCTTTAACTAATGGTTTTGGTAAAACAAATTTATCCTCATTCCCTTGAAGTGCTTGATGTTCAATTTCCTTACCGCCAGGATATGGTAGACCAATTAATTTTGCTGTTTTGTCAAAAGCTTCTCCTATTGCATCATCAACACTTTGTCCCAATAGCTCTATTTCATTTTCACTTTTCATCAAATAAACCTGAGTATGACCTCCTGTTAAAAGTAAGATCAGATTTGGAAATTTAATATCGTTATTAAAACTTGTAGACAATATATGTCCTTCAAGATGATTAGTCGGAATAAATGGTTTTTTATAAGAAATTGCTAAAGATTTGGTAAAAGTTGAGCCAACCAATAAACTTCCAATAAGTCCCGGCCCACAGGTAGCAGTAAAAACATCTATAGTTTTTGGTTCTATTTTATTATTATCAAATAAATCATTTGTCATAATTTGTATTTTTTCCAAATGTGATCTTGAAGCTAACTCTGGAACAACACCACCATGTATTTTATGAATTTCCTGAGAAAAAGTAATATGTTCTACAATAGAACTGTTTTCCATTAAACATATCGATGTTTCGTCACACGAAGTTTCTACAGCAAATACAAGCATATTTTTTTTGGTATAGTATTTTACACTGTTAAACAACAAACTAATAATGCTAAAAAAAGGGTGTGAAAAAAGTTTTTGATAGTTTTTATGTTTTTTCTAAATTTTCATTAAGCTTTATTCTTTTATTATGTGTTTTTTTCTTAATTTATCTTCTCTATACCAATTATCAAAATGAAGATCAGGTATCAAAACTTCAGATTGAGATTGAAAATGAGCTTAGGGAAAATATTAATGAAAATTCTGAATTTATAAAAAATATTTCCAAAGAAATATTAGAAACAAAAACAGCTTTAACAAATATAGAAAAACTTATTAAAGAAAATTCTAATAAAGAATCAAAAGTTGATTTGACATCCATCAATGAAAGTATAGATTTACTAAATAAGAATTTTAATTCTCTAAGTTATGAGATATCTTCTATAAAAAATAAAAATATTGAAGATCAGTCAAATAAAAATCCTAAACTTTTAAATCAATCTACCAATGAAGTAGTTGAGTTAATAAAAATTAAATACGAAAACAACATGGATTTTGATAGAGAACTAAAATACCTTGAAACAATTTTAGAAGATAATAAAAACCCTATTTTGGAAAAATTATCAATTTTAAAAAATAATAAATACAAAGGTCATTTATTTTTAGAAGATCAATTTAATGATGAGGTTAATTTATATTTGAAGAACAATGTGTATGAAAGTAATAGTTTGTTTAATAAAATTTTTTTACCCTATATAAACCTTTCTCCATCTACAGAAAATATTATTTTAGATGAAAAAATTTTAATATTAGAGGAAACTAAATTTTTTATTAAAAATAAAAACATAACTAAAGCTTATGACAGTATAAGTAAGATAGAAAATTATAATGTCTTTTTTAAAGTATCTTTGAATGAAATGAAAAACTATAATAATTTTATTACAGAAATATCAAAATTAAATAATGTATAGACTTTCAATTTTTGTATTGCAACTTTTGTTATTAATCATAGCGCTCACATTTATTTTTACCAATCCATTTATTTTATCTTTAGATATAGGAAATTTAAAATATTCTTTTTCTTCAAATTTATTTGCTGTAGCTTTTATATCATTTATTTTTCTATTATATTTGGTGTTTTATTTATTTTTCCGATCAAGACTTTCACTCAGTAAATATTTCTTAAAAAATAAATATAATAAAATTGAAAAAGGTTACTTACACTTTGTAGATGCAATGATAGCCGTTGCAAACAAAGATAATAAGACAGCTCTAAAATCCCATAAAAAAATGGTTAGTTATCTTAAAGATAACCCATCATTATCTTTGTTATTAAAATCTGAAGTTTTAAAGATCGAGAAAAAATTTCCAGAATTAAACAATGTTTATGAAGATATGATTAAATCAAAAAAGACTGAAACACTTGGATATAGAGGTTTAATGGAACAAAATTTAAGAAATCAAGATTATCATCATGCTTTTTTATATGGAGAAAAATTATTTTCAATTAATCCGAATATTGAAAAACTTTATGACACATTAATATTTATTGCTGCAAAAACAAAAAACTGGAATCAAATAATTTTATTATCAGATAAAGCTTTTTCAAATAAATTAATAAGTAAAAATGATTTAAATGAAAATAAATCCATAGGTTTTTATGAAATAGCTAAAATAAAATTTGATAGTGATATTAAGGATTCTTTAAAAAATATTTTGAAAGCAGTAGACTTGAAAAAAAATTTTCCTCCATATTTAAAACTTCATTTAGAAATTATCGCTGGTTTAAATGAAAAAAGAGACCTTAAAAAATTAATCAAAAAATATTGGAGCCTTAATCCATCCTCTCTTCTTCGTTCTATCATAATTAAAATACTTAATGATAACAATCTTACTGATATAAGATTCATAAATGAAATAATTAAAAATAATGCTAGTGAAGAAGAATCCAAAAAACTTTTAATTTATTTTGCTATAAAAAATTTAAAATGGGATATTGCTAAAGAGAATATTATTGGAATGATTGGCTCAAGTCCTTCTAGGGATATCTGTTATTTTATGTCTGATATAGAACTTGGAGAAAATAATGATAAGCAAAAAAGTGATGCTTGGATAATGAGAGCTGAAAATGCTAAATTTGAAAATAGTTGGATATGTAGAATTACAAATCAATCACAAGAGGAATGGAGTTCTTTATCTGACTCTGGTAATTACAATTCTCTTGTTTGGTCGTCTCCAATGATGATAAGACAAAATAGCAATTAATATGAAACTAAATTTTTTTATAGGATATGATTCTAAAGAGGATATTGCTTACAGAGTTTGTAAGTATTCACTCCTAAAACGTACTAACGCTGACGTAAATGTTATGTCTTTGAAACTTGATGAGCTTATTGCTAAAAACTTATACACAAGAAGCATTGATCCTTTAGCATCTACACAATTTACATATTCTAGATTTTTAGTTCCAAAACTCCAAAATTATGAAGGCTGGGCAGTTTTCTGTGACTGTGATTTTATTTTTTTAGGCGATGTCTCCAACTTATTTAAAAATCTTGATGAAAATAAAGCCGTTTACTGCGTTAAGCATGACTATACACCCAAAGAGAAACATAAAATGGATGGACAAAAACAAACAATATATCCAAGAAAAAATTGGTCTAGCTTTATTTTATATAATTGTTCTCATCCTAGTACAAAGAAACTAACTGTCGAGAAAGTTAATAACGAAACAGGTGCATACCTTCATCAATTCAAATGGTGTGAAGATGATGAAATTGGATCTTTAGACGAAAGATGGAATTGGTTAGAGGGATGGACTTCAGGCCACAATAAAGATAAACCTTACGCAGTTCATTATACTAGGGGAGGACCATGGTTTTCTGAATGGCAGGACGTTGAATTTGCAAAGGAATGGCTTACAGAAAGAGATGAATATCTCTCCAATAAATTTAAACCATAGATTTTAAATAACTTTCTAAATTTGTAGATCCCTTTAAAAAACTCTCTCTATCAATTAATTCAACACAATTATACCAAGGTGTTTTGTTGTTTTTTTGATTCCAATAATGAAATAGTGCATAGTTATCTGGCTTTATTAATATTGTTTTGACGCCCAGTGATCCAGCAAGATGCGCAGTACTGTTACTTATAGTTACAAACATGTCTAGTGATTTTAAAAATGCAGCTACACCTTCGAAATCATTATAAAGATCTAGATTTTCAATCTTCAAAAGTTTATTTTTCTTACTATTAAAGTTATTAATCTCATCTAAAACATTACCGTATTGTAAATTAAAAACATTACAATTTGGTAAGTTAAATACGTCCTTAAAGTCATCTAACTCTAATGATTTATCAGATGCGTATCTATTATTAAAACTTTTCCATGAAATTCCAATATTATATTTATTATCATATTTAGATAACTTACTTTGTATATCTGTATATTTTTTTTGGTCTATTTTTAGGAATGGTTCATTAATAAAATTTTCTAATCTTTTACGATAATATCTACCTAAGCTTCCAGCATACAAAACATAATCAATTTTTTCTAATTCATAATCATCATTTGAAATACTTCCAAGCTCAACAAAACTATTACTATATTTTGAAAAAGATCTTTTAAATAAATTTAATAATCTTGGATCACATTCTATAGTAACATTTTCTAATGTTTTTAAAAGATCGCCATACATTGAACCATAAAGAATTTCATCTCCAACACCCTGTTCTCTTACAACTAAAAATTTATTTTTAGAGTTATTTAAAATTTTTTTTCTAAATAGTTTTTTATTTAATCTTTCAATATTTTTATTCCTTTTAACAAATTCATTCAACTTTAGTCTTCCATCAAAATAATCCCAACCTTTTTCAAAATCATGATCTTTTAAATAAATAAATGACAATGTTTTTTGTATATCACCATCATCTGGTTTTATCTTTAATGCTTTGAAACTATTATCTTTTGCATCTTCATTAATGCCTAAATCAAAAAAAGTTTTTGATAAATTATTATAAACATATGGATTGTTTGGATTTAGATTAATGGCTTTTTTATAATAATATACAGCTTGATCATTTTTTCCTTCTTCTCTATAAAAACCAGCAATATTATTTACAATATGGTAAGAATATCTATCTCTTTCTAATGCTAATAAAAAAAACTTTTCTGCATTTTTTGTGTCACGTTCCTCATGATAAATTCTACCTAATGAATTTAGTGCAGATAAATTATTAGGATCAAATTCTAAGATATTATTAAAGATTTTTATAGCCATTTTATTATCTCCTTCAGCAAAGGAACACTGACCTGAAATATTAAGAGCAATTAAATCTTTGCTATTTTTACTAAGATAATATTCACATATTTCTCGAGAAATTTTAATATTGTTTAATTTTAAACATGCAAAAGCTTTGTCTTTGTGAACGTTTTCAATTTGTTGAATTTTTAATATATTATCTATTATATTTAATGCTTCGTAGTATTTTTCTTCCGAGAAAAAAATATTATAAAGATTAATCATAGCCTTTATATTTTTTTCAAACTTAATTAAATAATTGTAGTTAATCTTTGCCTCCTCATTTAAATTAAGTTTTTGCTGAATTACTGCCAAATTGTAACGTAATAAATTATCATCTTTATTTTTTTTAAAAATTTTTAATAATTCTCTGTAACTATCCAGTTTGTTCCCAGATTCAAACTTTCTAAGAAGATTATTAATTTGAAAATCTAAATTCATTTCCTTTTTCTAAAATATTATTAATTGCATTAACTGTCTCATTAATTGATTTTTCGACTCCTAAAACTTTTATGTTTTTATACCAAATTGAAGAACCAGTTTGCGTATTCCAATAGTAATAAATAGATGATTTTTTTGGGCAAATTAGTATTGTTGGTATACCTAAGGCTCCGGCAAAATGTGCTGTTGAATTACTTACAGTAATAAATAAATCTAAATTTTTCAGTAATCCCATACATGACTCGATATCATTAAATAAATCTAAATCGCTAAACACTTCCAAGTATTTGTTTTGCTCAAATATATATTTTTTATCTGAATCAATATCTCCATATTGTAAATTAATAATTAATCTGTTGCCCATAAACAATGGCTCAAAATCTTTAATTGATAATGATTTCAAACTACCGTAAATATTTACAACACTTTTCCAAGATATACCTATTTTCAACTTATCTTTATGATTGTTTAGTTTTTCTTTGTAGTTATGAACAATATCTTCTCTTGCAGTTAAATAATGAATATAATCAAAATCACTTTTATTTTTTCTGAAAAATTTGATTAAACTTCCTGCATATATAATTTTATCAAAATCAGATACACTAGAATTTTTTGAGTAATACCCATCTTCTACAAATATTTCTTTTCCAAATGATCGATTAAAAATAGATACTAATCTTTTATCGGCTTCTATTTTAAGATTTTTAAATTTATTTATAATATCAGGATATATTGAACTAAACAAAACTTCCTCACCTATTCCTTGTTCTCTTAAAACAAGTAATTTATCATCTTGATTAATAGTTAAATTTTTAAATAAATTTTTTTTAATCAAATCAAAATTGCTTAACTTGTCTTTATTTTTTTCTATTAATAATCGTGAATCAAATAATTCCCAAGAATCATCAAAATTATTTATTTTTAGTTGTAATGTACAATACGCATACATTAATTTGTAATCATACGGATTAATTTTTATTGCTTTATTGTAGAATATTTTTGCTTCTTTTTCTTTATTATCTCTGCAGTAGCATATAGCTAAATTTGAAATAATTTCTTGATTATTTGGTTCTAAACTTAAAGCTTCATTATAATGATTCACTGCCTCAACAATATTATCTTGAAGGCTTAGTACATTAGCTAAATTTATTAGGGTTGATACATTTTTTTTATCAAGGTCATACGCGCTATTGAAGATTTTTTTTGCTTCATCAAGTTTTTCTAACTCAAGTAAACAAGCGCCTAAATTATTGTAGCTATCTATATACTGATCATTTATTTTTAAAGCTGTATTAAAGAAATTTTTAGCTTCCTCAAAAAAATTATTTTTAAGATATATCAAGCCTTTAATATTGTAACCAAAGTAATCGTCATCTTTTAAGTTTGAAATATTCTCAATGTATTTCTTTGCTTCAATATAATCTTTCTTTAAAAAATAAATATAGGATTTGTCACGTAAAGCGTCATAATTTCTATTATCTTTTTCAAGTATAGAATTAATTTTTTCTAACGACTGATCAAGCAAACCTTTTCCTAGAAGTAATTTATATAATTGAGAAAGATATGAAATGTTATTTTTATCGATGAACAAAATTTTTTTTAAAGCATTAATAGATGTATCTATGTCACCAACTTTCATAGATATTTGATACAAAATATTTTGAACGCTTATATTTTTATTATATTTTTCAGATAATTTTTTAATATCCTTGAAAGCAATTTCCTTATTTACATTGTTGAATGTATCAATAATTTTTTTAAGTTTATTTTCTAAGTTAGACATAAAAAAACCCAGTCTTTAAAAGACTGGGTATAATAAAAAGATATTTGGGTTTTAAAAGAATTATCTTCTTTGACCAAATAATTGTAGCAATAAAATGAATAAGTTAATGAAGTCCAAATACAATTTTAGTGCACCCATTAATGCTTTTTTTGACCCTATTTCTTCACTATCACCACCATAATACATATTTTTTATGTTTTGTGTATCGTATGCTGTTAGTCCAACAAAAACTAGAACACCAATAACCGAGATCGCAAACTGCAATGCTGTTGATCCAACAAAGATATTAACAACGCTTGCAATAATAATACCAATTAGTCCCATAAACAAGAAACCACCAAGTTTTGTTAAGTCTCTTTTTGTTGTGTATCCATACAAACTCATTGCTCCGAATGTACTTGCTGTAATAAAAAATACTCTAGCAATAGATGTTTGAGTAAACTCAATAAATACTGAGGCAAGAGATAGTCCCATTATACTTGCAAATAACCAGAAAGTTATCTGTGCAGCAGAAACTGACATCCTATTGATTCTGGCACTTAAATAAAATACAAACCCTAGTGGAGCTAGCATAATAACCCATTTGAGTGGAGATCCAAAAAGTAATGCACCAACTTGAGTTACTCCTACAATTTGACCTATCTCGTTTGTAACTATCGATGCTTTTCCAAAAAAGTAAGCAATAAATCCAGTAAGTAATAAGCCAATTGTCATATAATTGTAGACTTTAAGCATATACGCTCTCAAGCCTTCATCAATTGCTGCCTGATCTACTGATTTAGTATAAGATCGTTGATTAAAGTCTAAAGCCATAATTTCTCCTTTTAATTATTACTAATATCGCTATAAATCCGACAATTTCAAGGCATTTTATAAAAATAGTATGAAGTATAGAAAACTAGGGATCACAAATTTAGACGTAAGCGTTATTTGTCTTGGTACCATGACCTGGGGAGAACAAAACAATCAGGATGATGGCTTTAAACAAATGGACTATGCTTTTGAAAGAGGAGTTAATTTTTTTGATACAGCTGAGGTTTATTCCATACCAACCAGAGCCGAAACCTATGGCAAAACAGAGGAGATTATTGGTAATTGGTTTGCTCAAAACGATAAAAGAAAAGACGTAATTTTAGCAACTAAAATTTGTGCAAAAAGCGAAGGTAACAGCTGGATAAGAGATGGAGGACCCAATCTCATTTTTGATAAAAAAAATATTAATTCTGCAATTGATTGTAGTCTTAAGAGATTAAAAACTGATTATATTGATCTATACCAACTTCACGCACCAGAGAGAAAGGTTCCAAAATTTGGAAAATTAGATTTTGAATATGATCCTGAAGATTCATGGGTTGAGTTAGAAGAAGTTTTATATTGTCTCCAAGACTTAATTAAACAAGGTAAAGTTAGGCACATAGGCGTATCTAATGAAACACCCTGGGGCGTAATGAAATATATGAAATTATCAGAAGAAAAAAATCTTCCCAGGATGATGTCTATTCAAAATGTTTATAGTTTAGTAAATAGAATTTTTGATATCCATAACTCTGAAGTTTCAATTAGAGAAAATTGTGGTTTACTAGCGTATTCCCCTTTAGCAGGAGGAAGATTAAGTGGAAAATATATTGGTGGTAAAAATCCACCTAATACAAGATTTACATTATGGGCTAACCGTTTTGATAGACACAATACGATGAGAGGAGAAAATGCTATAGAAAAATATGTTAACCTTGCCAACAGGCATGGCATACCTCCATCTACTTTTGCAAATGCTTTTGTGAATGATCGTCCATTTGTAACTAGTAACATTATTGGAGCTACAACAATGGAGCAACTTAAAGAAAATATAGATAGTATTGATATCACTTTAACTGATGATATTTTACAGGAGATTGAAGATATTCATCTTTATGACCCAAACCCTTGCGTGTAATAATGGCAAAAATATAAAATGAAATATAGAAAACTAGGTAATACAGATATTGATGTAAGTGTCATTTGTTTAGGTACAATGACTTTTGGTGAACAAAACAGCCAACAAGATGGTTTCGATCAAATGGATTATGCTGTTGAAAGAGGAGTGAATTTTTTTGATACTGCAGAGCTATACGCAGTCATGCCTAGAAAAGAAACTTATGGTAAAACTGAAGAGATAGTTGGTAATTGGTTTCAAGAAAAGAAAAACAGAGACAAAATAATTCTAGCCTCAAAAATAGCCTCTAAATCAGATGGTCTTGAGTGGATTAGAAAGGGATCAAAAACACTTGGTTTTGATAAAAAAAATCTGAATGCTGCAATAGATGCAAGCCTTAAAAGATTAAAGACTGATTATATTGATTTATACCAATTACATTGGCCTGAGAGAAAAGTTCCAAAATTTGGAATTTTAGATTTTGAATACGATGCTAGTGATAATGATTGGACTACCGTTGAAGAAGTTTTATATAATTTAGATCAGCTTGTTAAAGCAGGAAAAATTAGATATGCAGGTTTATCTAACGAGACACCTTGGGGTGTTATGAAATATCTTCAATTATCTAAAGAAAAAAATTTACCACGCATGATGTCTATCCAGAATGTTTATAGTTTAGTTAATCGAGTATTCGATATTCATAATTCAGAAGTTTCAATTAGAGAGAATTGTGGCTTACTAGCTTATTCACCTTTAGCTGGAGGAAGATTGAGTGGTAAATATATTGGAGGTAAAAATCCAAAAAAAGCAAGGTACACTCTTTGGCCAAGAAGATTTTCAAGACATCACACCGAAAGAGGGGAAAATGCTATTGAGCAATATGTTAATCTTGCGCATAAACTTGGTATACCCCCATCTACATTTGCCAATGCTTTTGTTAATGATCGACCCTTTGTAACAAGTAATATTATTGGGGCGACCACAATGGATCAGCTCAAAGAGAATATAGATAGTATTAATATAACTTTATCAAAAGATGATTTAAAAGAGATTGAAGATATTCATTTATCAGACCCCAACCCATGTGTTTAGGAATTTAATAGATTACTTTTCTCCTCAGCTTTTAAATTAATATTTATTGAATTATATTTTTTTTTAAAGCCTTCTATCATTAGATAATATTTACAAAGTAACCATATTTTATCTAAATTTTGTTTATTAATAAAATCATCATTAATATTTTTAAAAAGAAAAATATTATTTTCTTTAAATTTAGTTTCATTAATGATTTCAGCAATCAAATTCATAGTATTTTTATCATAATCAATATTTTGTATATTTAGACCTTGTTTAAATTGTTGGGTATACATAGTATTAGGAAAATAATCTTTAAAAGCTTCTCTTAAAACTGATTTTGTAAATCCATTTTTCAGCTTATTAGAACTGCTTAATGCTAATCCAAATAATCTTACATTGTTATCTAAAAAAGGCATTCTAACCTCAACAGAATTTGACATCGACGCTCTATCCCACTTATTTAAAAAAAACTGAAACCAACCACAATAAGACATCAAATAAGTAAAACACAATTCATAAGGAAAGTTTTCTAAATTTTCTAAATCATCATTAATAATTTGATAACTTCCATCAAAATTACCTGTATTTAGATAGTTTTTAAAACCAAAATTTAAGTCGGGTACTGATTTGAAAGATATAGAAGTAATCTCTTGCTCACCTAGACCAAATAATCTTTTAAATTTATTAATATTTTGAGTTTTTCCAAATTTATTTATTGTTTTAAAATTATTCGCAATACTATTATAAATATCTACAGATAATTCTGGTATCCAATTTGGATATCCCAAAAACTCATCAGACCCATGACCATCAAGACTAACTTTTATTCCTTTTTCTTTTTGTTTTTTATATAGCTCAAACTGGATAAAGTATTCTTCAACTACTTCAAGTGATGAAACAAGATCCATTGTTTTATCAGCTGTAACTTTTTCAAAATCAACTACTTGATAATTTCTTTTAAATTTTTTTGATAGTTGAACTGCATCCTCTTTAGTTTTCATTTCCTGATAATTCATTATAATTGGGTTTAAATCTAAATCATCTTCAGCAAATTTTTCTTTTTTTTGTATTAAATTCATCAATGTGAAAATAGCAGAAGAATCCAAACCGCCACTCAGTGAAGTTCCAGTTTTTACGTCACTGTTTAATCTTAATTTTGTAGATTCATAAAGAAGATCAAAATAATCATGAACATTTTCTTTGAATCCTGAATTTATTTTTGGTAAATTATTAAGAGGATAATCCCATCTAACTATCTTTTTTTCAAGGTTATTTAGATTTACCTTTAAATACCTTCCTTGTGTAAGTTGATTAATATTTTTAAAAATTGTTTTAGAGCAATTATTCAGAGTAGTAAAATTTATACCTAAATTATTATTATCAAACTCAATTGTATTTTCTAATGCATAAAATGCTTTTATCTCTGAACTAAATGCAAAAAAATTATTATTATCATAAATATAACAAGGCTTATATCCAATACCATCTCTACAAATTATTACTTCATTATTTTTTTTATCTAGAATTGCAAAAGACCATTCTCCGTTAAACTTTTGAAATGAATCAACACCCCATTCTTTGTATGCATTAAGGACAACTTCTGTATCTGAATTTGAATAAAATTTATATTTCTTTAGAATTAGTTCTTTCCTTAAAGTTTTATAATTATAAATTTCTCCATTATAAATAATCCAATATCTTCCATCTACAGACATTGGTTGAGAACCAAGATTTGATGTATCGATTATAGATAGTCTAGTATGACCAAGTAAAAGATTTTTATGGTTAATGTATCCACTATCATCCGGGCCTCTATGATCTAGAAGTGCATTCATTTTAAGAATTTTTGAAACATCAGTTTTAGATGTTTTAAAAATTATTCCATTAATTCCACACATTATATTTTAATTTTTTCCAGCAATTTACGTACATCTTCAATATAGCTTCTATCCCATAAATAAACATTTAATAGTGAATAATATAATTGATAAATTGGTTCATATTCTAAGTAATATTTATCAATCTTGATGTGATCATTGTACTTATCTAAAAAATTTTCATCAATAAATTTGGGGTTAAACCACCTCAAATAAGATATTTCTAATTCATTATGACCATAAAAAGATCCTGGATCAATAAATCCTACAAACTTTTTATTTTTAAAAAGTATATTTCCTTCCCATAAGTCACCATGTAATAAAGATGATATTGGTTTGTTGGGAATAAAATTATCCATCTTTTTAATTAATAAATCAATTTTAGTGTTAATAGTTTCATCCATAGGTTGATTTTTGTTAACTAAGTCAAATATGTAAGTTAATCTTTTTTCTCTATAGAACTCTAACCAATTTTTAGAACTAGAATTAATCTGTTTCAAACCACCAATTTGCGTGTCAAAACTAAAACCGTAATTTTTACTCTTATTTGAGTGAAGAGAAATTATACTATTTAATAAATCATCATTAGTTTGGTTTGGTTGATCATCATCATTATTTATGAATGACATTATTAATAAATTTTCATTATAGTTAATAATACTTGGAAATTGATTAAACTTTTGTGTATTAAAAAAAAGAAGGTTATCTGTCTCTGATTTTATAGCATTAAATTCATCATTATTTTTGTAATAATATTTGACAATAAACTCTTTACTATCACTTGTGATAATTTTTAAGCAATTAATCCCAAAAGAGTCTGATAATAACTTGCTATCTATAATTTTTTTATTATCTAAAAGTTTTTCAATTTCTAAAATGATACTTTGTTCAATCATACCAAATGCCCAAAAAAATTAATTTTCAATTTCTAATTTCATATTTAGGATTAATACCATATGTTTTAACTTTTTTAGATAAATACTATTTTTTAATAGTTGAGGAAGAAGTTCTGCTCAAGTTTGTTGTTTACTATAGCTTAATCATAATTGTTTTTATTGGATCAATAAACTGGAATTTAAAAAATAATCCACCAACTCACATAGTTGTATACGGTTTTTTACCTAGCTTATTTGCTGTTATAATTATTATATTAAATCTTCTTAGCATTAATATTTTAATAATTTTTATTTTAATAATTTTATTATTATTAACTCAGTTATTTTTCGACTATATTATTTTATTTGCAAACGAAACAAATAAACAGGCATTTTATTATCTAAGACTACCTTTAACCGTTTTAATTATCATATTTTTATTTCTTATTTCATTGTAAGGCTGATGTGACCAATATTTCTACCTGCATGATTTTGTAGAACAAATTTTTCTTTTTTTTCTAAATTTTTTAACTCTACTCTGGTCATAACTTTCAATTTTTTAAAAATATTAAGTATAGAAATAGGAATAGCTCTTTCATTTCCATCAGTAATTTTAACTACTCCGCTAATTTCGTTATGAATATCAATAAATAAAAAAACACCCTCAGCTCCACTTTTACAAAATATTTTTCCTTTTGAAGCTTTCATAACTTTAGTATCAAAACTTGCAGTGCCTCCTATAAATTCAGGATTTTCTAAAACTGAATTAATTAAAGTTTTGACTTCTTCGCTATAATCATAACAATCTTTATAACTTTTAATTAAATTATTTAATGCCTTTGATATAGATTTAATTTTAAATGAATATTGTGGCGCGCTACATCCGTCTAAAGAGAAATTTTTTTTTGATAATTTAGTTTCTGTAAATTTGTTGAAAACTTTTCTGATATTTTTTTGATGAGTATGATTGTAATCTAGATAGTTGTTGATATTCTGATTATTTATTAAACAGCTTGTTAACATAGCTAAGTGCTTTCCAGCACAATTGTTATGTAATTCGCTAAATTTTTTTCTAGAATATATAATTTTTTCATAAGCTTTCTTATCTAATGGTCCATGAATACCACACTTTAAATTTTTTGTTTTTAAATCAATTTTTGAAATCCATTTTTTTAATTCTCTTATATGAATTTTTTCTCCTTTGTGTGATGCACAGGCTAAAGCTATATGTTTATTGTTTAATTTGTAATTTTTTATAGCATTTGACTTTACAAAAGGAATAGCTTGAAAAATTTTAATTGATGATCGAGGGAAAAAAAATTCGTTATCATTATTTGTAGAGAATAAAATTTTACCATCGATGTTTGTTACTAACGCTTTAACTTGATGGGAACTTTCAATTTTTTTACCCCTAATAAAATCTACGTGAATTTTAGACACGTATGATGTTATACAATAATGTGTTTATTTTTGTTTAAAAAAAGATTTGATAAATGTAAATAAATTCAAAAAGGATCCATATTTACCAAAGAATATTACATCTTTCTCAGTAATACTCAAACAGACACAGCCCGTATCTTTTGATGCTATTGGCGTATGTTTAATTTTTTGGTCGTTAATTTGAATATCGCCTTTTGAATATTCACCATACTCGTCGCAGAAACTACCTTCTAAGACTAATATATACTCTTTTCCACCATGAGAGTGCAGTGGTACAGAAACTCCAGGGTCCATTTTTATTAGTTTTAGTTCGTCTTTATCGTCAATCGATGCAGTATACTCTTTGAAACCTTTGTAAACTTGCTTCCAATTTAAATTATTTAGGTTTCCAAAGAAGCTGGTTACTGGGTCCTTAAGATTTGAAGCAGATTGAATATTCTCATTGTTAATACAGTCTGTATACTTCAAATTTTTAGGATGAATGTTCTCGTTATCCATAAGATTTTCACCCAACATATTCTCAAATGTATTGCTAATTTTAGAAGCATTTGAATTTAATTGTAAATATGTTGATGCAAATAGCGACTTTGCAGGACCTAGTATTCCTGATGCAAAATCAAAGATAAGTTGATTTTTTACTACTGTTCCATTCATCTTAAAAATCCCTGCATTTTAGTTAAAATATGCCTTATTCTTGATTTAACTGTCCCTAATGGAATTTCAAGCTCATCTGCTATTTTTTTATGACTTTTATTTTCAAAAAAGTTCATTTTTATCATTATTTTTTGCTGTTCATCGAGCTCATTATTTATTCTTTCTATTTGTTTTTTTGTCTCATTTTCTTCTATTGGGTCAATTTCTCTATCTTGGTATAAAAACTCTCGTATATCTTCTTCTTTAAAGTTTATTTTTGAATTTTTCCTGAAAAAGTCTACTTTTTTGTTTCTTGCAATAGTAAATATCCACGTTGAAAGAGCTGATTTTTTTGAATCATATAGGTTAGATTTTAACCAAACATTACTTAAAACTTCCTGAGTTAATTCCTCAGAACTTTCAATTTTGATTCTATTTTGAATAAAATAAGCATTTATTTTTGGGGCAAAAAAATCAAAGATTTCCGAAAAAGCCATTTCGTCGCGGTCTTTTTGAATCCTTTTCATCAAGTTATTTTGGTTTGATTTTTCCATAACTTAAAAAGACTCTATCATTGATTAAACGCTCTTAACTAATTGCATAAGATATACTAAAAGAAGTAATTGATGAAAATTTTTCTTAAGTTTTTACTAGTGCTATATGTAGCACTTCCTAGCGCTCTTAATGCATTAGAAGTAGGCAAATGGTCTTTTGAGGAGACTGATGAGTATTGCTATATTGGTAGTTTAGCAACAGAAACAGACTTACCAAGCGATAAAAAAAGAGGAGACTACTATGTATTAGTCTATAAAAATATAGGCAATCCAGAGACCGTAGTTCAAATAGAGGCTGGTTATAGCTACAAGGTACCTTCTGATATTATTATAAGTATAGATAAGGGGGAATACAAATTTTATACCACTGAAGATTTGTCAACAGCGGCTTGGACAGATGATGATGCAAAAGTCATATTTGCAATGAAAAAAGGATTAGAGCTTAAGGTTACAGGGGAGTCTTCACGAGGCACAATTACCAATGATACTTATACTCTTAATGGATTTACTGCAGCGTATAATCAGTTAATCAACGATTGTTAAATGCCTAAGAAAATTGTTTTAGCTTACTCAGGCGGATTAGATACAAGTGTAATTCTAAAGTGGCTCCAAAATAAATATAATTGCCCTGTAGTTACTTTCACAGCAGATATTGGTCAAGGAGAAGAACTTTCACCGGTTGAAACAAAAGCAAAAAGCCTGGGTGTTGAAGAAATATTTATTGAAAATTTACAAGAAGAATTTGTTAGAGATTATGTTTTTCCAATGTTTAGAGCTAACGCCCTTTACGAGGGAACTTATTTGTTAGGTACAGCTATAGCTAGGCCTTTAATTGCAAAGAGACAAATTGAAATTGCTAAAATTGTAGGAGCAGATGCTGTAGCGCATGGAGCTACAGGTAAAGGAAATGATCAAGTTAGATTTGAACTTGGTTATTATGCAAATAATCCAAAAATTGATGTTATAGCTCCTTGGCGCGATTGGGAATTTGATTCTAGAAATGATTTATTAGATTATGCAGAAAAAAATCAGATAACAGTACCTAAAGATAAAATGGGTGAGCCTCCATTTAGTACAGATGCAAATCTTCTTCACACATCTTCAGAAGGTAAACTTCTTGAAGATCCTTGGCTTGAACCACCCGAACATATTTTTTCTAGAACAAAATCCATTAAAGATACTCCAGATAAAGCAGAAGTAATAATAATTGGATTTGAAAACGGTGATCCAGTCTCCATAAATGAAGAGAAACTAAAACCTCACGAAGTTCTTACAAGATTAAATTCTATAGCTGGAAGTCACGGAGTAGGAAGAATCGATATTGTAGAAAATAGATTTGTTGGAATGAAATCTAGAGGAGTTTATGAAACCCCAGGCGGAACTATATTATTAGATGCAAGAAGAGCAATAGAGAGTATTACTTTAGATAAAGGCGAAGCTCATCTTAAAGATGAATTGATGCCAAAATATGCTGAAGTAGTTTATAATGGTTTTTGGTTTTCTTCTGAGAGAGTATCAATGCAGAAATTGATAGATTCAATGTCACTCAAAGTTAACGGTGATGTCAAAATTAAAGTATTTAAAGGTAACGTAATTATATTAGGCAGAAGATCAAGTAACTCTCTTTATGACAATTCATTAGTTTCTTTTGATGAAGTTGGTGAATATAATCAAAAAGATGCAGAAGGTTTCATTAAAATAAACTCAATTAGACTTCGTAAAAATAATTAATATTTTATGGGTTACGGTGATGATTTACTCGTAACTTCCTTAGCAGCTAAAATTAAAAAACAGTTTCCAGAAAGACAAATTGTTATTGGTATTGCAGAAAAAAATCATGCATTTCATTCTCCAATTTATGAAAATAATCCAAATATAGCAGACTGTAGAAATTTAGATAATGATAAACCCATTCATCTAATAGATTATCATGAATTAAATAGACCCTATATTGATTATGATAAAAGCATCCCAAACAATTATGTTTGGAGAAATTTTAAACCTATTCCTGGTGAAATATATTTTTCAGACCAAGAAATACTTGAAGCTAAAAAAATTGTTTCTGAGGCAAAAAAATTTTGGGAGGACAATCATAATAAAAAATTTAAAAATATAATTTTTCTTGAAACTTCATCAACTAAAATAAATGATATACAATTCAGTTTTAAACATCAAAATAAAGATTGGGGTATTCAGAATTGGATTAGTTTAATAAACAAATTAAAGAATGATTATTTGATTATTCAATCAAAACATACTCAAACAAAAAAAATTGATGGAATATTTATACCTCTAGAATTGGATTTTAGACTTGCTTGTGCCTTACTAAAAGAAGTTGATTTTTATGTTGGTCCTGAAGGAGGTTTTGGGCATGTGGCAGCTGCATTAAATAAAAAAGCAGTTCTATATTTTGGTGGGTGGATATCACCAGATGTTATTGGTTATGAATTTCATGAAAACATTTATTATGATGACAAACAATCACCATGTGGAGTAAAATTAAAACCTTGCGAACACTGTGCTAAAGCAAGAGAAGCGATTACAGCCGATCTTTTTTTAGAACATATTTATAAAATTAGTTCCTCTTAGTCTAAAAATTTTAATTTGAACGCTGCGGTTGTGTTTCTTAAAAGGCATGCAATTGTCATTGGGCCGACACCTCCAGGCACTGGAGAAATTGCGCTTACTTTATGTTCTACGTCACTAAACAAAACATCACCTACCAATTTTGATTTCTCATCATTTATTTTTATTCTATTTATACCAACATCAATAATAATAGCACCTTCCTTAACCCAATCCTTATTTACAAACTCAGGCTTGCCAATTGCTGCTATTAAAATATCAGCAGTCTTGCAAATACTCTCAATATTTTTAGTTTTTGAATGAACTGTTGTAACAGTACAAGACTCTTTTAATAATAATTGTGCCATAGGTTTTCCAACTATATTTGATCTTCCGATTACGACAGCATTTTTACCAGCTAAATTAATATTAAGTTCTCTTAGAAGTAACAGACAGCCATAAGGAGTGCATGGTATCATTAGATCTTCATCATTCTTTTGGCTTATTGAGAGTTTGCCAACATTTAAAGGATGAAAACCATCAGCATCTTTTTCAGGCGCTATACTATTTAAGACTACTTCTTCATTTATAGTTTTGGGCAAAGGTAGTTGGACAAGAATACCATTAACATCATCATTATTGTTTAATTCATTAATCAAATTGATTAATTCGTTTTGATTTACGGATTCTTCTAGGTGATGATCAATTACATCAATCCCAACTTCTTTTGCAGCTTTTGTTTTAGCCTTTACATAAACACTGCTTGCAGCAATATTTCCCACCTGTACTACAGCTAATCCAGGAACACGATTAAACTTTGATTTTATTTTTTCAATTTCAATTCTTAAATTATCCTTAAGTTTTTGTGCAACTTTTTTACCATCTAAAATGACAGTCATAGCTATCTAGGCCAATACTCAATAAGTAAGCTTTTTAAAAACCATAATCCCAGATAAACAACTATCGGAGATAAATCTAAAGTTCCAAAAACTGGCAAATACCTTCTTACAAGATTTAAGCTAGGTTCACATAAGCGATATAAAGCATCCATTACACTAAACACAAATCTATTGCCTGTATTAATAATGTTAAAGTTAACAAGCCATGTACCAATAATATAAACAATAAGAATAAATTGAAATAAATTTATAATTTGTATCAGTAGTCCTAAAATTGAATTCATATTAAATATAATTATTTATTTTATCATTAAATTGTAAAGGAAAGACTTTTAATTTCCCATCTTTATAAATTGTACAATTACAAATTATCTTTAAGTTTTTTTTAATTTTTATTATTTCGACAATTTT
>CACKRO010000006.1 GCA_902602695.1 uncultured Alphaproteobacteria bacterium | reverse complement strand
AAATATTATCTTTAGTTATTTTGTTAATCATGGTGTCCTCTTACGCCATGGCTACTAAAATGGTTAGAGCAAAAAATAACGGTAATGAAATAACTGCTAATATGACCAATCTTATGTGCACCGCCTTAGTTGAAGGTACCGCAAAAGCTGCTAGTATGGCAGCGTGTAGTGAAATAGGAGTTGCTTCGTGTGGTTCTGAATCTACTGCAGTAGATGCTATGGCTGGCGGACCTGAAGACCCTGCTGGAGATGCTGTTGCAGGTGTGTCTTTTGTTACTTGTGAATCAGTGATGACAGAAATGTGTAAAATTGCATTTGGAGCATCTGAACAAAATGTTAATCGAATGACACAGAGTAATGTTAGAGGACAAGTTATAAACACATGCGCAAAAAAAATGTACACACCTCTTTGTAATGCGTTTACTTTAGGTATGGCTCAAAATTCATGCGAGGCAAAATATCTAAATATCAATACAAACTAAAATTAATATTAATTTACTAAGGGTAGCTCATTTGTAGGGCTTACCCTTGGTAATTAATTTAAAAATAACAGATAATGTTAAACCAAGCAGAGTTAGTAATTTACAAGTAGCTTGGTGAAAGTAAAAACCTACAAAAAATCCATAAATTACAAGGTTTTTTTAATATAAATCCTTTACATCCTTGTATTTTAAATCTTGTTTCCCATATCTAATGTAACCAATGTTGATTGGTAAATAATTAAGTAAAGAGGATTAAAAATATGGCAAAAGTTATCGGTATTGATTTAGGTACTACAAACTCCTGCGTTGCAGTAATGGACGGTAAGGAACCAAAGGTAATTGAAAACTCTGAAGGTGGAAGAACAACTCCGTCAATGGTAGCATTCAGTGATACAAAAGAAAAACTTGTTGGACAGTCGGCTAAAAGACAAGCAGTAACCAATTCTGAAAATACTTTATTTGCCATAAAAAGATTAATTGGAAGAACTTTTGAAGATGAAGCTGTTAAGTCTGATAGCGGACTAGTCCCTTACAAAATTGTAAAAGGTGATAACGGCGATGCGTGGGTAGAAGCGCGCGGAGATAATTATAGTCCTAGCCAAATAAGTGCTTTCATTTTACAAAAAATGAAAGAGACTGCAGAATCATATTTAGGTGAAGACGTTACTCAAGCAGTGATAACTGTTCCTGCATATTTTAATGATGCTCAAAGACAAGCAACAAAAGATGCTGGTAAAATAGCTGGTCTTGAAGTTTTAAGAATAATTAATGAGCCCACCGCTGCAGCATTAGCATATGGTTTAGATAAAAAGAAAACTGGTACGGTTGCTGTTTATGATCTTGGTGGAGGTACATTTGATATTTCTATCTTAGAAATAGGAGACGGTGTTTTCGAAGTTAAATCTACAAATGGTGATACGCATCTTGGTGGTGAAGACTTTGATCTTAAAATTATTGATTATCTTGCTGATGAATTTAAAAAAGATAACGGTATTGATTTACGTTCAGATAAACTTGCTCTTCAACGTTTGAAAGAGGCTGCAGAGAAAGCTAAGATTGAATTATCAAGCTCAACCGAAACAGAAGTTAACTTACCATTTATAACTGCTGATCAATCTGGTCCAAAGCATTTGACGATTAAATTATCAAGAGCAAAACTAGAAGCTATCGTTGGTGAACTTTTAAATCAAAGTTTAAAACCTTGTGAAATGGCACTTAAAGATGCTGGATTACAAGCCGCAGAGATTGATGATGTTATTTTAGTTGGCGGTATGACCAGAATGCCTAAAGTAACAGAGATAGTAAAAAACTTCTTTGGTAAAGAACCTAACAAAGGCGTTAATCCCGATGAAGTTGTTGCTTCTGGTGCTGCTATTCAAGCAGGGGTATTACAAGGTGATGTAAAAGATGTTCTCTTACTTGATGTTACACCTCTATCACTTGGTATTGAAACACTTGGTGGTGTATTCACAAAACTCATTGATAAAAACACAACTATTCCAACAAAAAAAAGCCAAGTATTCTCTACAGCTGAAGATAACCAAAGCGCGGTTACAATAAGAGTTTTTCAAGGTGAAAGAGAAATGGCTGCGGATAACAAATTACTTGGACAGTTTGATTTAGTAGGTATTCCACCTGCAGCAAGAGGAATGCCACAAATTGAAGTAACATTTGATATTGATGCTAACGGTATTGTTAATGTTTCTGCCAAAGATAAATCAACTGGTAAAGAACAGCAAATTAAAATTCAAGCTTCTGGTGGGCTATCAGATGATGAAATCGAAAAAATGGTTAAAGAAGCAGAAGAAAATGCTGAGTCAGATAAAAAGAAAAGAGAAGCTGTTGATACGAGAAATCATGCTGACAGCTTGATCAACGAGACCGAAAAAAATCTTAAAGAGCACGGAGATAAGATCCCTGAAGCTGATAGAAATAAAATAACAGAAGATATCGAAGAACTCAAGAAAGTGAAAGATGGCGAAGATTTAGAAACTATAAAATCTAAAACTGAAGCGCTTGTTCAATCGTCTTTGAAAATGGGTGAAGCAATTTATAAACAAAATCCTCAAGGTGCTGGACCACAACCTGATCCATCTGGTGCTGAACCATCGGCAGATAATACAAAAGATGAAAAAGTCGTAGATGCTGAATTTGAAGAAGTAGACGAAGATAAAAAAGATTAACGCTCCATAATTTTTATAAGGAGGAGATGTGGCAGATAAAGATTTCTATGAGATACTTGGCGTTCAAAAAAATGCCAGTGATGATGAAATAAAAAAAGCTTATAGAAAACAAGCCATGAAGCATCATCCAGATCGTAACAAAGATGATAAATCAGCAGAAAAAAAATTTAAAGAAGCTGCAGCAGCTTATGAGGTTTTAAAAGACCCAGAAAAAAGATCAGCTTATGATCAATACGGACACGATGCTTTTAGACAAGGTGGCATGGGTGGAGGACAAGGCTTTGGTGATTTTTCAGGAGGGTTCTCAGATATCTTTGAAGAGTTTTTTGGTGGAGGTTTTGGAGGACAATCATCAAGAAGAAGAGGTCCACAAAGGGGAAGCGATCTTCGTTACAACATGTCTATTTCATTGTTTGAAGCATATTCTGGAAAAAAACCGCAAATAAGAATACCAACTTATGTTGGCTGTGATGCGTGTGCCGCTACAGGAAGTGCAGATAAATCTGGCCCAAGTACTTGCTCTACTTGTGGTGGAGCAGGTAAAGTTCGATCACAACAAGGCTTTTTTTCTATTGAAAGACCATGCCCTACGTGTGGTGGAGAAGGATCAACTATTAAAAACCCATGTCTTAAATGTTCTGGAACTGGAAACATAAAAAAACAAAAAACAATTTCTGTTACAATCCCACCTGGTGTTGATACAGGTACAAGAATTCGTATAGCTGGTGAAGGAGAGCCAGGTGAAAGAGGTGCAGGAAATGGTGATCTCTATATTTTTGTTGAAGTTCAAAAGGATAAACTCTTTGAAAGAGAAGAAGAAAATTTATTTTGTGAAATACCAATTTCAATTACCACTGCTATTTTAGGTGGTGAAATAGAAGTACCAACAATAGAAGGTAAAAAAGCTAGACTAAACATTCCTGCAGGAACACAATCTGAAACCCAATTTAGACTACGCGGTAAAGGAATGAGCATACTTCGACAAAGTAGAAGGGGTGATATGTACGTGCAAGCGAACGTTGAAATCCCAGTAAACCTAAATAGCAAACAAAAAAATATATTAAGAGATTTTGAAAACGAGGGCGGTACTTCTAAAAAACATAGTCCAAAATCCCAAGGTTTTTTCTCAAAATTAAAAGAAGTCTGGGAAGATTTAACTTAAATTCTTTTCAACTTACTATCACCAAAGTATAAGAAGTTTTTATGGCAAAAATTAAAATAGCAGTAGCAGGTTGTCTTGGTCGAATGGGTCAGGAAATATCGAAACAAATTTTACAAAATAAAAATTTAGAATTTGTAGGTGGCTTCGAACACAAAAAACATAAAGATATCGACAAACCATTAAATAAAGTTTCTGGCATACAGTCTTCAAAATTGCTTACTGCTAATTCAGCTCAATTGATTAAAGAAGCAAATGTTATAATTGATTTTACAACACCTGAGTCTACGTTAAATAATTTAAAAATTGCTTCTGTAAACAAAACAGCCGTTGTTATAGGAACAACTGGCATGACAGATGCGCAAAAAAAGAAAGTAAAGGGTTATTCAAAAAAAATACCTATATTGATGTCTTCTAATATGAGCTTAGGTGTTAATTTATTATTTAATTTAGTGCAGCAAACTGCATCAGCTTTAAAAGATACTGATTATGATATTGAAATTGCTGAGACCCATCATAAACATAAAAAAGATGCCCCTTCTGGAACTGCATTATCTCTAGGTGAATACGCAGCTGAGGGAAGAAAAACTAAATTAAATAAATCAAAAGTTTTAGATCGTACAAATAAACTATCATCTAGAAAAAAAGGTGACATTGGTTTTTCTGTTACAAGAGGCGGTGAAATCGCAGGTGAACATACAGTAAGTTTTATTGGTACCAACGATAGAGTTGATTTAGTTCATAAAGCTAACAACAGATCAATTTTTGTAACAGGTGCTATTGACGCCGCAGTATTTATATCAAAGAAAAAAATGGGATTTTTTTCTATGAATGATTTGATTTCTTTAAAATAAATATCTTGAAATTTTAATTAATGAGTAAAGATATTTCATACTTTCCAAATAAAGAAATTGAAGGTGGCTGGAGACTAATATCAACTGATCACTCATCAAAATTGCTGAATATCGATTTTAATTATATTGAACAGGAAATAAAACGCCAACAATTATTTTTTGGAAACCATCCTCAAAGTACAGTAATTATTAAAGATGGATATTTAGTTTATGAAAATCACAGTTTCATGACATTGCAACAAAGTCGTTTTGATATATGGTCTTGTACAAAATCACTCACTGGAATTGCATGGATGTTTTTATTAGAAGAAATAAAAAACGATACCTCTAGCAAAAATTTAGATATAAATTTAGAAACACCTATCTATAATTTTCTTCCAAAAGATTTTATAAAAAATGACTCAAGAAAAACAAATATAAATTTACACCACTTATTGTCTATGACTTCAGGGTTAAAAGGTGAAAATAATGATGTTTATGGTTTAGTGACTGAACCCCAAAATGGTCCATTTGAATTTGCTATTGGAAGATGTGAGAATAGATATGGAAAATCAGTTGACGTCTTATCTTCTGAACCTGGAAAACAATGGGAATACTCTGATCCAGCAGTAGCTTTGCTTTCATTTGTATTTTTTGAAATAACAAAAAAAAATATTCATGAATATTTATATGAAAAACTTTTTAAAATAATAGGTATAGAGAACGCTAGTTGGGACATTCACGGCGGCGGAAATTATTTAGGCCCATTCACATCATCTCATGTTGGTCTTCATATTTCAGCTAGAGATCTATCGCGTTTTGGATATTTTATGTTAAAAAAAGGACAATGGAATAATGTTCAAATATTACCCTCAGATTACATAGATCTTGCAACCACAAAATCACAAAATTTAAATTCTTCATACGGATATCAGTTCTGGATAAATTCAGACGGAGTTCGATGGCCATCTTTACCAAAGGACACTTATGCTTTGGAAGGATACAACTCTAATAGATGTTATATCATACCATCTTATGATTTAATAATAACAAGAATAGGATCTGGGCCATCAGAATGGAACGAACAAAATTTCGTAAATAATATTTTTAAAAGTTTTAAAAAAAATTAATAGAAATTTAATTGTTTTTTAATTCTTAAATACAAACCTTCTTTTAAATCTGCATGTAAGAAAGTTGCTACCTCAGTTTCTTTATCTGATTCTCTTATTAATAACTTTGAAGTATTTTTAAATTTTGTAAAAAAGACTTTAGACCAATAAGTGCTGAATTTAGACGATTGTAAAAGTTTATTACCTCTATATTTTTTTATAGATATTTCTTTTTGATCAATATTAATTTCATCCTTAATATTCTTTTCTTTGAAATATAAACGGATTAAATAAAAAATTACCAAGTATTCAAGTCCAAGAAATATAGACACTGGCCAAGCACCTTGTAAAATCAGAAAAATAGAGAATAGTGAAATCCAACTTATAAAAATAATTCCTAAAACTAAGAAGACAGATTTAGAGCAGCTTTGATAAGGTTTTATATTTTCATTCATTGAATTCATTTTCTCACAATAATACAAAATAACCTTTGTGATAAAGAGACATATGTGCACAGACGTTAAATTGACAATTTGCAGTTTATTATCAATTTATAATTGCTTCCAAATCCTAAAAAATGGCTAAATTCCTTTGATCTCTTGCTAATTTTGTAAGGAACATATAGATGCATCCCCGAAAAAATATTAAGTAATAATCTTGATTTAATGGTGGCTTGATGAAAAAGATTAATAAAATTTTAGCAGCAAACAGAAGTGAAATTGCTATTCGAATTTTTAGAGCTGCCGAAGAGTCTGGTATTAAGACAGCTGCCATTTATTCTAAAGAAGATCGTTTTGCTATTCACCGATTTAAAACGGATGAAAGTTATTTAGTAGGTGAAGGTAAAGGTCCAATTCAAGCATATTTGGACATAGATTCTATAATTAAAATTGCTAAAGATGCACAGGTTGATGCTATCCATCCAGGTTATGGATTTTTATCTGAAAGTCCTGAATTAGCTGAGCAGTGTGAAAAAAATGACATAACATTTATTGGTCCTAGTAAAGAAATACTAAAAAGATTTGGAAATAAAACTGAAGCTAAAAAAGTTGCCGAAGAGGCAAAGGTTGGGACAGTCCCATCAGTTCTTGTAACAAAAGATAATTTAAAAAATATAGATAAAGAAGTTGAGAAAATTGGTTATCCTGTAATTGTCAAAGCAAGCTGGGGCGGTGGCGGTAGAGGAATGCGAGTTGTAAGATCAAGTAAAGATTTGATAGATCAAATAACAACTGCTCAGAGCGAGTCACTAAAGGCATTTGGAAAAGATGAAGTATTTATTGAAAAATTTTTAGAAGATGCTGCACACATTGAGGTTCAAATTTTAGGTGATAGTCACGGTAATATTTTACATCTTTTTGAAAGAGATTGTTCTCTTCAAAGAAGACATCAAAAAATTATTGAAAGAGCGCCCGCACATTTTCTTAAAGATGAAACACGAGAGGAAATTTGTAATGCTGCAATAAAAATTGCAAAACAAGTTAATTACTTTGGTGCTGGTACAGTTGAATTTTTATTTGATAAAAAGTCTGGTGAATTTTATTTCATTGAAGTTAATCCAAGAATTCAAGTAGAGCATACTGTTACTGAAGAAGTAACTGGTATTGATATAGTAAAAGCTCAAATCAAAATTGCTGAAGGTGAAAAAATTGGAAGCCATCCTGCACTTCCAAAACAAGAAGATATTAAGTTAAATGGATTTGCAATCCAATGTAGAGTTACTACTGAAGACCCACTTAATAATTTTATGCCTGATTATGGGAAAATAATGACTTATAGATCAGCGGCAGGCTTTGGAGTTAGATTAGATGCTGCTAATGCTTCTTCAGGTTCAATTATTACACCTTACTATGACTCTTTGTTAGTGAAGGTTACAACATGGGCCACTCATCAAGAAGATTGTATTAAAAGAATGGATAGGGCTTTGAGAGAATTTAGAATTAGAGGTGTTAAAACAAATTTAGTATTTCTTGAGTCTCTTATAAACAACAAAGATTTCCTTGAAGGAAATTACAATACAAATTTTGTTGATACTAAAAAAGAGCTCTATGCCTATAATCCTCAAAAAGATAGAGCATCTAAAATTGTATCTTATCTTGGAAATATAATTGTGAATGGGCACAATGATATATCTGGAAGAGTCAATAGTAATAAGACTGTAGAAGTTCAAATTCCTATTTCAAACATTAAAAGTGAAAAAAATAACTTTGTAAAGGACTTGCAAACTTTAGGTCCAGAAAAATTTGCAAAAAAAATAAAAGAAACACCCTACACCCTAATTACTGACACTACGATGCGTGATGCACATCAATCGCTACTTGCTACAAGAATGAGAACAGATGATCTTATTAACATTGCTGAATATTATAGTGAAAATCTAAGCAACTTGTTCTCATTAGAATGTTGGGGCGGTGCAACCTTCGATACATCGATGCGTTTTTTAAAAGAGGATCCTTGGGATAGATTAGCAAGATTAAACAAAAGGGCGCCTAACCTTCTTAAACAAATGCTCTTTAGAGGATCTAATGCTGTTGGATATAAAAATTATCCAGATAACGTTGTTAAACATTTCATTCAACAATCAGCAAAAGTTGGAATTGATGTATTCCGAGTTTTTGACTCATTAAATCTAATTGATAATATGCGTGTTGCAATTGATGAAGTACGCAATCAAAATAAAATTTGTGAAGGAACTATCTGTTATACAAATGATGTAACTGATCCAAATGAGAAAAAATATACATTAAAATATTATATTGATCTTGTAAAAGATTTAGAGAAAGCCGGAGCACATATTATCGCTATTAAAGATATGGCGGGATTAGCAAAACCTAATGCTATAAAAAAATTAGTTAATGAAATCAAACAAACAACTGATCTTCCAATTCATTTTCATACTCACGATACATCGGGTACTTCATCAGCTTCAGTTCTAGCTGCTATAGAAGAAAAGGTAGATATCGTGGATCTTGCAATTGACTCGATGAGTGGATTAACATCACAACCTGCACTTGGATCAATCGTATCTATAATGAAACAAAATCATCAAGACCCAAAACTTGATGAAGAGGCTATAAGAACACTATCTTTATACTGGGAACAAGTTCGTCAAAATTATCATGTATTTGAAACAGATTTCAAAGGCGGTAGTTCTGATGTGTATCTTCACCAAATGCCTGGTGGTCAGTTTACAAATTTAAAAGAACAAGCGAGATCATTGGGAATTACAACTGATAAGTGGGGAATGGTTGCTAATAAATATGCAGACGTAAACCAACTTTTTGGTGATATTGTTAAAGTTACACCTTCTTCTAAAATTGTAGGTGATATGGCGCTCTATATGATCGCTAATGATTTATCCAAAGAAGATGTGTTAGACCCAAAAAAAGAAATTTCTTTTCCTGCTTCAGTCATCGAATTTTTTAAAGGGGAGATTGGTATACCTCAAGGAGGCTTTCCAAAAGAACTACAAAAGAAAGTTCTTGGTGATACTAAACCTTTAACAAAAAGACCTGGGGAAATTTTAGAATCAGTTGATTTAGATAAAGAAGCCAAAAATTTAGAAGATGAAATAGGGATGAAAATTAATCAAACACATCTAGCGTCTTACTTAATGTATCCAAAAGTTTTTAAAGATTATGTTGATCACTTTAAGGAGTTTAGTGACACATCAATTCTTTCAACAGAATTATTTTTTTATGGCCCTCAACAAGATAAAGAATACACGATAGAAATTGATAAAGGAAAAAACCTTATCTTAAGATATTTAGCAAAAAGTGAAGTTAATAGTAATGGAAAGTGCTCCGTGTTTTTCGAAATTAACGGACAACCAAGAACAATAGATATAGAAAATAAGGAATTTTCAAAAAATATAACACAAAGAGCTAAAGCAGATGATAATAATTTGGATCATGTCGGATCTCCTTTGCCAGGCCAAGTTGCTAAAATATTTGTTCAATCAGGTAGTAAGGTGATTAAAGGTGATAAGTTACTAGTGATCGAGGCTATGAAAATGGAAACTACAATAAACGCTGATAAAAGTGGAACAATCAAATCAATTAATGTTGCATCTGGCGATAATGTGGAAACCAAAGATTTGCTTGCTGAAATTAGCTAGTAAAGTCGTATTCTTTATAACATTCTTCTATCGAGTTCTTTGTATTTATAAGCTCTCCTAAAGAGTCTCGAAATTCAAAATATTCTACTCTCTTAATATTTGAGTTTATATTAAAGAAGATAAACAACCTACATGAACTACTATCATATCGCATCATATGCACCGAGCCATCAGATCGTGCTAAATTAGGCTGTCCCAGTTTTTGTTTAATCTCATCAAGTTGTTTTCCCATGAAATTTATTTCTGCGATTTTTTGTTGCTCCTTAACTATAGTTTTTTCCTCTTCTTTTTCTTCAGTGATAATTTGTTGTTCTTCAACAATAGTTTTATCTTCAATAATTTCTGGTTCTTTTTTTATAATAGTTTCTTCAACTTTATCTTTTACCACTGCCCCAACTTTAACGACTTCTCTGCCAACTTCAATAGTCGTACAGCTAGATAAAAACACTAATGTTAAAAAATAAATTGATAACCGCATTGCTCTTAGTGGGATTTCTATATATGTAATCGCATATGATTACAGTAATTAAATCACCATTCGTTCAATACAAATTAACAATTTTACGAAATAAAAAAACATCAAATACTGTTTTTAGACAAACTATGAATGAAATAAGCTACCTCATTGCTTCTGATGTTCTGCAATATGTGCCCTTTAAAAAACAAACAATTGAAACTCCTTTAAAAAAAATGAGTGGAACAGTCCTGGGCCAACCAATTATTTTAGTACCAATACTTCGCGCTGGTTTGGGATTGCTTGAGGGTTTTGCAAAGTTCTTACCCGAAGCTGAAAAAGGCCATATAGGCTTATACCGTGATGAACAAACTTATGAACCTGTAGAATATCTCTTTAAACTGCCTAGAGTCAAAAATAAAAAAGTGTTAATTCTAGACCCAATGTTAGCAACAGGTAATTCATCAATTGCAGCAATCAATCTAATAAAAAATAAAGGTGTGAATATTAAAGATATATTTTTGGTGTCCTTACTAGCTGCTCCTGAAGGTATAAAAAATATCCAAAAAAAACAAAAAGGTATTCATATATTTACGTGTAATATTGATGCTAAGTTGAATAAAAATAGGTTTATTGTACCGGGCTTAGGTGACGCAGGCGATAGGTATATGGGCACTTGAAGTTATCCATAAAAAATCCTATTATTTATTCATTATCTCATTTTTTAATGCATTTTTTTTACAATAAAATGTTATCAATGAGATATCTATAATTCATATTTAAGGGGGATTTTTGGTATGAAGAAAATTTTAAGTATTTTTACAGTTTCTTTCGCTCTTGTCTTCTCTTCAAGTGCGTTTGCAAACAAAATTGGAGTTGTATATGACTCTGGAGGCAAGTTCGATAAATCATTTAATGAACTAGCTTATGAAAGCGCATTAAGAGTTCAAAATGAACTTGGATGGGACATGGTTGAATTTGAAGCTTCTAATAACACTCAAATTGAACAAGGTATGCGTAAGATCGCAGATAGAGGCGCATCATTAATCGTAGCAATGGGCTTTGCTCAAGCTGATGCAGTTGCAGCAGTTGCTCCTGATTATCCTGATACAAACTTTGTAGCAGTGGATGTATGCTGGGTAGATGATCCAGCAAGCAATATTTATCAAGCTTGTTATAAGGAACACGAAGGTTCATTCCTAGTCGGTATGATCGCAGCTATGGCTTCTGAAAGTGGAACAATCGGATTTGTTGGGGGAATGGATATTCCTTTAATTAGAAAGTTCCAAGGAGGTTATGAGCAAGGTGCACTTTATGTAAATCCTGATATCAATGTTTTAGCTAACATGACTGGTTCAACACCAGAAGCATGGAATAATCCAACAAAAGGTGCTGAGTTAACAAAAGCACAAATTGATGGTGGTGCAGATGTTGTTTATCAAGCAGCAGGTGGAACAGGTATAGGTGTTTTACAAGCAGCAGCTGATGCAGGCATTATGGGCATTGGTGTTGATACAAACCAAAACTGGATGCACCCAGGCAACATGCTTACTTCTATGTTAAAGCGCTTGGACCTAACTATTTTTGAGCAAGCTCAAAAGACTGACGCTGGTACTTTCGAGTCAGGAATTCATATTCTTGGTTTAGCAGAAGGTATGGTTGGTTATGCTACTGAAGATGGCATGGTAACCTCTGCAATGGAAGCAGCTGTACAATCAGCAGCAGCAGACATTGTGAGTGGCTCAATGGAAGTAGCTGACTGGTCACAAGAGTAAAAGAACTATTATAAATAATCTGGTGAGACCAAGAGATTAACCAATTTTATGGTCTCACCTATCCTAGAACTAACAAATATCAATAAATCTTTTGGTCACGTTCACGCCAATAAGAATATTAACCTTACAATTAACAAAGGCACAATCCATGGAATAATTGGAGAAAACGGTGCTGGAAAATCTACGTTAATGAGCATTGTATTTGGTCTTTATCAAGCAAATTCAGGAATAATAAAAATCAATGGAAAAGAGATAAATCTCAGATCACCAAAGGACTCAATAATTAATGGCATTGGAATGGTTCACCAGCATTTTATGCTAGTGGAAAATTTTACTGTTTTAGAAAATATTATATTAGGATTTGAAGGTGAGTTAGTCTTTGGTAAAAATCTTGAAAAAGCAAAAAAAGATTTAAAAAATTTATGCGATACCTACAAACTTAATATTGATTTAAACTCAACTATATCAGATTTGTCAGTAGGTTTTCGTCAAAGAGTTGAAATATTAAAGTCACTCTACAGAGGTGCAGAAATTCTTATACTTGATGAACCAACAGGTGTTCTAACACCCCAAGAAGTTGATGAATTATTTAAAATATTACGTTCACTTAACGAAGAAGGTAAAACAATTGTTTTAATCACTCATAAATTAATAGAAATTATGGATTTAACAAGTGAAGTTTCTGTAATGCGCCAAGGTGAAATGGTTGGTCATACTAAAACTGAAGATACAAACAAAGAGCAACTGGCTGAAATGATGGTTGGAAGAACAGTATTATTAAGGCTTGATAAATCAGAAGTTAAAACAGGCGATGTTATTTTTAAAGTTGAAAATCTTAGTGTCAAAGACGATCTAGATGTAACCAGAGTTAAAAATGTAAATTTAGAAATTCGCTCAGGGGAGATTTTAGGTTTGGCCGGTGTTACTGGAAACGGTCAAACAGAATTATTAGAGGCACTTTCAGGAATTAGAAAAGTTGAGTCAGGTGAAATATATTTAGATGGAAAAAAGGTATCAGATAGACAAAATTTTCTAGACCCAAGAGAGTTGAAAGAAAAAGGTTTAGCTCATGTTCCTGAAGACAGACAAAGAATGGGATTAGTAACAGATTTTAAAGCTTATGAAAATCTTATATTTGGTTACCATGATCAACAACCTTTTTCAAAATCATCAATTCTTAATCATAGAGATATAATTTCCCATTCTAAAAAAATTATGGAAGAGTATGATGTAAGACCACAATCTCCAAATTTAGTTACATCAAATTTCTCAGGGGGTAATCAACAAAAAATAATTTTAAGTAGAGAACTTAATGAAAAACCAAAAGTATTACTAGTTGGTCAGCCAACCAGAGGTGTAGATATAGGTGCTATTGAATTTATTCATCAAAGGCTAATTGATATGCGAGATAGAGGTGCTGCAATACTTTTAGTATCTGTTGAGTTGGATGAGGTACTTTCTTTGTCCGATAGAATTGTTGTTATGTTTGATGGAAAGGTAGTTGGTGAAAAAGAAAATAAAAATGTTACTGATCGTGAGTTAGGCTTGTTAATGGCAGGAGTTATTTAATGGCAACCGTAGATAAATCTAAAGTTCCATGGTGGGTTTCTAATCTTATTGTTCCTCTTGTTAACTTGACTTTAGCATTGTTTGTATCTGGTATTTTTATATTTATTGCAGGAGAAAATCCTTATGAAGCAGTAAGATTAATCATCTACGGTTCTTTTGGTTATATCGAGGGTTTTGCTTATACACTTTATTATACAACTAATTTTATTTTTACTGGTTTGGCATTTGCGGTTGCATTCCATTGTAGGCTTTTTAATATTGGTGGCGAAGGACAAGCTTATATAGGTGGCCTGGGCGTTTTCTTAGTAGCAATAAATTTTAGTTTTTTACCTGTCCCGATAGTTTGGTTATTATCAATAGCTGGTGCCTTTGCTTTTGGTGCAGCTTGGGCATTTATCCCAGCATATCTTCAAGCTACTAGAGGCAGTCACGTTGTTATCACAACAATTATGTTTAACTTTATTGCCGCTTCATTAATGGTTTTCTTACTTGTTGATGTTATTAGAGATACTGCACAAATGGGACCACATACTGTTGCTTTACCAAAAGAGCAATGGCTTCCAAATTTCAAAGATTTTGCTGCTTTATTTGGAATCAAGATTAGGTATTCACCATTAAACATTTCTTTTCTTTTAGCTATTGCCGCATCTGTTTTTGTTTGGTTTTTAGTTTGGAAAACCAGATGGGGTTATGAGATGAGAGCTGTTGGTCACAATACACAAGCTGCAATCTATGCAGGTATTTCTCCTTATAAAAATATAATTATAGCAATGTGTATATCTGGAGGATTGGCAGGTCTTTTGGCAGTTAATGAAGTATTGGGTGTACACCATAAAATTGTTGCAGGCTTTCCAGCCGGATATGGATTTACTGGAATTGCAGTTGCGTTAATGGGAAGAAATCATCCTATAGGAATTTTCCCTGCTGCATTTTTGTTTGGAATTTTATATCAAGGAGGTTCAGAAGTTACATTCGATATGCCAAATATTACTAGGTACATGTTTGTTGCTGTACAAGGTGTGATTATTCTATTTAGTGGGGCTTTAGAAAACCTATTTAGACCACAAATTGAAAACTTCTTTGTTAATAGATTAAATTTAAAGGCAAAAGCGTAATGGAATTTTTGTCTGACATTGCATCTCTAATAAATTCTACCCTAAGAATTTCAACTCCGTTAGTATTTGCAGCTATGGCTGGTATATTTGCTGAAAGATCAGGAGTTATTGATTTTAGCTTAGAGGGTAAAATGCTTATGGCTGCTTTTGTAGCTGCAGTAGGTTCTTACTTTTTAGGAAATCCATGGCTTGGTTTATTGTTGGCAATTATCGCATGTGTTAGCCTTTCAATGTTGCACGGTTTTGCTTCAGTCACTTATAAAGGTGATCAAGTTGTGTCATGTGTTGCTATTAATATTTTAATAATTGGATTAACTACTGCCTTAGCAGCTGCTTGGTTTGGACAAGCTGGATTAACTCCAACACTAAATGAAGATCAGCGTTTCTTGGAAGTTACTCTACCTTTTGCTGATAGTTTAAGAGATATACCAATAGTAGGAATAATTTACAGTGATATATTAAGTGGTCATTACGTATTCGTATATTTAGCATATCTTACAGTTCCATTAGTCTTTTGGGTTGTGTTTAAAACTAGTTTTGGTTTGAGGCTTAGAGCAGTTGGCGAAAACCCAAGTGCTGTTGATACTGCAGGAATTAACGTATTTTCAATGAGATACAAAGCTTTGGCAATCAACGGTGTCTTAATTGCTTTTGCTGGAGCTCACTTATCAACTGCAGTTAATGCTAATTTCTTTAGAGAAATGTCTGCTGGCAGGGGTTACTTAGCACTAGCAGCAATGATTTTTGGAAAGTGGCATCCCAAAACAGCTTTGATTGCATGTTTATTGTTTGGCTTTACGGATGCACTTCAAATAAGATTACAAGGTGTTGAACTACCGGCTATAGGAGAAATACCTGTTCAGTTAATACAAGCATTACCTTATGTACTAACCGTTGTGTTACTTGCTGGTTTTGTTGGTAAGGCAATTGCGCCTAACGCAATTGGTCAACCCTATATCAAAGAAAGATAATTAAATACTAATTTCAGAAAAACACTTATATAGAAATTAAAATACTAGGAGAAAATATGTCTATATTAGAAAAATACATGAGGGTGTTTAATGAAAAAGACGAAGCAGGAATGAATGAAATTATTCACGATGACTTCAAATTTACAATGCACTCTTCAGGTAATCAACTCTCAAAATCAGACGTTATTGGTTGGGCTATGAGTGATGATATAAATGAAGATAAGTCTAGGATTGTGTATGAAAATGATGAAATTGGAGTACACCATTCTTTTGTTACTTTCAAAGATGGAAACACTCAGGCTGTTATGGCCATATATAAATTTAAAGATGGCAAAATAATTTCTTTAGAAACTGGTGCAACAAATATGCCAAAATAAAGAAAGTGGAACTTAAAGTTCCACTTTTAAACTAATTAAAACTAATTTTATTGTTCTAGATCGAAACGATCAGCATTCATCACTTTATTCCAAGCTTTAATGAAGTCCTTTTTCATTTTTTCTTCACTGTCATCACTTGCATAAAGTTCTGCTATAGCTCTTAATTGTGAGTTCGATCCAAAAACAAGATCTACTCTAGATGCAGTTCTTACTTTTTCACCTGTAATTTTATCAGTTGCTTCGTAAGAGTTACTTCCAGTTGGTTTCCAGCTTACACTCATATCTAAGAGTTTTTCAAAGAAATCGTTAGTTAGTTTACCACCAGTTTCTGCGAATAAACCTCGTTGGTCTGAACTGATACCCATTGATCTCATTCCTCCAACGAGTACAGTCATTTCAGGAGCTGTTAGCCCAAGAAGTTGTGCTTTATCTAGCATTAGTTCCTCTGCTGTAACATCATAATTCATTTTTAAATAATTACGAAATGCATCTGCCTCAGGCTCAAGAACACCAAAAGAATCAATATCAGTTTTGTCTTGAGTAGTGTCACCTCTACCAGGTGTGAATGGAACTTCCATTCCTGACGCTTGTTCGACACCAATGTTGCCCGCAAGCACAATCACATCAGCTATTGATGCCCCTGTATCTTTTGCAATTGGTTCAAGGATACTAAGTACCTTTTTTAATTGCTCAGGTTTGTTAACTTCCCAATCTTTTTGAGGGGCAAGTCTAATTCTTGCACCATTTGCTCCACCTCTCATATCTGATCCTCTAAATGTAGAAGCACTTGCCCAAGCAGTTTCAACCATCTCTTGAGTTGTTAAACCGCTTTGTAAAATTTTAGCTTTAACGGCTTCGACATCATAATTTGAGTGACCTTTAGGTACAGGATCTTGCCAAATTAATTCTTCTTCTGGAACTTCAGGCCCCATGTATCTTGTTTTTGGTCCCATATCTCTATGAAGAAGTTTAAACCAAGCTCTTGCAAATTGATCAGCAAAATATTCTGGATCTTTGTGAAACTTTTCAGAAACTTTTCTATATTCTGGATCTTCACGCATTGCCATATCAGCAGTCGTCATCATAGTTGGAACTTTTATTGATGGATCATCAACTTGTGGTGCCATATGTTCTTCTTTTTGATCAATGGCATGCCAGATTTGAGCTCCAGCAGGACTTTTTACTAACTTCCATTCATAGCCAAGAAGCAAATCAAAATATCCATTATCCCACTGTGTGGGATTTGCTGTCCAAGGACCTTCAATACCACTTGTTGTTGCATCTCTTCCAACACCAGAAGCATGTAAGTTATTCCATCCTAAACCCATTTGTTCTAACGGAGCACCTTCTGGTTCAGCTCCAACTAAAGCTGGGTCACCTGCACCATGCGCTTTTCCAAAAGTATGTCCTCCTGCAGTTAAGGCCACAGTTTCAGTATCGTTCATTGCCATTCTTGCAAAAGTCTCTCTAATGTCTTTTGCACTTGCAAGTGGATCTGCTTTTCCATCTGGCCCTTCAGGGTTAACATAAATTAATCCCATTTGAACTGCTGCAAGCGGGTTGTCTAAAATTCTATCACCTGTGTATCTTTTGTTTTGAAGCCATTCTTCTTCTACACCCCAATAAATATCTTCTTCCGGAGCCCAGATGTCTGGTCTTCCACCACTAAATCCAAAAGTTTTTCCACCCATTGACTCAATAGCTACATTACCTGTTAATATAAATAGATCAGCCCAGCTAATTTTATTTCCATACTTTTTCTTTATAGGCCAAAGTAATCTCCTGGCTTTATCTAAGTTTCCATTATCAGGCCAACTATTTAAAGGAGCAAAACGCTGAGCACCCGTACCACCACCGCCACGACCATCTCCAGTTCTATAAGTTCCTGCAGCGTGCCATGTCATTCTAATAAAGAAACCACCATAGTGTCCATAATCAGCAGGCCACCATTCTTGAGAATCAGTCATTAAATCATTGAGGTCTTTTTTTAATGCAGCATAATCTATTTTTTTGAATTCTTCACGGTAGTTAAATCCTACTTCCATTGGATCAGACTTACGATCATGTTGATGAAGTATGTTTAAGTTAAGCTGATTTGGCCACCACTCACGATTTGATGTACCTTCTCCCATATTTTTTGTAATTGCTCCATGCATTACTGGGCATTTACTCTCTGCATCCATTTAGAACCTCCGTTATATATTCTTAATATATAAAGAATTTAAATTAAAGAAAAGTGAAAACTATAACTCAATTTTGAATTTTTCAGGTCGCCACGTCGCAGGGGCAAGCTCAAAATCATTAAAATCAAAAGCAGGTGCGACAGTGCATCCAATTAAGCTGTAAGATCCAGCCGATCGCATAGCAAACCACGTATTTGCTTGTACCGTGTAAATATAATTACAATCTAATCCTAAGGAGAAAAGTTCATAATCAACTCCATCGCTAGATGTAAAAACTTCTAGAGGACTTCCTGAATAGAAATGCAATATTTCATTTTTAGTTAGTCGATGCCAATGAGATTTTTCATTTTTTTTTAATAAATAATAAATTTGACTTACATTATCATTCTTGAAGTTTTCAGCATAATGTCCACCCTCAGGGTGACTAATCATATTTAATTTAGTGATTAAACTATCTGCTTCCACTTAAATTAAATGACCAAGTTTACTTTTTTTTGTAGAAATATATTTCTCATTATATTTATTAGTATTTGAAAAAAGAGGAATTCTCTGATTTACCTCAATACCCATATCTTTAAGTGCTTTAATTTTTTTTGGATTATTTGTCATCAAGTCTAATTTTTTAATTGCTAGATATTTCACCATTCCAGCTATATTTTCATAAGTTCTCTCATCATCTTTGAATCCTAATTGATGATTAGCTTCAACGGTATCTAGTCCTCTGTCTTGTAAGCTATATGCCTTAATTTTATTTGAAAGACCAATACCTCTTCCTTCTTGCTGAAGATAAAAAATTACTCCTCTGCCATTTTGGGCAATTTGTTTTAATGATTCTGTTAGTTGAAATCTACAATCACATCTCATACTAAAAAATGATTCACCTGTAATACACTGCGAATGAATTCTTGATAAAACAGGCTCATCAGTAAGCAAGTCACCCATACATATTGCTAAATGATCTTTAGATTCATTTTTATCTGTAAAGGCATGTACAGTGAACTCCCCAATATCTGTTGGAAGTTTACTAGTTTCAATAAACTTTAATTTGTCTGACATTATAGTTTAGTAGGATTTGGTGCACCTTTATATACTTCCTCAGGATCAAAAACTTTTTCTTTTTCTTCGAATTTAAGAATAACTTTAGAGCTAGAACTATCCAAAGGAATGCTTCTATAAAAACATGATCTATATCCTACATGACAGCTGGCACCACCTTTGACATCAACTCTTAACCAAACACAATCTTGATCATCATCAATTCTTATTTCTTTTATGTTTTGAGTTAATCCACTTGTTTTACCTTTATGCCAAAGAGTATTTCTACTTCTAGAAAAATATACCGCTTCGCCCAAACTTATAGTTTTTTTAAAAGCTTCTTCATTCATATAGCCTTGCATAAGTAGTTCGCCAGATGAAAAATCTGTTGTTACAACTGGAATAAGACCATTTGAATCAAATTTTGGAGCAAGCTCGTTTGATTCCTCAACTTGTTCTATAGATTTTCTTTTTTCAAATTGAATGTTACTCATTTTTTAATTTTTCAGCAGCTTCTAATGCAAAGTAAGTCAGTATACCATTTGCTCCAGCTCTTTTAAAAGATAAAAGAGATTCCATTATAACTTTCTCATTGAGCCAACCTTTAATAATTGACTCTTTTATCATCGAATATTCACCAGATACTTGGTAGGCAAAGGTTGGAACTCTAAATTCTGATTTTATTCTAGAAATAATATCAAGATAAGGCATACCAGGCTTAACCATTACCATATCTGCTCCTTCACTTATATCTAATCCAACTTCTCTAATTGCTTCATCACTGTTCGATGGATCCATTTGATATGTTAATTTACCATCTTTACCTAAATTAGAACCAGAGCCTATAGCATCTCTAAAAGGACCGTAAAAACCTGAAGCATATTTAGCAGCGTAAGAAAGTATGAGAGTATCTGTTAAGTTATTTGAATCTAATGCAGTTCTTATTCTTCCAACTCTTCCATCCATCATATCTGACGGGGCGATTACATCACAACCAGCATTTGCTTGGACTAGAGCCTGTTGCTCCAAAACCTCCAAAGTTTTATCATTATCTATTTTATCACTTATAACTAAACCATCATGCCCATGATCAGTAAAAGGATCTAAGGCAACATCACATATAATACCAATATTTGGAAAATCCTTTTTGATACTTTTAATTGATCTGCACACCAAATTATTTTCATCTACAGCTAAATTTCCCTCAGAATTTTTAAGATCACTTTCAATTTGTGGAAATATAGCAATAGCAGGAATATTAAATTTAACAGCTTTCTCTACTTGATTTAAAAGATTATCAATAGAGTATCTGCTAACACCAGGCATTGAATTAATAGGATCATCAACTTTGTTTCCCTCGCATACAAATAGAGGTAAAATTAAATCATTAACACTAAGTGTATTTTCAGCAACTAAACGACGAGAAAATTCTTTCATTCTATTGCGTCTAAGTCTTGTACTTGGAAACTTACCTTGCATGTTATTCATTGTTTATTCTATTGGTGATTTTGCTTCTTTAGATAAGCTAGTAGCAATATCTTCTAATTTAAAGGTCTTTGTTTCAGAGGATCCAATTCTTCTAACAGACACTGTTTTATCTTGAGCTTCTTTTTTTCCAACAGCTATGATTGCTGGCACTTTGCTATTACTGTGTTCACGTATCTTATAACCAATTTTTTCATTACGAGTATCTATTTTGGCTCTAATTCCTTTTGACACTAATACCTTTTGTACCTCGTAAGCATACTCATCAGTATCAGATGTAATTGTAGCAACTACTGCTTGCAATGGTGAAAGCCAAAACGGAAGATGACCTGCATAATGCTCAATTAGAATACCGGTGAATCTCTCTAAGGAACCAAATAGTGCTCTATGTAACATGACTGGTATTTTTTTATTACCATCTTCTCCCACATAAGTAGCTCCCAATCTTCCAGGTAAATTTAAATCTACTTGCAGTGTGCCGCATTGCCAGTCTCTGCCAATTGCATCACGTAAAACAAACTCTAATTTTGGACCATAAAATGCTCCCTCTCCTGGATTTAGCGAGTACTCAAGGCCTGTTGCTTCCATAGCTTGCATTAATGCAGCCTCAGCTTTATCCCAAACAGCATCATCTCCAACACGTTTTTCAGGACGATCAGAAAATTTAATTCTAACATTATCAAAACCGAAATCTTTATAGATACTAAGTATCAGATCACATACCGTCTTACTCTCTTGTGTAATTTGATCCTCTGTACAAAATATATGTGCATCATCTTGTGTAAATGCTCTCACTCGCATTAATCCATGAAGGGCACCCGATGGTTCATAACGATGTACTTTTCCAAACTCAGATAATAGAAATGGTAGATCTCTATAACTTTTTAATCCTTGTTTAAATATTTCTACAGCACCAGGACAATTCATTGGTTTGATTGCATAAATTTTATCGTCTTTTGCTTCAGTTCTAAACATCATGTCACTAAATTTATCCCAGTGACCAGAGGTTTCCCATAGAGACTTATCCATCATGTCTGGTGTATTAGTTTCCACGTAACCTGCATTGTCTTGTCTCTTTCGCATATAATTTATTAAGGATTGGAATAATGTCCAACCTTTAGGATGCCAAAACACCGCTCCAGGAGCTTCTTCCTGAAAATGAAATAAGTCCATTTCTCGTCCTAATTTTCGGTGATCTCTTTTCTCTGCTTCTTCAATTTGTACAAGGTGTTGTTCAAGATCTTTTTCTGTTGCCCATGCCGTTCCATAAATTCTTGTTAGCATTGCATTGGATGAATCACCTCGCCAGTAAGCACCAGCAACCTTCATTAATTTAAATGCTTTACCAATTTGTTTAGTTGAAACCATGTGAGGGCCCCGGCACAAGTCTAACCAGTCACCCTGTTTGTAAATACTGATTTCCTCATTATTAGGTAAATCATTTATTAATTCAACTTTGTAGTCCTCACCCTTATCTTTAAAATGTTTTATTGATTCTTCTTTAGACCATACTTCTCTTACAAAATTTTTATTTCTTTGTATTATATCTTGCATTCTCTTTTCAATTTTTGGAAGATCAGCAACAGTAAAAGGTTCATCTCTTGCAAAATCATAATAAAAACCATTTTCAATAGCTGGACCAATCGTAACTTGTGTTCCCGGGAATAATTCTTGTACAGCTTCTGCCATTACATGAGCGCAGTCATGCCGAATTAATTCAAGGGCTTCATCACTATCTCTTTTTAAAATTGCTACTGACGCATCACCATTAATAGGCAAACTAATATCTTTTATTTCATTATTAATTTTTATAGCGACTGACTCTTTGGCAAGAGATTTAGAAATTTGTGAAGCTAAATCTAGACCACTAATGCCTTTATCAACTTCTTTTTTATTTCCATCTGGGAATGTAATTATTATCTTTTCACTCATTTAGATTTCCGCCAAATCGTTCCTTTATCAGTATCTTCTATTTCTATACCTTTATCTTTTAATATGTCCCTTATACTATCAGCCAAATTAAAATTTTTACTGCGTCTAGCTTCATTGCGTTCATTTATCAACCTTTCAATTTCTTCAGTATTTTCAGTATTTTTTTGATTATAACCCAACCAACTACTTGGATCATTCTCAAGAATACCTAATATTTTGCCGGCTGATAGGAGATTATTTTTTATTTCTCTTTTTCTTTCATCAGATGCAGATGAAACATCATTTGCTTCCTCATTAAGTTTTGCAATTACTTTTGGCGTGTTTAAATCATCTAAAATTGATTCCATTATTGACTCAGAAGGTATCTTAGAATCTATTTCAACTTCTGATAGTTCTAATAGTACTCTATAAAGTCTATCAATCATTTTACTATTTTGTTCAATGATGTCTTCAGTCCAGTTTAATGGCTGTTTATAGTGAGCTGATAATAATGTTAGTCGTAAAACTTCTCCTTTATATTTTTTATTAAGTTCGTGAACTAGTCTTATATTACCAATCGATTTCGACATTTTTTCACCCTCAACATTAACAAAACCATTGTGAAACCAAAAAGTTGCAAAATCCTCAGGATGTTTATTTTCAGAAATTGAACAAGTTTGAGCTATTTCATTTTCGTGATGAGGAAATACTAAATCTATACCACCACTATGAATATCAAAAGGTAGGCCCAGGGATTTTTCTGACATTACAGAACATTCTAAATGCCATCCCGGTCTTCCAAATCCCCAAGGTGAATCCCAACCTGGCAGTGGAGAAGGGGAAGGTTTCCACAAAATAAAATCAGCTGGATCTTTTTTAAAAGGTGCAACCTCAACACGACTTCCAGCTATTTGTTCATCTCTATTTCTTTTTGAAAGAATTCCATAATTCTCAAAAGCTGGTACATGAAATAAAACATGCCCTTCTTTTTCATAAGCTTTCTCTTCCTCAATTAATTTTTTTATTAACTCAATCATTTCTTTTATATGATCAGTTGCTCTTGGTTGAATATCAGGAAGGTTTACACCAAGGGCACTCATATCATTATTGTATATCTCAGTATATTTTGATGTAATAACACTGATGTCCTCACCAGTTTCCTTAGACGCATCTATAATTTTATCATCAATATCGGTGATGTTAGATACATATGTTACTTTCTTATACTGGGTTTTTAAAACACGAACTAATAAATCGTTAACCACTGCCATTCTCGCATTTCCAATATGTGCAAAATTATAAACAGTTGGACCACATGCATAAATTCTTACATGATCAGGATTAACTGGTTTAAATAATTCTTTTTTACCACTTAGTGTGTTCTGTAATTGTAATGACATCAATATTTTTTTAATAATTAAGTTCTATTACCACGGGTTCGCCGTGAACTAAAATAATTGATGCTTTTTCAAAAGATGGAGGACCTTTAGGCTGATAATTATTGCTAAAAGCAAAACCTTCTTTTGGTCGCCAAAATAATCCCGTCTTTAATTCTCCATTAGAATCTTCATCATGATAGGCAACTATTGCAATTTTTCCTTCATGTATTTTACTTAAAGGGACAACAACCTCACCTTTTTGAACTCTTTTCCTCACACTCTCAATAGCTAATTCCTCATCTAAAAAACTCTCTTTAGAGTCATATATTTTAACATCTATATATCCCTCTCCATGTTCAACATTGGGAAAAATTATTGTTCCATGACCATAAAGATAAGATGACCATGTGACGGATAAGCAAAAAAAGAATATTTTAGTTAAAATAGTTTTCATATAAGTATCCTAATTATAATAGAATCCAGTGCTGAACAATAACGAATATTTAGATAAATTATATCAATCTGATAAGTCTATCATTATTTATAAAAATGATAATGGCTTTGACGTATATACCGATTTTTCTAAAAAAATAATTGTAGATAAAAAAAATATAAAAAAATTTTTAAATACACAATCTAAAGAAAAGAGCTCAAGTATTGACGGTTTAAATTGTTACATAGGTTTTTTTGGATACAAACTACTTTGTGATAATATTGGAATAAAACTTCCAAAACAAAAAACTACAAATTTTTATAGTGGACTTTTTTATAAACCTAAAACAAAAATTAGTATTGGTAAAAAAATTATAATTAAAAGTACCAAAACCAATTTTAGAAATATTAAAACTAATACAAAAAAATACTCGAAATTAAATAAGAATTTTAATTTAAATTTAACTCTACAACAGTACTCTAAGCTGTTTGATGATTTCTCAAAAAATATTAAGCAAGGGAAAACTTATCAAATAAAAATTGCTCAGACTTACTCAAAAAAAGGCAATATAAACGCGATAGATCTTTTCTGGAAATTAATGCAAATAAATGAATCTCCTGAAAGTTTTCTAATTAGAGATAAAGGTTATAGTATTATTAGTTGCTCACCTGAAACACTGTTATTAAAAAAAGGAGATCTGATAAAAACTAAACCTATTGCAGGTACTTTAAGAAAAACGAAAAAAATAAATCATAATAAAGCATTGGCTTTTTTTAGAAGAAATGAAAAAGAAACTAAAGAACACAATATGATAGTGGACATGGAAAGAAACGATCTTTCAAAAATTTGTAAAACTGGTTCTGTAAAAATAGATAAATTAAAAACAGTTGAAGAATATAGAGATCTCTTCCATTACGTTACAACAATCAAAGGTGTTTTGAAAAACAAAATAACTAACCATGACATAATCTCATCGTTAATGCCTGGTGGATCAGTTATTGGTTGTCCAAAAATAAGCACTATTCAACTTTTAAATAAAAAAGAAAAATCTGATAGAAATATTTATACTGGTAGTTTTGGTATCATACATTCGAATGGAGATATGCGTTTTAATATAATGATAAGGACACTACTTAATTTTAAAAATGCTATTGAGTTATCTGTTGCTAGTGGAGTAATATTGGGAAGCACTGCAAAAAAAGAATATAATGAAAATTATATAAAGGCTAAATCTCTATTAGATTTGTTTAATTAATGATTTATTTAATCGATCATGAAGATTCATTTACATACAATCTTGCACATTTATTGGATAGTATCGAGCCGACTGTTGTATCTAATTACTATGAAATTAATTATAAAAAACTTCGTAAAGCTACAACAATAGTTCTTTCACCTGGGCCCGGTGAACCAAAAGATTATCCCTTAACTTCAGAGATTTATAAAAAATATAAGGGAAAGAAAAAAATTCTCGGAATCTGCCTAGGTTTCCAACACATAGTGCACTCTGAAGGAGGTAAAATAGTTCAACAAAAAAATATCTTACATGGTTATCAAAGTCGTATAAAAATTATAAGTAACAAATCAATTTTTAAAAAAAATGCCGATCTCCTCGGTGGCAGATATCATTCACTTAAATTAGAAGAGCCATTTATTTCAAAATCAATGACAATCACAATGCGTTGTGCAAAAACAAACGTGGCAATGGCAATTGAAGATGATATTAATCAAGTATATGGATTTCAGTTTCACCCAGACTCTTTTTTAACTCCCAATGGAAAATATCTTATTAAAAAAATCATATCACGTTAAAGATTTAAAAAATGTAAAGTTTAATTCTCTATGGGGATATAATGGTGTTTTTACAACTATAAGGATATCAGGAAAAAAACCAAACTTAGTTTTAATAGATCAACATTTAAAAAAACTTAACAAAGACTCAAAATTCTTTGGTATTAGTTTTAAAATTTCAAAACAATTTCTAATTAATTTTATAAATACTAATTCTAAAATTAAAAACTATGATCACTTATTAAGAGTGGCAGTTACAAAAAAATTAATTTCTTTATCTTTGCGAAAAAGAAATAAAGAGCAAAAAAACTTTACTGCTCATATCTATAGATACCAAAGAAGCTTACCTTCTTTTAAAAACTTACAATATAAAAAAATACTTTCTTTACAAAAAAAAATTAATTTACAAAAAGAAGAAATTCTTTTTTATAATAAGAGTAAGATTTTAGAGGGGTCGACCACAAACTTAATTTTTGTAAAAAATAATCAATTATTTATTCCGAAGAATTCATATTACTTTGGAATAACTTTATCATATTTAACTAAAACAATTCCATACAAGATTAAAAAAATAGATATTCTGATATCTAACTTTTATGAATACAGTGAAATACTTTTGGTTGGATCTGGTAAGGGGGTTATAAGTATTTCTTCAATTGATCAATTAAATTGGTATAGATCCTCTCTTAAGATGTACAAGTCTATATTAAAAGAATATTCAAAAGTTTTATAAAATGAAATTGGGTAAACATAATTTTAAATTTAATAAACCAACAGTTATGGGCATATGTAATGTTACACCCGACTCTTTTAGTGATGGTGGAAAGAGTTTTAAGACAAAGGATGCCCTAAATAATATCAAGAAAATGACAGAAAATGGAGCAGATATTATTGATATTGGAGCTGAAAGTACGAGGCCTGGCTCTGAACCTCTTACTCACAAGGAAGAAGTTAAAAGGCTAGATCCTATATTAAAAAAATTACCAAAAAACAAATTTGTTATCTCTGTTGATACTAATAAAATTGAGACACAAGAATATGCATTAAGCATGGGTGCTCATATAATTAATGATGTATTTGGTGGTTCTGAGGATTTATTTTATTTATCTAAAAAATTCAAAACAGGTTTAATCCTAATGCACACACCTGCTCCACCTAAGACAATGCAATCTAAAATTAATTCTTATAAAAATGTAGTACAGGATATTAAGAAAATTTTTTTAAAAAAAATTAAACAATTAGAAAAATTAAAAATACCTTCAACTAAAGTATGGTTTGATCCTGGAATAGGTTTCGGCAAAAATTTAAATCAAAATATCGAGATCATGCAAAAAATGGAACAGTTTAAGTTTAAAGGTTATGGATTGCTACTGGGTTCTTCAAGAAAAAGTTGGATCAATCTAATTGATCAAAGCAATGCTGATGAAAGATTAGGTGGCTCTCTTGCTTCGGCTTTATATTGTTATCAAAAGGGTGTTGATATATTTAGGGTGCATGATGTTAAAGAAACTTCACAGTCATTAAAAATTTTTAAAAAATTATGTTTAAAGTAGAAATAAAAAACTTATCCATTAGTGCAAATTTAGGCATCACAGAACTTGAAAGAAAGAAAAAGCAACTTCTCAAAGTTACTCTATCCTTTGACTATAAAGTAAAAAACTCTTTAAATTTAAATAATATCAATAATGTTAAAGATTATTCTGCCATTACAAAATTTCTTAAGACTTATATTAAAGAATCAAAGTCACACACTCTTGAACATTTAATTTTTAAAACATCGAATGCACTTGAAAAAAAATTTAAAATTAAAAATATAAAAATAAAGATAAATAAAACAGCTGTTGCCAAAAAATATGGAGCAGAATCAGTAAGTGTTTCAAACTGAAACTATCATAGCCCTAGGGTCAAATGTAGGTAATTCAATACTTAATTTACGAAGTGCAGTAAGAGAGTTAAATAAAATTGGGTACATAAGTAAGTTTGCTAATATTTATATTTCAGCGCCATATGGATATAAATATCAGTCAAACTTTTACAATAGTGCAATTATCTTAAAAACAAATCAACAGCCTCTTCAATTAATAAATACTATTCAAAAAATTGAGAGAAAATTAAAAAAAAATAAAAGAATAGTTAACGGACCAAGAAGTATCGATATTGATATAATTTTTTTTGGAACTAGTAAGTATCATTACAACAATCTAATTATTCCGCATCCAAGAGCCAAAGAAAGAGATTTTGTTTTATATCCTATATTAGATATTAAACCCTTTCTTCTCCATCCGGTTGAAAAAAAATCTATTAATCAATTATCTAAAGAATTAACAAATAAATACATTATTAAAAAATTATCCTATAGAAATTTGATTTAACAAATCTTTAAGCTTTTCTTGAGATATTAAATTACGGTTATTTTTTAAACCTCTAGAAATATCCAAACCAAAAGGTGAAGTTTGTTTAAGAATATTCGAAACATTTTTCTTATCTATACCACCACCAATATAAACAGGAATATTTTTATTTTTAATAAATTCTATTTGTTTAATACTTTTTTTCAATGAGTATTTTTTAATGCTTTTTTTTCTATAAACATTCATATCAAAATAAACCACATCAACAATTTTTTTAATTGACTCAATATAATTTTTATTAAAATTTTCAGGATTAATAGCAACACCAATTTTTAATCTTTTAAATATATTTTTAATCCTTAATAAATCCTTTTTTGAAAAATGATACGAACATGAAATTGTCTTTGGTTTTGTGAAATCAATTTGTTCAATTATTTTATCTAGTGATACATAACGAGTCAAAAGAACTGATTCTATTTTATAATTTTTACATTCTTTAATTAATGATTGAATTTTTTTATCACTAGCTGTGTTTGGTCCATTTAAACTTTTACTAGCAAAACCTAATGATTTTATTTTATTTTTATATGCAACTTCAACTGATTTCACATTTGTTATGCCACAAATCTTTAGGGGTATTTTTTTCATTAAATTTTATTTTTAAATATTATAAATATATGTAAACTATTTTTTTTTAAATATGTCATTAAAATTTTATAGACGAGTAGCGTTTGGTTTATCACCAAATGATAAACCAGATAAAGATCCTCTTAATTGGGCATTAAATCAACTAGATACTATACCCAATCTCTTATGGCCTGGAATAATTCCAACAGAAAAAGAATTAAGAAAAAAATATGGAGAGTGGGTATACGGAGACAGAGAAGTCTTAAGAAAAAAATTTAAAAATGACAAACATGCCTATAGAAAAGCAAAAGATGAATTAAGAATAAAAACTGGTGAAAGGTATTTTGAATTAAATGAACATGCTATTCGTCATTATCAAACTAAATATTCCAAACAGCCTGTTTTTGAGCGTTTTTGGTTTTTTTGGGGAAATCACTTTGCAATAAGTGAAAAAGATTTTTTGGCAGAGTTTAGCACTGGGCCTTATCAACGTGAAATTATTAGACCTAATATGGTTAAAACTTTTGAAGAGATGGTGCAGTCGGTTACTACTTCATGGTGCATGATTCACCATCTTGATAACTCAGAATCTTTTGGTCCCAATTCTAAAAAAGGAATGGAGTGGCGAGAAACTATAAACGAAAATCATGCAAGAGAACTACTAGAATTACATACTGTTTCACCAAATGCTGGATACACTCAGGATGATGTTATTCAGTTAGCTTATATTATGACAGGTTGGGCACACAAATGGGATAGAAAAAATTTAGAGACAGGAGATATATGGTTTGATCAAGAAATGCATCAAAAAGGAGACAAAATAGTTTTAGGAGTTAAATATAAAAATGATGCAAAAAGAGAACTTGCAAAAGTAATTCATGATTTGGCAACACACCCAATCTGTATCAAATTTGTTTCAACAAAATTATGCAGGCATTTTATTACAGATGAACCAACTGAAGATATGATTAACCCAGTAATAGAAGCATGGAACAAATCCAATGGAAGTCTAATTGAAATTCACAAAGCAGTTATTACACAAGCTTACAAACATAATGAGAGTACACATAAATTTCATCCACCAGAAATATGGTTGATGCAACTATCTAGAATGTTTGATTTAAATATTCCTCTTTCTTCTGAAAAAATGAATTATTCTTTCAGTTCAAAGCCAAATAGAAGACAAAGACAACTATCATGGATACTTAGAGAAATTGGTCATTCACCTTATCGTGAAAAACAACCAAATGGTTGGAGTGATTTTGAGGCAGATTGGGTATCACCAGAATTATTATTACGTCGCTTTTGGTTCTCTTCCGTTGAGCTTCCAACACTTGTTAAATCTGGAAACAGATCCCATGATTTTATTTTAGCTTGTCTTAAAAATAATTTTGAAGATCATGAAAATATGGCATCACTTATTGAAAATTTTAGGTTTGGCACTTTGGATTATGATTTAGGTCAAAAGTATGGAGTCATTTGTAATTTACCTGGAGTATTGAAAGCATGAACTGCACAAGAAGAAATTTTTTAATTGGAGGATCAACAACACTATTTCTTTCAGGATATTTCCCAAAAATTAGTTTTGCTTCAATGCAGAAAAAAAATCTTATTATTATATCACTTCGTGGAGGGATGGATGGTTTAACAGCTGTTCCTGTTATTGGAGATAAACGTCTAAAAAAATTAAGAAAAAAACTTATTTTGGAAGATGTTCTTAATTTAAATAGTGATTTTGGTCTTCACCCTAAATTAGAAATTTTTCATAAGCTTTGGCAAACTAATCAAGCAGCATTTGTACATGCAACGAATATTCCCTACACAGGTAGATCTCATTTTGATGGTCAAAACTTAATGGAAACTGGAGCTCACATTCCGTACAAAGAAAAAACAGGATGGCTTGGTAGGGGATTATTAGCTTCAAATATTATAGGAAAAGGTTTGGCTATATCATTACCAATGCCACTTTTATTAAGAGGTGTGCCTCAAAATAATAATTTTTTTCCATCACCAGACTTTGTTGAAACGAATTTAATAGATCAAATTTATAATGAATTTAAAGGTGAGCATAATGAGCTAATTAAATCGACGCTTGATACAATTAGACAAAGACCATTGTCCATGCAAATAGCTACTGACTCTGACGATAGAAAAAAACTTGCCCTTGAAGCTGCTAAACAATTAAAAGATCAAAGTGGTCCTAGAGTCGCTGTATTTGATTTAGATGGTTTTGATACCCATGCTGCTCAAGGAGGTGTTGATGGAGCTCATGCCGATGAACTTGAAGAGGTAAATAAAATTGTTACAATTTTGCATGAAAATCTTGGCCAAGCGTTTGATAATACTCTAATTTTAACTTTGACAGAATTTGGCCGAACTATAAAACAAAATGGAGGCTATGGTACTGAACATGGATATGGAAGCGCAATACTAATGGCTGGCGGCTTACTAAAAAAATCCCAAGTTTACACAGATTGGCCTGGATTGAAAAAGAAAGAATTATTTGAAGGAAGAGATCTAAACTCCACAATTGACTCAAGAGCCGTTTATAATTCAGCAATGTCTGTTTGTTTTAACCAAGATCCAGAATTTTTGCGCAAAGAAGTTTTTTGGGGAGATGAACTTCCTGATTTGTCTCAAGAATTGTTTAAGATTTAGAAATAAATAATTTTTTTAGTAATTTCATGTTAAAAAAGAATATGGTTTCAGAAAATTTTGATAGCTTATTTGAGGCTGCAAAAAAAGTTAGAGAACAAGCTCATGTTCCTTATTCACATTTTAAAGTAGGCGCAGCTTTTCTTACTGAAGATAACCAAATTATTTCAGGGTGTAATGTAGAAAATGCGGCATACCCTCAATCACAGTGTGCCGAAGCAACTGCAATTGGCAATATGATTTCACATGGAAGTAAAAAAATTTTAGAAGTCGTTGTTATTGGTTCTGGAGATTTATTATGTTCACCTTGTGGAGGATGTAGACAGCGATTAAGAGAATTTGCATCATTAGATACTAAAATCCATATGTGTAGTGAAAAAGGGCATATGAAAACTTCAACTCTTGAAGAATTACTTCCAGATTCTTTTGGTCCAGAAAATCTTTAATGTTTCCATCATCTAGAAAATTTTTAGAAATAACAAATAATAATTCGCCTGACGTAGCTGTAATTTTAGGAAGTGGGTTAACAAATTTTTTTGATGATCAAGATATTATAGAATCTATATCATATGAGGAACTAGAAGACTTTCCTCAACCAACCGTAAAAGGACATGCAGGAAAGTTAGTCTTAGGAAAAATTAATAATTTAAATGTCGTTTGCATGTATGGTAGATCACATATTTATGAAGGACATAATCCACAAAGTTTAGCAGCCCCAATACGTGTTTTAAAAGATATTGGATCTAAACTTTTAATTGTAACTAATGCTGCTGGAAGTCTTGATGAGAATATGCCAGCAGGTAGTTTAATGGCAATTAAGGATCATATCAATTGGAGTGGCTTTAATCCGCTTATTGGTGCCAATGCAGATAGTTATGGCCCACGCTTTCATGATATGAGTGATGGATACCATAAATTTTATAGAGAACAATTAATTGATATGGCTAAAAAAACGAATCAAAAATTATATGAAGGAATTTATTGCATGTATTCAGGCCCTAACTTTGAAACTCCAGCTGAAATCAATGCCTTAAAAATAATTGGTGGAAATGCCGTTGGAATGTCAACAGTGCCAGAAGTATTAGTTGCAAATCATTGTAGCTTACCTGTGATTGGAATAAGTGTAATTACAAACTTAGCTGCAGGAATGAATAAAACAAAACTCAGTCATCAAGAAACTTTAGAAAACGCAAGCTTAGCAGAGAACAATGTATTAAATTTAATTAAACAGTTTATACGCGAAGTTCAATTCGATGATTCCTCAAGAAATAATTAGAAAAAAAAGAGATAAAAAATCTCTATCAAAAGAAGAAATTAATGAATTTGTAAAGGGTTTAACAGATGGATCTTTTTCTGATCCTCAAATTGCTGCAATGAGTATGGCCATATTTTCTAATGGCATGATGCCAGAAGAGACAGTTTATTTAACCGAAGCAATGACAAACTCAGGTGATACAATAAATTGGTCAGACACGGTTGATAGTGAACTTGTTTGTGATAAACATTCAACTGGTGGAGTTGGTGACAAAACTAGTATTGTATTAGCACCAATATTAGCTGCATGCGGTTTATATGTTCCTATGATTTCTGGAAGAGGACTAGGTCATACAGGCGGAACATTAGATAAATTCGATTCAATCCCAGGTTATAATACACAACCTAATTTAGATATGTTTAAAAAAGTAGTTAAAGAAGTTGGTTGTGCCATAATTGGTCAAACATCAAACTTAGCACCTGCTGATAAAAAACTTTACTCCATAAGAGATATTGTTGGAACAGTGGAATCATTACCATTAATTACTTCCTCCATTTTATCTAAAAAAATTGCCTCTGGGCTGAAGTCACTTATTCTCGATGTAAAAGTTGGGAACGGATCTTTTAATAGTACTATAGAGATATCAAGAGAATTATCACAATCTTTAGTTAGTGTTGCAAAGGGAGCTGGGCTTAAATGCGAAGCTATAATTACAGATATGAATCAAGTCTTAGGAAAAAGCGCAGGTCATACTTTAGAAATGTTAGAGTGTATAAAGTATTTAAAAAATGAAATTAAAGATTATCGCTTAGAAAAAATCACGAATGAATTAATCTCTTCACTTTTAATGATGGTCCATAAAATTTCTAAAGAAGATGCTCTTAAAAAAATTGAAGAGGTTCTTTCAAATGGAGAAGCAGCAGAAAAATTTGAAAAGATGACTTCAGCTTTGGGAGGACCAAAAAATATTTTATCAACTTACGAAACAGATTTACATAATGAGTCAACAGCTAGAGATATTTTTTCTGATAAAGAAGGTTGGATCGAAAAAATTCATACAAGAGAATTAGGTTTAATTTTAATAGAGCTTGGTGGAGGACGTAAACAAGTTTCTGATAAAATAAATTATGGTGTAGGATATGATAGTGTTATTTCTGTTGGTGAAAAAATTGATAGCACGAAACCATTATTGCAATTACACTCAAACCCAGAAGATGATTCAAAAGAATTGGAAGAAAGAATAAAAGATTGTTTTACAATTTCAGATAAAGAAATAAAAAAATTACCACAAGTTTATGAGTACATTAATTAATGAGTACACAAACTAAAATAGATGAAAGCTTAGTAAAATATCTACAAAACGTAGGTTATAGAAAAGATAAAATAGTTGACGATCTGGCAGATGAAACATCTAAGCTTGGCAGTGTATCTCAAATGCAAATTGCAAAAGAACAAGGTCAGTTTTTAGAAATAATCACAAAATTATCGAAAGCAAAATCTTGTCTAGAAGTTGGAAGATTTACTGGCATGAGCACTTTATTTATTGCAAGAGGTTTGTCAGCAGAAGGAAAAATCACAACAATTGATAATTCAGACGAATTTCTATCATTAGCTAAAAAATATTGGGATCTAGATAATATGAGTTCAAAAATCGAATCTATTATCGGTGATGGGGTTGAAATAATGCAAAGTATGATAGACCGTCAACATTCTTATGATTTCATCTTCATAGATGCTGACAAAAATAATTATCCTAATTATTATGAATTATCTTTAAGCCTTGTTCCATCAAACGGCATTATAATTATAGATAACATGCTTTGGCATGGTGATGTTGCTGATGAGAAAAAAAACGATTCTCAAACAAATACCATAAGAGAGTTAAATACAAAAATCCAAAATGATTCTCGTGTAGACTTTTCTCTTTTACCGTTATCAGATGGCTTATCCTTTATAAGAAAAAAATAATCACATACTTGAATTAATCATAATCATCCCCACATTATTATTGTCAGTATGCCATTGTGGGTGCCGACATTAATACTTGCTTATAAAGGAGTTATTATGACTAGAAACCTATCCGTTTGGAATTCTCTAAGACCATTTTCTGTTGGATTTGATTCGATTTTCGATGAATTTGATAGAATGTTAGAATCCACTGAACGTTACAATACAAACTATCCACCTTACAATATTCATAGAGTTGATGATCACAATTATAAAATTGAAGTTGCTCTTGCTGGATATAGTAAAGAAGACATTGAGATTGAATTAAAAGAAAATAATCTTACTGTTAGAAATAAACCAAAAGAAAAAGTGGTTAATGATAATGGTAATGGAGTAATTCATAAAGGAATCTCAACCAGACAGTTTGAAAGATCGTTCACTATTTCAGAAGACATCAAAGTTAAGGATGCTGAATTAATTAATGGACTTTTAACAATTGATCTTGAGAGAATTATACCAGAAGAAAAGAAAGCTAGACTTATTTCTATAAAATAGTCTTGGATAGGGGCCCTCTGAGGCCCCACCTAGAATTAAAGTCTATTACTTTTAATTAGAATAGTTCTAAAATTCTCAAATATCTATTTTATAATATCAAAATAATTTTTTTTGACATAAAAATTAATTTTTACCTATAAACAAATCTACTTCCGTTCCATGGTGGTTAGTTTTTATAACATTATAACTCACATTTAATATTACGATTTCTAACCACCTATTTTTAAAAACCTTTAAATTAGAATAAATCTAAATACATCCGATATAGCCTATAAACACTTGGTAAATAAAATAAAAAAATCTTTTTTTTAAATTATTATAAAAGCATCATAGATCCTTAGTAATAGGACGTGGAGATGATTAATCTTTTTAAAGGTAAGGGCGCATCTTAACCAAGCGAGTTTCAACTCATCTCCACACCCTTAAACTAAGAAAAAATTTACAATTAAGGAAAATATACATGAAAAAAATATTACTCATTGCTACTGCTTTAGTTTTTTCTTTCAGCTTTTCAAAATCTTTTGCAGATGGTCATGGTCCAGAAGTTTATGGACCTTACCCTATTACTTTAAAAGGTTATGACGGCGATAAAACAAACTCAGTGAAATATACAGGTCAGATGGCCAGACAAGTTTTACATGACAGTTTAAAAGCTTTAGTGAAAACAGGTGATCTAGATAAAATGATGTCCTATTACAATGGAGAAGATGGTTTAGAAATAATAGCTCCTAAATCTGCTGATGGTTTTCCAGTTAAACAAACCATGGTTTCAGAAATAGGTAGTGGAAACCTTTCGGGTAAAATGTACAAAGGATATATTCCTGGTTGGGGTAATCTAACAGGTCCAGAAGCTATTGAACATATGATGCTTAAGGCAAGTCAAGTTGAAGGTGGTTTTGATCCATCTACTGGTTTTGATTACACTCAATTAATATCAAAGTTTGCTATGGGAGCTGTTTTTTATAATCAAGCTGTAAACAGTTATCTTGGTAGTAAAATGGAAATTGGTCAAAAACCAAATAATGCACCTTATAAAGAAGGGGCTTACTACACTGGTAAGGAGCATAGTTGGGATGAGGCATTTGGTTATTGGGGATCTGCTGCTCACGCACTAACTCTCTCAGCTGAGGACAACTATAATGTTGCTAAGAAAAAAGATTTAGCATCTGCAGACTTTAACGGGGATGGTGTTGTTGATCTATATTCTGAGATGACTTTTGCACACGCTTACTATGCTTCAAGTTATGATAAAGGTGGTAAGACTGATTATCTTGCAACTATTAATCAAGCATTTATTGATGGACGAAAAGTTATTAGAGATGCTGATGGAAGAAACTTAAATTTTTCTGAAAGAACTGACATGTTAGCTGCAAGAGATGTGATTAGAGATAACTGGCAAAAAGTTATTGCTGAGTCCGTCTTTAAATATGCTGGATCTACCTACAAAGATATTGTTGCACTTGAAACAATCATGGATGCCAATGGTGATACTGAAGAAGCTTTTAGAAAATATGCTAAACATTGGGGTGAACTTAAAGGTTTTGCATTAGCTCTACAGTGTGGTCCTGGAGATCTTGGAGAAACTGCTGTTAAGATGAACCGAATGATGGGTTTTGGCCCGGTTCTCTTAAATGCATCACAGGTTGTAGGTGTTGACTCTAGTGGTAATTTCATAAAAGACCAAGCACAGGAGTGGAGTGAGTTTAAACTTCATATGCTTAAAATTCAAAAAATGATGGTTGATGAGTTTGGTATTACTGCAAGAAACAATGATCAATTAGCTGCAATGGAGGAGCTTGCTGGTTCTATGGGAAGCTCTGACTCAGCTGAAAACGATTAATTCAATATTATGGTGTGGCTTTGTATAAAGCCACACTGCTAAACTGGAATGGAAATTTTAACAGAATATTTATCTAATATTGGTAATCAATTTATTGATCCAAAAAAAAGAGTCTTTGTAGCATACATTGGAATCTCAATATTAATTGCATTTCTATGGTTTATCTTATTAAGAAAATATTCTCTTTTTGCAGCATTTAAGAAAATTTTTGATAAAAAAATATTTTTTTCTAAGTCAGCAAAATCCGACTACAAAGTTTTTCTTATCAACCAATTAATCATGATGACTATTTCACCATTTTTAATTACTCAATTAACAATTGCTACAGCACTTTACTTTTATTTTCACACCATTGATTGGTTAAGCGTTGGAATGTTTAAAGAAGCCCTTCCAATTCTTGTGATAATTGCTTTCACTACTTTTCAATTTACTATTGATGATTTTAGCAAATATATAGTTCATAGGTTTATGCACAAATGGCCAATTTTATGGTCACTTCATAAAGTGCACCATTCTGCTACCGTTTTAACACCAATGACTGTTTTTAGAACTCATCCTTTAGAGGGAATAATTTTCTCTCTTAGAAGTTCAATCACACAAGCAATAAGTATTTCTTCTTTTATTTTTTTATTTGGTGATTCAGTAAGCTTATATACAGTTCTTGGAGTAAACATTTTTGTATTTATTTTTAATATTCTAGGATCAAATTTACGACACTCGCATGTAGGAATTAGATATTGGAGATGGGTAGAGTATATATTCATTTCTCCAGCCCAACATCAATTACATCACTCTATAGCAAGAGAACACCATGATAAGAACTTTGGAGCAGCTTTAGCTATTTGGGATTATCTATTTAGATCACTTCATCATTCAGTTGAATTTGAAACTTTAGAACTTGGAATTGAAAAGAACCAAAAAGATGAAAGTCATAATTTAAAAGATTTATACATAAATCCATTTATTGAAATTAAAAATTATTTTTTAAGAAAGTTTTTAAAAATAAAACTTAAATTTAGCTCAATTAATCTGAAAAGGAGATCGTTAAATGAAAACTAATTTATTACATTTTGTATTTTTATTTTTTATATTTATTTTTACTCCGTATTTAAATGCAAAAGAGATAAATATTTATTCACATAGACAGCCATTCTTAATTAACCCTTTTCTAGAACTATTTACTGAGGAAACTGGCATTAAAACAAATGTTGTTTATTCTAAAAAAGGCTTAGCCCAGAGACTGAAGGCTGAGGGAGAAAATAGTCCAGCAGATGTTATTCTTACGGTAGATATAGGAAGACTGTATATTTATGATGATCTTGATTTACTTTCTCCATTAGATTCAAAACAGTTACAAAATAATATTCCTAATTACCTGAGGAGTCCTGACAATACATGGTTTGGTCTTTCCAAAAGAGCTAGAGTTATTGTAGTTCACAAAGAGAAGATTGCAGAAGGTGAAATAACTAGAATTGAAGATTTGGCGGACCCCAAGTGGAAGGGAAAAATTTGCTCAAGACCTGGAAGTCACGTTTATAACCGTGGAATAATGGCATCAGTTTTAGCAGCGCTTGGAGAAGATGAAGCTGAAAAATGGGCTAAGGCTATGGTGGCTAATTTTGCCAAAAGACCACAAGGCAATGATAGAGCGCAGGTTAAAGCTATTCATGAAGGGGAGTGTGAACTTGCTCTTATAAATAATTATTATTATGGAAAACTGAAATTCTCAGAAGACCCTGAACAAAGAAAATGGGCTGAAAGTGTGAGATTAGTTTTTCCTAATCAAGCTGAGGGTGACAGAGGAGCTCATGTAAATATTTCAGGTGGAGGGGTAGCTAAGTATTCTAGTAACAAAGAAGAAGCTCAGAAGTTACTTGAGTTTTTAACAAGTGAAAAAGCACAAAAACTCTACGGAGAAATAAATTTTGAGTATCCAGCAAATCAAAAAATTGAGCCTGGAGAAGAACTACAAAGCTGGGGTAGCTTTAGAGAGGATACACTTCCAATAATAAAAATAGCAGAACTTGCTCCTAATGCCCAAATGATAATTGATCGGGTTGGCTGGTAGTTTATAACCAAGTGAATTTGTATAATTGGAATAGCTCATCTACGTTAGCAACTTTTCTTGCTCTTTTTATAATTTGTCCAATAGTTGCTATTTTTTACTCCGCATTTTTAGGAGATACCAGTCTATGGCCACATTTATTCTCAACCGTTCTGCCAAGATATGTTTACAACACAATTGTGCTCATGATCGGGGTAGGAATTCTAAGTATGATCTTTGGTGTTTCTTCAGCATGGGTAGTTACAAGATATAACTTTATTGGTAAAAATTTTTTTGAGTGGGCACTATTATTACCCGCTGCAGTACCTGCATATATCATTGCTTATACATATACTGATTTTTTAGAATACGCTGGTCCATTACAAAAACTACTAAGGGAAATTTTTAATTGGAATAGTGTTAACGATTATTGGTTCCCAGAAATACGATCAATGGGTGGGGCTATTTTAGTTATGTCGTGTGTTCTTTATCCATATATTTACATGATGACTAGAGCATCTTTTTTAACCGTGCCCTTATCTTTTTATCAAACAAGTCTAATTTATGGACGAAGCAGTTTTTTTTCTGTTGCTCTGCCACTTGCAAGACCAGGAATATTTGCTGGCCTAGCACTTATATTAATGGAAACAATTTCTGATTTTGGAACAGTTGAATACTTTGCTCTAGAAACTCTAACCCTTGGTGTATTTAATGTTTGGTTGGGAATGAACAGTCTATCAGGTGCAGCACAAATATCTTCAGTTTTATTTATTTTTGTTGTTGTCCTTTTAACTGTTGAATATTTAGCAAGACGTAGACAAAGGTATTTTGAAAAAAGTAGTGGTCAAAATATGCTTCAGTCAGAAACAATTTCATTTTCTGGAAAGTTACTTTGTTTTTTAATTTGTTTAACCCCAATTACTCTTGGATTTGTAATTCCTGTACTCATTCTTTTAAATTTCGTTTTAAGTGGTTTTTCTATAATTAATTTTAGTGAAGTTATATTTGCTGCAACAACAAGTATATCGCTTGCACTTGCAGGAGCTGCTACTGTCATGCTAGTTTCTATAATTCTAATTATTGTATCAAATTATAAATCAAATACTTTTCAAAAAGGATTAATTTTTGTAGCTTCATGTGGTTATGCTTTACCAGGTACTATACTTGCAGTTGGCATTGTTATCTTTTTTGGATGGTTAAACTCAATAACTAATATTGAAATGGGTTATGCTGCAGGTGGTTTCTTAGTATTAATTTTTGCTTACACAACTAGATTTTTAGCAGTTGGTAATGCTGCCCTGCGATCAGGAATACTTAAAGTTCATCCAAATGCGGTTGATGCTTCCCAAACAATGGGAAAAGGTTTTCTAAATACAATTCGAGTAATCGTATTACCCTTAATTTATACCAATATCCTAATTGGAGGTATTCTAGTTTTTGTTGATATTTTAAAAGAACTTCCAATCACCCTACTGCTAAGACCTTTTAATTTTGAAACTTTAGCTACTTATGTCTACCAATATGCATCAGATGAACTTTTACAAGAATCATCATTTGCTGCTCTAATAATTATTGTGGTTGGTCTTGGTCCAGTAATATTTTTAAACACAACTCTTCAAAGAGTTTCACAAAAAAAAGAAAGCAACTAATTTTTAAAAATAAAAGCTTGAGATTGATCTATCTCAATTTCGACAGCAGATGATTGTTGAGGATTAAATTCTGGAGGCATGTGACTATGAACATGAATAACCTCATTATTGTCATCAAGCACTGAAAGATGAACAAAACTAAAAGACCCCATTAATTTTGAGGCCATAACAGTACCTTTTATTCCATTAACAGGTGTTGGTTGTTGCTTTAATTTTACTCCTTGTGGTCTTACATGTATTTCTACATTTGTATTTTCAAGCTCATTTGGAGCTTTAATTTTTCCTACTGGCGTATCTACAAAAGAGTTATTAACTACTCCATGAAACCTATTTGTTTCACCAAAAAATTCAGTCACATATGAATTTTTAGGATTTTTATATAATTCTGCCGGGCTTCCAGATTGAATAATATATCCTGAGGTATCCATAATATTTATTTGATTAGAAATGAACATAGCTTCAAATGGATCGTGAGTAACAATAATCACTGATATGTTAGATTTTTGTAATAAATGCAAAGTATCATCCCTGACCTCTTCTCTTAAATTCAAATCAAGACTCGAAAATGGCTCATCTAATAAAAGTAAATCAGGTTGAGAAATAATTGATCTTGCTAATGCTACTCTTTGTTGTTCGCCACCACTTAACTCATGGGGAAATTTATTTAGAGAGTTTGGAAGTTTTATTAAATCAATAATATCCTCAATTCTATAATTTGAATTCTTATAATTTATGGGATACTCTAAGTTTTGCTTGACTGTTAAATGTGGAAATAAAGCATAGTCTTGAAATAAAAATCCAATTTTTCTCTTTTCAGTTGGTAGATGTTTTTTTGTACTACTCACCTCTTCGCCATTTATTAAGATTTCACCAGATTGTACTTTTTCTAAACCTGCAATAAGTTTTAATAATGTAGTTTTTCCACTTCCTGAAGGGCCAAGAATACAAGAAATGCTATCCTTGGTTAGATTGAACTCAATATTATTTAAGATTTTTTTATTATTAATCTCATGAGTCAGATTTTTTACTTCAACAGCTAACACAACTTTCCTAATACACTAAAAATTAAACACGAGGAAATTTATCTAAAACTTCACTTTCCCATTCTAGAAATTTTTTGGATCTATTATCTGGACTTGGGTGAGATCCCATAAATTCGGGCATTCTTCCTTCTTGATCTGCCATCATTCTTTGCCATAGTTTGGCAGGCTCTTTAATATTAAAGCCTGCAAGATTCATAAATCCCATGCCTAAATAATCTGCTTCACTTTCCATTTTTCTACTGAAGGGAAGAAAGATTCCATATTTAACAACTGAGTTGTAAACATTACCACCTACATTGCCTACTCTAAAAGACTTATTAAGAAGTTCTGCATACCTACTTCGTGATATCCCAATGGTTGCCATTTGTATCATTGAAGCTTGAGTTAATTTTTCTACAGTATGTCTTGCAAATGCATGAGCAATTTCATGTCCCATGACTGCTGCAATACCATCATCATTTTTACATATAGGAAGTATGCCTGTATAAAAAGCGATTTTGCCCCCTGGCATACACCAAGCATTTTTATTTTCTGAATCTATAAGAGCGAACTGCCAATTAAAATTTCCAGCAGGATTTTTTTCACGTTTATTAAGATAATATGTATCTAGAGAGGTGTAAATTTCTTTTCCTATTTCTTCAATTTTTTTTGATTCATCTGTGTTATCTAAAAGAATTTTATCTTCTTTAGCTTTAGATAAAAATCTTGAATATGTTTTTTCAACTTCTTGATTTAGAGATCTTTCATTGGGATAAATCTTTGGTGTGCCAAGGATACCTCCACCCATTAAAATTATGGGGAGGTTGCTATCATACAAATTCAACTGACTCCTATTTGTTAGCGGTACTTGTGTGCAAGATGGTAAAAACACAGATCCACATAATGAGCAGCTTGCTCCAACAATAAAATTTCTTCTATTTGTTTTTGTTTCCACTAATTTATTATATAGGTAATTTCAATTATATGAAAATTTTTAATACAGTTAAAAAAGCAGAAATTCATGTTCATCTTGAAGCTACCATTACATCAGACCTTTGTAAAAAATTTGCTATGCGCAACAATCATGAAATACCAGAAGAAATGTTTGGATCAAAATATGCATACCAATGGGATGATTTTTATGATTTTATAAAAAAGTACGACATTGTCACTTCTGTTATTCATACACCTGAAGATTATTTTGAATTAACGTATGAGTATTTAAAAGAATGCGCTGCCAACAATGTCCTCTATGTTGAAGCGATGATTTCATCAACTCACGCCAAAGCAAAGGGCATGACATATCATTCATTTATTGAAGGAGTTTACGAAGCTTCTAAAAAAGCTGAAGAGGATTTTGGTATTGTGTCTCGATATATAATGAATGGTATTAGACATCTTGGACCAGAGTCTGTTCAGAACACAGCTAAAGAAGTCCTTGATAATCCACATTCATGCTTAGTTGGTTTTGGTTTAGCCGGTGATGAGTTACATTTTCCTCCAAATCTATTTGTAAAAACATTCGATATGCTGAAAGAGAATAACTTCCCTATTTCTGTTCATGCTGGTGAATGGGACGGTCCAGAAAATATTCGTAATGCCATAAATTTACTACACCCGACTAGATTAGGTCACGGTGTAAGATCAATTGAAGATCCAGATCTTGTAAAAGAGATTATTGAAAAAGATATTATTCTTGAAACTTGTCCAACGAGTAATATCGCTACAAAGATTTATGAAGATTATGAAAGTCATCCAGTTAAAAAATTATTTGATCAAGGTGTAAAAGTCACTGTTAATTCAGATGACCCTCCATTTTTTAATGCTACTATTCAAGGTGAATACAAAGTTATGGAAGAATTAGGCTTGAATGAAAAAGAACTTACATCACTTACTCATAACGCCATTAAGTATTCTTTTTGTGATGAAGAAAATAAAAATAAATTATTATCTAAATTAAGCTAGATAGTTTTACTAAAGGTCTTGCACCGTAGTGCGAAATAATTTCTGCTGCAGCAATCGAGGCATAGCTTCCGCATTCCTCCATGCTCTTATCTTTTGAATAACCAAACAAAAAGCCAGCTGCAAATAAATCTCCTGCACCAGTTGTATCAATAACCTTTTCTACTTTTTTTGCCGAAACTTCAATTACTTCACTTCCAGATACAATCACTGATCCACTACTTCCTTTAGTAATGGCTGCAACAATATTTAACGATTTTGCATATTCTAAACCTTCATCAAAACTATCCGTTTCTGCCATAGCTTTGATTTCATCTTCATTGGCAAATAAAATATCAACATTCTCTGTTATTAATTCTTTAAAAGAGTCACGGTGTCTATCAACACAAAAAAGATCTGAAAGAGTAAAGGCAATTTTTTGATTATCAGCTTTGCAAATATCCACCATTTTTTTCATAGCTTTTTTCGCATTTTCATTATCCCACAAATATCCTTCTAAATAAGCAATCTTATGATTTTTAATATCATCCTCTTTGATATCTTCAGGGCCAATCAATGTTCCCGCGCCCAAAAAGGTACACATCGTTCTTGTTCCATCTTCTTCTACAAAAATTGTACAACAACCTGTTGAAATATCAGGTGATGTAAAACCTAAAGGAAATTTTAATCCTTCGCGAACCATATCTTTTTGAAGATAAATACCAATTTCATCATTTTTTATTTTTCCAATAAAGCTTCCATTGCCACCAAATGATGTAATGCCAAACATAGAATTACCAAGTGATCCGCCACCTGCCATTTCTCTGATTGAATAACTATCATGTAAATTATTTTTTAAACCTTCATCAATAAGATTCATTGAATCTCTATTGATTTCATGTTTTTCAATTTCGCCTTGATTGGATGGAATAATCGCATCAACCATTGCGTTTCCAATTCCTACTACGTCTAATTTTTCACTCATTTTTGTTTAATTATTATTGGTACAAGTTGTACTATAATGACTCCAATAAATATTGCAAGGCATCCCAGTATTTTTTGTGTGTCTAAGATTTGATTTAAAAGTATCCATCCTGCAATTGCTGCAAATACAGATTCCATTGATAATATAATTGCAGCTGGTGCAGGATTAGCTTTTTGTTGAGCTATTATTTGTAATGTATAACCAATTCCTGCAGAGAAAATTCCTGTATATAAAATTTCAAACCATTCAATTTGCATATTTGATAATTTTGGTTCTTCCCACCAGAAAGCTAAAATCATAGATAATATGAAAACTATAAAGTATTGAATGCTACCAAACAAAAAAGGACTATTGAGTTCCTTCATAAAAATATCAATACAAATAATATGCAAAGCAAAAAACAAGGCCGCTATAAATAAAAGACTATCAGATTGTTGTATGTCAACTGATTGATTTGAAGACAACAGATAAGAGCCATACAAACAGAGTAATATTGCAACCCATATAATCCAGTGAACTTGTTTTTTAATTATAAATCTTGAAATGATTCCAACAAATGGAACATACAGAGTACTTAGAAAAGCTGCATTCGATATTAATGATTTTTGAAGCGCATATTGTTGTAGACCCATACCACCAAACAGAAAAATTCCTGTTGCAATACAGAGATAAATTTTTTTTCTATCCTGTAAAATTTTTGAAACATTTTTTTGTTCCAGGTAAATAGCAAAGGGGATCACAGTTAAAAAAGCAAAGAAAAATCTACCAAAACTAAAAGTAAATGGTCCAATGGCACCCATTCCAGTCGTCTGACTAACAAATGCTGTTCCCCATATAAGTGATGCAATAAGCATCATAATATTTGCTCTTGTATGACTCATAGAAAATGTATGTAAATTTATTGTTTATCTTTATTAATCCACCAAGATTCAATTACTATCCCGTAAAGTGGAATTTCATCGGGATACTCAAAAAAATCCCAATAAGCAATTCGATCTTTGTTACTATGATAGAGTGGAACAACATAGTGACCCCATAATAAAACTCTATCAAGAGCGTGAATTGCAGTAGTAAGCTCTTGTCTATTTGAGGCATTTATTAGTTTTTCAATTAATGCATCAACTGCAGGATTATCAATTCCGGGATAATTTCTACTTCCATCTTTTTTTCCTACCTCAGAGCCCCAATAAAATTGTTGTTCGTTTCCAGGACTTAGACTGACTCCCCAGTATCTTTTAATCATATCAAAATCATAACTTAAAAGACGTTCTTGATACTGTGATGAATCAACTGTTCTGACATCCATAGTAATTCCAAGTTTTTTTAAATTACTTTGATAGGCTAAAGCTATTTTTTCATCTGAAGGACTGACAATTAAAAATTCAAATTTAAATTCTTGCCCATCTTTGATCAGCCTTCCATTTTCAACTATCCATCCCTCTTTTTCAAGAATCTCTTTTGCTTTCAATAAATTTTTACGATCATTTCCACTTCCATCAGTTGTTGGAGGAGTAAATGTTTCTGTAAATACTTCTGATGGAATTTGATCTTTCCACACATCTAATAATTCTAATTCTTCTTTTGAAGGTAAACCGGAGGAAGCTAAAGGTGAATTATCAAAATAACTATCCGTTCTTACATAAGCATTTTGATAAATTGTTTTATTAATCCACTCATGATCATAAGCATAACTGAGTGCTAGGCGCACGTTTCTATTATTAAATATGTCCCGTCTAGTATTCATGACAAGACCATTCATTCCAACTGGTCTATCATTATTCATTTCTTCAAGGATTACCTCTCCAGAATTAACTGCCTTAAAATCATATTCTGTTAACCAACGTTTAACATTGTACTCTCTTCTAAAATCATATTCACCAACCTTAAACGCTTCAACCAAAACATTAGAGTCCTTATAATAATCATAAATAATAGCATCAAAGTTATAGAGACCTTTGTTTACTGGCAAATCTTTAGCCCAGTAATTTTCTACGCGTTTGTATTTAATTTGTCGCCCTGGATCGAGACTATCAATTTGATAAGGACCACTTCCAAGAGGAATATCTAAAAAAGTTTTTGTTACATCCAAGTTTTCATAAAACTTTTTTGGAATAATAGGTAGGAAACCTGCAATGATGAGTGGAAGTTCTTTATCCTCATTATTTTCAAAAATCATTTTTATTCCGCTGTTTCCAACCATTTCAGTTTGAACTACTTTTCCATAAGTTTTTTTCTGATTAGGCGTACCTTTAGTTTGAAAAGTTTCTAAACTAAATAATACATCATCTCTAGTAATTGGTGATCCATCATGAAAGGTAGCATTTGGGTTCAAATAAAATGTTATAAAAGATCTATCTTCAGGTAACTCAACTGTTTTGGCAATTAAACCATAAAGAGAGAATGCTTCATCCCAAACTCTTCTCATTAGAGTGTCATTAACATACCCTAATCCTGCAGCTTTTGACCCTTTGAAAGCTACTCTATTAAGATTATCAAAAGATCCATATGATCCAAATTTAACTGTACCACCTTTTGGTGCATCAGGATTTACATAATCCAAATTTTCAAAATCACTGGCATACTTTGGTGTGCCATGCATTGAAATACCATGTACTTGTTCAGCAAATGATATTTTGATAGGTAAGGAAAGTAAGACTATACCTATTATTAAGAGTAGAAATTTTTTCATAGATTTACCCTAGCAATTTATATGGATTTGATAAAGATGTTCTTATCATAGCTACAATTTTAAATTTATTAATATATATTTAAATTATGAAAATTTTAGGATCTGAAATTACACCCTATAAAACCTACTTAAATAGACGCAAGTTTATTCAAGGATCATTTGCTAGTGCTCTACTAGCAACGGTATCAAGTTCAGTTTTAGCAAAACACAATACTGATCCTTCAATTTATAATCAATTTATGAATGAGAATGATAAAGTTAATTCTTATGAAGAAATTACAACGTATAATAATTTCTATGAATTTGGTACTCACAAAAAACATCCGCATTTAAATTCTGGTGATTTTAAACCAAAGCCTTGGTCAGTAAAAATAGATGGTCTTGTAAAAAAACCTATGACAATTGACTTAGAAAAAATTTTATCAAAAGTTACAATTGAAGATAGAGTTTATAGATTGAGGTGTGTTGAAGCTTGGTCCATGGTTATTCCTTGGCAAGGATTTCAATTATCTGAGCTTATCAAAATGGCTGAACCTTTAAGTTCAGCAAAGTATGTTCAGTTTGTAACTGTCTTCAGGCCGGAGGAAATGCCAGGACAAAAGAAACGAACAATAAATTGGCCTTATAGAGAAGGGCTTCGAATGGATGAAGCAATGAATCCATTAACAATTTTAGCAACTGGATTGTATGGCCATGAAATGCCAAATCAAAATGGTGCTCCAATGAGACTTGTAGTTCCTTGGAAATATGGATTTAAATCAATTAAATCAATTGTTGAAATAAGATTTTTAGACCAACAACCTGAAACATCTTGGGAAACCTTAGCTCCTTGGGAATATGGATTTTATGCGAATGTTAATCCTACTGTTAACCATCCAAGATGGAGTCAAGGAACAGAGAGAAGAATTGGAGAGTTTAAAAGAAGAGAAACACTAATGTTTAATGGGTATGAAAAAGAAGTTGCTCACCTTTATAAAGATTTAGATCTAACTAAATTTTATTAATGAATGTTTTCGACAAAAAATTTTAACAGAAGTAAACCAATCTTATTTTTATTAATTTTATTTCCAAGTTTGCTATGGGTATATCAATTTCTTACTGGCAATCTTGGTGTTAATCCAATTGAAAAACTAATGGATGAGTTGGGCCTTATGGCCCTTAGATTAATAATAGTAACGCTTATGATTACTACTTTATCAAATATTAAGGCAATAAAATCGATAGTTATTTTAAGAAGAATGATCGGTCTTTTTGCTTTCTATTATGTTTGTTTACATTTCTCTACGTATATTGTTTTAGATCATTTTTTAGATATGCAATTCATTATTCAAGATATTATTAAAAGACCTTTTATTACTTTTGGATTTATTAGTTTTCTATTCTTGATTCCACTCGCAAGCACATCAACAAATAAAATGATTAAAAAACTGGGTTTTAAATTATGGAAGAAAATTCATTATTTAATTTATCCAGTTGCTATTTTAGCTAGTTTACATTTTTATGTTTTAGTGCGTGCAGATAAAACAGAACCAGTTATTTATATGGGAATAATTTTGCTATTGTTACTTCACAGAATATTTAAAAGACTTATTCGTCCTCAGTTGGCTCAGTAACTGGATTCATTTCCATACCTGCGGGACTAATATTCCGTGGTAAAGGATTGTATAGAGATTCTAGATCTCGAGGTTTCATTCTTTGTGTCATCCTATACAAACCAAAAAGACCTAGTAGTCCGTGTATAAAAAATAAATAAATATAAAATCCAGCCGCTCCTACAATTTCCATAAAACCTGAAACAAGCAATGGACCTATAATTGATCCAATTCCTATAAGTATTCCAAAAGTAGCACTTGCTGACACTATCTCATTAGGCTGAAGAAAATCATTTGTGTGCGCTACCGCTAAAGAATACATTGGTAAACAAGCTATGGAGAAAAAGAAGGTAATAATGAAGAATAAAGTGAGTGGCATAAAGTTTGCAAAAACAAAGAATAAACTTAAACCAGATGCCATAAAGGAAACACCAATTAAGATAATACGCCTATCTAATCTATCTGATAAATAACCAATCGGCCATTGTGATAAAGCTCCAGCAGAAGTTATGATTGTCATGTACAACGATATTTCAAATAAGCTGAGATTAATAGAAGAAGCGTAGATAGCACCATAACCAAACACTGCGCTATGAGACAATCCCGTTGCTAAAGCACCAACAAAGCCTAGAGGAGAAACATTGTAAAATTCTCTTAAAGAAAAATATTTAGGACTCTCTGTATTTGGTTGGTCTGTTTTAGATAATAAAATTGGTAGTAAAGCAAATGATAATAAAATTGATACCAAAATAAATAAATCAACTTTAGCCGGATCACTTAAGTTTAATAAAAACTGTCCAGCTCCAACAAATACAAATGTAAAAATCATATATATAGAAAGTAATTGCCCACGAGTTTCGTTAGTTGATTTTTCATTTAACCAACTTTCCATTATTACGTATATACCAGCAAGACTCATACCCGTTAAAATACGAATAAACATCCATGAATAAGGATGAACAAATACCGAGTGTAATAATATAGCAATGGAAGCAAGAGATGCCAAAGCAGCAAACACTCTTATATGCCCAACTCTTCTTAATAATGTTGGAATAGTTAAAGCACCAGTTAAGTAGCCAACATAATAACCCGCTATGATTAGCCCAGAAGATACAAAACTAAAACCCTCAAGAACCGAACGCACTCCAATTAATGTTCCTTGCAAACCGTGACCAAGACTAATTAAAGCGAACCCAAAAAAAAGGGCCCAAGTGTTTTGTAGTACCTTAAACATTTTCTAAATTTTATTGAAAAATATTAGTATTCTTCTTCGCCGTCATCTTTAGGCTTAATACCTTCAGCAACTGGATCAATTTCTGTTTCGTCTTCTAGTAAAACAGTATCATCCTCAAGATTATCTTCATTATTATCTACATCCAAACTATCAATATCAAGATCATCATCTTTTTCTTTTGGTTTTTGAGGAATTGGGTTTGTCAGGGGAGCAGCATTTGTACTTCCTGGTTTTCTTCCACGTCTTGGTCTAGTCATAGTAGTAACTTCAATTTGTTTACCACACTCAGGGCACTCAAGCTCTGTTCTTCCTAAGTCATAGTATTGTTTACTACACATTGGACAAATTCTTTTTAGACCCCAGGATTCTTTGTACATTTTTACTCTTCTTTTCTTATAAATATTTTACCACAATAACCACAAACAATTTTATTCTCATTATTAAAGGTATAATAAACTGCGGGATGTCCTAAACCATCTTCACCACCATCGCAAGAGATAGTTTCAGTTTTAGGATCAACCTCAACAATATCATCTGCCATAAAACTCATATAAAATTTTAACCCAAAATGTCTATGTTTTTTAACTAAAGAATTTGAAAATAAACAACCGAAATACCACTTACTATTAAAATAGAAGGTATTATTCGAGATTTTGCATTCTTCTCAAACAAGAAAACCATTCCAATTATTGCAGCAAACACAATGCTTATTTCTCTAATACTAGAGACATAAGCTATTTCTATAAATTGCATGCTCCAAACAACTATCGCATAACTGCTTGTTGCGAATATTCCCGCTACTATACCAGAACTAAAATTATACGTTTCTGTTTTTCGCAATCCATTCTTAGAAATTAAACCTATAACTAATAAAGGAATACCATTGAGAGTGAAGAGCCAATAAATATACGAAAAACCGTTTTCCGAAAGCCTAACCCCAACTCCGTCAACTAAAGTATATGAAGTAATTAAAATAGCAGTTGAAATTGCAAGAGCAAAACCTCTAAAGTTAAAAGATAAACTTCTCGAATATGAAATTAAAAATAAACCAATACAAACAATCAATATTCCAACAAAGCCAGCAACACTAATATCAGAACTTAAAAACAAAATACTAATGATAGCAACAAATAAACATGAACTTCCCCTAGAGATCGGATAGATGTAGGATAGGTCACCGTACCTATAAGAATAAATTACATTCAATCTATAAAAAACATGAATGATAACGGTTGCAATTAAAAAATACCAAACCTCTAAAGTTGGAAACGGAACAGTAAATGTTAAAGGTAAAAAAATAGTAACCTCTAAGACAGACGTTATACCCATTAACGATAAAGGGTTCTTACTTGATTTTATTATAGCACTCCAAACTGCATGACATAGAGCAGAAACAAGAATTAAGATAAAAATAAAATTTATTGACAATGTAATTAGTAGATAAGAATTTACTTCATGCCTGTCAAAATAATTCCTTCATTAAATCGTTGTTGTAAGATTTTAAAAGCAGTAAAGTAATAAGAGGGAACCAATATTTTAATTACTAAAGTCAACACTTTTAAAAATGTTGTTTATATTGTTCAAAATTCATTAAATTTGAGAATATCTTAAATCTATTTGTTTAGATTTATTTCAATTTTAATAAAAATATTCGAATTAGTATTGAGTTTAAAGTCCATATAACTATAAATTAATTTTATATATAGTTTAAATTGTGTCCGATAATCTAGAAGTTAATAAAAGAAAATATCCAAGTACTTTCTCAAAAACTGCAATTGTGATCTGCCTTGATGGTAGTCAAAAAGAGTATCTTGAAGAAGCATCCAAATCAAATCTTACTCCTAATCTTGATAAATTAATTGCAACTGGAGAAAACCTTCTTGTTCACAGTGCTATTCCAAGTTTTACAAATCCAAACAATATTTCTATAGTAACAGGGCAACCAAGTGCTGTTCACGGTATATGTGGAAATTTTTTTTATACGCCTGAAACTGGTGAAGAAGTAATGATGAATGATCCAAAATATATGCGAGCGCCGACAATTTTTGAAAAATTTTATAAATTAGGATCTAAGATTGCTCTTGTTACCGCCAAGGATAAATTAAGAACTTTATTGGGTAATGGTTTAACTTTTGATGATGATCGCGCTATATGTTTTTCTGCTGAAAAATCTGATCAAGCAACAAAAGATCTCAATGGTATAGATAACGTAAACGATTGGTTAGGGATGCCAGTCCCAGAAGTATATTCTGAAGGACTTTCAGAGTTTGTAATGGCTGCAGGTGTAAAACTTCTTGAAGAATTTAAACCAAATATTATGTATTTATCGACAACGGATTATATACAGCACAAATATGCACCGGGAAATGAAACGGCCAATAAATTTTATGCAATGTTTGATAAATATATTGGTCTTTTAAATAAAGAGAATGTTTCTATAATCATCACAGCAGATCATGGTATGAAACCAAAATCAAAAGAAGATGGTTCCCCAAATGCAATATTCTTACAAGATTATTTAGATAAAAAATTTGAACCAAACATGGCTAAAGTTATTCTACCAATTACAGATCCATATGTTGTTCATCATGGTTCACTTGGTTCTTTTGCAACAATTTATTTGGAAGACAAGAGCAAGGTAGATTCAGTTGTAAATGCTATCAAAGAAATAAAAGATATAGAAGTTGTTTTAACAAAAGAAGAAGGATGCTCTACTTATAATTTACCTCCTGACAGAATGGGGGATATAATATGTATGTCTTCAGAATTTATGACTATTGGTTCATCTGAAGATAAGCACAATCTTTCTGGATTAAATGAACCTTTACGTTCACATGGCGGACTCCATGAAAGAGAAGTTCCATTCATATCAAACTTAAAATTACAAAACTTAGATCCTAGTAAACAATTATATAACTATGATGCATTTTACTATGCAATTAATGGAGCCCTATGATGCACAAAAAAATGATTAATGAAGCAATGCGTATAGCTGGAGAAAAAGTTACTTCAGATAAAACAATAAATGTTGAGTACCCCTTCACTGGTGAAGTAATCGGAACGGTTCCAGCCGGTACTGCAGAGCATGCTAGGAAGGCTTTTGATATTGCTGCAAATTACCAGCCAAAACTTACTAGATATGAGAGACAAAAAATTCTTCAAACTGCAGCAGAAGTACTAGTAAAAAGGAAAGACGAAATCTCAGATATTATTACTTTAGAACTTGGTATCTCAAAACAAGATTCTTTATACGAAGTTGGAAGGGCATTTGATGTATTTACTTTAACGGCACAACTTTGTATTCTTGATGATGGAGAAATTTTTTCTTGTGATTTAACTCCACATGGAAAAGCGAGAAAAATATTTACCATAAGAGAGCCATTAACAGCTATTTCAGCAATCACTCCATTTAACCACCCGTTAAATATGGTAGCCCACAAAATTGCGCCTTCGATTGCAACTAATAATTGTACAGTGTGTAAGCAGACAGAATTAACTCCCTTAACAGTAATGGTTCTTGCTGATGTTTTATACGAAGCTGGCTTACCACCAGAAATGTTTTCAGTTGTGACTGGATGGCCTCAAGATATTGGATCGGAAATGATTAAAAATCCAAATATCGATCTAATTACTTTTACAGGCAGTGTTGGTGTGGGAAAATTAATTGCTGAACAAGCTGGATACAAAAGAACAGTTCTTGAACTTGGTGGAAATGATCCATTAATTATTTTAAATGATTTAGATTCTGATGATCTTAAAAAAGCTGTTGAGCTAGCTGTAACCGGAGCTACAAAAAACTCTGGACAACGTTGTACAGCTGTTAAAAGAATATTAGTTCAAGAGTCGATAGCAGATCAGTTTGTTGAATTGGCCCTCGAGCGTGCTAAGAAAATTAAATTTGGTGATCCTATGAACATGGAAACAGATTTAGGTACAGTTGTTAATGCTGAAGCTGCAGAACTTTTTGATAAAAGAGTTTCTATGGCTGAAGAAGACGGTGCTAAAATTTTATATCATCCTGGAAGAAATGGTGCATTGTTGCCCCCTATAGTAGTAGACAATGTCGATCCTAAAAGTGAATTAGTTTTAGAAGAAACTTTTGGTCCAGTTATTCCGATCATCCGTGTACCAAATGACGATGACTCTGTGTTGAAGATTTCTAATTCAACAGCATTTGGATTATCATCTGGTGTATGTACAAATAACTTTATGAGAGCTAAAAAATATATCCAAGGTCTAAATGTTGGAACTGTAAATATTTGGGAAGTTCCTGGATACAGAATTGAGATGTCCCCATTTGGTGGAATTAAGGATTCAGGCTTGGGGTATAAAGAGGGTGTAATTGAAGCAATGAAAAGCTTTACCAACGTTAAGACATTTTCTTTGCCCTGGTAAAAAATAGATTACAACAATATCTTTATATTAAATGAAATAAAAGTTCCTGTTCAAGATTGGAATAATATAGTAGATGAAGCTTTTTTAGAAGAACGGGGTAAAAACTTTATTGGTAATAAAAAAACCTTTACATCCTTTTCTAAATTAATGGACTTTTATTAGTAATGAAAAAAAATTTTAGATTTTATGATAACAGACAAAAATACTTATTGTTTGTAACGACCACAAATGAAAAAAATCAAATAGCAGATGCGATACGTCCTCACGTAAATAAAATTAAACCACAAAAACCAGGAATAAAAATATTTGATGCTGGTATGGGTGATGGTTCTTTACTTATGAATGTTATGCGTCAGTGCCACGAGGCTCTGCCTAATATTCCTTTATTAGTTTGTACAAAAGAAATAAGTATTGAAGATGTAAGATTAGGTTTAGAAAAATTACCTGATAGGTTTGTTGAGCATAAGAATACTGTTTTTGTCATTTCAAATTTACACTATGCTGAAGCCGCCAACCTAAAATCAAAAAATGAAGTTAAACAGAAAAAAATTAATTGGAATATTATAAAATTAAAAGGTGACACCTCTCTAGAATTTGCTCAACAGTTAAGAAAACAAAATGATTTTTTAGAAAAAAAATGGAATATAGAAATTAATAAAAAATCAGGTAACCATACTTATAAAGAGCCTTCAGTGATGGTTATCTACAGGGAAGATCAAGAATTTAATGTTAATGAATTAATACCTACCAAAAAAAAATCAGATAATAAATTTGATCTTATAATTGCATCACAGCCTTATCGGTCAAGAATTTCAGCAGAAAAAAAATCAAAATATGTCATCGAACCAATGATTAAAGCCTTAAAACCAAAAGGGAAATTATTAACTATTCATGCTTCAGGAAAAGATCCTGCTAATGAAATAATCCGTAAAATTTGGCCAAAAGAGAACCCTTTTCCTTCTCTTGGGAATAGTATTATTTCCTATCTTAAGAAGAACTTAGATAAAAACTTATTAAGAAGTTTATCTTTTGGAGAAAAAAGAATTATTAAGTGTAAATTAAGAGCGCTACCAACAGAAATTAGTGGCGGTATAGCTACATCATTAGTCTTTTCTGCTTGGAATGCATCCATATATGTCAATCAAATGGATGATGATAAAGTAATAAAAATAGAAAAATCTAAAAACTATGAAAAAATCGTTCAAAACGTAGTTACTAAAAATAAGGGACTTTATTTTAATAATGAAATTTTTGTAATAGAAAAAAAATAATTATTTTTTATTCAAACCAATTTATATTTGTTTTTAAAAAATCTTCCGTATGAATAACTAAAGCATCTGATCGAATTATTGCAATATTATAATTTGTATCTGTATTAGCCGTTCCTAAACGATATTCATTTGAAAAGTTAGGTATCAGAGGAGACCAAGTACTTCTTGGAGAGGAAAAAGTAATACCGCCATATGAACCAGAACTTGTAATATGTTGATGGCCAAAGAAAATATGCTTAATTTTTTCTTTATTGCTAAATATAATTTTCTTAAACTCTTCTTTTTGTTTTAACCCTATTCCATCACTTTCATCCTTTACCAAAGCAAGAGGATTATGGTGCATAAAAACATAAATCTTTTTATCTTCAGATGTTTCATTTAATATTTTTGTGAACCATTCTTGTCTATCCTCACAATAATGACCTGCATGTGTATTGATTAAATTTGTATCGATAAAAATAAATCTCTTATCCTCTCTGTCGATAAAATATTGAACAAAACCATTGTTATCTGTTTCCACTGAAGGGAAGTTAATTTTAAATTCCTCTCGGTTGTCATGGTTACCAATAATAAGTTGAGGATTTAATTTTTGAGGTAATTTTTTTTCTTTAATTATCTCTATAAATAATTGATATGATTCTTTATCTCCTAGATCAGTAATATCTCCTGTAATTGCAAAAAGATCAGCATCGCTATGATTTATTATAATATGATCTAATGCTTTTTTGAATCTATCTACTGGATCAATACCATGTATTTTATCAGTATAAATATGTGGATCAGATAAATGAATAATTTTCATAGTTTAAATTAATTAGTACTAATTAAATTTGAGTTTTAAAATAGATATATTTATTAAACTCTTCTTTTAAATCAATGCTTACTCTTGCATGAACTTTTCCCTGTTTTCCGTCAAAAGATTGCTTTTCAGAGACTGGGAAAACACCTTCGTGCCATATGTTTGGATGGATATAAAGACCCTTAGAACCATCACAGTAAAATGCTTTAAAATTTTCTAATTTTATATCATCAGTTGGTAATGCTAATGGACATATAAAAGGCTTGTTCTCTTTAGGAAAAAAAAGTTGACCACCATCTGGATGATAGTTGGCGTGCCATAAATAAATTTTATCTGGATGATTGTAGTTTTGTTTCTGTAATTCATTGTCAGGATTAGTTGAATATCCAAGAATATATTTTCCATCAATTTCGTAATCACTTTTATGTTCTACCGCATTATTTTGCCCATAAAGTGTATCTCCTTGCCACCACGTATCAAAAGAACCTTCTGTTGTTCCACCTTCATTTCCTGTCCCCTCTTCAATTTCTCTCCAACCTTGTTTTGGCCATGTAACAATTTCTATTTCACTTTTTTCAAATGAATCAATAAGATAACCATACCCTTGAAGATTTTCATTGGTCGCTTGAATTAATGGAATTTCAATTTCTTGTGTCATTAAGTTAATTTATTTCGAGTGCTAATTCTTGAATTACTTCTTTAACAGCTCCTATAGTATCATGCATATCATTTTCATTTAAATTACCAATACAACCAATTCTAAAGGTTTCTGCTACCGTTAATTTACCTGGATAAATTAAAAAATCTTTGTCACTCAACGCATTATAAAATTTATCAAAATTAAAACTCGAATCATTTGGCTGCTTAAAGGTAATAATTATAGGTGCTTGTAAATTATCTGGAAGTAGTTGTTCAAAACCCAATTCTTTCATCCCTACACATATAATCTCACAATTTTTTTTATATCGTGCATGTCTTCCTTGAACCCCTCCTTCTTTCTCATGTTCTTTTATAGCTTGATTAAAAGCTGCTAATACATGGGTAGGAGGTGTAAATCGCCATTGTTTATTTTTTTCCATTGCCTGCCATTGATCATACAAATCAAGACTTAAGGAATGACTATTTCCTTTTGCATTTTGAATGACATCATTTTTTACTAAAATAAAACCAACACCTGGAACACCCTCTAAACATTTATTTGAAGAGGCAGCAACGGCGTCAAAGGTTACTTTTTTTGCGCTAAGAGGCAAAGCTCCAAAAGCACTCATAGCATCTATAAATAAAGAGATTTTTTTTGACTCTGCTAAATCTGCAATTTCTTCAATTGGATTTAAAATCCCTGAAGTTGTCTCACAATATACGGCGAAAATATGAGTTAAATCATTCGTATCAATTAATTCTTCAATTCTACTTAATTCGTGAACTTCATGTTCAGCAACTTCATACTCTATAAAATCTCTATTTAGGTAAGTGCACATTTTTTTCATTCGTTGCCCATACGCACCATTAATAAGGATTAATATTTTAGAATTTTTAGAAGTAAGTGAGCTGACCATTGACTCAACGGCAAATGTTCCACTACCTTGCATCGGTACACATTGATAATTATCTTCACCATCTATTAATTTTACCAGTGACTCTCTAATAGATGAGTTAAGATCAATAAATTTTTTATCTCTTGAACCCCAGTCATGAAGCATCGCTTCTTTTGTAGTCATAGAGGTTGTTAAAGGACCTGGGGTAAGTAATTTTTTATCCATTTAATTTCTATCTTAATAGATATTATTATAAAATTGTTCAATCCTATTAAACTTGGAATTGAAATTATTCTCTAATAAGTTAATTAAATATTAGAATGAAAGAAAATATCGTCGATTATTTGTTAAACCTTTTAAAAACTAAAGGTGCGGATATTCAGTATGGCAATGAGGATGTGACCCAATTAGAACACGCTCTTCAGTGTGCTGAATTAGCGGAACAACATAAATTACCCGGATCCACAATTGCTGCAGCTTTACTTCATGATGTTGGACATCTCATTTACGAAGATGGCGATCCTATTCATGAAGGTAAAGACGGTCATCATGAAAATTTAGGTGCAGATTTCTTAAAAAAATATTTTGGCGAAGATGTTATTTTACCAATTAGGGCACATGTTGATTCAAAAAGATATTTATCTAGTGTTGAAGAAGGGTATTACGAAAGTTTATCCGAAGCTTCAAAACTTTCTTTAAAAGTTCAAGGTGGTCCTTTTACAAAAGACGAAGCAGATGAGTTTATTAGCAAACCGTTAATGGATGAAGCTGTGGAGTTAAGACGATTTGATGATTTAGCTAAAATTTTAGATAAAAAAACACCCGATGTAGAGCATTTTCGTCCTTATTTAGAAGAAGCAAGAAAGTCTTTTTTAGCTAATCAGTCTTAAATGCAATTTAGCAATTACGATTTTATTGAATCAAAATCTTTTTCAGGAAAAATAATATTAACTTCTTTTCCAGGACTTAACAAAGAAGGAACCTTTGAAGATTCAATTTTTAATGAAGAACTTAATCTTTTTAAAAACAATAATTGTAGCTCAATCACTTCCTTTGTTGAAGATAGTGAATTTGAAAAATTGTGTGATAAAACTTTATTTGTCAAAAGTATTTATGAACATAAATTACATTGGTACCACTTACCTATCTATGACATGGGAGCACCAGATAAAGATTTTAAATATAAATGGGAGACAACCAAAGTTTTATTAAAGAACGAATTGATAGATGGAAAAAATTTAGTTTTACATTGCCGTGGAGGAAAAGGAAGAGCTGGAACGATTGCAGCTATTTTACTTGTTGAATTTAATTACAATAAACAAGAGGCAATTGATTTGGTCCGTGAAAGACGAAAGGGCGCCATAGAATCTAAAGAGCAAGAAAATTTTATTTTTGCTTATAGAGCTGTAAATTAAAACGATACTTGTAAATTAAAAATATTCTCTAAAACAAATAAAACGATTAAAGAAACAATAGCAGCAATAATTGGTAACATTACCCATCCCAAAGATATTCTGCCAGCAATAGACCATTGTACTTCCTTACCACCTTTTAAAAGACCAATTCCAATTACCCCGCCAACTACAGCTTGAGAACTAGAAACAGGAACAAGCGGAATGGAAGGAAGATTTATTGATTGTAAAAAATCACTAATCCCTTGTGATGCAAATAAAAATAAAACAATTGAATGTGATACAACTACGATAAATGCTGCAACTGGAGACATTTTTAATAAATCATTACCGACAGTATACATTACCTTTTTTGAATACGTAAAAACACCTACAGCTATCGCTAAACCACCAAGTAAGAATAATTGTTCTTTGGAAGAAAAAATAAAAAGGTTAGAAATATTAATATCCGTGAAAGGAGATATAGGAACAAATACTCCCATGACATTAGCTATGTTATTAGCTCCTAAACTATAAGCACCAAATGCACCAGCTAGCAACAAGGCTGTTCTTGTATATGCATCTAATCTGAGAATATGTAACTTTCTATTGAGAATAAATCTTTTTGTAAAAGTAAATAAACCCATTGCAGTAACTCCTGCAATAATAGGGCAGAGTATCCACGTTGCTAAAATAGTAACAAGAACCTGAATGTTAGTTGAAGATCCCGTGTATAAATTCCAACCAACAATTGCTCCAACAATCGCTTGCGTTGTTGAAACAGGCAAGCCAACTTTGGTCATTAAATATACAGATATTCCTGCAGCAACACATGCTGCAAAAGCACCAGGCAATGCATTAATAGCACCTAACTTTCCTAAAGTTTCTGTTGTACCTGCTCCGCTAATAATTGCACCTAGAATAACAAAGACACTACAAATTATTGCTGCACTTGTGAAACTAACCATTCGTGTTCCAACTGCAGTTCCAAAAACATTTGCTGCATCATTTGCACCAAGTGACCAACCTAAAAAAAGACCACCAAATAAAAAAATTAGAATTGTAATGTCCATTGAAAATTAAACGGAACGTTTAATAGCGTAAATTTGAACCTCGTCAGCTATGTCTTCTGCTTGATCACAAATACGATCAATCTTCTCTACAAAATATCGAAGATGCATTTTTTGATCTAGAGGTAATTCAGAATCAAAAATTCTTCTTGCAAGAGAACTAAATTTTATATCAGATTCTTTTTCATAAAAAGTTACTTTATGAGCATTATCTCTAACAGATTTAATATCTCTAAAAAATGATCGGACAGTCAAACAAAGTGATTCAACACAATTTACAACAGTCTCTGTTAACTCAATTAAATCTTGATGAAACTCTTTTGGAAAATTAGGTTTTTGAATAGAGAAGTGATAACAATTCCCTTGGTACATTCCAATTAATTCGTCGATGTGTTCTAGAAGTCGTAACACATCACTTCTTGCATCTGGGATTAGTGTTTCTTCATAAAGAGTATGCTCAACATCTTTCGTAATTTTGTCGGCCTTACTTTCCATTTCTTTAACTTTTTCAACCATTTCTTCAAATTTACCGTTGGCGGAATGGTTGAGATAAGTAGGAACTATCGATTTAAATACCAAACCTACTTCAGAGACAATATCGACAAATTCATCAATTTCTCTCTCAAGTTTCTTGGTATCACCAAATAAAGATGCACTTTTTAGTCCAAACATGGCGTGCTTATAGAACTTTTCAAAAAAAAATAAAGAAATGTTAAAAATTCGTTACAATTTGATTAATATCTTTATCTTTAGGCTACATGTATTAATGAAAATTTTCACAAAATAGGAGATTTATGACAGATATATCAATTAATAGAATTAAGTGGTTTAGCACCGCGTTAATTTTATCGGGAATATTATTAACCAATTTAAATGCCTATCCAATTAACATAATTATTCATGGCACAGGAGCTGTTGGTTGGTCAATTGTTGGCTATATGACAAAAGATAGAGCTCTTCTTACAAACTTTGGTTTACAACTTCCACTATTTATTTTTGGATATATTTATTTGCTTTCATGAAAAATAAAAATATTCTTTTTATGTGTGTTGCTAATTCAGCAAGAAGTCAAATGGCTGAAGGAATTGCAAAAAAATTATATCCTAATTGTATTATTCAAAGTGCAGGATCAGTGCCCAAAGAGGTTAATCCCAATGCTATACTGGTTATGGGTGAAATCGATATTGATATATCAAAACATTATTCAAAAGATTTTGAAAGTTTAGATAACAAATTCAGAGATGAATTAAATACTGTTTTTACGCTTTGTAAGGAAGAAGTATGTCCAGTTTTAAATTCTAAAGCTCAGATACTTTCAATTCCATTTGATGATCCGGCATCAGATCATTTTAGTTCAAACCAATTAGATAAATTTAGAGAAGTAAGAGATTCAATTTTTAATAAATTAAAAAATTTAAAAGATTTATTTTAAAACTAATGCTGAGCTATTTATTAAAAAACAATTTAACAACTATTGTTGCAATAATAGCGCCAATAATCTGAGCTAAAATAAAACCTAGAACACTTGATGGACTTATTCCACTAAAACTATCTGTAAACATTCTTCCTATAGTTACTGCTGGATTTGCAAAACTTGTTGATGAAGTAAACCAATATCCTGCGGTAATAAATAGAGCTACACCAATAGCTATTCTTTCCTTGCTTACCTCTTTTAATATAAAAATAGTTAATAATAATCCAACAGTTGCAATTATTTCTGAAAAGAATTTAAATACACCAACTCTTTCATTGAGTGACCAATCAATTATAGGATATTCAAAATACCAATTTGCAGTTAAACAACCAAATATACCAGCAATAATCTGAGTAAATATAAAAATTATTCCGTAATTAATAGGAATATTTTTTTGGATAATATCACTTAATACAACAGCAGGATTAAAGTACGCTCCTGAGATATTAATAAACATAGAAATAATTACATATAAAATGGCACCTGTTGCGATAGTGTTTCCTAGTAATATTATACCAAGGTCATTTGACATTAACTCTCCCATAATTCCACTACCTACAACTGTTAGTACAAGAAAATATGTCCCAATAAATTCTGCTAGTATTTTTTGTCTTAAAGAAAATGTCACTATAAAATTACCCTAAATAACTAAACTTTTACCATGAATTCTAAAAATTCATTCGCACATTTGTCCCAAGTTAATTTAAGAGTAAAATTTCTACAATCAACTCTTTTTATTTTAAGTGCCTTCTTAACTGATTGTAACAAGTCATTATCTAAAGTGTTAATCTTTTCATCTGTTAACACATCTATGGGTCCGGTTACTGGATATGCAGCAATTGGTGTTCCACTAGCCAATGCTTCAAGTATTACATTTCCTAAAGTATCTGTTTTAGAAGGAAAGACAAATACATCTGCGTTTGCATAATATTTCGCTAGTTCATCTCCAGTTTTTACACCGACAAAATTTATTTCAGGATATTTATTAATATATTTTTGTAATTCAGGACCATCACCCACAACAGTTTTATTATAATTTCCTTTAAGTTCTAAAAATTTTTCAATATTTTTTTCAATTGCTACTCTACCAACATAAGTCAGTTGTCTATCTTTACTGTTTGTGTCTCTTTTATTTGGATTAAATAATTCTGTATCAACACCTCTATTCCAAACTACTAAATTTTTAAAATTATATTTTTTTAACTCATTTAGCATTGAAACTGATGGAACAAGAACTCTTTCTGAATCACTATGTAGTCTTCTTAATATGGAGTATGTAAATCTCTTTGGGATAAAAGCTCTTTGCTTAATGTAGTCAGGAAAACGGGTGTGAAAGGAAGAAGTGTATTGTAGTTTATTTTTAAGACAGTACTTACGACCAGCAAAACCTACTGGCCCTTCAGTCATTATATGAACAATATCTGGATTAAATTCTTTAAAAAATTTTTCAGTAATTTTTTTAGTATTGTAAGAAATTTTTATTTCTTTGTACCAAGGATAACTAAAATTATTAAACATCTCAGGATGTAATATTTTAATTTCAAAACCTTTCTTTTCTAGAATAGGTATAACGCTTTGAAATGTCGTAACTACGCCATTTACCTGAGGAACCCACGCATCACTAATTAACGCGATTTTTTTAGGCTGCATCCTCTTTTATTTTTCGTCTTTCTTCAAAAGAAATTAATTTTAATTTTTCTCTTTCTTCAGGCCAATTAAGAATTGATAAATTTCCAATTTCATCTTCAACGAGTGCTGTACAACTTTCAATCCAGTCACCATCATTACAATAGAGAACACCATTTAATTCCTTTATTTCAGGTCTATGTATATGCCCGCACACAACAACATCGGCATTTTCTCTTCTCGCTCTGTCAGATACAGCAAACTCAAAGTTACCAATAAAGTTGGTTGCATGCTTTGTTTTCTTTTTTAAATATTGAGACAGTGACCAGTAAGATAAGCCCATCTTTCGTCGAATAAAATTAAATACATTGTTTAACTTTAATAAATATTCATAAAGCGCTGATCCAACTTTAGCTAACCACCTAGCATTAATGATCACGGCATCAAATTCATCTCCGTGTGTAATAAGTACTTTCCTTCCATCAGCTAATTGATGCGTATCTTCATTTTTGATTGAAATTTCTCCAAAGGAAAAATTTGTAAAATCTTTTAATACTTCATCATGATTTCCTGGGATAAGTACTACCTTAGTTCCATTTTTCGCTTTCTTTAAAACTTTTTGAACAACGTCATTATGTTCTTGAGGCCAATACATTTTCTTACGCATGCGCCATCCATCAACAATGTCGCCTACTAAAAATAGATATTCTGAATCTGTTTCATCTAAGAATTCTAAAAGCATGTTGCTTTTACAACCACTAGTTCCTAGATGGGTATCCGAAATCCAAATTGTGCGGTAAAATTTTTTATTATTTTCAAATTTCATTAATCAGATAATTGCCCTTATACATAAAAGTAACATTTTATAATACAACTTATTAATATATGCATGTATTGTATAAAAATAACAGTATGACGAAGAAAATTTGGTTTAAAAAAAAATCTCCCCTTCACGGTTCCGGTTTATTTGCCAAAAATGACATCAAAAAAGGCTCAAAAGTTATTCAGTATATAGGCGATAAAGTCACAAAAAAAGAGGGAGACAAAAGAGCTGATAAACAAATTCGAAAAGCTAAAAAAGATAAAAATAACGGCATGGTTTACGTTTTTGAGCTAAATAAAAGATACGACATAGACGGTGATGTCGATTATAATTTTGCAAAATTTATTAACCACTCATGTAATCCTAATTGTGAAGTGGACATCATAGATAATGAAATTTGGATTTCTTCTATTAAACGAATAAAAAAAGGAGCTGAGCTTTTTTATAACTATGGTTATCCTTTTGATACAGATTTTGTGGATCACATTTGTAAGTGTGGTTCTAGTAATTGTGTTGGTTATATTTTAAGTGATAATGATTGGCCTAAATTAAAAAAAGAACTCAAAAAGAAAAAAGGTAAACTTTAAAAACCGTTTGGTATCAAAACATAATGAATTGATAAAACAATTCCAACAGATACTGTTAATCCAAAAATCATTTTTAGAAAATCTTTTCCAATTAATGGAAAGACATAACGAAGTTTGTAATCTTTGTTCATTGTAGAAATCGCAAGTTCTCTTCCACATAATAAACCAACAAAGACCCATGTAGTTGACATTGGAATATCATTGTATTGCTTAAAGTAGAGTAGAATGACTGCATAAACAAAATCAATTATAGTAGCTGATCGAGTATAACGTGTTCCAGTTTTTGAATAGACAACTCGTTGAATACGTCCGCCTCTATCCCAAAAGATATAAAATAAGAGAACACTTAATAGAGCAATGATTCCTATTAATAAACTGAATGGAAGTTCACGAGGAAGGAAGACAGCTATATTCGCAATATCATGGCTCAACCAAGTGTACCAAAGAAAACCAGTTGTACACCATTGAGCTATTACCCATAGTCTTCTGTGCTTATCTTGAACTTTATCAAATTTTTCATTGATAAAATAACTTACACCAATCCAAACCATATACGCTATCATTGCTGCTAATCCGTAACCAATTACAGATTTCATCAGAACTTTTTCTAATACAACTGTTGATGCAAATGCAGATAAAACTAAAAAAGTAGTGGATACTGGAATTCCACCTCTTGTAAGAAGTACTAAAATTAATGGAGCCGCAGCGTGGTACCACTGAATAGTTTGATATGGAATTTTATTTAAACGTCCAAAGCTAATATCACCGTCGTTAATGTTCCATCCATATATAAGTGTAAATGCTAATACAGCAGAGCCAGCAGTAGCTAACCAGTACCATTTAAAGCGTTGATTTGAAGCTATAAATGTTCCGAGAGTTTGAACAGAGTCGTTTGCAATAACAGAATATGCTGCAAGTCCAAAACCAATTATAGTATAAATTAAGGTTAACTCCATTTTTAAATCATATATTTATTTAAAATTAGATTCGAAATATAATTTAATTGATTTGATAAAAAAATAATACTTCTGTAACAAATCTGTAACATAAGTGTAATATTTGTTAAGAAATGCAAAATAATATATCAAAAATTTTAGACAAACTCCCATTTGCTTGCATATCCATTGCAAAAAATAAAAAAGTTTTATACTTTAACTATGAAGCAAAGAAAAAATTCATTTTTCTAAAAGAGAATATCAAAATTGATAACATAATTGAGTCAGAAGAACTCAATGAAAAAATTGATAATAGCTTCGCTACAAATAAAGAAAATAACATAAATTTTACACCACTTAATTTTCAAGATTCTTTTTTTGATGCTAATATGGTTTTTTTAGAAAATGATAAGAAAGAACTAACAATTTTTTTCACTGATGAAAGTTTAAAAAGAGGTTATGAAAAAATGAGAACTGACTTTATTGCAAATGTAAGTCATGAGTTAAGGACACCTTTATCTTCAATAATTGCTTCAGTTGAAACAATTCAAAATAATGCCAACAATGATAAAACTGCACAAATCAAATTCCTTGAAAGCATGGGTAAGCAAGCATGGAGAATGTCTAGGCTTGTTGAGGACTTATTAACCCTGAGCAAAATAGAATCTGATGATAAAGAGCTTCATTTTGAAAGTATTAATGTTGCAGACTTAGTTCAAGGTGTAGTTGATAATTTATATAATAAGGCAGACAAAAAAAATATTAAAATAAGGATTATAAAAAATACAGATAAGTTAAATGTTAAAGCTGATTACGATGCTATGATGCAAGTATTCATAAATTTACTAGATAATGCAATTAATTATAGTAAGGAAAATTCAAATATAACTATCAATTTTGATGAAGAAACAAACAATGATAAGCTTTATCTTAAGATAAGTATTACAGATGAAGGTGATGGTATTGAAAAAAAGTATATAAACAGGATTACGCAACGTTTTTATAGAGTTGATAAAAATAGATCAAGAATGCAAGGAGGGACAGGTCTAGGGTTAGCAATTGTTAAGCATATAATTCAAAGACATCAAGGTGAATTAGATATTAAAAGTAAGGTCGGAATAGGAAGCACATTCTCAGCCCTTTTTCCTTCACAAGAAAATATTAAAATTTTGTAATTATATTGTAACATTTTTATTATATGTATTCATAGTTAATGAGATTAAGAGTTTTAATCGTAGAGGATGAAGAAGCCTTGATTGAGCCATTAAAATATAATTTTACTAAAGAAGGTTATATTGTTGATACAGCACTAGATGGTGAGATTGCTCTAGATAAAATTTTTAATAAACCTCCAGAATTAATTTTGTTGGATTGGATGTTACCTAAAATTTCCGGAATTGATTTATGTAAACGAATTAGAAATAATAAAGAAACTAAAAATATTCCCATAATTATGCTGACTGCACGCGGTGAGGAGAATGATCGAATTCAAGGTTTAGAAATGGGTGCAGACGATTATGTTACAAAACCTTTTTCTATTAATGAGTTACTAGCAAGAGCTAAAGCAGTTATTAAAAGAGCACGTCCAATTTTTGCAGAAGAAAAAATAACATTTTGTGATATTTCTCTAAATATTGCTACCCACAAAGTGTTTAGAGGAGATAAAGAAATTAAACTTGGTCCTACAGAGTTTAATCTTCTAAGATTTTTTTTAGAAAATATAGAACGCGTGTTTTCAAGAGAACAATTATTAAATCATGTATGGAAAAATGATGCGTTAGTAGAGCCTAGAACTGTTGATGTTCATGTTAGACGTTTAAGAAAAGTGCTGAATACAAATAATAAAAAGGATTATATAAGAACTGTAAGATCTGCAGGTTATAGCTTTGGGCATAATTAGGCCCTAAAATTCATTTATACAAATCACCATTCAAACTATAAAACTATCCTATGAAGAGTCTTTTTAGATCATTCTTTACTGTCAGCTTTTATACATTTTTAAGTCGAGTATTAGGTTTTATTCGAGACATATTAATAGCAAGATATCTTGGATCTACAATAATTGCTGACGCATTCTTCGTAGCATTTCGTATTCCTAATTTTTTTCGCCGTGTCCTAGCAGAAGGAGCATATAGCGCTGCATTAATCCCTGTTTTCTCTGGTGTTGTTCTCAATCCAAAAGATGAACGCGAGGCTTCTGACTTTGTTGAGAACACGACCTCAATGTTACTTTTTGCTACGGTCGTTTTAACAATCATTTTCTTCTTTGGGATGCCTTATATCATTCAAGTTTTGGCACCAGGTTTTACCGATCATAAAGAAGCTTATGAACTTGCCGTACATTTTGGAAAAATAATTTTCCCCTATATTATTTTTATTTCCTTAGCTGCTCACTTTGCTTCAATTAATAATGTTCATGAACGTTTCGCGGCTGGTGCATTTGCCCCTGCCATTTTAAATATAAGTTTTATTCTGTCATTATTCTTTTTAACACCTTTTGTAACTACTGCAGGTCACGCATTATCGTATGGTGTATTAATAGGAGGAGTTTTACAATTTTTATATTTATACAGAGCGGTTTTAAATTTTTATCGACCACGTATTATCTTTCCAGTTTTAAACGAAAAGTTAAAAAAGTTTTTCAAATTATTTTTACCAGGTGTTGTTGGCTCAGGTGTTATTCAGTTAAATATTGTCATTGGAACTATCATTGCTTCTTTTTTACCTGTTGGTGCTATCAGTCATATTTATTACGCGGATCGTCTTAACCAACTACCACTTGCTATTTTTGGAATAGCACTTGGTATTGTTCTTTTACCAAGTTTATCAAAAGCCATTAAACAATCAGATTTAGACACAACAAATAATATTCAAAATAGATCTATTGAATTTTCATTATTAATTTCTTTACCATCAGCCATAGGATTATTTATTTTAGCTGAACCCATTATCCAAATTTTATTTGAGCGAGGTGCATTTGTAAAAGAAGATACTTTTTATACTTCTAAAGTATTAAGTTACTTTGCCTTAGGTCTACCTGCTTACATTATAATTAAAGTTTTAGTTTCCTGTTTCTTTGCAAGAGAAGATACCAAAACACCTCTCTATATATCTATTGTCAGTGTGATTAGTAATATTGTATTATCACTTCTTTTAATTGGATCGATGAGAGAAATGGGGATTGCACTAGCAACAGCTATTAGTGCATGGATAAATGCTTTGTTACTCTATGTCTTTTTATATATGAGAAACCTCATCCAATTTGATGATATTTTAGTTAAAAATTCATTCAAAATATTTGTTAGCTCCACCATATTGTTTGTAGGAATATATGTATTAAACGGAGCCCTCTTTAATAATATTATCGAGAATTCAGCATTGGTAAACTCAGGTCTTTTACTTCTAATGATCTTTTTAGCTATAATTATTTATTTTGCCTTAGTAATTGTGTTAAAAGTCTTAACCATTAATCAATTAAGAGAATATTTAAAAAAATAAAATGGATAAGCCAACTAAAAGAATTTTATCAGGAGTACAACCTTCCGGTGATCTTCATTTAGGAAATTATCTTGGTGCGATAAAAAATTTTGTTACGCTTCAAAAAGAATATGAATGTTTTTTTTGTGTTGTTGATTTACATGCAATCACAGTATGGCAAGATCCTAAAGTATTAGCAGATAAAACTAGAGAAGTAACAGCTGCCTTTATTGCCTCTGGCATTGATCCAAAGAAAAATAATATTTTTGTTCAATCACAAGTTCCTCAACATGCACAGCTTGCATGGTTATTTAATTGTGTTGCACGAATGGGCTGGTTAAACCGTATGACACAATTTAAAGATAAGGCGGGAAAGAATAGTGAGAATGTATCAGTTGGTCTTTTTTCCTATCCAACTTTAATGGCCGCAGATATTTTAATTTATTTAGCCACTCACGTACCAGTTGGAGATGATCAAAAACAACACTTGGAACTGACCAGAGATATAGCGCAAAAATTTAATAATGATTTTAAGACAGATTTATTTCCTATTCCCGAACCATTGATATTTGGAGAAGCAACAAGAGTAATGAGCCTTCGTGATGGGTCAAAAAAAAATGAGTAAGTCTGATCCATCTGATTATTCGAGAATAATGTTAACTGATACAGCAGAAAATATTGTTCAAAAAATAAGAAAAGCAAAAACAGATCCAGAACCACTACCCGAAAATAAAACTGATTTACAAAAAAGACCTGAAGCCGAGAACTTAATATCCATATTTGCTTCACTTAAAGATACTTCAGTTGAAACTATCATTAATGAATATTCTGGAAAAGAATTCTCTATTTTTAAGAAGGATTTAGCTGATTTATCTGTCTCAAAGTTGGAGCCAATTACGAGTGAAATGAATAAACTCATGAATGATATTTCGTATATCGATTCTGTTCTAAATGCCGGAAAAGATAATGCAACTTCAGTCGCAGAACCTGTTTTACAAAAAACAAAAGAAATTATTGGTTTTTTGACATAAAAACTCCCCAAATTTAATATTTTTTTTTATAAAATTCATACTAAAGACATATTAATAACTATATATAAAGCATATGTTTATACAAACTGAACAAACACCAAATCCGCAAACGTTAAAGTTCCTTCCTGGTAAAGTTGTGATGGAAGAAGGAACAGCTTTTTTTCAGAATGTTGAAGAAGGATCTAATTCCCCGTTTGCGAAACGTTTATTTGAATTAGAGGGTGTGGAAGGCGTATTTTTTGGTAGTGATTTTATTACTATAACAAAAAATCAATCTTTAGACTGGCAAGTTATGAAGCCATTAATTCTAGGATCTATAATGGATCACTATAACTCTGGTGATGTAACGATTAATAATCCAAAAAAGAATGATGATACTTCGCTGAAGGTTGATGAAAATGATACAGATATTGTTAAGCAGATTAAAGAATTACTAGATACTAGGGTTAGACCAGCTGTAGCAATGGATGGTGGTGATATTGTTTATGACAGTTTTAAGGACGGAGTTGTCTACCTGCATATGCAAGGTGCATGCTCTGGTTGCCCAAGTTCTACTGCTACACTTAAAATGGGAATAGAAAATATGCTCAAGCATTATGTTCCTGAGGTCCAAGAAGTAAGACCAATTGATGCATAAACTTTTTTTATATCCATTTATAATTATTGGACTTGTAGTTTCAATTCCAACTATTGCTTTTGAGGAGAAATCACCAACACTAGATGTAAAGTATAAACTAAATGCAGATTTAGATGAGCTTGTTTTAAACTACTGTAAGACTTATGATTCATATACAATTAATAAACTTTATTCTGAAAAAGATATTTTAAAAAATGATGTTCTTAATAAATTTAAATCAAATAAATTTTTAGTAAATATTAAAACTAAACCGTTACATCCAAAATCATATTCTAATATTGAAAAAATTGAAAAAGTTAATTTAGTATCAAATTTATCTGAAACAGACTTTCAGCATTTAAATCAGCAAAAACAACAATTTGTTAAAATAGTTCTACCGCTAATAATAAATGAAAATCAAAAAATTTTATCAAATAGAAATGATCTAATGATACTACGCTCGAATCTTACTGAAAATAATTCACTAAATAGTTTTGAGCTAAACAAATTAAGAAAATTATCAAAAAAATATAAAATTAAATTCGATAATGAACATAAAATGGAAATTATTGATAAACTTCTTTTAAGGGTTGAAATGATTCCAAACTCAATTGTTTTAGCTCAAGCTGCAATTGAAAGTGGTTGGGGCTCATCTAGATTTGCTCAGGAATATAATGCATTATTTGGTGAATATACCTATGATAATACTAAAGGTGTTATCCCACTTGAAAGAGAAAATGGTGAAACTCATCTAATCAAAGCTTTCAATTCTTACAATAACAGCGTTGAGTCATACTTTAACAATATTAATTCCCATTATGCCTATGAAGATTTCCGAGATATTCGGAATATTATGAGAACAAGAAATAATTTTTCAAATGTTAACTTGCTAGTTGATAGATTAAGTACTTACGCAGAAGATGAGAATTATATTAAAACCATAAAACAAGTTATTAAAAGTAATAAATTTAGTATTTTTGATCAAAAAAATATTTCTTATTAATTAAAAATAGAATTGGTGGCCAAACCATCTCCAATTGCCTTCACTATCTTTAACCGTACAATTCATTCTTGATCTTCCAGGATTCAACTCTCTTGAAAGTCTTATTTCAATTCTTTCATTAAATTTATAAATTTCTCTATCAACTTGACCTTTACTATCAAATATAAAACAATCTAGAGATTGAACTTTCTTATCATCAAGAAGAGAGAAACCTATGAATGGCGGGTTTTGTTTAATCGTTGGGTTTTGAGGTATAAAGTCATAAACACCCAATCCTTTAGAGGATGCAGCAAATTTTACTCTATCTATTTCACCATATCTTTCATTTAATGAAAATCTTGGGAGATAATACATGTTAGAAGTTTCATTAATTATTCCGGAATGCTGACCAAAAGCAACTTTAAATTTAAATTCTTTTACTAATTCAATTATTTCATTTGTTGTCTCACCATAAGGAAATGCAAATAAAGTTGGTATTTCCCCAAGTTCTTTTAAGAAAATTTTATTAGATGTTTCTATTTCATCTCTTACTTCTTCAATACTTATATCTGGCATGTGAGCATGTGTATGAGAGTGTGCACCAATTACTACACCTTCTCCTTTAAGTTTTCTTATTTGATCCCAGTTAATATATTTTTTATTATTTGAAATTGTCCCTGTTGTTACAAATAATGTTACAGGAATATTATTTTTTTTAAATAAAGGCCATCCAACTTCTAAAAAAGACTTATCAGCGTCATCTATACTTATACCAATAGTATTTGCTGGAAGATCACCATCATTAATAATTGTATCAATAATAAAATCTAATGACTTAATAGTATATTTTTCCTTAGTTAATTCTACAATATGACTATTAAGTTGATCAATAGTTACACTGGTTGAAGGGTATTTAGCAACTCCAAATTTATGATACATAAATACTGTTGCTGAATTCTTCACTTCATTTGAAAAGGCGCCACTTACTAATAAAAAAGTCAAAGAAATACTTTTTAAAAACAGCAATAGAATGTAGTTATATAATTTCATATGTTATTATTTTTAGATATTATATCATCAATACCAGAGTTTTGTGTAATTGATGACAACAAAATAATATTACAACAGAAAATTACTCAATCTGAAACAGATAAGTTGAGTGATAACATCATACAATCCTATATAGAAATAGATAAACGATTAAATTTAACAAAAAATCTTAAAAAAATTTCAACGACAATTGGTCCTGGGTCTTATACAAGTTTAAGAGTTGGGTCAGCATTTATATCTGGTCTAATGATTTCTCGTAATATTCCCTATTACCCATTATCTATTGAAGATATCTTAAAATTTAATTCAATAAAACATTCTAGAAAAAATTTGGCAGTTTTTATAACCTCATCTAACAAGCAGAAATTTTTATGTTATAAGATTAAAGATAATAAAATGGAATACTTTAAAATTGAAAATAATAAATATTCAATCCCCAAATATATTGATTTAATTCTTTTTAATAATAGTAAAATTAATGAAAATAATGAACTAGAACAAATGAAGTTTTCTTTTTTTGAGGAATTTTATAATAATTATAGCAATTTAACTTTTAAAAAAAATATTATTATTAAACCAATTTATATATCCAATAATCAATTACTAAATTGAATAGAATTAGCTTTATTAATAAAGAACAATTATCATCAATTATTAAGTTTATAGATGATAATAGTAATGAATTTAATTATTTCAAAATGATAGGCTGGAATAAAAAAAATATTGAAAGCCAATTTAGCAAAAACAATAATTACTCCATAGGTTACTATGAGGCTGAAAACTTAGCAGGAGTGTTAATTGGTGATACTATTAAAAATGATAATGCATATGATTTTGAACTGCATATTTTATTTGTATCAAAAGATCTAAGAAGAAAAAAAATTGCAACAAAGTTATTAAATTATATTGAAACAAATAATGTTAATTTTTCAAAGATTTTTATTGAAGTTGCTGAAGATAATGTAGGTGCAATTAGTTTTTATCAAAAAAACAACTTTGTTTTTTTAAATTTTAGACATAACTATTATAGGTATAATGACAAAAACATTCATGCTAAATGCTTCATAAAAAAAATTAATTATGAGTAATAAATATATTTATATAAAATCATATGGTTGTCAGATGAATGTATATGACAGCAATCGTATTAAAGATTTGTTTTCAAATAAAGGATATCAAATAACTGATGATATTTCAAAGGCAGATCTAACTGTTTTAAATACTTGTCATATTAGAGAAAAGGCAGTTGATAAAGTCTACTCTGATATTGGTAGAGTTAAAAAAATTAAAGATAAAAAGCAGAATATGAAATTAGTTGTTGCCGGTTGTGTAGCTCAGGCCGAAGGTCTTGAAATTAAAAAAAGATCTCCATCAGTTGATTATGTTGTAGGACCTCAGTCATATCACAAATTACCTGATATGATTGATAAAGTAGACGAAATTGAAAATAGTGAGTTCTTGCAAAATGAAAAATTTAAAAACTTAATTTTCAATTCTTCTAATTTATCTTCTGAATTTCTATCTATTCAAGAAGGGTGTGATAAGTTTTGTTCTTTTTGTGTAGTGCCATATACAAGAGGACCTGAATTTTCTAGACCAGTTGATGATATAGTAGAAGAAACAAAAAAATATGTATCAAATGGAATAAAAGAAATAATTTTATTAGGTCAAAATGTTAATGCCTATCATGGTACTGCCTCTGATGGAAAATCAAAAGATCTAGCTTATTTGATTAATAAGATAGGTGAAATTGAAGAAATTAAGAGGATTAGATATATGACATCGCATCCTATCGATATGAAAGTCTCTCTCATAAATGCCCATGCTGCTAATTCAAAACTTATGCCTTTTCTTCACTTACCTATTCAATCTGGCTCAGATAAAATTTTAAAAAAAATGAATAGAAAACACACAGCTGATGATTATCTAAGAATAGTTGAAAAAATTAGAAATGTTCGTCCTGATATTGCTCTTTCATCGGATTTTATTGTCGGTTTCCCAGAAGAAACAGACAAAGATTTTGAAGATACAATGAAATTTATTGAAAAAGTAAATTTTGTTATTGCTTATTCATTCATTTATAGTCCAAGACCAGGAACACCTGCTCAAAATAAAGATAACATTAGTTTGTCAGACAAAAAAGCGCGCTTAAGTGCATTACAATCATTACTCACACAACAACAAATAAATTTTAATAAATCATTTGTTAATAAAAAAATGGAAGTATTATTTGAAAAGATAGGAAGACACAAAGATCAATTTATAGGTCGTACAATCTACAATCAAAGTACATTTATTAACTCGAAAAAAAATTTATTAAATCAAATTATGGATGTTAAAATTACAAACTCAACTAATTTTGCACTTGAATGTCAGATATATTAAATAAAAACGAAAATTTAGAATTAGAATTAGAAGATAATACAATTTTAAGTAACTTATTTGGAATCAATGATAGGAATTTATCTCTTATAGAAAAAATTAATCAAGTTAAAATCCAATACCGTGGAAATAAAATCAAAATATCAGGTAATAAAAAATCAATTTTTGAAACTAAGAAAACTATTCTTAACTTATTTAAAGAAGCACAAAATGGTGCTGTAATAGATGAGGATAGAATTAGAGATAATAAAAGTTTAATATCTATGAATATTAAGTCAGACAAACAGATGGATTTATTTATTCAAACTAAAAAAAGAAAAATTATACCAAGAACTGAAATACAAAATAAATATCTACAACTACTAAATACTAAAAATATAACATTTGCTATTGGTCCTGCTGGAACAGGAAAAACTTATTTGGCTGTTGCCAAAGCAGTTTCTGCATTGCAAGATGGCAAAGTAAATAAAATAATTTTATCAAGACCAGCTGTTGAAGCTGGAGAAAAATTAGGCTTCCTTCCTGGAGATTTGAAAGAAAAAGTAGACCCTTTTTTGAGACCTATCTATGATGCTTTATATTCAATGTTACCTTATGAACAGGTAGAAAAAAAATTACTTAACAACACAATAGAAATAGCGCCAATTGCCTTTATGAGAGGAAGAACCCTTGAAGATTGTTTTATAATTTTAGATGAAGCTCAAAATACAACAAAGACACAAATGAAAATGTTTTTAACTAGATTAGGTAAAAATAGCCAAATGGTGGTTGTAGGAGATATTACACAAATTGATCTTGTAAGCGAAAAAGACTCAGGGCTTAAGGATGCATTAAAAAAATTAAATAAAGTTAACGATATAGGTTTTATTGAATTAACAGAAAAGGATGTTGTCCGACATGATTTAGTAAAAAAAATAATTAATGCATATGAAAAACATAAAAGTTGATTTTTTTTCAGAATCAAAAAAATGGCCAAGGCGAGTACCCAAAATTAAGACTATTACAAAAAACACTATAAATAAGATGAGATCTTATTTTAAAAGAAATTATAGATTTGAATTAAATATAATTTTAACAGATAAATCAAAAATGATAAAACTTAATAAAAGCTATAAAAATAAACAAACAGATACAGATGTTCTTACTTTTATTTCTAAGAATTCAAATAAAAATGTTGGAAAAATTTTATATTGTGATATTTTTTTTTCCATAGATACTATTGAAAAATTTATACGTAGCAACAAAGTTAGCATATATGATCATTTTAACCATTTACTAATTCATAGTTTATTGCATATAAATGGATATCATCATAGAAAAGATTTAGATTTTAAAAAAATGAAAAAAGAGGAGATAAAAATTTTAGGATTATTTGGAATAAAAAATCCTTACTTAATTAAATGAGTACAAATAACGCTGATAAATCATCAAGCTGGAAAAATTGGATAATTAAAAAACTGCTATCTAATGATTCGACAAAAGAAGATATATTAAATTTTATAGCCAATGATGAAGATGATAAAGGACTTGAAGATATCAATGATAATAATGAGAAAAATCTAATTAAGAATATTGTAAATTTGAACGAAAAAAGTGTTGAAGATTTAATGATACCAAGAAGTGAAATAATAGCTCTAGATCAAGAGAAATCTTATAATGAAATTTTAGAAGTCATTAAAGAGGAGGGGCATTCTAGATTTCCAGTATATGAAAAAAATATTGATAACGTAATTGGCTTCTTCCATATAAAAGATTTTATTAAATCATCTCAAGATACATTTCAAATGAGTGAAATTATAAGAGATGTTTTATATGTTGCTCCAAAGTCACCAATTTTAGACTTACTAAAAACAATGAGATCATCGAGGATTCATATAGGGCTCGTCGTTGATGGAGTTGGAGGTGTAGACGGATTGGTTACGATAGAAGATTTAGTTGAAGAAATTGTTGGTGAAATAGAAGATGAACATGATGCCGAAGATGAAGAAGAATTAGTTTATAAGAAATCAGATAATTCAATAACTGTAGATGCTAGTTATAGAGTAGAAGATTTAGAAGAATTCTTTGCAATTAATATTTCAAGAAATGAAAATGATGAAACATCCTCTGTAGGCGGTCTAGTATATGAAAAAATAAATAGGATACCAAAAAATAATGAGGTAATAGATTTTAATGATGAACTTAGAATCAAGATCGTTAAATCAAATAATAGAAAAATTGAAATAGTTGAAGTAAATAAAAATAATTGAGTATTTTAATTTATTTAATCTTAGGACTTTTAACCTCACTTCTATTTCCTCCATATTTTTTCTTACCACTTGGTTTTATCATTTTTCCTTCTTTATGTTTGTTATTAGATTCAAATAGACAAAATCAAAGTAATTTAAATATTTTTAAAAAATTCTCAATTTTTGGATTTGGCTTCTTTATTAGTTATTTATTTTGGGTTAAGAATCCCTTTTTTGTTTTTGAAGAAACTAAAAATTTTTACTTATTTTTTTTGTTACTAATAATATTGTTATCTGTAATTTTAAGTTCAATATTTACAATAATTTTAAAATTAGGCAAAAATATTCCAATAATTTTTCTTATTCCATTTATGTTCACATCTAGTGAATATATAATATCTGTATTTTTATATGGGTTTCCCTGGTTTACATTTTCGTTAATATTATCCAGCAATGAATATTTACTTTTTTCACTAAAATCATTCGGAACATTATTCTCAAGTTATTTAATTATTCAGATATTCTGCTTACCATTCATTTTTTTAACTAAAGAAAACTTTAAAAAAGAATTCCGTTATCTTTCATTGTTTATTGCTTTACCAATAATTAGTTTATTGATATCAAATTTTGATACTGAAAAAAATAATTCTAAGATAAAAACAATTAATTTGGAAATTTTTCAATTAAATTTTAAAAATAATGACAAATCTTTGACAGCCGAAAAAAAACTTCAAAGAATAATTAAACACATTAATGAAAGTACCGCAGATCTTCTTATTTTTGGAGAAAATAATTTTCCTTATCTTTTAGATGATCTTGAACTAAAAATTATAAAAGATTCTTTAAAAGAAAATCAAACATTAATTATTGGAGCTACAAGATATGAGAATAATAAATACTATAATAGTTTAACAAGTATTAATTCCACAAGTGTTGCTTACTTTGATAAAAAAATACTTGTTCCCTTTGGAGAATTTCTACCATTAAGGAATTCACTTACTTTTTTAGAAAGCATTGTCGGTCCAAATAATTTTTCAAAAGGTAAAATTGAAAGAGTAATTAATTTACAAAATAATATAAGTTTTATACCTGTGATTTGTTATGAAATTGTTTTTTATTGGAAACTTTTAAATAAAGTTAATAACAAAAGTAATTTTATTGTTAATATTACAAATGATTTTTGGTTTGGTGATTATCTAGGCCCCTATCAACATTTCTATCTGACTAAAATCAGAGCTGCAGAATTTAATAAGCCAATTATTCGTGTTTCTAATAATGGAATATCTGGAGTGATAGATAATAATGGTGTTATACTAAATCAAACCCAACTAAACAAAACTGAAAATTTTA